>NZ_SDWW01000022.1 GCF_004168625.1 Pengzhenrongella frigida
ACCGTCGTCCACGACAACCACATCGAGATCCACTGGGAACCCGGCCACGGCTGGCAATTCACCGACCAAAACGGCCAACCACTCCGACCAGAATGAATGCGCAGTTCTGTGCGGCGAGTCATGCTGCAATTGCGTCGCAATCGCGAAGCTCAATCAGCGCGCATACCCGAGGTCACGCGCCACGTTCGGCAATGACCATGGCGGACGCTATGCCGGCGTCGTGCGAGATCGACAGGTGAAAGCCGGTCACGCCGAGCTCGGCCGCCTTCGCGGCAACAGAGCCGATCACCTCGACGACGGGTTGCGCACCAGCGGTTCGTCGGATCGTCGCGTCCTGCCAGCTCATCCCCGCGGGCGCGCCGAGCGATTTGGCGATCGCCTCCTTCGCCGCGAACCGGGCGGCGAGCGAGGCGGGCGGCAGGTGCCGCTCGTCGGGGGTGAAGAGCCGGTCACGAAGCGCCGGGACGCGCTCGAGGGTCGCGAGGAACCGCGCGATGTCGACGACATCGATCCCGATCCCGACGATCACGAGGTGGTCTCGGTCACGAGGCGGTGTCGATCACGAGGGCGTGTCGCTCACTCGACCGTGACGGACTTCGCCAGGTTGCGCGGCTGATCGACGTCGAGCCCGCGCGACGTGGCGAGCTCGCACGCGAAGATCTGCAGCGGCACGGTCGCGAGCAGCGGCGAGAGCAGCGTCGGGCACTGCGGCACGTAGAAGACGACGTCCGCGTACGGGAGCACGTCGGTGTCGCCGTCCTCGGCGATCACCAGGGTCCGCGCGCCACGGGCCCGGATCTCCTGGATGTTGGAGATGACCTTCGAGTGCAGCGAGTCGCGCCCACGCGGGGACGGCACGATCACGAAGACCGCCTGGCCCTCTTCGATCAGCGCGATGGGACCGTGCTTGAGCTCACCGGCGGCGAAACCCTCCGCATGGATGTACGCGAGCTCCTTGAGCTTGAGCGCACCCTCCAGCGCGACGGGGAACCCGACGTGCCGTCCGAGGAAGAGGACCGAGCTGGTGTCGACCATCTCCCGCGCGGTCTGCCGGATGGACTCGGCGCGGTCGAGGACCTGCTGGATCTTGTCCGGCATCGCGCGCAGCTGGCCGAGGATCTCGGCGATCTCGTCGGCGAACTTGTTGCCGCGCAGCTGCGCGAGGTACAGGCCGAGCAGGTAGGCGGCCGTGATCTGGGAGAGGAACGCCTTCGTCGAGGCCACCGCGATCTCGGGCCCGGCGTGCGTGTAGAGCACGGCGTCGGACTCGCGCGGGATGGTCGAGCCGTGCGTGTTGCAGATCGCGAGCACCTTCGAGCCCTGCTCACGCGCGTGCCGGACCGCCATCAGGGTGTCCATCGTCTCGCCCGACTGGGAGATCGCGACGACGAGCGTGCGCGAGTTGACGACCGGGTCGCGGTACCGGAACTCGTGCGCGAGCTCGACCTCGACCGGGATGCGGCACCAGTGCTCGATCGCGTACTTGGCGACATGCCCCGCGTACGCCGCGGTGCCACAGGCGATGACCACGATCTTGTCGATCGAGCGCAGCACGGACTCGTCGATGCGCAGGTCGTCGAGCACGAGGCGGCCCGCGATGTCCGTGCGACCCAGCAACGTGTCCGCGACGGCCTGCGGCTGGTCGTGGATCTCCTTGTCCATGAAGGACGCGAAGCCGCCCTTCTCGGCGGCGGCGGCGTCCCAGTCGACAGTGAACCGGCGGGCCTCGGCGGGGACCCCGTCGAAGTCCGTGACCGTGACGGCCTCGGGGGTGATCGTGACGACCTGGTCCTGACCGAGCTCGAGCGCCTCACGCGTGTGCGCGATGAAGGCCGCGACGTCGCTGCCCAGGAAGTTCTCGCCCTCGCCGATGCCGACGACCAGCGGAGAGTCGTGCCGGGCGCCGACGACGACGTGCGGTGCGTCCGCATGCACGGCGAGCAGGGTGAACGTGCCCTTGAGCCGGCGCGCGACGGCGCACATCGCGACGGCGAGGTTGCCGTGCTCGACATAGGCCCGCGCGAGCAGGTGTGCCGCCACCTCGGTGTCGGTCTCCGAGACGAACTCCACTCCGGCGGCGACCAGCTCGGCCTTGAGCGAAGCGAAGTTCTCGACAATCCCGTTGTGGATCAGTGCGATCGGACCCGCGACGTGCGGGTGCGCGTTGACGTCGTTCGGAGCGCCGTGGGTCGCCCACCGCGTGTGCCCGATGGCGACCGTCGCGGCCGGGAGCGGGTGCGCCTCGAGCTCCTCGATGAGGTTCACGAGCTTTCCCGCCTTCTTGGCGGTCACCAGCCCGCCACCCTCACCGGTCACCAGCGCGACGCCGGCGGAGTCGTACCCCCGGTACTCGAGCCGGCGGAGTCCCTCCATCACGACCTCGAGGGGACGATTGCTGGTCTGACGGGGACCGACGTAACCCACGATTCCGCACATGAGCCGGGAGTCTACCGAGACACGGCACCGTGCTCTTGTGCGTTCGGGTGCCGGGATCGGGCACAATCGCCACGTGGCACCAACCGTTGAGATCACGCCGTCCACTCCGTACGTGGAACTGGACCGCCAGGTGTGGACCCGGCTTTCGGGCACCACGCCCCTCCCGCTGACCGACGCCGACGTCGAGCGACTCCGGGGGCTGGGCGACCCGATCGATCTCGCCGAGGTCGATGCGGTGTACCGGCCGCTGTCGCGCCTGCTCAACCTCTACGTCGAGGCGTCGAAGAACCTGCACAAGGCCTCGACGACCTTCCTCGGCGAGGACTCGGGCGGCACCCCGTTCGTCATCGGCATCGCCGGGTCTGTCGCAGTCGGCAAGTCGACGACCGCCCGCCTGCTGCGCGAGCTGCTTGCCCGCTGGCCGGAGACCCCCCACGTCGAGCTGGTGACCACGGACGGCTTCCTGCTCCCCAACGCCGAGCTGGCCCGGCGCGGCCTCATGGAGCGCAAGGGGTTTCCCGAGTCCTACGACCGCCGCGCCCTGATCCGGTTCCTGTCCAAGGTCAAGGCGGGCCAGGACGAGGTCCGCGTCCCGGTGTACGACCACGTCACCTACGACATCGTCCCCGATGCCGAGATCGTGGTGCGCCGACCTGACGTGCTGATCGTCGAGGGGCTCAACGTCCTCCAGCCCGCTCATCCGACCCCGGTCGGGACCTCTGACCTCGCGGTGAGCGACTTCTTCGACTTCTCGATCTACGTCGACGCACGCTCGTCGGTCGTCCGGCAGTGGTACATCGACCGCTTCTTGTCGCTGCGCGCGACCGCCTTCACCCGGCCGGAGTCGTACTTCCACAAGTTCGCGCCGCTGTCCGACGCCGAGGCAACAGCCCGGTCCGCGGCCATCTGGGACTCGATCAACGCACCGAACCTCGTGCAGAACATCCTGCCCACCCGTAGCCGCGCGACCCTCGTGCTCACCAAGGGCGCAGACCACTCGATCCAGCGGATGCGCCTGCGCAAGCTCTGACCAGGTGCTGCGCTCGCCAGGTGCTGCGAGTTACGCCCTGCGCGCTACGTGCTGCGCTCGCGCCGTGCCCCGGTCGCCGCGCGCGGCTGGACATGGGCGTGGGGCCGCGGGTCGGGTGCCCGCTGGGGCCCGCCGTCAGCGGCCAGCGGCTCGGCTGCCGTCGCACTTTCGGCGACGGCCTCCGCCCGGCTCAATCGGCGTTCTTTGCGGTTCTGCAGGCGGCCGAGCACCCAGTCGAGAACCAGCCCGATGAGCAGCCCGCCGACCACGCCGACGGCGATGGCGACGAGCGGGTGCCCCTTGAACCACGCCCCCGCACCCAGCCCGATAGCCGAGGAGTAGATCGCCCAGGTGATCGCGGCGAGCGCGGTGAGCCCGACGAACCGACGGTGCGGGTAGCCCACCGCCCCGGCGGTCATGTTCACCGCTACCCGGCCGACGGGGATGTACCTCGCGGCGAGGATGAACGACGGGCCGCGCCGGGCAAGGGCACGTTCGGCCCAGTCGAGAGTCTTCTGCCCGCGCACCCCCCGCAGGAACCGGACCCGGCGCACGTTGATCCGGGTACCGATCCCGTAGGCGATCTGGTCCCCGGTGAAAGCCCCGGCCGCAGCGACCAGGATGATCAGCGCGATGTTCGGCTTCCCGCTCGAGGAGGACAGTGCGGCGAGCGCGATGACGACCGACTCGCTCGGGATCGGCGGGAAGAAGCCGTCGATCGTGGCGAACAGGTACAGGCCGAGGTACACGAGTGGCGACGCCGCCAGTGCGAGGATCCAGTCCTGCACGTGTCATCAGCTCCTGAGTCGATGGCGCGGGATTGCGGGGCCCGCCGAAGACCCGGCTGACACCACCCTAGGCACCCTGGGTCGGAAGCGACATCGGGGAGCTCCCGGTGTTTCCCCGCCACGCACCATCGTGCCGTCAGAGCACGACGTCGTCGTCCGCCTGTGGGCTGATCCGCCACCGGGCGACGTGGCCCCGGGGGGCTAGGCGAGGTCGAAGCCGAGCACGCGGGCCGCCGTCGTCGGCGACGGCTCCGAGCCCAGGATCGCGCCGATGCCCTCGTCTGCGATGAGGGACCGCAGCTCCGCGCGATCGATGTAGAGCATCCCGCGCAGGTGATCGGTCTCGTGCTGCACGATCCGGGCCGGCCAGCCGGTCACGATCTCGTCGAGCGCCTGTCCGGTCTCGTCTGCGCCGGTCAGACGCACGCTGCGGTGTCGCGCGACGACGGCCTGCCAGCCGGAGATGCTCAGGCAGCCCTCGTAGAACGACACCCGCTCCGTGCCTACCGGCTCGTAGCTGGGGTTGACCAGCACCCGGAACGGCAGCTCCGAACGCTCCCGCACGTCGACGACGTCCACGTCGTGCGCCCCCGGGTCCTCGATCACCGCCAGTGCGAGCGGGAGCCCGATCTGCGGTGCCGCCAGCCCGACTCCGGGTGCCGCATACATGGTTCGACGCATCAGCTCGATCAGGTCCCGAAACGTACCGTCCGAGAGCTGGCCGTTGTACTCCTCGGCGCGCGCCCGGAGCACCGGGTGACCGGCCTGCACGATGAACGCCGGATCCGGCCCATCGAGCAAGAGCTGGACCCGCTCCTGCATGCTCAGCGTCACAACGCGAGGCGTACGCGCACCACGTCCGCCAGCTCCCCCGCGATGCGCTCGGCGTGCTCGACGCTCGCGGCCTCGACCATCACCCGCACGAGCGGCTCGGTGCCGGACGAGCGCAGCAGCACCCGACCCGTCTCCCCGAGCGCCGTCGTGGCGGCCGCGACCGCCGCGAGCAGGCCCTCGTCCGACGCGGACCGCGTCCGGTCCACCCCGCGCACGTTGATGAGCACCTGCGGCAGCCGGTGCACGATGCTGGCGAGCTCGGACAGCTTCTGCCCGGTCGCCGCGACGCGCGATGCCAGGTGCAGCGCGGTGAGCGTGCCGTCACCGGTCGTGGAGTGCGCGCCCATGATGACGTGGCCCGACTGCTCGCCGCCGAGCGAGTACCCGCCCAGGCGCATCTCCTCGAGCACGTACCGGTCGCCGACGCCGGTCTCGATCATGGTGATACCGGCGGCGTTCATGGCCAGCCGCAGCCCGAGGTTGCTCATCACCGTCGCGACCAGCGTGTCCTGGGCGAGCTCGCCGGCGTCGCGCATCGAGACCGCGAGGATCCCCATGATCTGGTCGCCGTCCACGAGCACGCCGGTGTGGTCGACCGCGAGGCAACGGTCCGCGTCCCCGTCGAACGCGACCCCCAGGTCGGCGCCGGAGGCCACGACCGCGGCCTGCAGCTGCTCGGGGTGGGTGGAGCCGCACAGGTTGTTGATGTTCCGGCCGTCCGGCGACGCGTTGATGACGACGACGTCGGCCCCCGCGGCCCGCAGCGCAGCCGGGCCCACCTCGCTGGCGGCACCGTTCGCGCAGTCGACGGCGATGCGCAGACCGTCGAGCCGCGTGGAGATGGTGCTCACGAGGTGCTCGACGTACTCCTCGCCGGCGTGCCCCGAGTCCATCGTGATGCGCCCGACGGCGGCTCCGGTCGGCCGGTCCCACGGCTCGCGCAGGCGCGCCTCGATCGCATCCTCGACGACGTCGTCGAGCTTGAGCCCACCACGGGTGAAGAACTTGATGCCGTTGTCGGGCATCGGGTTGTGCGACGCCGACAGGACCACGCCGAGGTCGGCGCCGAGCTCGCCGGTGAGGAACGCGACGGCCGGGGTGGGCAGCACGCCGACGTTGACGACATCGACCCCGGCGCTGGCCAGGCCTGCCGCGGTGGCCGCGGAGAGGAACTCGCCCGACGCGCGCGGGTCCCGACCGATCACGGCGCGCGGCCGGTGGTCACCGAACGCGCCGGTGGAGCCGAGCACGTGGGCCGCGGCGACCGCGAGGTCGAGAGCAAGTTCTGCGGTGAGGTCCCGGTTGGCCAGGCCTCGCACCCCGTCGGTACCGAACAGGCGTCCCATCAGATGTCTCCTTCATCGTCGTGCCACGACTCTGCCACGCACGCCTGGGTGCGACGTGCTCACTGCATGCCGATGGCCCCGATGGAAGTTCCATCGGGGCCATCGGCCAGCGCGAGATTGATCAGCGCTTGGAGTACTGCGGGGCCTTGCGGGCCTTCTTGAGCCCGGCCTTCTTGCGCTCGACGACGCGAGAGTCACGCGAGAGGAAGCCGGCCTTCTTCAGCGCGGCCCGGTTGTGCTCCTCGTCGATCAGGTTGAGCGCCCGGGAGATGGCGAGGCGCAGTGCGCCGGCCTGACCCGAGACGCCGCCACCGGTGATCTTCGCGACCATGTCGAAACGGCCCTCGACATCGACCAGCTTCAGCGGCGAGTTGACGAGCTGCTGGTGCACCTTGTTGGGGAAGTAGTCCTCGAGGGTGCGACCGTTGACCTTCCACGTGCCGGTGCCGGGCACCAGGCGGACGCGAGCGATCGCTTCCTTGCGACGGCCGAGGGCCGCGCCGGGGGCGGTCAGGCTCTGGCCGCGGCCCGCAGGGGCCGTCGTCTCAGAGGTGTAGCTGCTGGGCGTGTCGTCGCCCGCGACGTCGATATCGACGGTGGTCTCGGCCACTGGTGGTGTCCTCGCGTCCTGTGTTGTGACTACTCGCGGCAGGCGTCAGGCCTGCTGCGAAACCTGGGTGATCGTGTACGGCGTCGGCTGCTGCGCCGTGTGAGGGTGCGCAGAGCCCGTGTAGACCTTGAGCTTGGTGATCTGCGCGCGAGCGATCGAGTTCTTGGGGAGCATGCCGCGAACGGCCTTCTCCACCGCCCGGTCGGACTTCGTCGCCAGCAGGTCGCCGTACGAGGTCGCGGTGAGCCCGCCCGGGTAACCGGAGTGGCGGTACGCGATCTTGGTCTCACGCTTGTTGCCGGTCAGGGCAACCTTGTCGGAGTTGATGACGATGACGAAGTCACCGTTATCGATGTGGGGCGCGAATGTCGCCTTGTGCTTGCCGCGCAGCAGCGTGGCCACGTGTGTGGCCAGACGGCCCAGGACGACATCGGTCGCATCGATGACGTACCAGGTCCGCTCGACGTCGCCGGGCTTCGGGGTGTACGTGCGCACGGTCGTAGCCTTCGTTTCGAGTAGCTGAATGTGTTCACTCCCGACGCACCCGCTTGCAGCGACTGGTCGAGGAATGCTCGCCCGCGCATCACCCTCCACGAGACCGGAGAGTGGGATCACCGGACCGCTGGGGACGCACAACGACACATCAGAGTAGCCGTAGCCTTCGGAGCGGTCAAAACGTGGCCCGAATGCGCTCTCAGCGGGCCCGCTGCACCCGGCCTGAGTCCCACACCGCTTCGGGGGTCTCGACCACCTCGCCGTCGGCCCCGAACACGAGGAACCGGTCGAAGCTGCGCGCGAACCAGCGGTCGTGCGTGACCGCGACGACCGTCCCCTCGAAGGCCGCCAGACCCACCTCGAGCGCCTCGGCCGAGTGCAGGTCGAGGTTGTCGGTCGGCTCGTCGAGCAGCAGCAGGGTCGCTCCGGACAGCTCGAGGAGCAAGATCTGGAACCGCGCCTGCTGGCCGCCCGAGAGCGTCTCGTAGACCTGCTCGGCGGCAGCGACGAGCTCGTAGCGGTCCAGGGCCTTGCTCGCCGGCTCGCGGCCCATCCCCGACCGGTGCGCGTCCCCCCGGTGCAGGATCTCGAGCAGGGTCCGACCGACGAGCTCGGGGTGCGCGTGGTTCTGCGCGAACCAGCCGGGACGCACGCGCGAGCCGAGCATCGCCCGGCCCGCATGCTTGACTGGGATGATCTCGGCGTCGTCGACCGGTGCGTGCTCGAGATCGGGGTCCGACCCGCCCGCGGCCAGCAGCCGCAGGAAGTGGGACTTGCCGGAGCCGTTCGAGCCGAGCACCGCAACCCGCTCGCCGAACCAGACCTCCAGATCGAACGGCTTCATCAGGCCCGACAGCTCCAGCCCCGTCGCCACGACGGCGCGCTTGGCGGTCCGCCCGCCCACGAGCCGGACCTTGACGTTCTGGTCGCGGGCCATCACCTGCGGCGGGCCCGCCTCCTCGAACTTGCGCAGCCGCGTCTGGGCGGCCGAGTACCGCGACGCCAGGCCGTCGTTGAACGCTGCCTTGTTCTTGAGCGTGAAGACCAGCAGCTTGAGCTTCGCGTGCTCCTCGTCCCAGCGCCGCAGCAGCTCGTCGAGCCGCGAGCGCCGGTCCTCGCGCGCCGCCGCGTACGTCGCGAAGCCACCCCCGTGCACCCAGATCGTCGAGCCGGCCGGCGTCGGTTCGACGCTCGCGACCTGGGTCGCGGTCCGGGCGAGCAGCTCGCGGTCGTGACTCACGTAGAGCACCGTCTTGGGCGACGCCGCGAGCTGCGCCTCGAGCCAGCGCTTGGTCGGCACGTCGAGGTAGTTGTCCGGCTCGTCGAGCAGCAGCACCTCCTCGGGCCCACGCAGCAGGGCCTCGAGCACGAGCCGTTTCTGCTCTCCCCCGGACAGCGTCCGGACCTCACGCCACTGCGCGGTGTCGAACGGCATCGACAGCACCGCGTCGGTCACCTTGTCCCAGCCGGTCTCGGCCTCGTAGCCGCCGACGTCGGCCCAGTCGACCAGCGCGCTCGCGTACCGCATCTGGGCCGGCTCGTCATCGACCGTCATGATCCCCAGCTCGGCGGCCGCGAGCTCGACGGCGGCGTCGCGCACGGCGGCCGGCGCGAGCGAGGACAACAGCTCGCGGATCGAGCGCTCGTCGGAGATCCGTCCCACGAACTGGCGCATCACCGCGAGGCCACCGCTGCGCGAGACGGCCCCGGAGTGCGGCGCGAGGTCGCCGGCCACGATCCGCAGGAGCGTCGTCTTGCCCGCCCCGTTGGGACCGACCAGCGCCACCTTGGCACCGTCGCCCACGCGCAGGTCGACCTCGTCGAGCAGGGGCCGCCCGTCGGGAAGGAAGTAGCTGACGGCGCTGATGTCGAGGTGTCCCACGGGCTCATTCTTGCCCGTCGTGGCCCCGCGGGACGAACTGATTCCCGTCGGCACCCCCGCCGGCACCGAAAGTTGGCCCACCCCCTGGCGCACCCGGCGTCGCGGTGACACGGTGGAGCATGAGCGAAAAAGACACGTCAGCCACCAGCGCGGACCCGGAGACCGGGGCCGAGGGCGACACCGATCAGCTGCCGCTCGAGGACACCCTGATCGACCGTGGCGTGGACGACCTCCTGGACGAGGGCTACTCCCCGCCGGAGCGCCCGCGGACCAACCGCTTCGGCGAGACGGCCTGGGAGGAGGCGCACGGCGAGACCCTCGACCAACGGCTGAACGAGGAGGAGCCGGAGATCTGGGTGGCCCCCGAGCGGGGCGCCCGGCAGCCCGACCGGGCCGGTCGTCTCGTCGAGGACGACGACGCGCTCGACGGGCACCGCGTGAACGACTCGTTCGCGCACGACGTCGGCGTGGCCGGCGGCGCGGCGAGCGCCGAGGAGGCCGCGATGCACATCATCAGGGACCGCCGTCGCTGAGCTCGCGCGCCCGATCCGTCAGCCGGTCAGCTCGACCCCGGACCAGCCGCGGCCGCGACGGTTCCGGGTCTGGCCTGCGCGCAGCGCGAGCTCGGCGTCGTCCGGGTAGGAGACCTCCTCGAGCGTGAGCCCGCACGCGTGCGCCACCCCGGCACCGGGATCCCGCACCCCGGCGGCGAGCAGGACGGCGGGGAAGTCGGTCGGCCGGCGGTGCTCGCCGACCGCGAGCGAGGCACCCACCAGCGCCCGCACCATGTGGTGGCAGAACGCATCGGCCTGCACGACGGCGACCACCAGGCCGGCGTCGGCCCCCTCGGTGGGCCGGGTCCAGTCGAAGATCTCGAGCGTGCGGATCGTCGTCGCGCCCGGGCGGGGCTTGCTGAAGGCGGCGAAGTCCTGCAGCCCGACCAGGGGGCGGGCGGCGACGTGCATCGCGTCGACATCCAGCGCGCGCGGGTGCCAGAGCACCTCGGCGCGGCGCATCGGGTCCCGCCGGGCCGGGTCGTCGGCGATCCGGTAGGCGTACCGGCGGCGGAGCGCCGAGAACCGAGCGTCGAACCCCGGTGCGGCAGGCGCCGCCCGGCGCACCACGATGTCGTGCGGCAAGAGACCGCCCAGCCGGGCGACCAGCGTGTCCCCGGAGGTCCGGGACGATCGGCCCGCCAGAGCCGCCCAGGCGCCCTCCTCGACGTCCACGTGGGCCACCTGCCCCTGGGCGTGCACCCCCGAGTCGGTCCGGCCCGCGACGGTCACGCGCACCGGGGCGCGGAGCACGACGCCGAGCGCCCCCTCGAGCAGGCCCTGCACCGTTCGCAGGCCGGGTTGGATCGCCCATCCGGCGAAGGCCGTGCCGTCGTAAGCGAGGTCGAGGCGGATCCGGAGCACCGGCCCAACCTAGCCGGACCGGCCGGTGGGTAGCGTTGGCCGCGTGAACGAGATCCCGAGCAGCCAGCTGCACACCCTCGCGGTCGACTGCGGCGGCGGCGGCATCAAGGCCTCCGTCCTCGACGCCGCAGGGACCCTCCGCGCTCCCGCGGTGCGCGTGCCGACCCCGTACCCCCTTCCTCCCGAGCGCCTCGTGGAGACGCTCGTGGAGATCGCGGCCTCGCTGCCGCTCGCGCACCGCGTCACCGTCGGGATGCCCGGCATGATCCGGCACGGCGTCGTGGTCGCGACCCCGCACTACGTCACGCGGTCCGGCCCGCACAGCCGGGTGCTGCCCGAGCTCGTCGACGCATGGGCGGACTTCGACATGGAGGCGGCCGTCGGGGCCGCGTTCGGGCTCCCCGCACTCGTCCTCAACGACGCCGAGGTGCACGGGGCCGGGGTGGTGGCCGGCAGCGGTCTGGAGCTGGTCCTCACCCTCGGCACCGGTCTGGGATCCGCCCTGTTCGACGGCGGCGTGCTGGCACCGCACCTCGAGTGGTCGCACGCGCCGGTCCGCTGGGGAACGAGCTACGACGACTACGTCGGCCAGATCGAGCGGGCCCGGCTCGGGGACGGCCGGTGGTCGCGCCGCGTCCGCCGCGTGGTCGACGGACTACGGCCGGTCTTCGTGTGGGACCGCCTGTACCTCGGCGGCGGCAACTCGCGCCAGATCACGCCCCAGGTCCTCGCCCGGCTCGGGGACGACGTCGTCGTCGTGCCGAACTCCGCAGGCATCGTCGGCGGCGTCCGTGCCTGGAGCCTCCGCGGCCGCTGATCCCCGTCCCGCAGACCCGACCACCCCCCGAACCCCGACCACACCCGAATCCCCACCACTCCCCGAATCCCCACCACTCCCGAACCCCACCAGACCCCGAACCCGACCACTCCCCATCCCGGGCCAATCCGCCGAGTGCGGGCGTTCGGTTGCTCAGACCATCTGCGAAGGAGCAGCTTCCCCGCACTCGAGGCTCGCAGCTCGCGGCCTGGGGTCGGGGCTGGCCGGCGGTGGGGGCTCGTCCTGTTCGGCTCGGTCGAGGGCTTCGAAGAGGATCCGGTTGAACGCGACCGGGGCGTCGAGGCTGACGAGGTGCTTGGCGCCGGGCACGACGACGAGGTGGCCGTCCTGGCACGCGGCGAGGTAGCGCCGCTCCTGCCCGCGGAAGTGGTCGTACCGGCCGTTGACGAGCCAGACCGGCACCTGGATGCACGCCAGGTCCGCCACCGGGTCCAGCCCGCGCACCGCCCGGAGCGAGTCGACGACGACGTCGAACGCGAAGCCGCCAGCGGCGACATCGACCGCCGCCGCGGGGTTGAGAGTGTGGTCGACGAGCACCTGGTTGAGGCCCGCGCCGGCGTCGGGCAGCCGGGCGATCCCGCGCGCGGCGAGCACCCACCCGTCCACGATCGGCCGGGCCGGCGGGGTCGAGCACGCGGCGGCGACGAGGCCGGCGACCTGGGCGGGATACCGGGCCGCGTGGGTGATCGCGACGTAGCCCCCCAAGGACAGGCCGACCACCAGCGCGCGTCCACCGAGCCCGTCCACCGCGTCCGAGAGGGCCTCGACCGCGCCGTCGAGCGTGAACCGCTCCCCCGCCCGCCGACCGTGACCGGGCAGGTCGATCGCCTCGACCCGGCGCCCCGCAGCCGTGAGTGCATCGACCTGGGCGCGCCACATGGTGCGCGAGGTACGCATCCCGTGCGCCAGCACCACCGGCAGCCCCATGATCCGACCCTACGCAGCCCCCCGACCCTCCGCACGCCCCACTGGACGGAAGGCCGGCGGACGCACGACAGGGCCCGGTTCGCGAGAGTGAGTCTCGCGAACCGGGCCCTGTTCAGGCGTGCGGTCGTCAGGCCTTGTCGGCCTCGACAGCGTCGGCGACAACCTCGTCGGCCACGGGGGCCTCGTCGGCGGGCGTCTCGACAACAGCCTCGTCGGCCTTCTTGGCAGCCTTCTTCGGAGCGGCCTTCTTGGTGGCCTTCTCGGCCTCCCGAACGGTCGCCTGCTTCGGGCTCAGCGGCTCGAGCACGAGCTCGATCACGGCCATCGGCGCGTTGTCGCCCTTGCGGGGACCAATCTTCGTGATCCGGGTGTAGCCACCCTGACGCTCGGCGACAGCCGGCGCGATCTCGGTGAACAGGACGTGCACGACGTCCTTGCTCTTGACGACGGTGAGCACGCGGCGACGGGCCGGCAGGTCACCGCGCTTCGCGAACGTGATCAGTCGCTCGGCGAGCGGGCGAAGACGCTTGGCCTTGGCCTCGGTCGTCGTGATCCGCTTGTGCTCGAACAGGCTCGTGGCCAGGTTGGCCAGGATCAGCCGCTCGTGCGCCGGGCCGCCACCGAGCCGGGGACCCTTAGTGGGCGTAGGCATGGTCTAACTCCTCAGTTCCAGTGATGAACGAGCGAGGCGGGCACGTGTGTGCCCCCCGCCCGACGCAGCGTCAGTACTGCTCGTCCTCGGTGAACTCGCCCTCTTCGCCGTCGTAGTACCCGGCGGCCTTGGTCGGATCGAAGTCGAGCGGGCTGTCCTTGAGGGACAGGGAGAGCTCAGCAAGCTTTTCCTTGACCTCGGTGATCGACTTCGCACCGAAGTTCCGGATGTCGAGCAGGTCGGCCTCGCTCCGAGCCACGAGCTCACCCACGGTGTGGATGCCCTCGCGCTTGAGGCAGTTGTACGACCGGATCGTCAGCTGCAGGTCCTCGATCGGCAGCGCGAGGTCGGCGGCGAGAGCGGCATCCGTCGGGGACGGCCCGATCTCGATGCCCTCGGCCTCGACGTTGAGCTCGCGGGCGAGCCCGAACAGCTCGACGAGCGTCTTACCGGCCGAGGCCAGTGCGTCGCGGGGCGAGATCGAGTTCTTCGTCTCGACGTCGACGATCAGCTTGTCGAAGTCGGTGCGCTGCTCGACACGCGTGGCCTCGACCTTGTAGGTCACCTTGAGGACCGGCGAGTAGATCGAGTCGACCGGGACGCGGCCGATCTCGGCGTCGTACGACTTGTTCTGCGAGGCCGAGACGTATCCACGGCCACGCTCGACCGTGAGCTCGATCTCGAGCTTGCCCTTGTCGTTCAACGTCGCGATGTGCAGGTCCGGGTTGTGGACCTCGACACCAGCCGGCGGGACGATGACCGAGGCCGTGACGGCCCCGGCACCCTGCTTGCGCAGGTACATCACGACGGGCTCGTCGTTCTCCGAGGAGACGACGAGGTTCTTGATGTTGAGGATGATCTCCGTGATGTCTTCCTTGACGCCCGGCACGGTGGTGAACTCGTGCAGCACGCCGTCGATCCGGATGGACGTCACAGCAGCACCCGGGATGGACGACAGCAGGGTGCGACGAAGGGAGTTCCCGAGCGTGTAGCCGAAGCCAGGCTCGAGGGGCTCGATGGAGAACCGCGACCGGTACTCCGAGATGACCTCTTCGGTCAGGGTGGGGCGCTGTGCTATGAGCACTTCTGGGTTCCTCTCAGTGAGCGTCCGCCATATGACGCTCTGCGGTGGTGCGAGCCTGCCGGGTCTCGGTCTACCGAGGCAGGCAATCTGCGCTGTTGCCGCCCGGCCGTGCGGATGACCGGGCAACTGGTGGAGAAAGCCGTCCGACCGGGCGAGCCGCGCGGTGAACCGAAGTCACTTCGCGGACCGCGCGCTCGAACGGGTCAGACGCGGCGGCGCTTGGAAGGACGGCAGCCGTTGTGCGCCTGGGGGGTGACGTCCTGGATCGAGCCGACCTCGAGGCCGGTCGCCTGGAGCGAACGGATCGCGGTCTCGCGGCCCGAACCCGGGCCCTTGACGAAGACGTCAACCTTCTTCATGCCGTGCTCCTGCGCGCGGCGAGCAGCGGCCTCGGCCGCGAGCTGGGCTGCGAACGGGGTCGACTTGCGCGAACCCTTGAATCCGACCTGGCCGGACGAGGCCCAGGCGATGACGGCACCCGAGGGGTCCGTGATCGTGACGATGGTGTTGTTGAAGGTGCTCTTGATGTGCGCCTGGCCGTGGGAGACGTTCTTCTTCTCCTTGCGGCGCGGCTTGCGCACGGCGGTACGAGTCTTGGGAGGCATGTGCTTGTTTTCTCCTGGTCTGGGTCGGCTGGCTGCAGTGCCGCTCGCGGTCGGTGCCTAGGGGCGACGACCGGGCGGGCTACCGCTGCTACTTGCGACCGGCCTTCTTCTTGCCGGCGACGGTGCGCTTCGGGCCCTTGCGGGTGCGCGCGTTGGTCTTGGTGCGCTGACCGCGCACCGGGAGGCCACGGCGGTGCCGCAGACCCTCGTAGCAACCGATCTCCACCTTGCGGCGGATGTCGGCAGCGACCTCGCGCCGAAGGTCACCCTCGAGCTTGAAGGAGGCTTCGAGGTAGTCGCGCAGCGCGACCAGCTCGGTGTCGCCCAGGTCCTTCACGCGGATGTCCGGGCTGATGCCCGTGGCGGCCAGCGTCTGCTGGGAGCGGGTACGGCCGACGCCGTAGATGTAGGTGAGCGCGATCTCGAGCCGCTTATCGCGGGGGAGGTCGACTCCGACAAGACGTGCCATGTGACTGGTGACTCCTGTACTGCGTCGGAGGCCGTCCGCATCACCCTCCCGCGTGTTCCGCGGGCCTCGGCCTCCGACCGAGGGTTCGCCGCCCGGGCCCGTGGGGCCGAGGAGGAGTGGTGGTGCGCTGGTGGTACCTCGCCGGATGGCGTGGTGCCGGACGATCTGCTCGGGTGCGTCCCCGAGCGTCAGGGCATCAGCCCTGGCGCTGCTTGTGACGCAGGTTCTCGCAGATCACCATGACGCGACCGTGCCGGCGAATCACCTTGCACTTGTCGCAGATCTTCTTGACGCTGGGCTTGACCTTCATGCGTTGTTCCTCCGCCGCCGCGGTTCGCGACCGTACCGTGAGGTACGAGCGCGACGGCGTGATCGAGTGATGGTTACTTGTAGCGGTAGACGATCCGGCCGCGGGACAGGTCGTACGGGCTCAGCTCAACGACCACGCGGTCCTCAGGGAGGATCCGGATGTAGTGCTGACGCATCTTGCCCGAGATGTGGGCGAGCACTCGGTGGCCGTTGGCCAGCTCCACGCGAAACATCGCGTTCGGCAGGGCCTCGACAACGCTGCCCTCAATCTCGATGACACCGTCCTTCTTTGCCATATCCTCCGCTAACTCTCGGTTGCAATATCTATCCGCCGCCCCCGCCCGTGGTCACGTTCGATCACGAGAGGTGTGGTGCGGATTGGTGGGGCGCCGACACGGTGCACGCACCCAACGGGCTACCCTACGGCATCGGACGGGAGAGCGGAAACCGCTACGCCCTGCGCCGGTGGGAGATCTGGGCCGGGATCGCTAGTCCCCGAGGGGCGCGACGCGCACGCCCAGCGCGGCGAGGCGTTCAGCGCCGCCGTCGCGCGCGGTCAGGACCCAGATCCCGTCCTCGAGCAGCGCGACCGAGTGCTCCCAGTGCGCGGCCCGCGAGCCGTCGCCCGACACCACGGTCCAGTCGTCCTCGAGGGTCTCGGTCATCCGCGAACCGCGCACCAGCATCGGCTCGACCGCCAGGCACATGCCCGGCCGGAGCCGGGGACCGCGGTCGCGGGTGCGGTAGTTGAGCACGTCGGGCGGCTGGTGCATCGCGCTGCCGATCCCGTGACCGACGAACTCCTCGATCACGCCGTAGCGCACCGAGCCGTTGGCTCCGCCGGCCTGGGCGGCGTCGACGACGTCCTCCACGGCCTCCCCCACCCCGCCGAGCCGGTTCCCGGTCGCGAGCGCCGCGATCCCCGCCCACATGGCGTCTTCGGTGGTCGCCATGAGCTCGAGATCGAGCTGATCGGCATCCGCGAGCACCAGGGTCAGCGCCGAGTCGCCGTGCCAGCCCTCGACGATCGCCCCGCAGTCGATGGAGACGACGTCGCCGGGCTCGAGGGTGCGCGCGCCGGGGATGCCGTGCACGATCTCGTCGTTCACCGACACGCAGATGGTCGCAGGGAAGCCGTCGTAGCCGAGGAACGACGGCGTGGCGCCGGCGCCGCGGATGACGTCCGCCGCCACGGCATCCAGGTCCGCCGTCGTCAGCCCCGGTCGGGCCTCGGCCCGGACCGCCGCCAGCGCGTCCGCGACCACGATGCCCGCACGCCGCATGAGCAGCACCTGCTCGTGGGTCTTGAACTCGATCTTCTCGCGGCCGAACATACCGGGTGGTGCTCCTGTCGAGTGGTCAGCCCACGTGGGCCGCGAGGGCCGCGAGCAGGCGCTCGGTGACCTCGTCGACCTCACCGATCGCATCGGCGACGACCAGCAGGCCGCGCTCGGCGTATCGGGTGGTGAGCGGAGCGGTCTGCTCCGCGTAGATCTCGAGCCGACGACGGATGGCGTCCTCGGTGTCGTCCGCCCGGTTCTCGATCTCGGCGCGCTTGTGCAGCCGCTGGAGGAGCTCCTCGCGGGGCGCGTCGAGCTCGAGGACCGCGTCCAGCGCCGACCCGGCGCCGGCCAGCACGCCGTCGAGCACGTCCGCCTGGTCCGCGGTCCGCGGGTAGCCGTCGAGGATGAACCCGGCAGCCGCGTCGGGTTCGGCGAGCCGGTCCGCGACCATCGCGTTGGTGATCTCGTCGGGGACGAGGTTGCCCGCGTCGGTGAACACCTTCGCCCGCACCCCGAGCTCGGTACCGCCCTTGATGTTGGCCCGGAAGATGTCGCCCGTGGAGATCGTGGGCACCCCCAGGCGCACCGCGAGCCGAGCCGCCTGCGTGCCCTTGCCGGAGCCCTGCGGCCCCATGATGATGAGCCGCGCGGTCATCGCAGGAACCCCTCGTAGTGGCGCTGCTGGAGCTGGGACTCGATCTGCTTGACGGTCTCGAGGCCGACGCCGACGACGATGAGGATCGAGGCCCCACCGAACGGGATGTTCTGGCTGATGTCGAGCAGGATGAACGCGATCGTCGGGATGAGAGCGACCAGCGCGAGGTACACGGAGCCGGGCGCGGTGATCCGCGAGATCACGAAGGAGAGGTACTCGGCGGTCGGTCGTCCGGCCCGGATGCCCGGGATGAACCCGCCGTACTTCTTCATGTTGTCCGCGACCTCGTCCGGGTTGAACGTGATCGCCGTGTAGAAGTAGCAGAAGAAGATGATCAGCACGACGTACAGCACCAGGTGCAGCGGCGCCGACGGGTCCACGAGGTTGACCTGCAGCCAGATGACCCAGTCGGAGGTCTGGTCGCCGAACTGCGCGAGCAGCTGAGGGACCGAGAGCAGCGACGACGCGAAGATGATCGGGATGACGCCGGCCATGTTGATCTTGATCGGGATGTAGGTGCTCGAGCCCCCGTACATCTTGCGACCGACCATGCGCTTGGCGTACTGCACCGGGATCCGGCGCTGGGACTGCTCGACGAAGACGACCAGGCCGATGACGAGCACGACGATCACGAGCACGACGGTGAACTTCGTCGGGCCGTTGTCGCCGCCGGCGATGGACCACAGCGCCGTCGGGAAGCTGGCGGCGATCGACGTGAAGATGAGCAGCGACATGCCGTTGCCGACACCGCGCTCGGAGATGAGCTCGCCCAGCCACATGATCAGGCCGGTGCCCGCCGTCATGGTGAGCACCATCAGCAGGATCGTCTGGACGTTGTCGTTCGGGATGACGTCGACCGAGCAGCCCGAGAAGAGCTGCCCCGTGCGAGCGATCGTGATGACGGTCGTCGACTGCAGGATCGCCAGCGCGATCGTCAGGTACCGCGTGTACTGCGTGAGCTTCGCGGTGCCGGACTGACCCTCCTTGTGCAGGGCCTCGAAGCGCGGAATGACCACGCGCAGCAGCTGGACGATGATGCTGGCCGTGATGTACGGCATGATCCCCAGCGCGAACACGCTCAGCTGGAGCAGGGCCCCACCACTGAAGAGGTTCACGAGTCCGAGGAGGTCGTTGTTCCCGGCCGTCTCGTCGATGCAGATCTGGACGTTGGGGTAGGAGACCCCGGGCGTGGGCAGGAACGACCCGACGCGGAAGATCGACATGATCGCGATGGTGAAGAGCAGCTTGCGCCGCAAGTCGGGCGTCCTGAACGCCCGGACGAATGCGCTGAGCACCTATCCTCCTGCTCCGCCAAGGGCGGTGTGTGGTGACGCCGGGCGATCCCGGCCATCAAGCGAAGCGCCCTGCGGGGGCGCACCCCGCGAAACCTTAGCCGATTGACGTGCGGAAACGAAGAACGGGGCCGATAGGACGGTTGTCCTACCGGCCCCGTTCGTCCGATCAGTCCTGTACGACGGTACCGCCGGCAGCCGCGATCTTTTCCTTGGCCGACGCCGAGTAGGCGTCCACCGCGATCGAGACCTTGACGGTGAGCTCGCCGGTGCCGAGCACCTTGACGAGCTGGCCCTTGCGGACCGCGCCCTTGGCAACGAGGTCGTCGACCGTCACCGAACCGCCCGACGGGTACAGCTCGGACAGCTTGTCCAGGTTCACGACCTGGTACTCGGTGCGGAACGGGTTCTTGAACCCGCGGAGCTTCGGAAGCCGCATGTGCAGCGGCATCTGTCCACCCTCGAACCGCTCGGGGATCGTGCGCTTGGCCTTCTGGCCCTTGGTGCCTCGACCGGCCGTCTTACCCTTGGACGCCTCGCCACGACCCACGCGGGTCTTGGCGGTCTTGGCGCCCGGGGCGGGACGAAGGTGGTGCACCTTGACGATGCCACCCGCGCCCAGCTCCGGCTCAGCAGCCTTCACTGCCGGAGCCTTCTTGACGGCGGTCTTGGCCGGAGCCTTCTTGGCCGCAGCCTTCTTCGCAGGAGCCTTCGCCTCTACGGCATCGGCCTGCGTCTTGTCGTCAGCCATCAGTCGACCTCCTCGAACTTGACGAGGTGCGTCACGGTCGAGACCATGCCGCGAATCTCCGGACGGTCCTCCTTGACGACAGTGTCGCCAATTCGCTTCAAGCCGAGAGTGCGCAGCGTCTCGCGCTGGTTTCGCTTGCCGCCGATGGCGGACTTCGTCTGAGTCACCTTGATCCGGCCCATCACGCATGCACCCCCGCTGCGCGAGCGCGCAGAAGAGAAGCCGGCGCGACGTGCTCGAGCGGGAGACCGCGGCGTGCAGCCACCGACTCCGGCTGCTCGAGCCCGCGCAACGCCGCCACCGTCGCGTGCACGACGTTGAGGGAGTTGGTCGAACCGAGCGACTTGCTCAGCACGTCGTGGATGCCCGCGCACTCCAGGACCGCGCGCACCGGACCACCGGCGATGACGCCGGTACCCGGGGACGCCGGACGGAGGAACACGACGCCAGCCGCGGCCTCACCCTGGATCGGGTGCGGAATGGTGCCCTGGATGCGAGGAACCTTGAAGAAGTTCTTCTTGGCTTCCTCGACCCCCTTGGCGATTGCCGCGGGGACCTCCTTGGCCTTGCCGTAGCCGACGCCGACCGTGCCGTCGCCGTCGCCGACGACGACGAGCGCGGTGAAGCTGAAGCGACGACCGCCCTTGACGACCTTGGAGACGCGGTTGATCTTGACGACGCGCTCGACGAACTGGCTCTTCTCGGCCGAGTCGCGCCGACCGCCGCCGTCACGGCGACCGCCGTCACGACCGCCGCCGCCGCCGCCCGCTGGGGCGCCGGTGCCGGCGCCCGCGCCGGTGTTGCTGCGCTGAGGTGCAGCCATCAGATGATCCTCTGCTTCCGTACGGAGGTGCGTTCAGTCGTCACAGGGTCAGACCGCCTTCGCGTGCCCCGTCGGCGACTGCTGCCACCCGGCCGTGGTACTTGTTGCCGCCGCGGTCGAAGACCACCGCGTCGATTCCGGCCGCCTTAGCACGCGCAGCGACGAGCTCGCCGACCTTGCGCGCCTTGGCCGTCTTGTCTGCCGAGAGGGCCCGAAGGTCCGCCTCGAGCGTCGACGCCGAGACGACGGTGCGACCGACGGTGTCGTCGACGACCTGCACGGTCATGTGCCGGGCGGACCGGGTGACCACGAGACGCGGACGAACCGCAGTGCCGGAGACCTTCTTGCGAAGACGCAGGTGACGGCGCGCACGCGCGACGATCCTGCCCTTGCCCTTGATCTTGAGAGCCATGGCTTACTTACCAGCCTTTCCGACCTTGCGGCGGACAATTTCGCCGGCGTACCGCACGCCCTTGCCCTTGTAGGGCTCGGGCTTGCGGATCTTGCGAATGTTGGCCGCAACCTCACCGACCTGCTGCTTGTCGATGCCGCTGACCGAGAGCTTGGTCGGGCTCTCCACCGTGAACGAGATGCCGGCGGGCGGAACGATGTTCACCGGGTGGCTGAAACCGAGTGCGAACTCGAGCGTCTCCCCCTTGGCGACCACGCGGTAACCGGTACCGACGATCTCAAGCTTCTTCACGTAGCCCTCGGTCACACCGGTGACGAGGTTCGCCAACAGCGTGCGGGTCAGACCGTGCAACGAACGCGATGCGCGCTCGTCGTTCGGCCGGGTGACCACGAGGGATCCGTTGTCATCGCGGGCGACCGCGATGGGGTTCGGGACCGTGTGCGTCAGGGAACCCTTGGGGCCCTTGACCGTCACTGTCGGTCCAACAATGGTGACGTCCACGCCGGTGGGTACCGGGACGGGGACTCTGCCGATTCGAGACATGGCTAGCTCCTTTCGTCTCGGACTTACCAGACGTAGGCGAGGACTTCCCCACCCACGCCCTTCTTGGCGGCCTGCTGGCCAGTGAGGAGACCGGAGGACGTGGACAGGATCGCCACGCCCAGGCCGCCGAGCACCTTGGGCAGATTTGTCGACTTGGCGTACACGCGCAGGCCCGGCTTGGACACGCGGCGCACTCCCGCGAGCGAACGCTCGCGGTTCGGGCCGAACTTCAGTTCGATCGTGAGGTACTTGCCGACAGGCGCGTCCTCAACCTTCCAGCCGGCGATGTATCCCTCGGCCTCGAGGATTTCTGCAACGTGCGACTTCAGCTTCGAAAACGGCATCTGCACCGTGTCGTGGTAAGCCGAGTTCGCGTTCCGCAGACGCGTGAGCATGTCTGCGATCGGGTCAGTCATCATTGGGCTTCCGCCCTTCCTCGCCGGGGTATCCCCACCAGGAGTGAACCTGTGATGTGAGGACCAGCGGCGTAGTAGTTACCAGCTGCTCTTGGTGACGCCGGGAAGCTCGCCTGCATGCGCCATCTCGCGCACGCAGATGCGGCAGAGCCCGAACTTGCGGTAGACGGAGTGCGGACGTCCGCACTTGTTGCACCGGGTGTAGCCGCGCACCTTGAACTTCGGGGTCCCGGCGGCCTTCTGGACGAGGGCGGTCTTCGCCATGTCAGATCTCCTTGAAGGGGAAGCCGAGACGCTTCAGCAACGAGCGGCCCTCAGCGTCGGTGACTGCGGTCGTGACGATGGTGATGTCCATGCCCCGCACGCGGTCGACTTTGTCCTGGTCGATCTCGTGGAACATGACCTGCTCCGTGAGACCGAAGGTGTAGTTGCCGTTGCCGTCGAACTGCTTCGGCGAGAGGCCGCGGAAGTCGCGGATACGCGGCAGAGCGGTCGAGAGCAACCGGTCCAGGAACTCCCACATGCGGTCGCCGCGCAGCGTGACGTGCGCGCCGATCGGCATGCCCTCACGCAGCTTGAACTGGGCGATCGACTTGCGGGCCTTCGTGACCTGGGGCTTCTGGCCGGTGATCGCGGAAAGATCCTTGATCGCGCCGTCCATCAGCTTGGAGTCCTTGGCGGCGTCACCGACACCCATGTTCACGACAACCTTGGTCAGTCGTGCGACCTGGTTGACGTTCTCGTGGGCGAACTCCTCACGGAGCCCGGCAACGATCTCGTCCGCGTAGCGCGTCTTCAGGCGCGGCATGACGGGCGCGACCTCGGGGGTCGTCGCAGTGCTGTCAACGCTCATCAGATGTCCTTACCGGAGCGCTTGGCCACACGGATTCGCACCGTCTTCTTACGGCCGTCGCGCTCGATCTCTTCGATCCGGTACCCGACGCGGGTGCCCTTCTTGGTCTCCGCGTCGACAACCATCACGTTGCTGATGTGGATCGGGGCCTCGATGGTCTCGATGCCACCGGTACGGGTGCCGCGCTGCGACTGCCCGACCTTGACGTGCTTCGTGACGCGCTGGACGCCCTCGACGACGACGCGCTGCGTCTCCGTGAGGACCTCCAGAACTCGACCCTGCTTGCCGCGGTCGCGGCCAGAAATGACGACGACGAGGTCGCCCTTCTTGATCTTCGCCATGGTTAGAGCACCTCCGGAGCGAGCGAGATGATCTTCATGAACTTCTTGTCGCGCAGCTCGCGGCCCACCGGGCCGAAGATGCGCGTGCCACGGGGTTCGCCGTCGCTCTTGAGGATCACGGCCGCGTTCTCATCGAACTTGATGTACGAACCGTCGGGACGACGGCGCTCCTTCTTGGTGCGCACGATGACCGCCTTGACGACATCGCCCTTCTTGACGTTGCCGCCCGGGATCGCGTCCTTGACGGTGGCGACAATGGTGTCGCCAATTCCGGCGTAGCGACGTCCTGAGCCACCGAGAACGCGGATGCAAAGGATTTCCTTCGCACCAGTGTTGTCGGCGACCTTGAGTCGCGACTCCTGCTGGATCATTGATGAACTCCTGACGTCTGCTGGTTCTCGCAGATGCGAGCCTGGCGAACGGATAGCTGCCGTCTCGCACCCGTGGTGGGGTGCCGGCCGGAGCCGGCACCCCCTGCCACGGGGGCAACTGAGTTACTGCAGGGAAGGCCTACTTCGCCTTCTCGAGGATCTCCACCACGCGCCACCGCTTGGTCGCGGAGAGCGGGCGAGTTTCCATGATGACGACCAAGTCGCCGATGCCGGCCGCATTGGCCTCGTCGTGCGCCTTGACCTTGCTCGTGCGTCGGATGACCTTGCCGTAGAGCGGGTGCTTGACCCGGTCTTCGACCTCCACCACGACGGTCTTGTCCATCTTGTCGCTGATGACGTACCCGCGCCGCGACTTGCGGTCGGCGCGGTCAGCCGCAGCTTCGTTCTTCGTTGCGC
This sequence comes from Pengzhenrongella frigida, assembly GCF_004168625.1. GTDB lineage: Bacteria > Actinomycetota > Actinomycetes > Actinomycetales > Cellulomonadaceae > Pengzhenrongella > Pengzhenrongella frigida. Next base: position 23,881 of record NZ_SDWW01000022.1, read on the forward strand.
TCATGGTCGACCTCACTCGCTCGCGCTCGGGGCAGTACGGATGCCGAGCTCGCGCTCGCGCAGGATCGTGTAGATCCGCGAGATGTCACGACGCACGGCCTTGAGACGCCCGTGGCTCTCGAGCTGACCGGTAGCCGACTGGAAGCGCAGGTTGAACAGCTCTTCCTTGGCCTTCTTGAGCTCGGCGACCAAACGCTCGTCGTCGAACCCGTCCAGCTCGGTGACGGCCAGATCCTTCGTTCCGATAGCCATCAGACGCCACCACCCTCGCGGACCACAAAACGGGTCTTCATCGGGAGCTTGTGCTGCGCGCGACGCATGGCCTCGCGCGCAAGCTCCTCCGGAACACCGGCGAGCTCGAAGAGAACCCGACCCGGCTTGACATTGGCGATCCACCACTCGGGCGAACCCTTACCGGAACCCATGCGGGTCTCAGCCGGCTTCTTCGTGAGCGGACGGTCCGGGTACACGTTGATCCAGACCTTCCCCCCACGCTTGATGTGGCGGGTCATGGCGATACGAGCGGCCTCGATCTGACGGTTCGTCAGGTACGCGGGCTCGAGAGCCTGGATACCGAACTCACCGAACGAGATCGCCGTACCACCGGTCGCGGCGCCGGAGCGCCCCGGGTGGTGCTGCTTGCGGTGCTTCAGCCTGCGCGGGATAAGCATGCTCAGGCCTCCGAACCGGACTCGGGGGCGGTCGCCGGGGCCGCTGCCGGAGCGGCAGCCTCAGCGGGAGCGGCGGCCGGGGCCGACGCTGCCTCGGGACGACGAGCTGCACCGGCGCCACCGCGAGCGGGGCGGTCGGGGCGATCGGTCCGGGGTCCACGCGGTGCACGCGGGGCCTGAGTGGCCTGCTGCTGCGCATACTCCTTCTCGGTCATGTCGCCCTTGTAGATCCAGACCTTCACGCCGATACGGCCGAAAGTGGTCCGGGCCTCATAGAAGCCGTAGTCGATGTTCGCGCGGAGGGTGTGCAACGGCACGCGTCCCTCGCGGTAGAACTCGCTGCGGCTCATCTCGGCGCCACCGAGGCGACCCGAGCACTGCACCCGGATGCCCTTGGCACCAGCGCGCTGGGCGGACTGCATGCCCTTGCGCATGGCGCGGCGGAACGAGACGCGGCTCGCAAGCTGCTCCGCGATCCCCTGGGCGACGAGCTGAGAATCCATCTCAGCGTTCTTCACCTCGAGGATGTTGAGCTGCACCTGCTTGCCGCTGAGCTTCTCGAGCTCGCCGCGGATGCGGTCGGCCTCCGCGCCACGACGCCCGATGACGATCCCGGGACGTGCGGTGTGGATGTCGACGCGAACCCGGTCACGGGTCCGCTCGATCTCGACCTTGGAGATCCCGGCTCGCTCGAGCCCGGTCGCCATCAGCTTGCGGATGGCTACGTCCTCACGGACGTAGTCGCGGTAACGCTGTCCCGGCTTGGTGCTGTCAGCAAACCAACGCGACCGGTGGTCGGTGGTGATGCCTAGGCGGTACCCGTGCGGGTTGACCTTCTGTCCCACTATCGGGCCCTCTCCTTCTTCTCGACGGGGGCCACGACCACGGTGATGTGGCTGGTCCGCTTGAGGATCTGGCTTGCCCTGCCCTGTGCCCGCGGTCGGAACCGCTTGAGGGTCGGACCCTCGTCGACGTACGCCTCAGTGATGACGAGCGCGTGCTCGTCGAACGCTTCGCTCGCACGATCGGCCTTGACCCTCGCGTTGGCGATCGCACTTTCGACCACCTTGCGGACGGTCTCCCCAGCAGCCTGCGGCGCGAACTTCAGCGTCGCCACGGCCACGTCGGCCTGCTTGCCACGGATGAGGTCCACGACGCGCCGGGCCTTCTGGGGCGTGACGCGGACGAACCGCGCCTGCGCCTTGGCTTCCATTGCTGTCCTGCCTTCTGTCTCGTCTAGCTCAAAGAACGGTGTAAGGAACTGCCACTACCGACCGGTGAAGGTCAGCGGCGACGCGCCTTGCGGTCGTCCTTCTCGTGGCCGCGGAAGGTCCGCGTAGGGGCGAACTCGCCCAGCTTGTGTCCGACCATCGCCTCGGTGACGAAGACGGGTGTGTGCTTGCGGCCGTCGTGCACCGCAAACGTGTGACCCAGGAAGTCCGGGGTGATGAGCGAACGACGGGACCACGTCTTGATGACGTTCTTGGTCCCCTTCTCGTTCTGGACGTCGACCTTTTTCTGCAGGTGACCGTCGACGAACGGGCCCTTCTTCAGGCTGCGTGGCATCTCGAGCTCCTTCAGCGCTTCTTGTTGAGGCGCCGACGGCGCACGATGAGCTTGTCGCTCGGCTTGTTGGGACGACGGGTTCGGCCCTCAGGCTGACCCCACGGGCTGACCGGGTGTCGTCCACCTGAGGTCTTGCCCTCGCCACCACCGTGCGGGTGGTCGACCGGGTTCATGGCGACACCACGGACGGAGGGGCGCTTGCCCTTCCACCGCATCCGGCCGGCCTTGCCCCAGTTGATGTTCGACTGCTCGGCGTTGCCGACCTCACCGATGGTGGCGCGGCAGCGCAGGTCGACGTTGCGGATCTCGCCGGACGGCATGCGCAGCTGCGCATAGATGCCGTCCTTGGCAACGAGCTGCACCGACACACCAGCCGAACGGGCGATCTTGGCGCCACCACCGGGCTTGAGCTCGATGGCGTGCAGGACCGTACCGGTCGGGATGTTGCGAAGCGGCAGGTTGTTGCCGGGCTTGATGTCGGCACCAGCACCGTTCTCGACGAAGTCGCCCTGCTTGAGCTTGTTCGGCGCGATGATGTAGCGCTTCTCACCGTCCACGTAGTGGAGCAGCGCGATGCGCGCGGTGCGGTTGGGGTCGTACTCGATGTGAGCGACCTTCGCCGGCACGCCGTCCTTGTCATGCCGACGGAAGTCGATGACGCGGTAGGCCCGCTTGTGGCCACCACCCTGATGACGGGTGGTCACCCGACCGGTGGAGTTGCGGCCACCAGTCTTGTGCAGCGGACGGACCAACGACTTCTCCGGCGTGGAGCGCGTGATCTCGACGAAGTCGGCGACGGACGAGCCGCGACGGCCCGGCGTAGTCGGCTTGTACTTACGGATTCCCATGGGGATCTGTCCTCAATCTGCTCTCGGTCGGCTCAGCCGACCGGTCCGCCGAAGATGTCGATCGTGCCCTCGCGGAGAGTGACGATCGCACGCTTGGTGTCCTTGCGCTTGCCAAGGCCGAACTTGGTCCGCCGCGTCTTGCCCTTGCGGTTGATGGTGTTCACCGAAGCGACCTTGACGGAGAAGATCTGCTCGATCGCGACCTTGATCTCCGTCTTGTTCGCGCGCGGGTCCACGACGAAGGTGTACTTGCCCTCGTCGAGCAGCCCGTAGCTCTTCTCCGAGACGACCGGCGCGATCAAGATGTCGCGGGGGTCTTTCGTCACGGTGGTCACTTGGTGTCCTCCTCGATCTTGGCCTGCGACGCCTCGCTGGACGTTCCGACAGCCTTCACCGAGCGGCCGGTAGCCGGCCCCGCCAGGAACGCGTCGAGCGCGCCCTGCGTGAAGATGACGTCGTCGGAGACGAGCACGTCGTAGGTGTTCAGCTGGTCAGCGACCAGGAGGTGCACCTGCTCGACGTTGCGAAGCGACTTCCAGGTGATCTCATCCTGACGCTCCACGACGACCAGCACGTGCTTGCGACCCGACAGGCGGGCCAGAACCTCGAGAGCCACCTTGGTCGACGGCGCGGCGCCCGGGGCGAACCCGGAGACGACGTGCACGCGACCGGCGCGGGCGCGGTCCGAAAGAGCACCGCGGAGCGCCGCGGTCTTCATCTTCTTCGGGGTCCGCTGGCTGTAGTCGCGCGGCGTCGGGCCGTGAACGACCCCACCACCGGTGAACTGAGGAGCGCGGGTCGAGCCCTGACGGGCGCGGCCGGTGCCCTTCTGCTTGTGCGGCTTACGGCCACCACCACTCACCTCGCCACGATTCTTCGTGGAGTGAGTTCCCTGGCGAGCCGCCGCAAGCTGCGCGACGACGACCTGGTGGATCAGGGGGATGTTCGTCTGGACGTCGAACACCTCGGCGGGCAGGTCGGCGGAGCCGGCCTTCTTGCCTGAGGAGTCGAGTACGTCGACGGTCAGTGTCTCAGCCACGTCATGCTCCCTTCGCGGCGGTCCGCACGAGCACGATGCCGTTCCGGGGTCCGGGGACGGCGCCCTTGACGAGCAGCAGACCCTTCTCGGCGTCGACAGCGTGCACGGTGAGGTTCTGGGTGGTCATCTTGTCGAAGCCCATCCGGCCGGCCATCTTCATGCCCTTGAACACGCGCGACGGGGTGGAGGCCCCACCGATCGAGCCGGGCTTGCGGTGGTTGCGGTGGGCACCGTGCGAGGCGCCGACGCCGTGGAAGCCGTGACGCTTGATGACACCCGCGGTGCCCTTGCCCTTGGTGGTACCGGAGACGTCGACGCGGGAACCCGCTTCGAACGCCACGGCGGTGATCTCCTGGCCGAGCGAGTAGTCGCCGGCATCCGGAGTACGAACTTCGGCCACATGCCGGCGGGGGGTGACCCCGGCCTTCTCGAAGTGGCCCTTGAGGGGCTGGCTCACCTTGCGGGGATCAATCTGGCCGTAGGCCAGCTGGACCGCGGCGTAGCCGTCTGTCTCAGCGGTGCGCACCTGGGTGACGACGTTCGTGCCGACCAGAACGACAGTGACGGGGATGAGGAGGCCGTTGGCGTCCCACACCTGCGTCATGCCGAGCTTGGTACCGAGCACGGCCGTGATCGGGCGCGCGTTCTGCTGGGTGGTCATGGTGATCAGTTCCTTCCCAGCTTCAGAGCTTGATCTCGATATTCACGTCTGCCGGCAGGTCGAGGCGCATGAGCGAGTCGACCGCCTTCGGCGTGGGATCGATGATGTCGATGAGCCGCTTGTGCGTGCGCATCTCGAAGTGCTCGCGGCTGTCCTTGTACTTGTGAGGCGACCGGATGACGCAGAAAACGTTCTTCTCCGTCGGCAGCGGCACCGGTCCTACGACCGTCGCTCCAGCTCGGGTCACCGTGTCGACGATCTTGCGCGCCGAGCTGTCGATGACCTCGTGGTCGTACGACTTGAGCCGGATGCGGATCTTCTGTCCCGCCATTCGTCTGACTCTCTCTCTAGAACGGCTCTTCCGACCCCCGCACTCGGGCGTGTCGCGCATTGCGGACACACTTTTGCGCTGCACACTCGTGAAAGGTACGAGGTCGTTGGATGCTGTCTGGGCTCTGCCACCGGGTTGTCCCCGGGGCCAGTAGAACCCTCAACGTTTTCTTGCCTACGCGAGCCCGCGCGCAACTGCACGCGCTCGAAGCTCCCACCGGGCAACCTGGCTAGTGTGCCAGAGGAACGCCGTGAAGACCAATCGCGTGGATGGCCGACGCCGGCTAGTTCCCCGCCTCACGGCGGGGTGCGGGCAGGGCCCGGGCGACGTGCCCGGGCCCCACCCTCAAGATCACTTGATGATCTTGGTGACCTTGCCTGAACCGACCGTCCGGCCACCCTCGCGGATGGCGAAGCCGAGGCCGATCTCCATGGCGATCGGCTGGATCAGCGCGACCGTCATCTCGGTGTTGTCGCCGGGCATGACCATCTCGGTGCCCTCGGGCAGCGTGATGACGCCGGTGACGTCGGTGGTGCGGAAGTAGAACTGCGGGCGGTAGTTCGCGTAGAACGGGTTGTGACGCCCACCCTCATCCTTGGCGAGGATGTAGACCTGCGCCTCGAAGTCCTTGTGGGGGGTGATCGAACCCGGCTTGACGACGACCTGGCCGCGCTCGACGTCCTCGCGCTTGGTGCCACGAAGGAGCAGGCCGACGTTCTCGCCCGCCTCCGCGTAGTCGAGGAGCTTGCGGAACATCTCGACGCCGGTGACCGTGGTCTTGATCGCCTTCTCCTTGATACCGACGACCTCGACCTCCTCGTTCACCTTGAGCTTGCCACGCTCGACGCGGCCGGTGACGACCGTGCCACGACCGGTGATCGTGAAGACGTCCTCGATCGGCATGAGGAACGGCTTGTCGATGTCGCGGATCGGGTCCGGGACGGACTCGTCGACGGCGTCCATGAGGTCGGAGACCGACTTGACCCACTTCGGGTCACCCTCGAGCGCCTTGAGCGCCGAGACCTGGATGACCGGGACGTTGTCGCCGTCGAAGCCCTGAGCCGTGAGCAGCTCGCGGACCTCGACCTCGACGAGCTCGAGGATCTCTTCGTCGTCGACCAGGTCGGCCTTGTTCAGCGCGACGAGGAGGTACGGCACGCCGACCTGGCGGGCGAGCAGAACGTGCTCACGCGTCTGGGCCATGGGGCCGTCGGTCGCCGCGACCACGAGGATGGCGCCGTCCATCTGCGCCGCACCCGTGATCATGTTCTTGATGTAGTCCGCGTGCCCAGGCGCATCGATGTGCGCGTAGTGGCGCTTCTCGGTCTGGTACTCGACGTGCGCGATGTTGATGGTGATTCCGCGCTGCTTCTCTTCGGGCGCCTTGTCGATCTCGTCGAACGGCGTGAAGGGATTCAGCTCGGGGAACTTGTCGTGCAGCATCTTCGAGATCGCTGCAGTCAGCGTCGTCTTGCCATGGTCGACGTGACCGATGGTCCCGATGTTGACGTGCGGCTTAGTCCGCTCGAACTTGGCCTTGCCCACTGTGTCCTCCTCGGACTCAAGGTAGTGATGTGACGAAACGATGCAGGAGTCATGCTGACACCTGCCGGGCGTTCGGTCCTACCGGTCGGTTGATAGTGCGGAACTGCTGGTTTCGACCAGTGGGACTTACTCGCCCCGGGTCTTCTTGATGATCTCCTCGGCAACGTTCCGAGGAACCTCGGAGTAGCTGTCGAACTGCATCGAGTACACCGCGCGACCCTGGGTCTTCGACCGCAGGTCACCGACATACCCGAACATCTCTGACAGAGGAACCAGGGCGCGAATAACCTTGACGCCCTTAGCGTCCTCCATGGACTGGATCATGCCGCGGCGCGAGTTCAGGTCACCGATGACGTCGCCCATGTACTCCTCGGGCGTGCGCACCTCGACCTCGAACTTCGGCTCGAGCAGAACCGGGTCAGCCTGACGGACGGCTTCCTTGAGAATCATGGAACCCGCGATCTTGAACGCCATCTCCGAGGAGTCGACGTCGTGAGACGCACCGTCGAGCAGGATCGCCTTGATGCCGACGAGCGGGTAGCCCGCCAGCACACCGAGCAGCATCGCGCTCTGGATACCGGCGTCGACCGACGGGATGTACTCCCGCGGGATGCGACCACCGGTGACCTTGTTGTCGAACTCGTACAGCTCACCCTCAGAGGCGTTGAGCGGTTCGAACGTCATCTGGATCTTGGCGTACTGACCCGAACCACCCGTCTGCTTCTTGTGGGTGTAGTCGAGCTTGACCACGCTGCGACGGATCGTCTCGCGGTAGGCAACCTGCGGCTTGCCGACGTTGGCCTCGACCTTGAACTCGCGGCGCATGCGGTCCACCAGGATGTCCAGGTGGAGCTCGCCCATGCCGGCGATGATCGTCTGACCGGTGTCGATGTCGAGGTTGACCCGGAACGTCGGGTCCTCCTCGGCAAGCTTCTGGATCGCGAGCGACAGCTTCTCCTGGTCGCCCTTCGTCTTCGGCTCGATAGCAACCGAGATGACGGGCTCGGGGAAGGTCATCGACTCGAGCACGATCTGGTTCTGCGGGTCGCAGAGCGTGTCACCGGTGGTGACGTCCTTGAGCCCGATGAACGCGTAGATGTGACCAGCCGTCGCGTCCTCGACCGGGTTCTCCTTGTTGGCGTGCATCTGGAAGAGCTTCCCGATGCGCTCCTTCTTGCCCTTGGTCGAGTTGTAGACCTGGGCACCGGACGCCACGTGACCGGAGTACACGCGGACGTACGTGAGCTTGCCGAAGAACGGGTGCGTGGCGACCTTGAACGCCAGAGCCGAGAACGGCTCCGTCGACTGCGGTGCACGCGTGAGGATCTTCTCCTCGTTGCCCGGCGCGTGGCCCTCCATCGGAGGCACGTCGAGCGGCGAGGGGAGGTAGTCGATGACGGCGTCGAGCATGGGCTGGACGCCCTTGTTCTTGACCGCTGACCCGCACAGGATCGGGTACGCCTCACCGGTGATCACGAGCTGGCGGATGCCGGCCTTGATCTCGGCGATGGTGAACTCTTCGCCCGCGAGGTACTTCTCGAGCATCTCTTCGCTCGTGTCGGCAACGGCCTCGATGATCGCAGCCCGGTACTCGACGGCCTTCTCGACCATGTCGGCCGGGATCTCCTCGGTCGAGTAGACCTCGCCCAGCGCGGTCTCGCCGCGCCACACGAGCGCCTTCTGCTCGATCAGGTCGATGACGCCGATGAAGTCGTTCTCGGCACCGATCGGCAGCTGGATCGGAAGCGGCTTCGCCTTGAGACGGTCGACGATCGTCTGAACCGTGTAGTAGAAGTCCGCGCCGAGCTTGTCCATCTTGTTCACGAAGCAGATGCGGGGGACGTCGTACTTGTCCGCCTGCCGCCACACCGTCTCAGACTGGGGCTCGACACCTTCCTTGCCGTCGAAGACCGCAACCGCACCGTCGAGGACGCGCAGCGAGCGCTCGACCTCGACCGTGAAGTCCACGTGTCCCGGGGTGTCGATGATGTTGACCTGGTTTTCTTTCCAGTAGCAGGTCGTCGCGGCGGACGTGATCGTGATGCCGCGCTCCTGCTCCTGCTCCATCCAGTCCATCGTCGACGCACCATCGTGCGTCTCACCGATCTTGTAGTTGACCCCGGTGTAGAACAGGATCCGCTCGGTGACGGTCGTCTTGCCGGCATCGATGTGCGCCATGATGCCGATGTTCCGGACCTTTTTCAGGTCCGTCAGCACGTCGAGTGCCACTGTGTCGCCCTTCTGAAGCAGTCGGTTGGCGCCGCTGGACTAATCGGCAGGCGGCGCCGCTGGGGTCACCAGCGGTAGTGCGCGAAGGCCTTGTTGGACTCGGCCATCTTGTGCATGTCCTCGCGACGCTTGACCGCGGCACCCAGGCCGTTGCTCGCGTCGAGAATCTCGTTCATGAGGCGCTCGGTCATCGACTTCTCGCGACGTGCACGGGAGTAGTCGGTGAGCCAGCGCAGCGCGAGCGTCGTGGAGCGAACCGGACGAACCTCGACGGGGACCTGGTAGGTCGCACCGCCGACGCGCCGGGACTTGACCTCGAGCGCGGGACGCACGTTCTCGAGCGCACGCTTGAGGACGACGACGGGGTCGCCGCTGACCTTGGCCTCGACGCCCTCGAGGGCGCCGTAGACGATGGCCTCAGCGACGGACTTCTTGCCGTCGCGGAGGACCTTGTTGATGAGCTGCGTGACGACCGGCGATCCGTAGACCGGGTCGATGACGAGCGGCCTCTTGGGGGCCGGACCCTTGCGAGGCATTACTTGCTCCCCTTCTTGGCGCCGTAGCGGCTGCGGGCCTGCTTGCGGTTCTTCACGCCCTGCGTGTCGAGCGCGCCGCGGACGATCTTGTAACGGACACCGGGAAGGTCCTTGACCCGACCGCCACGCACGAGCACGATCGAGTGCTCCTGGAGGTTGTGCCCCTCACCGGGGATGTATGCCGTGACCTCGATCTGGCTGGACAGCTTCACGCGCGCAACCTTGCGAAGGGCCGAGTTCGGCTTCTTCGGGGTGGTCGTGTACACGCGGGTGCACACGCCGCGTCGCTGCGGGCTGCCCTTGAGCGCCGGGGTCTTCGACTTTGTGGACTTGGGCTGCCGGCCCTTACGGACCAGCTGCTGGATCGTAGGCACTACGTCTCCGTGTCTGTTCGATGTGTCTCTGGTCAACCGAAACCTTGTCCGGTCTGGTCGGATCGACCCATCAGGGCCGACCCGGAGGTCTTGAGTCCCGATCCGACCCCCGCATCCGGGCGTGTCGCCCCATCTTCATCAAGCGGGCACCGTCGGAAGAGAACGTCCGACGTTGTCCGCGCGAGTGGGATGGAGATCAACCCGGCACCCATCACTGACCACCGAGGCGGTCACGGAATCACGGTGCATGCACGAGGGCCCGACGGCGCGGGCACGGACGGCAACATTACCGGCACGGCCGGGCTCAGTCAAAGCACCCCTCGTGAGGCCGCCCGCCGGGCCCGGCGCACGCGCCGGTCCAGCACGAACGGGGGCCCACCGCAGCGCGGTGGGCCCCCGTCGGGGTGCTGCTGTCAGACGGTCGAGATCAGCGGAAGTCGCCGAAGTCGAGGTCCTCGAGCGGGATCGCCTCGCCGGAGCCGAGCCCCAGCGCCGGGAAGTCGATCTCGTCGTACCCGAAGCTCGGGTACAGCTCGGCCTTCGCCTCTTCGGTGGGCTCGACCGACACGTTGCCGTACCGGGGAAGACCGGTACCCGCCGGGATGAGCTTGCCGATGATGACGTTCTCCTTGAGGCCCAGCAGCGGGTCGCTGCGGCCGCTCATGGACGCCTCGGTCAGCACGCGGGTGGTCTCCTGGAAGGAGGCCGCCGAGAGCCACGAGTCGGTCGCGAGCGAGGCCTTGGTGATGCCCATGAGCTCGGGACGACCCGAGGCCGGCTGGCCACCCTCCGCGACCGCACGGCGGTTGGCGTCCTCGAACCGGCCACGCTCGGCGAGCTCGCCGGGCAGCAGGTCCGAGTCACCGGAGTCGAGGACCGTCACGCGCCGCAGCATCTGTCGCACGATGACCTCGATGTGCTTGTCGTGGATGTCCACGCCCTGCGAGCGGTAGACCTCCTGGACCTCGTCGACAAGGTGCTTCTGCGTGGCCCGCGGGCCGAGGATGCGCAGCACCTTCTTCGGGTCGACGGCGCCCTGGACGAGCTGCGTACCGACCTCGACGTGATCGCCGTCGGCCACCAGCAGGCGGGACCGCTTGGTGATCGGGTAGGCGAGCTCCTCGGAGCCGTCGTCCGGCGTGAGCACGATGCGGCGGGTCCGGTCGGACTCGTCGATCGTGACCTGGCCGGAGAACTCTGCGATGGGGCCCTCACCCTTGGGGGTACGGGCCTCGAAGAGCTCCTGCACGCGGGGCAGACCCTGCGTGATGTCGTCGGCCGACGCCACACCACCGGTGTGGAAGGTACGCATGGTCAGCTGCGTGCCGGGCTCACCGATCGACTGGGCCGCGATGATGCCGACGGCCTCGCCGATGTCGACGAGCTTGCCGGTCGCGAGCGACCGGCCGTAGCACTTGGCGCAGGTACCGACCCGAGACTCGCACGTGAGGACCGAGCGGATCTTGAGCTCGGTCACCCCCGCGGCGAGCAGCGCATCGAGGAGCACGTCGCCGACGTCGTCGCCAGAGTGTCCGAGGACCTTGCCGTCGACCTCGACGGTCGTGGCGAGCGTCCGGGTGTAGACGCTCGTCTCGACCTTGTCGTGGCGGCGCAGCGTGCCGTCACCGGCCGGGACGCCGATCGTCATGGTCAGGCCGCGCTCGGTCCCGCAGTCGTCCTCGCGGACGATGACGTCCTGGGAGACGTCCACGAGCCGACGCGTGAGGTACCCGGAGTCGGCGGTCCGCAGTGCGGTGTCCGCCAGCCCCTTGCGGGCGCCGTGCGTGGCGATGAAGTACTCGAGGACGGACAGGCCCTCGCGGTAGTTGGACTTGATCGGGCGCGGGATGATCTCGCCCTTCGGGTTCGCCACGAGGCCGCGCATACCGGCGATCTGACGGACCTGCATCCAGTTACCACGGGCACCCGAACCGACCATCCGGAAGATGGTCGAGCTCGGCGGGAAGTTCGTCCGCATCGCCTCGGCCACCTTGTCGGTCGCCTGGGTCCAGATCTCGATGAGCTCCTGACGGCGCTCGTCGTCGGTGATCAGACCCTTCTCGTACTGGGTCTGCACCTTGGCGGCCCGCGCCTCGTGCTCCTCGAGGATCGCGGCCTTCTCGACCGGGGTGATCACGTCGGAGATCGAGATGGTGACGCCGGATCGGGTGGCCCAGCGGAAGCCGGCCTCCTTCAGCGCGTCCAGGCTCGCCGCGACCTCCACCTTCGGGTACCGCTCGGCGAGGTCGTTGACGATCGTGGAGAGGCGCTTCTTGTCGACGACGCCGTTCTCGTACGGGTAGTCCACGGGCAGCAGCTCGTTGAACAGCGCCCGGCCGAGGGTCGTGCCGAAGATGATCGGCTCGGCCCCGGTCCAGCCCTCGGGGGCCGTGAAGCCGTCGACGGGCGGGATGAAGTCCTCGAGCCGGATGGAGATCTCGGCGTTCAGGTCGATGGTGTGACCGTCGAACGCCATGATCGCCTCGGAGACCGAGCTGAACGCCCGGCCTGCGCCCAGCGCGTCGGCCTTGTCAGACGTCAGGTGGTACAGCCCGATGATCATGTCCTGGGAGGGCATGGTCACGGGACGTCCGTCGGACGGCTTGAGGATGTTGTTGCTCGAGAGCATGAGGATCCGGGCCTCGGCCTGGGCCTCCGCGCTCAGGGGCAGGTGCACGGCCATCTGGTCACCGTCGAAGTCGGCGTTGAACGCGCCGCAGACGAGCGGGTGCAGGTGGATCGCCTTGCCCTCGACCAGCTGAGGCTCGAAGGCCTGGATGCCGAGACGGTGGAGCGTCGGTGCACGGTTGAGCATGACGGGGTGCTCGGTGATGACCTCTTCGAGGACGTCCCAGACCACCGGGCGGGCCCGCTCGACCATGCGCTTGGCGCTCTTGATGTTCTGCGCGTGGTTGAGGTCGACGAGCCGCTTCATGACGAAGGGCTTGAAGAGCTCGAGCGCCATCTGCTTGGGCAGACCGCACTGGTGCAGCTTGAGCTGCGGGCCGACGACGATGACCGAACGGCCGGAGTAGTCGACGCGCTTGCCGAGGAGGTTCTGACGGAACCGCCCCTGCTTGCCCTTGAGCATGTCCGAGATGGACTTGAGCGGGCGGTTGCCCGGACCGGTCACCGGGCGTCCGCGACGGCCGTTGTCGAACAGCGCGTCGACGGCCTCCTGGAGCATCCGCTTCTCGTTGTTGACGATGATCTCGGGCGCGCCGAGGTCGAGCAGCCGCTTGAGGCGGTTGTTCCGGTTGATCACGCGGCGGTAGAGGTCGTTGAGGTCGGAGGTCGCGAAGCGGCCACCGTCCAGCTGGACCATCGGGCGCAGGTCCGGGGGGATGACCGGAACGGCGTCGAGGACCATGCCCTCGGGCGTGTTGCTCGTGGTGAGGAACGCGTTGACGACCTTGAGCCGCTTGAGCGCGCGCGTCTTGCGCTGGCCCTTGCCGTTCTTGATCGTGTCGCGCAGCGACTCGGCCTCGGCCTCGAGGTCGAAGGCCTGCAGCCGCTTCTGGATCGCGGCGGCACCCATCGAACCCTCGAAGTAGTTGCCGTAGCGGTCCGACAGCTGGCGGTAGAGCAGCTCGTCGCCCTCGAGGTCAGCGACCTTGAGGTTCTTGAACCGGTCCCAGACCGTGTCGAGACGCTCGAGCTCGAGGTCCGAGCGCTTGCGCAGCTGGGTCATCTCGCGCTCGGCGGAGTCGCGCACCTTGCGGCGCGCGTCGGCGCGGGCACCCTCGGCCTCGAGCTCGGCCAGGTCGGCCTCGAGCTTCTTGGCGCGAGCCTCGATGTCGTTGTCGCGGCGGTCGGTGATCTCCTTCTTCTCCAGGTCGATCTCGTTCTGGAGGTTGGGGAGGTCTTCGTGCCGGCCGGCCTCGTCGACGCTCGTGATCATGTACGCGGCGAAGTAGATGACCTTCTCGAGGTCCTTCGGCGCGAGGTCGAGCAGGTAGCCGAGACGGGACGGCACACCCTTGAAGAACCAGATGTGGGTCACCGGGGCGGCGAGCTCCACGTGGCCCATGCGCTCACGGCGCACCTTGGACCGCGTGACCTCGACACCGCAGCGCTCGCAGATGATGCCCTTGAAGCGCACGCGCTTGTACTTGCCGCAGTAGCACTCCCAGTCCCGGGTGGGGCCGAAGATCTTCTCGCAGAAGAGCCCGTCCTTTTCCGGCTTCAGGGTGCGGTAGTTGATGGTTTCGGGCTTCTTGACCTCGCCATGAGACCAGGCGCGGATGTCTTCGGCCGTGGCCAGACCGATACGCAACTCATCGAAGACGTTGACGTCGAGCAATGCGTCCTACTTCCTTCGCTTGCCGGGTGTCCGCATTCGGCGGCCCAGCGGTGATGGAGTTTCTACGGGTGTAGGTCCCCGGCGCCGCTCCCCTTTTCAAGGGTGACGGCGCCGGGGCCGAGGTCAGATCTCTTCGACGCTGGAGGCGTTCGGCCGGCGCGACAGGTCGATGCCGAGCTCTTCCGCGGCGCGGTAGACCTCGTCGTCGTTCTCCTTCATGTCGATCGAGACACCGTCCGAGGACAGCACCTCCACATTCAGGCAGAGCGACTGCATCTCCTTGAGGAGCACCTTGAACGACTCGGGGATGCCCGAGTCGGGGATGTTCTCCCCCTTGACGATCGCCTCGTACACCTTGACGCGACCGGGGACGTCGTCCGACTTGATCGTCAGGAGCTCCTGGAGCGTGTACGCGGCGCCGTACGCCTCGAGTGCCCAGACCTCCATCTCGCCGAACCGCTGACCACCGAACTGCGCCTTACCACCCAGCGGCTGCTGCGTGATCATCGAGTACGGGCCCGTGGAACGTGCGTGGATCTTGTCGTCGACAAGGTGGTGCAGCTTCAGGATGTACATGTAGCCGACCGCGACCGGCTCCGGGAACGGCTCGCCGGAGCGACCGTCGAAGAGCCGCGCCTTGCCCGTGCCGTCGACCATGCGGTCCCCGTCACGGTTCGGGAGGGTGACCGAGAGCAGACCCGTGAGGGCATCCTCCTGGACGCCGTCGAACACCGGCGTCGCGACCGGGACACCCGGGAGCGACTTCGCGGCGATCGCCGGCACGTTCTTCTTCCAGGTCGGCTCGCCCTCGGCGAGCGTGATGTCCCAGCCCTGCTTGGCGACCCACCCGAGGTGGGTCTCCAGGACCTGGCCGACGTTCATACGCCCCGGGACACCGAGCGGGTTGAGCACGATGTCGACGGCGGTGCCGTCGGGCAGGAACGGCATGTCCTCGACCGGAAGGATCTTGGAGATGACGCCCTTGTTGCCGTGTCGACCGGCGAGCTTGTCACCGACGGTGATCTTGCGTCGCTGGGCGATGTAGACCCGGACCAGCTCGTTGACGCCGGCGGGCAGCTCGTCGCCGTCCTCACGGTTGAACGTGCGGACCTCGATGACCGTGCCGGACTCGCCGTGGGGAACCTTGAGCGACGTGTCGCGGACCTCGCGGGCCTTCTCACCGAAGATCGCCCGCAGGAGGCGCTCCTCCGGGGTGAGCTCGGTCTCGCCCTTGGGCGTGACCTTGCCGACGAGGATGTCACCGGCGCCGACCTCGGCACCGATGCGGATGATCCCGCGCTCGTCGAGGTCGGCAAGGACCTCTTCGGAGACGTTCGGGATGTCCCGCGTGATCTCCTCCGGCCCGAGCTTCGTGTCGCGGGCGTCGACCTCGTGCTCCTCGATGTGGATCGAGGACAGGACGTCGTCCTGCACGAGGCGCTCGCTGAGGATGATCGCGTCCTCGTAGTTGTGGCCTTCCCAGGACATGAAGGCCACGAGCAGGTTGCGGCCGAGCGCGAGCTCGCCCTCGTCCGTCGCGGGACCGTCGGCGAGGACGGAACCCTTCTCGACCCGGGCGCCGTCGTCGACCAGCACCCGCTGGTTGTAGGACGTGCCCTGGTTGGAGCGGCGGAACTTGGCGACCCGGTGGCTCGACGTCGTGCCGTCGTCGTTGGAGATGACGATGAGGTCGGCAGAGACCTCGGTGACGACGCCCGGCTTGGACGCCACGATCACGTCACCGGCGTCGATCGCCGCACGGCGCTCCATGCCGGTACCGACCACGGGGGCCTCGGACCGCACCAGCGGCACGGCCTGACGCTGCATGTTCGCGCCCATGAGGGCACGGTTGGCGTCGTCGTGCTCGAGGAACGGGATCAGGGCGGTCGCGACCGACACCATCTGGCGCGGCGAGACGTCCATGTAGTCGACGTCCTCGCCGGGGACGACCTCGACCTCGCCGCCCTTGGTGCGAACCAGGACGGTGGCCTCGGCGAACGCGCCGGTCGGCTTCAGCGGGGCGTTCGCCTGCGCGATGACGTAGCGGTCCTCGTCGTCGGCGGTGAGGTAGTGGACGTCGTCCGTGACCTTGCCCTTGATGACCTTGCGGTACGGGGTCTCGATGAAGCCGAACGGGTTGATCCGTCCGTACGTCGCGAGCGAACCGATCAGGCCGATGTTCGGGCCTTCCGGGGTCTCGATCGGGCACATGCGGCCGTAGTGCGAGGGGTGAACGTCACGGACCTCCATGCCGGCGCGGTCGCGGGACAGACCACCCGGGCCGAGCGCGGAGAGACGACGCTTGTGCGTCAGCCCCGCGAGCGGGTTGTTCTGGTCCATGAACTGCGACAGCTGCGAGGTCCCGAAGAACTCCTTGATCGAGGCCACCACGGGGCGGATGTTGATCAGGGTCTGCGGCGTGATCGCCTCGACGTCCTGCGTGGTCATGCGCTCGCGGACGACGCGCTCCATGCGGGACAGGCCGGTGCGGACCTGGTTCTGGATCAGCTCGCCGACCGCGCGGATGCGACGGTTGCCGAAGTGGTCGATGTCGTCGGTCTCGACGCGGATCTCGACGGCCTCGCCGGCACGCGTGCCCGGCAGGGTCGCGACGTCGGCGTGCAGGGCCGCGAGGTACTTGATGGTCGCCACGATGTCCGAGACGGCCAGGACCGACTCGCTCAGGGGGGCGTCGACGCCGAGCTTCTTGTTGACCTTGTAGCGCCCGACCTTGGCCATGTCGTAGCGCTTGGGGTTGAAGTAGAAGTTCTCCAGCAGCGCGCGGCCGGCCTCGATCGTCGGCGGCTCGCCCGGGCGGATCTTCCGGTACAGGTCGAGCAGGGCCTCGTCCTCGGTCGAGACGTGGTCCTTCTCGAGGGTGTCGATGACCGCCGGGAACTGCGCGAACTCCTCGCGGATCTGCGACTCGCTCAGGCCGAGCGCCTTGAGCAGCACGGTGACCGACTGCTTGCGCTTGCGGTCCACGCGCACGCCGACGGCGTCGCGCTTGTCGATCTCGAACTCGAGCCAGGCACCGCGGCTCGGGATGATCTTGGCGGTGAAGATGTCCTTGTCGGACGTCTTGTCGGCCGTGCGCTCGAAGTACACGCCCGGCGAACGCACCAGCTGGGAGACGACGACGCGCTCCGTGCCGTTGATGATGAACGTGCCACGCTCGGTCATGAGCGGGAAGTCGCCCATGAAGACCGTCTGGCTCTTGATCTCACCAGTGGTGTAGTTCACGAACTCGGCCGTGACGAACAGCGGCGCGGCGTAGGTGAAGTCCTTCTCCTTGCACTCCTCGGCCGTGTACTTCGACGGCTCGAAGCGGTGCTCGCGGAACGACAGCGACATGGAGCCGCCGAAGTCCTCGATCGGGGAGATCTCCTCGAAGATCTCTTCGAGACCAGCGGTCTCGGGGACGTCCTGACGCCCGGTCTCGACAGCGGAGACGACGCGCGCCTGCCACTTGTCGTTGCCGAGCAACCAGTCGAAGTTTTCCGTCTGAAGTCCGAGCAAGTCCGGAACCTCGAGCGGCTCACGGATCTTGGCGAACGAGATGCGACGGGACGCGGTGCGGTTCGCGATAGCGTCGACGGACGGAGCAGAAGGGATGCGCGAGGCAGCCAAGAGGGGTCCTTCCCTGCGGATCGAGTGCAAGCTGCGCAGGGCCCGGCGGGGCGCGACCCCCCGGCCTCGAGTCCGTCTAACATCGCGCACGACGACGTCAATTCAGGTCTCGGGTTATTCGGGGACGCGGGCACAGGCCAACGCAAAGCGCTAGCCTAGCCGGTTCCACCAAGAGTGTCCACTCCGACGGTTCGGGTGAATCTGTCAAGTGGAGTCAGGTGGAAGTGCGACGAACGAGGCCCGCACCTGGGTGCCAGGTACGGGCCTCGTCGCCATCGGTCCCCAGCTGCGGGGACCGGTTCACGCTGTCCGTGCTATCGCCCTAGGGGCGAGAGATCACTTGACCGAGACGGTGGCGCCAGCGGCCTCGAGGGCAGCCTTGGCCTTCTCGGCGACGTCCTTCGCAACGCCCTCGAGCACAACCTTGGGGGCTGCGTCGACGAGGTCCTTGGCCTCCTTGAGACCGAGGCTCGTGAGCACGCGGACCTCCTTGATGACCTGGATCTTCTTCTCGCCGATGGCCTCGAGGAGAACGTCGAACTCGGTCTGCTCCTCGGCCTCTTCGGCCTCGGCAGCGGCGCCACCGGCAGCGGCAACCGCGACGGGGGCAGCGGCGACGACGTCGAAGGTCTCCTCGAAGGCCTTCACGAAGTCGGAGAGCTCGATGAGCGTGAGCTCCTTGAATGCGTCGATGAGCTCGACGGTGCTGAGCTTCGCCATGGTGGCGTTCCTTCCGGGTTGTCTCCCGTCAGCGGGCGTGAAGCCTGCCGACGGGCGGGGTGATGGGTGCGTCTGGGCCAGAACGGCTCAGGCAGCGTCTTCTGTCGATGCCGCAGCCTGCTTCTCGCGCAGGGCGTCGATGGTGCGCACGGCCTGAGTCGCGGGCGCCGTGAAGAGGTAAGCCGCCTGGTAGAGCGACGCCTTGAAAGCGCCGGCCAGCTTGGCCAGCAGAACCTCGCGGGACTCGAGGTCCGCGAGCTTGGTGATCTCCGCAGCGGTCAGGGCGCGTCCGTCGAGGACACCACCCTTGATGATCAGTGCGGGGTTCGCCTTGGCAAAGTCACGCAGTCCCTTGGCAGCCTGAACCGGGTCACCGGTCACGAAGGCAATGGCCGAGGGGCCGGCCAGCTTGTCGTCAAGTCCGACGACGCCGGCCTGCTTGGCCGCGATTGCGGTCAGCGTGTTCTTCACCACGGCATAGGTTGCGTTACCGCTGAGCGCGCGCCGCAGCTGCTTGAGCTGGGCGACGGTGAGCCCGCGGTACTCGGTCAGCACGGCCGCGTTCGAGCTGCGGAACTGATCCGTGAGCTCTGCGACTGCGGCTGCCTTGTCCGGCCTCGCCATGGCAATCCTTCCGGTGGTTTTGCCACCGGGCGTCGCGTCCACCCCGAAAACAACGAAGAGCCCCGCGCAGGCGCGGGGCTCGGTGCCGCACTGATGCGACGCGAACTCTCACCTACGCTGGACCCCGCTGATGCGGGACTTCGGTGAGCCACCACTCAATTTCGAGTCATGGCCGACGACCGGCGGTCTTGGGCAGGTATGAGAGTACGGCACCGCGCGGGTGAGGCCAAATCCGCCCGACCGCAGCGCACGCCCTCGTCGTCCCCGGGCGGTGTCCCGGGTGCGGAGATGCCGCAGGGGGACGCAGCAGGGCCCGGCGACCGAGGTCGCCGGGCCCTGCGTGTCACTCAGGTGGGGACGAGGTCAGGCGACCTCGGCCTCCTCCTCGGTGAGGTTCCGCGTCTTGTTCTGGTCGACCAAGATGCCGGGGCCGTTCGTGGTCGCCATCGTCGCCTTCGAGATGTAGCGACCCTTGGAGGCCGACGGCTTGAGCCGCAGGACCTCTTCGAGCGCCGCGCTGTAGTTCTCCACGAGCTGCACATCGGTGAAGGAGACCTTGCCGATGATGAAGTGCAGGTTGGAGTGCTTGTCCACGCGGAACTCGATCTTTCCGCCCTTGATCTCGTTGACGGCCTTCGCGACGTCCATCGTCACCGTGCCGGTCTTCGGGTTCGGCATGAGTCCGCGCGGACCCAGGACCTTCCCGAGACGCCCGACCTTGCCCATGAGGTCCGGGGTCGCGACGGCGGAGTCGAAGTCCGTGAAACCGGCCGCGACGCGCTCGATGAGCTCGTCACCACCGACGATGTCCGCGCCGGCCGCACGCGCCTGCTCGGCACGCTCACCCGTGGCGAAGACCAGGACCCGAGCGGTCTTGCCGGTGCCGTGCGGAAGGTTGACGGTGCCGCGGACCATCTGGTCGGCCTTGCGGGGGTCGATCCCGAGGCGGAACGCGACCTCGACGGTCGCGTCGAACTTCGCGACGGACGTCGCCTGGGCCAGGCGCACGGCCGCGAGGGGCGTGTACGCGTAGTCCTTCTCGATCTTCTCGGCGGCGGCCTGGTAGGCCTTGCTGCGCTTGCTCATCGCTGCTCCTTGTTGCAGTTGTGGTCTGCGGGCCAGCGCGGCCCTGCCACACCCGGTGCTGACGTCCAGCACCGGTCGTGCTCGTTCATGCGTCGCCCGGGACTCTTCGCCCGAGCGGTCCGATCATGCTGCGTGGGTCAGCCTGCGACCGTGATGCCCATGGAGCGGGCGGTGCCGGCGATGATCTTCTCGGCGGCGGCGATGTCGTTGGCGTTGAGGTCCTCGAGCTTGGTCGTCGCGATCTCACGCACCTGCTCGGCCGTCAGCGTCGCAACCTTGACGGTGTGCGGCGTCGGCGAGCCCTTGGCGACTCCGGCGGCCTTCTTGATGAGCTCCGCGGCCGGCGGGGTCTTGGTGATGAAGGTGAAGGAGCGGTCCTCGTAGACAGTGATCTCTACGGGGATGACGTTCCCGCGCTGCGACTCGGTCGCGGCGTTGTACGCCTTGCAGAATTCCATGATGTTGACGCCGTGCTGGCCCAGGGCGGGGCCGATGGGCGGTGCCGGCGTGGCGGCCCCAGCCTTGATCTGGAGCTTGATCAGGCCGGAGACCTTCTTCTTCGGGGGCATTTCGGGTCCTTGCTTCGGTGAACGGTGACGTGCACTGCCGACGACGTCGCGCGACGGCGTCGGGCCTGGTCGGTCAGGTCAGATCTTGGCGACCTGGCTGAACGACAGCTCGACCGGGGTCTCCCGGCCGAAGATCGAAACGAGCACCTTGAGCTTCTGGCTCTCGGCGTTGATCTCGGAGATCGAGGCGGGCAGCGTGTCGAACGGCCCGTCGGTCACGGTGACGGACTCGCCCACCGTGAAGTCGACCTTGATCTCGCTCGCGGCCTTGGCGGCAGCAGCAGCTGCCTGCGTCTTGGGCGCGAGAGTCGGGGCGAGCATCGAGAAGACCTCGTCCAGCGTGAGCGGGACCGGCTGGTGGGTGTGGCCCACGAAGCCGGTGACCCCGGGCGTGTGGCGCACGGCGCCCCACGACTCGTCGGTGAGGTCCATGCGGACCAGGACGTACCCGGGGATCCGGACGCGGCGCACGATCTTGCGCTGCGCGTTCTTGATCTCCGTGACCTCCTCCATGGGGACCTCCACCTGGTGGATGTAGTCCTCCATGTTCAGGCTCTGGGTGCGGTTCTCCAGGTTGGCCTTCACGCGGTTCTCGTACCCGGCGTAGGAGTGCACGACGAACCAGTCGCCGGGGAGGCGCCGCAGCTCGGACTTGAACTCCTCGATCGGGTCGAGCTCGACCTCGACCTCGTCCTCGGCGGGCGCGGACTCCTCGTCCTGCGCGGCCTCGACGTCCTCGGCGACGACCTCGTCGACGTCGGCCTCGACGGCCGTCTCAACCGCCTCGACCGACGCGAGGCTGTCCTCGAGGTTCGCCTCCACGGCGGGCGACTCCTGCGACTCCTGCGACACGTCCGGACCTGCTTTCTTCAAAGAACTTCATTCATGAACACGACTGACGAACCGACCTGGCGCGAGCGGACCGACCGCTCAGCCGCCGAACACCCACAGCGTGATCCGCCCGATGATCAGGTCGATCCCCGTCACGAAAGCCATCACGACGAGCACGAAGACGAGGACGACCGTGGTGTAGGTCACGAGCTCCGAGCGAGTCGGGCGGACGACCTTCTTGAGCTCCGCGACGACCTGGCGGAGGAACAACGCGATCCGGGCGAACAGGCTCGCCTTGGGGGCGTCCTTCGATGAACCACTGCGGGCAGGCGCATGACGCTCAGCGGCCGCGCCATCGGCGCCAGACGCCGCAGCGGGTGCGGAATCGCTCACAGTGGGTCCCTCGGTCTCGTGTTTCGTGGTCTTCATCGGTGCAAGGCCAGACCGACCGATCGAGTGATCGGTTGGCCTGGCGTCACCTCGTTCGCAGGGCAGGCGAGACTCGAACTCGCAACCGCCGGTTTTGGAGACCGGTGCGCTACCAATTGCGCCACTGCCCTTCGGTGGCCCGATCCGTCATGACCCCTTGGCATCCGATTCGAGCGACGAACCTGCTCGCGGGCACCACTGATCATGGCGGACGTCAACCACCGGTGGATCACTGTACGCGAGGACCCGGCAGCGGTCGAACCAGCCATGCCAAGATGGAACCCGTGAGCGAAACGAACCAGCCCGGTGCCCCGATGTCCGCCAAACCGCGCGTCTCCGCACGTCTTGCGGCGATCGCCGAGTCCGCGACGCTCGCGGTCGACGCCAAGGCCAAGGCGTTGAAGGCCGCCGGGAGGCCCGTGATCGGGTTCGGCGCGGGCGAGCCGGACTTCCCCACGCCCGAGTACATCGTCGACGCCGCCGCGGCCGCGTGCCGGGTGCCGGCCAACCACCACTACACGCCGGCCGCGGGCCTGCCCGCCCTGAAGCAGGCGATCGCCGCCAAGACGCTGCGTGACTCCGGCTACGAGGTGTCGCCGGCGTCCGTGCTCGTCACCAACGGTGGCAAGCAGGCGGTGTACCAGGCGTTCGCCGCGATCGTCGACCCGGGCGACGAGGTCCTCCTCCCCGCGCCGTACTGGACGACCTACCCGGAGGCGATCCGGCTCGCGGGCGGGGTTCCCGTCGAGGTCTTCGCCGGGGTCGACCAGGGCTACCTGGTCACCGTCGAGCAGCTCGAGGCCGCCCGCACGCCGGCGACCAAGGCGCTGCTGTTCTGCTCGCCGTCCAACCCGACCGGCGCGGTCTACTCCCCCGCGCAGACGGCCGCCATCGGGCAGTGGGCGCTCGAGCACGGGATCTGGGTCATCACCGACGAGATCTACGAGCACCTCACCTACGACGACGCGGTCTTCACCCCTATCGTGCGCGCGGTGCCCGCGCTCGCCGACACCACGATCGTGCTCAACGGGGTCGCCAAGACCTACGCGATGACCGGCTGGCGGGTGGGCTGGATGATCGCGCCGACCGACGTCATCAAGGCCGCGACCAACCTGCAGTCGCACCTGACGTCCAACGTCTCCAACGTCTCTCAGCACGCGGCGATCGCCGCGCTCACCGGGGACCTGTCCGCCGTCGCGGCGATGCGGACGGCGTTCGACCGCCGTCGGCGCACGATGGTCGAGATGCTCTCGGCGATCGACGGTGTCGTGTGCCCGATGCCGCAGGGCGCGTTCTACGCCTACCCGAGCGTCGAGGGCGTCCTCGGTCGCACGATCCGCGGGGTGACCCCGACGACGTCGGCCGAGCTGGCGACCCTGATCCTCGAGACCGTCGAGGTCGCGGTCGTCCCGGGCGAGGCGTTCGGGCCGAGCGGCTTCCTGCGGCTGTCCTACGCGCTCGGCGACGACGACCTGATCGAGGGCGTCTCGCGCATCCAGGCGCTGCTGCGCGAGGGGTAGCTGCGCGAGAAGTCACTGCATCGGCGGGGTCCAACTGCCAAGGTGGTGCCATGACTGATCCCGACTTTGCCGTCGAGGTACACGACCTGCGCAAACGCTACGGCGACAAGCAGGCCGTCGACGGCCTCGACCTGTCCGTCCACCGGGGCGAGATCTTCGCCGTGCTCGGCCCGAACGGGGCCGGCAAGACGACGACCGTCGAGATCCTCGAGGGGTTCCGGAACCGGGACGGCGGGTCGGTGAGCGTGCTCGGCGCCGACCCCGCGACCGCGGATCGCGCCTGGCGGTCGCGGATCGGGATCGTGCTCCAGACGGCGAACGACCAGGCGGAGCTCACCGTCCACGAGCTGGTGCACCACTTCGCCCGCTACTACCCCCATCCGCGTGACCCGGACGAGGTGATCGAGTCCGTCGGGCTGTCGGAGAAGGCGGGGACCCGAACACGGCAGCTCTCCGGGGGCCAGCGCCGCCGGCTCGACGTCGCACTAGGAATCGTCGGGAACCCGGAGCTGCTCTTCCTCGACGAGCCGACGACGGGGTTCGACCCGGAGGCCCGCCACTCGTTCTGGGACCTCCTGGACGGCCTGCGCGACACCGGTACCACCGTGCTGCTCACGACCCACTACCTCGACGAGGCCGAGCACCTGGCCGACCGGGTCGCCGTCGTGCGCGACGGACAGGTGATCGCGCTCGACACCCCCGCGAACCTCGGTGGGCGCAACGCCCGCCGCGCGATCGTGCGCTGGACCGAGCAGTCGGCCGGCGGCGGGCCCGTGCATCACCGCGAGCAGCGCACCGACACCCCGACGGCGTTCGTGCGCGACCTCGCGACCCGGGCTGCCGTCGACGGCGAGGTGCCGGGGCTGCAGGTGGTGCGTCCGAGCCTTGAGGACGTCTATCTCGGGATGATCGGGGAGGTTCCCGCCGTCGAACCGCCACCGGACGGCCGGCCGAGGACCGCCGACAAGGACGACCAGATGGAGGACGTCCGATGACCACCTCGACCGACCGGGTCGGTCCCGGATCGACCACCCTGCCGAGCACGCTCGCGCTGGGGCTCGCCCGGGTGGGCCTCGAGATGCGGCAGTTCTTCCGCGAGCGGGACGCGGTCGTGTTCATCTTCGCGTACCCCGTGATCATGCTCGGGATCTTCGCGACAGTCTTCGGGCAGGACGGCGGCACGGTGGGCCCACCGCCCGGCATCCCGTTCGCGCAGTACTTCCTGCCCGGCATGATCGCCACCGGCGTGATGCTCTCGAGCTTCCAGAACCTCGCGACCTCGATCGCTGTCGAACGGGATGACGGCGCCCTCAAACGTCTGCGTGGCACCCCGATGCCGGCCACGTCGTACTTCCTGGGGAAGATCGGGCAGGTCTTGGTGACCTCGCTCGTGCAGACGGCGCTGCTGCTCGTCGTCGCAGCGACGCTCTTCGACGTGCCGATGCCGACGACCGCCTCGGCCTGGGCCACGTTCGCGTGGGTCTTCCTGCTCGGCACCGCGACCGGTTGCGTGTGCGGCATCGGGTTCTCGTCGGTCCCCCGGTCGGGAAAGTCCGCGAGCGCGGTGGTGGTCCCGGTCGTCCTGATCCTGCAGTTCATCTCCGGGGTGTTCTTCCAGTACGACTCGCTCCCTACCTGGATGCAGAACCTCGCGGCGGTCTTCCCCCTCAAATGGATCGCGCAGGGCATGCGCTCGGCCTTCTTCCCCGCGAGCGCCGAGGCGGGTGAGGTCGGCGGCTCGTGGCAGCACCCCGCCACCGCAGCCGTCCTGATCGTGTGGCTCGTGGTCGGGCTGGTGGTCGGCGTGCGCAAGTTCCGGTGGCAACGGCGCGACGACAGCTGATCCGCCGCCCGACCGGCGGCGCCATGCCTGGCAGACTCACGGGCGTGCGCGACCTGACACTGCTCCCGAAGGCGCACCTCCACCTGCACTTCACCGGGTCCATGCGGGTCGCGACGCTCGCCGACCTCGCCCAGGACGCCAGGGTCCGGCTGCCGGCCGCGCTGCTCGACGGCGACCCCGTCCGGCTGGCGTTCGACGAGCGCGGCTGGTTCCGGTTCCAGCGCCTGTACGACGCCGCGAGGACCCTCGTGCGCTCGGAGTCCGTGATGCGCCGGGTCGTGGCGGAGGCAGCGGCCGACGACGCCGCCGAGGGGTCCGGCCGCCTGGAGATCCAGGTCGACCCGACCTCGTACGCGCCGTTCGTCGGTGGGATCACCCCGGCGCTCGAGATCGTGCTGGACGCCGCGCGCGAGGCGAGCGCCACCACAGGGGTCGAGGTCGCCGTCGTCGTCGCGTCCTCCCGGATGCGGCACCCGCTCGAGGCGCGCACGCTGGCGCGGCTCGCGGCGCGGTACGCGGGCGACGGCCCCGGTGAGGTGGTGGGTTTCGGGTTGAGCAACGACGAGCGTCGGGGCGAGACCGCCGACTTCGCCGCGGCGTTTCGGATCGCCCGGCGCGCGGGCCTCGCGTCGGTGCCCCACGGCGGGGAGCTGCTCGGTCCGGCGCACGTCGAGGACGTCCTCGATCACCTGCGGCCCGACCGGCTGGGCCACGGCGTGCGGTCAGCCGAGGACCCGCGTGTGCTGGACCGCATCGTGGCCGACGGCGTCGCGCTCGAGATCTGCCCGGCGTCGAACGTCTCGCTCGGGGTCTATGCCGAGACCGCGCAGGTGCCGCTGCGGGTGCTCGTCGACGCCGGCGCGACGATCGCCCTGGGTGCCGACGACCCGCTGCTGTTCGGCTCGAGGCTGGTGGCCCAGTACCAGGTCGCCCGGGACGAGCTGGGGTTCTCCGACCCCGAGCTCGCCGAGCTGGCCCGGGGCTCCATCCGGGCGTCGCGGGCGTCGGCCGGCACGACGGCGCGGCTGCTCGCCGGGGTCGACGCGTGGCTCGCCCGCGACCCGGGGTGAGTGGGTGGCTCGGGTGATGGTGGGGGCGGTCGCAGGGGTCCGCGGATCGTCGGGATGACCTGCGTCGAGACTGGTGGTGATCAGTTCTGCCGAACCCCTTGACGGTTTAGTCCTGGTTCGGGTAGCATTAGCACAGGCGTTCGAGGACGAGCACCTACGCAGTTGTTGGGGATGCGACTCGACGGCGACAGGGGGCAGCTGTGGACGCGACTGCGGCCGACGACGTCGCGACGGGCGGACTGGTCGGGCCAGCCGGGCACGTCGGTGCGGCCGGTCCATGCGTGGCCCGTCGGCACATGGCCGACCTCCAGGCCGCTGCCGCACTGCTGGCCGCTGACAGCTCCGGCGCCACCGAGTGGTCGGGCCCGGACCGCCATGCGGTGTTCGCCGACCTCACCCGCACCATCGACGCGCTCACCGCCACCCGCGCCGCCGTCCTGATCGCCGAACGCGACGCCGACACCTGGCGCGGCCACGGCGACCCCGACCTGAGCGGCTGGGCAGGCCGCGTCTCGCGCCTCGGCAAACACGGCGGCACCGCCCAGGTGCGCCAGGCGACCGAGCTCGACACCGTCCCGGACGTCGTGGTCGCGGTCACCGAGGGCCGGATCCCGCTCGAGCACGCCACGATCATCGCCAAGATCGCCTCCGCCGGCACCCCCGCCCAGCGCGATGCCGCCACCTCGACCTCCGGCCAGGAAGCCCTCGTCGAGCTCGCCGAGACCCAGGACGCCGGCACGTTCGGCAAGACCGCCGACCGGTGGGCCGCCACGCTCGACCCCGAGGGCCTCGAGCGTGACCACCAGGCCCAGTACCGCGCGCGCTACTTCCAGGTGTCCACCGGCCCGAACGGCTCCCACCTCAAAGGGCTCCTCGACGCGATCACCGGGCAGAAGCTCACCCTCGCACTGGAAGCCGTCGCCGGGCGCCCCGGCATCAACGACGACCGTGACTTCGGCCAGCGCAACGCCGACGCGCTGACCTCCCTCGCGCTCGCCGCCCTCGGCGACCCCACCACGAAACCCGGCGCCCACGTCCCGCCGCAGATCTCGCTGATCCTGACGGAGGCCACCTGGATCGCCGCCCAGGCCGACCGCGAACGGCGCCGCGCCTCGCTGACGACCTTCGGGTTCCTCGGCACCGTCGAGCCCGGGCTCGACGGTGACGACACCCGCTCCTCGGAACCGGGGCGCGACGGCGGCGACCACCGGACGCCGAGCACCCCCGCCAGCGGAGTGCCCGCGGAGCCCGGGGAGCCCGGGGAGGCCGCCGGGGAAGCCGGGGAAGCCGCCGACGGTCAGCGCGCGAACGGGGAACCCGCGAGCTACGCACCCGCGACCCTCGAGGACGGCACACCCGTGGCGGCCAGCGAGCTCAGCCAGCTGATGTGCGACTGCGAGCTGACCCGGATCGTGGTCAACGCCGACGGCGTCCCGCTCGACCTCGGCCGGACCGAACGGCTGTTCACCGGCCCCCAACGCAAGGCCGTCATCGCCCGAGACCGCGAGTGCGCCGTGCCCGGCTGCACTGCCCACGCCCGCTGGTGCAACATCCACCACCTCGCGTGGTGGACCCGCGACGGCGGAGTGACCTCCGTGGAAAACGGCGTCCTGCTGTGCAACTTCCATCACCACGAGGTGCACCGGCTCGACCTCACCCTCACCCGCCACACCCTCGCGCGCGGGACCGGGCCCGGGCCCGGGCCCGGCGACACCATCGCGCGCGTGCGCTACGAATTCCACGACCGAGCGGGCCGACCCGTCTGGACGACCAGAGACCGAGTTCCCCGGCGGGATCCGGGTCAAGATCCGGGTCGAGATCCCGATCTCCTGGACTTCCTCGTCGCCTGACCGTTCGATCGGTGTGATGCGGCGGGCTCTCGGCGTCCTGTTGACAGGCGTCGCCGTCTGGATCATTGTATCAATGAACCAGTACATTAATCCTTGCCACTCGTGAGCGGACCCGGAGGTCCCCCGATGCACCTCGTCGTCGTCCTGGCGGTCGTCAGCCTTCCCCTCGTGATCGGCGCGACCCTGATCGCGGTCCTCGCGCGGCGACCCGACCCTGCCCCCTCCGATGCTGCGGCGGCCGCTCGCCGGCATGCTGGCGCAGTCAACGTGCTGGCGCTGATCTGCCTGTTCGCCAGCATGGCCGTCGGGCTCGGTGTCCTGACCGGATCGTCCGCCGACGGCCGACAGGGCATCTACCTCGGTCTGGTCCCCGCCGCTGCCGGGCTCGCGTTCGCGGCCGTGCAGGGCCTCGGCGAGCTCACCTGGCCCCGACCCAGCGGGACGATCCGACGGGCACCCCTGACGCGCCGGACAACGTCCGATGTCGCACCAGGCCGGCTGCGACGTGCCACCTGGTGCTGGTCGGCCCTCACCGCCGTCACGCTCGTCGCGTGCGGTGCGGCGTCCGATGACGGGCGCGGGATCACGCGCACGTTCACCGACGGCAGCGCGGGGGCAGGCCCCTTCCCCGGCTGGTTCTACGGCGTCCCGCTGCTCCTGGCAACGACCGCTGTCCTGCTCGCGAGCGAGACCGTGCTGGGCCTGGTCGCCAGGCGGCCCGCGGTGATGGACGCGGCACCCGAGTGGGATCTCGGGCTGCGCCGGACGTCGTCCCGTCGGCTGCTCCGCGGCGTCCAGCTCGTGCTCGGTTGGACGGCGGCCGGAGTGCTGTTCATCGCCGGCGCGGCTGTGCACTCCGTCGGCGTCGGCGGTTCGGCGAACGGGATCGCGACGGGAGCCGCGGGCTATGCCGCGGTCGGGATCGCGTCGATGGTGCTGGGCGTCGTCGCGTGGCTCGGGAGCACCGCGGCGGTGTTCCTGCCCGCCCGACCCGTCGTGGCCGACGGCGCGGCCGCGCTGAGCCCGCACGGCCTGCTCGCATGAGCATGCAGATCGAGATCGACCTGGCGTCGGGCGTGCCGCCCTACGAGCAGATCAGGTCACAGGTGGTCGCCCACGCGTCGGCCGGACGGCTGCGCGCCGGGGATCGGCTGCCGACCATTCGCGCGCTCGCGGTCGACCTCGGGGTGGCCGCCGGGACGGTCGCGCGGGCCTACCGCGAGCTGGAGACGAGCGGGGTCGTGGTGACGCGTCGGCGGACCGGAACTGTCGTGGCGGACGGGGCGCCCGCGACCGACGTCGGGCTCGGCCGGGCTGCGGCAGAGTTTGTCGCTGCCGCGCGGGCCCGGGGCCTCACGGACGAAGCCGTCGTCGATCTCGTGCGTGGCACCTTGCTGACGCCGCTGGGCGACGGGCGGTCCGGGTAGGCCGGCGGTCCAGGTGGACCGGACCAGCCCCCCTCGCGAGGGTTACGACTCGTCCAGCGAGCAGCCGACCAGAACCGGTTCGGGCTCGAGGACGACCCCGAACGCCGACTGCACGCCGTCGCGCACCACCCGGGCGAGCGCGAGCAGCTCGGCGGTGGTGCCGTCGCCTCGGTTCGTCAGGGCCAGGACGTGCTTGGTCGACAGGCCGACCGTCCCCGGCAGCCCGAAGCTGCGGCCGAACCCGGCGTGCTCGATCAGCCACGCGGCACTGGTCTTGGTCAGCCCTGCCTCGACCTCCTGGGCGTGCGGTCCGGACGACCGCGCGGGACGACCGGACTGGACCGGGTACCGCGGCGCGGTGGCGGGCAGAGCGGCGGCCTGGTCGACGTCGAGGATCGGGTTCGTGAAGAACGAGCCGGCGCTCCACGTGTCGGGGTCGTCGGCGTCGAGCACCATGCCCTTGCCGCGGCGCAGCTCGAGCACGGCCGCGCGCACGTCGGGCGTCCGGGCGCGCTCGCCCACGGCGACGTCGAGCCGCCGCGCAAGCTCGGGGTAGCCGATGGGCGCGGACAGGTCGCCGAGGTACATCTGCAGGCTCAGGTCGAGCACGACGAATCGCGGGGTCGGGCCCCACGGGGTGCCGGGCGCGGTCAGCGAGCGCTTGAGCACCGAGGTGCGGTACCCGAACGCCAGGTCGACCAGCGGGAGCGTGCGCACGCGCGACTGCTCGCGGTCCCAGACCCGCACGGACGCCACCACCCCGGCGAGCTCCTGGCCGTACGCGCCGATGTTCTGCACCGGCGCCGCACCGGCGGACCCGGGGATCCCGGCGAGCGCCTCGACCCCGATCCAGCCCTCGGCGACCGCCCGCGCGACGACGTCGTCCCAGACCGCGCCGGCCGGGACCGTGATGCTCGCCCCGCCGCAGGTGTCCGCAGCCTCGATCTCGAGCCCCCGGCGCGCATCGCGCACAACGACGCCGGGGAAGCCGCCGTCGGCCACCACGAGGTTCGAGCCGCCACCGATGACGAGCAGCGGCTCCCCCGCAGCGTCGGCGCTGCGCACGGTCTCGATCAGATCGGCCTCGGTCGACGTCTCGACGAACCGCCCGACCGGCCCCCCGAGGCGCAGGGTCGTGAGCTCGGCCAGGTGCCGGCCGCCGGACCCAGCGACAGCCGGATCGGCAGCAGCATCAGCATCGGCAGAAGCGGCGTCGGGGAGGGCGGGGAGACTCATGGCGCCCAGGCTACGCGGGGCGCCCGGGGTTGCCCTGACCGCCGGCCGCCGTCGGCAGGGGTGCCGCGGCCGGGAGCACGAACAGCCCGATGACCACCGGCACGGCAATCGCGAGCAGGGCGTGCCGGTACCCGACGTGCGCCGCGAGCAGGCCGAGCAGCGGCGGACCGGCGAGGAAGGCGGTGTAGCCGATCGTCGACACGACACTCACCCGCGCAGCGGCCCGGACCGGGTCGTCGCTCGCGGCGCTCATGCCGACCGGGAAGCCGAGCGCGGCCCCCGCCCCCCACAGCACGACCCCGACAAGCGCGAACGGCAGGCTGGGGACCAGGCCGAAGATCAGCAGGCCGACGATCGAGAGCACCGCGCACAGCCGCAGCACCGGCACGCGTCCGTAGCGGTCGAGCAGCCCGGTGCCGAGCAGCCGCATGGCCGTCATCGCGGTGACGAACAGGCCGAAGGTCAGGGCGCCGGCTGCGTGGGTCTGGTCGAAGCCATCGACGACGGCAAGGCCGACCCAGTCGTTGGCCGACCCCTCGGTGAGGGCCGCGGCGAGCACGACCAGGCCGATGAGGAGCGTGCGGGGCTCGAGCCAGGCGCCGAACGCGTGCCGGGCGCGCGCGACGTCGGGCAGGGCATCGGCGGGTGACAGCGGGGCGCCGGGGGTCACGTCGGCCTCGGCGCTCGCCGGCAGGAACGAGCGGACCGCCCACAGGACACCCAGGAAGCTCACGCCCAGCGCGACCGCGAGGTGGCCGAGCACGGGGGCGTGGAGGTAGGCCGCGAGCGCACCGACGGCCGCCCCGGCCATCGTGCCGAACGAGAAGCCCGCGTGGAAGCGCGGCATGATCGCCTTGCCGAGCCGCTGCTCGACGGCCGCGCCCTCGATGTTCATCGCCGCGTCCCACACCCCGGTGCCGACGCCGAACAGGACCAGGCCCGCGCCGACCACCACGAGCTGGTCGAACGCGACCCCGGTCGCGGCGACCAGCAGACCGGCGGTGTTCGCGGCGGCGAACAGGACCACCGTCCGGGCCGCGCCGAGGCGCATGACGACGATCCCCGCCAACGGCAGGGCCAGGAGCGAGCCGATCGAGCCGACCAGCAGCAGGACGCCGATCTGGGCGGGAGACAGCGCGAGCGCGTCCCGGACCGCCGGGATGCGGGACGCCCAGTTGGCGAAGTTGAAGCCGTTCAGCACGAACACGGCGAAGACCGCGATCGTGGCGGCGCGCACGGTCGTGTCGACCGGCCGACCCGCGGAGCTCTCGGTCATGTTCGTCCTCACCTTGCGCCCGCAGCAATCGCTCCGGCCGGCGTCAGCTCCTCAGACGCCCCGACTGCGTGATCGGTCACCGGTCTCCCCCAGGTCTCTGGCTCACCGCTACCAGCGGGCCGCGTCGAGTCTGCCAGGTCACGGGAGTCGGCCGGGGCGACGTGGCGGGCCAGGCTGACGCTGATCACCATCGCGATGGTGATCAGCACGAGCGCACGCCGGGTCCCGAGGGACTCGGCCACGATCCCGAGCAGCGGCGGGGCCGCCAGCGACGCGATCGAGGCGAACGCGGAGATGACCGCCACGCGGCCGGCGGCCCGGAGCGGGTCGGCCGAGGCGGCCGAGATCCCGATCGGAAACGCGAGCGCCGCGCCGAGCCCCCATGCGACCACGCCGACCCCGGCCAGCGGGAGCGTCGGCGCGAAGCCGAACAGCAGCAGGCCGACCAGGGAGACGATCCCGGAGATCCGCAGCACGAGGACCGGGTCGTGGCGGTCGAGCAGCCGCGTGCCCAGCAGCCGGACGGCCGTCATCGCCGCGAGGAACATCCCGAAGAAGGCGGCGCCGACGGACTCGGCCTGGTCGAAGCCGTCGACGACGGCGAGCGCCACCCAGTCGTTGGCCGCGCCTTCGGACAGGGCGGCCGCCATGATCACCAGCCCGATCAGCAGGGTGCGCGGTTCGCGCCAGGCGGCGAGCGCGGTGCGCAGCCCGCTGCCGCGGAGGGTGGACGCGAGCGGGATCGCGTGCGCGGCGGGATCGGCGCCTGGCGTCAGCGCGTGGCCGAGCACGACGCCGTCGAGCACGTCACCGGCGACCGCAGCACCCGCACGCGCGGCGCGCCCGCGCGGGGAGGGGGTGTCGAGGATGACGTGCGGGCTGCTGGCGAGCCGGATCGCGGCGCCGACCACCGCGGTCACGGCGAACTGCGTCAGCAGCGAGATCTCGAAGTGCGCGGTGACCGCGCCGGCCAGCGAGCCGAGCACCGCGCCGATCGAGAACACGGC
The DNA here is from genome assembly GCF_004168625.1 of Pengzhenrongella frigida. Taxonomy (GTDB): domain Bacteria; phylum Actinomycetota; class Actinomycetes; order Actinomycetales; family Cellulomonadaceae; genus Pengzhenrongella; species Pengzhenrongella frigida. Next base: position 57,102 of record NZ_SDWW01000022.1, read on the forward strand.
GTGGAACTGCGGCAGGACCGAGCGGCCCATGCGTCGCTCCACCGCCGCCGACTCGACGTTCAGCGGGACGTTGCCGAGCGCGGCGGACACCCCGCCGAGGAACACCCCAGCGACGAGGAGCGGGGTGCTGCCGAGCGCGGGCCCGATGCCCAGCAGCAGGAACGACGCCGCGAACGCGGCGGTGGCGGTGTTGAGCGTGACCAGTCCACCGAACCGCGCGACCACCATCCCGGCCACGGCCACGGTGAGCAGCCCGCCGACCGCCCCCGCGAGCAGCACCACCCCGAGCTCGCTCGGGGACATGCCGAGCGCGTCGCGCACCGCGGGCAGGCGCGCCAGCCAGCTGGCGAACGTGAGGCCCTGGAGGGCGAACAGGCCCATCAACAACCAGCGGGCGCGGGTGAGCGGGGTGGCGGACGACCGACGGTCGGTGGGGCGCGGGTGGAGCATGACGTTCTCTCTTCGGGCGGGTGCGGGCAGTTCTTCGGCAGGTGCGGGCAGTTCTTCGGGCAGACGCGGGCAGTTCAGGCCAGACGCGAGACCGGAGCGGTCCGATGGAGTCGGACCGACCGCCCGTGGTGCTCGGCCATCTGTCGGCCCGGCTCGCCAGTCGCACTGGCCGGTCGAAGGTCGAATCGATTCGATCATCGACCAGCCGAACGGCGCGACCGCGAGGTCGAATCGATTTGATGGTTGCGTCAAGTGTGTGGGTACGCTGGCCGCGCCGTCAAACCCAGTTCCCCGCCCGCCCTACCCGCCCGCCGACGAGAGGTGACCCGCCCGTGAGCACCGGACGCCCGACCCTGGCCGACGTCGCCGTCGCCGCCGGAGTCTCGGTCTCGACCGCGTCGCTGGCCTTCTCGGGAGCGGGCCCGATCGCGGCCGCGACCCGCGACCGGGTGCTCGCCGCGGCCGCCGACCTCGCCTACCCGGGACCGAACCCGCTCGGTCAGCAGCTGCGCACCGGGCGTTCGGGCATCGTCGGTGCCATCTTCGGCGACCGCCTGCGACGCAGCTTCCGCGACCCGGTCTCGATCCAGATGCTCGACGGGCTGGCCCAGTCGCTCGGCGCCCACGACATCGGCATCCTGCTGATCCCGTCCGAGGCCGGCGACGTGCCACCGCTCGTCGCGCACGCCGCGATGGATGCGGCCGTCGTCGTGCTCTGCAACGGGCCCGACGACGCCGTGGTGGCAGCGCTCGCCCGGCGCGGCATCCCGGTGGTCCTCGTCGAGGGCGATCTCGGGGCGCCGACCGAGCGCGACGGACCGGCCGGCCGGGTGCCGGCGAGCCACCCGACCGCGCGGGTGGGGATCGACGACCGCCGCGGCACCGAGGCGCTCGTGCGCACGCTGCGCGCGCTCGGGCACGAGCGCTTCGGCGTCGTCGCCCTCCCCTTCGGCCACGACCGTCGGCTCGGCGAGCCCGATCCCGCGCGCGACCCGCGGTCGGGGTACCTCGCCACGCGACGGCGGCTCGCCGGGATCGCCGACGCCGGCGTCGTCCCCGAGATCGTGATCGAGACCCCGGCGTCCCTGGTGGAGCACGGACGCAGCGCGGGGCACGAGATCTTGTCCCGCCCGGATCCGCCGACGGCGATCATCGCGCTGAGCGACCTGCTCGCCTCGGGGGTCGTCCTGGCGGCTCGCGAGCTCGGGCTCCGCGTGCCCGAGGACGTCTCGATCGCCGGCTTCGACGGGCTCGACCTGCCGTGGCTCGCCCCCGACGTGCTCACGACCGTCCGGCAGCCGCTCGCCGAGAAGGGCCGCCAGGCGGGCGAGGCCGCCATCGCCCTCATCGCCGGCGTCCCGTTCCCGCCGGTGATCCTCCCGGTCCAGTACGAGCAGGGCACCACCACCGCAGCCCCCCGCGCGGCCTCCCACTCGAACGGGTGATCGCTGCGGGTCGTTTCGGGCCTATGGTCGGACCAGGTGAAGCAGTCGCCTCCTGACGAGCCCCCCAAGGACTAGCCATGGCGCGCAACTTCATGTGGACGGACGCTCGGGGACGCACCCACCTCTCGACCGAGGTCCTCGACTCCACGGACGTGACCGACGAGATCCTCCTGATGGCGACGAGGATCAACGACAGGTGGTTCGCCGGCAGCGTCTGGATCGACTGGCGCGAGTTCTTCGAGGACCTGGGCGGCTCGGTGATCCCGTCCTCGGGCCGGGAGCTGGACCTGGGCGACCAGCCCGCGTCGTCGGCGATGAGCCGGATCCAACGCCACATCCAGAAGCGACGCATGGCCGGGCACACCCGGAGCCGGCTCGCCATCGCCTCGCGGCCCGCCGACGACGCGGTGCCGACCCGGGCGACGTTGCGCCTCGTCCAGCCACCCCCGGACTGAAGCGGATCAGCCACCGACACCCGAACACCGGGACGTTCGCCTCTCCACCTGCGAGGTCGTCAGCGGCATCATCGATCGTGATCGCTCATCCGTGAGCGGGGTGGGCGCGGAGCACGGAGGTCGAGATGCATCTGACCTGGAAAGACGGGATGGCGACGGCGTTCGTGGGTGCGGGCGTCGCGCTCTACGGACTGTCGCTGGCCGGCACGACCGTGGCCGGGCTGACCGGGAACCGATCACTGGTCGTCGCGGTCTTCGCCCTGGGAGTGGCCGCGTGCTACACGGCCAAGGCGCAGATCTGGCAGGTGTACGGCGCCGGCGGCGGGCAGCGCTCGCCGATGCCCTACGTCGTGACCATCTCGACGCTGGGCGGCATCACGCTCGTGGCGGGGATCGTGGCGTTCGTGAGCGGCGGTGCCGCGGCGCTGGCGACCATGGTGGCCGCGACGTTCGCGATGTGGGCGCTGGCGACCGTCCGGCATGCGCGGGCTCGAGGGCCCCGACGCGGGCTACAGGCGGACGCGGACCTGGGCCTTGGCCAGCACGCGGGCCGTGGCGTGCGTGACCGTGAGATCGACGCGCACGGTTCCCGCGGCTAGATCCAGCGCGCCCACCGTGCCCGAGACCTCGACGAGCGCGGTCCCCGGGTCGGGCACGGGGACGGGCCGGGTGAACCGCACCTGGTAGTCGACCACGGCACCGGGATCGCCCGCCCAGTCGACGACGAGGTTCACGACGGCACCCATGGTCCACATGCCGTGCGCGATGACGCCCGGCAGCCCGACGGCGGCGGCGACCCGGTCGCTGTAGTGGATGGGGTTGAAGTCCCCGCTGGCCCCGGCGTACCGGACCAGTCGGCCGCGGTCGACCTCGACCACGGCTGTCCCGATCGAGTCGCCCACGGCGAGCTCGGCCAGAATGGGCCTCATGATCCGGCCACCTCCGGCCCGCGCACGGCGATCGTCGAGACGACGGTCGCGACGGGCCCGCCGTCGTCGGCCGTGATCTCCGCGCGGGTGGTGATCATCGCCAGCCCGGCCCGCTCGACGATCGAGTCGACGTGCAGGACCGTGACGAGCCGCATCCCCGCGTGGATCGGGCGATGGTGCGTGAACCGTTCGTCCGCATGCACCACGCGACTGAAGTCGATCCCGGCGTCGGGGTCTGCGATGTACTGCTGCTCGGCGCGCTGGGCGACGACGACCGCGAACGTCGGTGGTGCGATGACGTCCGGGTGGCCGAGCCCGCGGGCCGCCGCGGGGTCGAAGTGCGCCGCGTGCGTGGCACCCACCGCATCCGCGAACTCGCGGATCTTCTCCCGGCCTACCTCGTAGGCCGGGTTCGGCGAGTACTGGCGCCCTGCGAACGCGACGTTGACCGACATGCGTGAACTCGCCTGGAGGGGCGAGCGGTCAGCGGGTCTCGCGGTGCTGCGTGTGCTTGCCGTCGCGCGGGCAGAACTTCGACAGCTCGAGGCGGTCGGGGTTGTTCCGGCGGTTCTTCTTGGTGATGTAGTTGCGCTCCTTGCACTCCACGCAGGCGAGGGTGATCTTGGGGCGAACGTCCGAACTCTTGCTGGCCACAGCGAGCCTTCCTTCACATCTCGCGCCGCTCGCGCGACGCTCGTCAACTACTGCTGCGCGCCGCCGGCTGGCGCGCGAGCTTCATGCTGGTAGCGGGGGCGGGACTCGAACCCGCGACACCACGATTATGAGCCGTGTGCTCTAACCACCTGAGCTACCCCGCCACGCTGGTGACGGGCCGACGCAATGCACGTCGACCCGTCGAACCCAACAGAGCCCCGAAAGGGAATCGAACCCTTGACCTTCTCCTTACCATGGAGACGCTCTACCGACTGAGCTATCGGGGCAGCGCGACCAAAGGTTACACGCCCTGGGGCGTGCCCGCGAATCCCTGCCTGACAAGCCTGCCCGACGGCGACGATACCCGCCTTCGGGAGGGGCTTCTCGGCGCCGGGTACACGAACGGGGCGTCCTCGATGAGGACGCCCCGTGTCGGTGGCGGGTGAGGGATTCGAACCCCCGTAGGCGTTGCCAGCTGATTTACAGTCAGCCCCCTTTGGCCACTCGGGTAACCCGCCAGGCCTGCACGTCGAGCTCCGAGGAGCACCACGCGTCGTGCGGATGGAAGGATAGCAACACCCGGGACGGTCTACGAACTCGCCCCGGTCAAGACCCGCGCGCCGAGGCCTGGCGCGCACCCGCGCGAGCACTGGAGGAACCCCATGGCGAACGAATCGTCGTTCGACGTCGTCAGCAAGGTCGACCGGCAGGAGGTCGACAACGCGCTGAACCAGGCCGTCAAGGAGATCGCCACGCGGTACGACTTCAAGAACGTCGGCGCGTCCATCGCCTGGAGCGGAGAGCAGATCGTCATGATCGCCAACTCCCCCGAGCGGGTGCTCGCGATCCTCGACGTGTTCGAGACCAAGCTGATCCGTCGCGGGATCTCGCTGAAGAGCCTCGACACCGGCGAGAAGGAGCCGCGCCTGTCGGGCAAGGAGTACCGCCTGGAGGCCAGCATCGTCGAGGGCCTGAGCAGCGAGAACGCCAAGAAGATCGCGAAGATCATCCGCGACGAGGGCCCCAAGGGCGTCAAGGCGCAGATCACGGGCGACGAGCTGCGCGTCTCGGCCAAGAGCCGGGACGACCTGCAGACGGTGATCGCCGTCCTCAAGGGCGCCGACCTCGACGTGGCGCTCCAGTTCGCCAACTACCGCTGAGGTAGGCGCCTGATCTGGGGTGACGTCTCCGAGGTCGGCAGGGTGGTCCGCGGGAGGGGCAAGGACCGGCGCCACGTCGGAACACGCCGACCGAGACTACGGACAGTTCCGTCTCATCTATCGGGACGAGACGTTCCCGTGGGAACGTCTCGTCCCGCGACAGCTCGCCACCCGCGGAACCTCGGCGACTTGCACCAGGTCGCGACTGCGACGAAGGGCGGCCATGCACAATGGGGGCATGGACCCGAACGGCCCGACCATCGACACCGACGCCGACGCGAGCTCCGGCCCCGCCGCCGGCACGCGGCCCCTCTCGTTGCCGGAGCGAGTCCGGTCCGCCCTCGGCTTCCTGCCTGGCCCGGTCCGGTGGGTCGTCGTCGGGCTCGTGGGCAGCACGCTGGTCGTCGCAGGCATCGCGATGCTCGTGCTGCCGGGCCCGGGTCTGCTCACCGTGTTCGCGGGTGTCGCGATCTTGGCGGCGGAGTTCACGTGGGCCGAGATCTTGCTGCACCGGATGAAGGCGGCGGGCGCGGCCACCTGGTCTCTGATTCGTCGCAAGCCGCGCTCAGGTGCCGCTGGCTGAGGCGGGCTGCAGCTCGACCGTGCCGTCGCGGCGGACCATGATCTGCTCGTCCGGGCACACCGGCCCAGGGACCACGACCACCGGACCAGCGGTGAGCTCGACCGTACCCCCGCACGCGTTCGTCCAGCCTGATTTCCCGACCGTAGTGGGCGAGGGCGCTGGTTCGCCTGGGTGAGGCGTCATCGACGTGCTCAGTGGATCCGCGCGCTGTTGAGATAGCTGACCATGGCAGGGTCGTGGTGGTCGAACGCGAGACTGGCGCCGGTGTCGAGGGTGGCGATGCGGGCCATCTCGTCGTCGGTGAGCAGGAAGTCGAAGACGTCGAGGTTCTCGGCCATGCGCTCAGGTCGGGTCGACTTGGGGATCACGACGACGCCGCGCTGGATGAGCCAGCGCAGCGTCACCTGGGCGACGGACTTGTCGTGCGCCTCGCCGAGCGCGGTCAGGGTCGGGTCGCTGAAGATGTTGTTCTTGCCCTCGGCGAGCGGGCCCCAGGACTCGATCTGCACCCCACGCTCCGCGAGCAGCTCTTGGTACGCGGCCCGCTGGAAGTACGGGTGCGTCTCGACCTGGTTGACCGCCGGGGTGACGTCGCTGTGCTCGATGAGGTCGATGAGCCGGTCGGGGTAGAAGTTGGACACACCGATGGCCGCGATCAGGCCCTGGCGATACAGCTCCTGCATCGCACGCCAGGAGCTGTAGTAGTCCCCGAGCGGCTGGTGGATCAGGTACAGGTCGAGACGGTCCAGCCCGAGGAGCTGCAGGGAGGTGGCGAAGGCGCGCTTGGTGCCCTCCTCACCGCCGTCGTGGATCCACAGCTTGGTGGTGACGAAGAGCTCGTCTCGCGGGATGCCGCTGGCACCGATGGCGCGGCCGACGGCCTCTTCGTTGCCGTAGGCCGCGGCGGTGTCGAGGTGGCGGTACCCGGCGGCCAGGGCGTCGGTCACGACGCGCTCGGTCTCGTCGGCGGGGACCTGGAAGACGCCGAACCCGAGGATCGGCATCGCGACGCCGTTGTTCAAGGTGATGGTGGTGTTGGTCATGGCTCGACCGTAGGCGCGCAAGGGGCCGGGGTGAGAGTCCCTGCCAGGGACTCCCACGGCCCACAGGGACTCGGCTAGCGTCGCGAACATGGACACCCAGAACGACGTGCAGCAGTTCCTCACGGCCCTGCGCGCACGCATCACACCCGAGAGGGCCGGGCTGACGGTCTTCGGTGGGGAGCGCCGGGTCCCGGGCCTGCGCCGGGAGGAGGTCGCTCAGCTCGCCGGCGTCAGCACCGCGTACTACACGCGGATGGAACGCGGCGACCTCGGTGGTGTCTCGGAGAGCGTGCTGTTCGCCCTGGTGCGGGCGCTGCAGCTCGACGCGGCGGAGGCGGCCCATCTGTTCGACCTGGCCCGGTCCGCGACCGGGCCGCGGCGGGGGCCGCGGGCCAAGCCGGAGTCCCGCGTCTCTCCCCTGGTCGCCCAGCTGCTGGAGACCATGCGTGACGTGCCCGCGATCGCGATGAACCGGGTCGCGACAGCCGCCGGTTCCAACGCCCTCGGCCGGGCCCTGTTCCCCCACCTGTTCCCGGCCGACGCCGCACCGCTCAACAGCGCCCGCTACCTGTTCCTCGACGAGCGGTCGCGGAGCTTCTACCCGGATTGGGAGACCACCGCCCGCGAGGCTGTGTCGGCCCTGCGCCTCCTGGCCGGCCGGGACCCCAGCGACCGGGCGCTGATGGCCCTGGTCGGGGAGCTCGCGACCCGCAGCCCCGAGTTCCGGACCTGGTGGGGCGGGCACACCGTGCGCACCCACACCACCGGGACCAAACGGATCAACCACCCCGTCGTCGGCGAGATCACCCTCGCGTTCGAGACCCTCGTCCTGCCGTCCAGCAACGGGATCGTCATCGCCACCTACCTGACGGAACCCGGATCCTCGTCCGCGGACGCCCTCGACCTGCTCCGCAGCTGGGCCGCTCAGCCGCTGAGCTCCCCGAGCGACGCGGCTTCGACACACTAGCGACGCAGAGCCCAGCAGGGATGGCGTCCCCGATCAGGTCCAGGGCCGGGTCGACCGCTCCGCCCAGTAGTCGCGGGCATCCTGCGCGGCCGTGAGCACCTCCTCGACGAGCTCCGGGTCGAGCACCAGACCAGCGGCGACCACGTGTGACGCGAGGTGCTCGGGCGTAGCGGCGCCGGACAGCACCCGCCACGCCCACGGCTGTGCCAGCGCGGCGGCGACGGCGAGCTGGTCGATGGCCACCCCCGCGCGGGAGGCGAGCACCGCGACGTGCCGAACCCCCACCGACCCGTCGTCGCCCCCTGGCGCGAGCCGTCCGTTGGCCACCGACTCCTTGACCACCACCTGGCTGCCGCGCGCGTCAGCCTCCGCCGCCGCGGCGCCGACCGACGGCTCGAGCGGGTTCCAGGTCACCTGGAACGCGGTGAACAGCGGTGCGCCGTCCACCTCGACGTCGAGCGCGGTGCGGATCGCGTCGGCCTGCCGGGGGCCCGACGTCGAGATCCCGACCCGGATGCCCCTGTCGCGCAACGTGGCCAGCTCACGGTGCAGCTCGGTGTCCGCGAGCACTCCGGTGTCCGGGGTCGCCGAGTGCACGAGGTAGCGCCCGAGGTGGTCGCCCAGCAGGTCCCTGGTCAGGGGCCACTGCTCGCGGAACGCGCCGAGCGAGTGATCCTTGACCTCGTGCAGGTCGGCACGCAGCTGCCAGTCACCGACGTAGCGGTAGCCCCACTTCGAACCGACCTCGACATCGACGGCACCACGCGAGGCGAACCAGTGCGCCGCGAACTCCTCAGCGTTCCCGTAGGACCGGGCCACGTCCACGTACCGCAACCCCGCGTCGTACGCGGCGTCGAGCAGCACGTGCGTCCGGCGCTCAAGCTCCTCGACCGTCCGGTTCGCGCCGAGGTCGGGACCGCGGTGGGCGGTGATGTAGGCGGGCCGACCAACAGCTGCCAGCCCGATCCCCAGGCGTGTGCTCATGAGCACCATCCTGCCCCTGGGCGCCTGGGCCCCGGGGCGCCCGTCGCCTCAGCCCGGCAACCACCCCACCCGGGCCCCGCCCGGGCCCCGCCCGGCCGTCCGCGGCTCACCACGGGGGCTGTGCGGGGTGCTGGGCGGTCAGTACGGCGGCGTCCCGGCCATCCGCTGGAGCCGGGCGATGCGCTCCGCCATCGGCGGGTGGGTGGCGAAGAGCTTGCCGACGCCGCCGCCGGCGAACGGGTTGGCGATCATCAGGTGCGAGACGTCGACCAGGTCGCGGTCCTGAGGCAGGGGCGCCCGCTGCGTCCCCGTCTCCAGCTTGCGCAGGGCGGACGCCAGCGCGAGCGGGTCGCCCGTGAGCCGGGCGCCGTCCTCGTCGGCGTCGAACTCACGGGTGCGGCTGATCGCCATCTGGATCATCATCGCGGCGAACGGCGACAGGATCGCGAGCGCGATCGCGGCGAACGGGTTGCCGCCGCGATCGCGGTCGGACCCGCCGAAGAAGAGCAGGAACTGCGCGAACGACGTGATCAGGCCGGCGACGGCAGCCGCCACGGACGAGGTGAGGATGTCCCGGTTGTAGACGTGCATGAGCTCATGACCCAGCACCCCGCGCAGCTCGCGCTCGTCGAGCAGCTGGAGGATCCCCTCCGTGCAGCACACGGCCGCGTTGCGCGGGTTGCGGCCGGTCGCGAACGCGTTCGGCGCCGCCGTCGGCGAGACGTACAGCCGGGGCATCGGCTGGCGGGAGGTGGTCGACAGCTCGCGCACGATCCGGTACATCGTGGGCTGCTCGAGCTCGCTGACCGGCTGCGCCCGCATCGCGCGGATGGCGATCTTGTCCGAGTTCCAGTACCCGTACATCGTGCCGAGCACGCCGACGCCGGCGAAGACGAGGAACAGGCTGCGGTTGCCGCCGCCGACCAGCGCGTAGATGCCGAGCAGCACGGCCCACATCACGCCGAACAGCGCCGCGGTCTTCAGCCCGTTGTAGTGCCGGTGACCCATGGCTGTCCTCACCTCGTGTCCGGCGCTCAACTGCGCCCGATGTCCTGCCCGGACAACGCGCACACCGCCCGGCACGTTCCTTCGTGCCGGTGACGAGGGGGTCAGGCGGTGGCCGGCGGCTGGGGCAGGGCGAGGGCGATCGCCGTCATCTCCTCGCGCGGCACGACCTTGATCCGCTCGCGCCCGGCGGCGGTTCCGAGCGCGATCTCGTGCGCGTCCAGCACCTCCCAGTCGGCCCACTCGATCACCGGCACGCCACGAGCGGACAGGAAGTCGATCACCGCGCTCGGGTCGGGCTCCGGTGCGGTGCGCAGCGCGGCGCCGTCCTGCTCGGTCGCGTCCTCGACCAGGTGCCGGATCGTCTCGGCGGCGTCGGACTTCGTGTGCCCGATCAGGCCGATCGGTCCGCGCTTGATCCAGCCGGTCGCGTAGACCCCGGGCACCTGCTCACCGTCGACGTCGATCACCCGGCCCTCGCGGTTCGGGATCACGCCCCGGAGGTCGTCGAAGGGGATGTCGACCAGCGGCGAGCCGAAGTACCCGACCGCCCGGTAGACCGCCTGCACCGGCCAGTCGTGGAACTCGCCCGTGCCCGACGCCGTCCCGTCGCCGTTGAGCGCGGTGCGCTCGGTGCGCAAGGCCACCACGTGGCCGTCCTCGCCGAGCACCTCCACCGGCGCGTGCAGCAGGTGCAGGTGGATGCGGTGCGAGGCCGTCTGCTCGTCGGGCTCGATCAGGGTCCAGTCCGTGAGGGTCTTGACGACCTGCTTGGTCTGGTTCGAGGAGTGGATCGCCGCCATTGAGCCCTTGTCGAACTCGAAGTCCTCGGGGTAGACGACCACATCGACGTCGGGCACCTTGCCCAGCTCGCGCAGCTCGAGGGAGGAGAACTTGACCTGGGCCGGGCCGCGGCGCGCGAAGAGGTGCACGTCGGTGACCTGGGACGCCTTGAGCTGCTCGTAGACGTTGGCCGGGATGTCGGTCGGCAGCAGGTCGTCCGCGTGCTTGGCGAGGATGC
>NZ_SDWW01000023.1 GCF_004168625.1 Pengzhenrongella frigida
CGCGCCCGTGTGGCGCTTATCCCCGCATTTTGGTATCTCCACACGCTCATCATATCCACGCTAAGCGACACACTACACATGTTCGATCACCGGTGGCTGCAGAGCGACGTGGCTGGTCAGCGGCCTGCGCCGACCCAGGACGCGCCCGGCACCCCGCACGGGCCCGGGCCGCGGGACCGGGCTGGCACCGCGGACGTGGCCGGCTCGCAGGTGATGCCGGCTGGGTGGGTGGAGCCGTCGGCGGACCTGGTGGCCCTGTGGGCCGCGATCGATGCCGCGCTGGGCGAGCCGGACGTCCCCGCCAGCTACGCCGAGACGGCCGCGGAGCGGTTGGACGACTTTGACCTGGTGGAGCTGATCGCCCGGCTGGAGCGGGACGCGTCCCACGCCCGGGCCCGCCAGCTGGTCGCGGTCGAGGTCCTGTCGCGGCGGGCGTCGATGAACCCGTCCTGGCCGATCACAGTGGCCCAACCGAACGTGGCCGGGGAGGAGGTCGCCGCCGCGCTGGGCACCTCCCGGGCCGCCGGACGCGAGCTGGTGGACACCGCCCGCCTGTTCGCCGGCCCGCTGCTGGCCACCGCCACCGCCCTGGAGGCCGGGCAGATCGACTGGGGCAAGGCCCGCATCGTGGCCGCCGTGCTCGGCGACGTGGCGGTCCAGGTCGCCGCCGACGTCCAGGACCGGGTCCTGCCCCACGCCGGACGCCGCACCCACACCCAGCTGCGCGCCGACCTGGCCAAGGCGTTGATCGTGGTCGACCCCACCGACGCCGAGCAGCGCACCGTGCGCGCGGTCGACCACCGCCGGGTGTGCCGACCCAAGGTCCTGGCCGACGGGATGGCCGGGATCTGGGCCGTGCTGCCCGCCGCGGTCGCCGCCGCGATCGACACCGCCCTGACCGCCACCGCCCGCCACGCCACACACGCCGGCGACCCGCGCACCACCGACCAGCTCCGCGCCGACGCGTTCGCGGCCGCCCTGATCGGCACCGGCACCGGCGCCCACCGGCACGGCCCGGGCGGGTCAGGCGGGTCGGGCGACGCGGTGTCCTCCCACTGCCCCGGCGCCTCGTTCGGCCCCTCCGCCACCACACCCGCAGCCACCGAACCAGCCCTCGCCGGGGTGGCGCCCACTGGACCGGCCCCCACCGGACCGGCGCCGAGCGTGCCGAGCCCGCCGAACCCGCTCACCCTGGCCGGCGGGGTGCACGTGGACGTCACGGTGTCCCTGGCCACCCTGCTCGGCCTGGACGAGAACCCCGGACAGCTCGCCGGGTACGGGCCGATCACCGCCCAGACCGCCCGCCAACTGGCCGCCGCCGGGACCTGGCGGCGCCTGGTCACCGACCCGCTCACCGGCACCGTCTTGGACGTGGGCACCACCCGGTACCACCCACCCGCCGACCTCGCCGCGATGATCCGCGCCCGCGACCACCACTGCCTGTCCATGATCTGCGCCGTGGCCGCCGACCGGTGCGACCTCGACCACCGCGAACCGTTCCACCCCGACGGCACCGGCGGAGCCACCTCCGCCGCCAACCTCGGCCCCCTGTGCAGGCGCGACCACCTGATCAAGACCCACGCCCGATGGCACCTATCCACCGACCCCCAGACGCCGGGTTCGTACACGTGGACCACCCCCACCGGGCACAGCTACCCCTACCGACCCGACCCACCGCCCGGGCACGAACCCCCACTGACCCGCGACTTCGACTGGGACACCCCACCCCCGTTCTGACGCGCGACCCCACCGTTCTCACGCACACACCCCGGCCTGACGCGCGCCTCGGCCTGACGCGCGCCCGGCTCTGATCCCGAGTCCCCTTCTCGCGACGCACTGTGAGCCCCAAGCGCGCGACCCATCGTGGGCCCCAAGGACCCTGGAGTGCTGACAGCCTGTCGGGCGCCGCCTCCGGATCAGACCTTGCGGCGGTAGGCGCGCATGGCGAGCGGGAGGAACACCGCCACCAGTCCCACGCACCATACGAGCGTCCACCAGACGTGGTTGCCGATCGGCTCGCCCAGGAAGAGCCCGCGCATCGACGCGACCAGGTGAGTCAGCGGGTTGACGTTGACGAACCCCTGCATCCAGCCGGGGAGCGAGCCCGTCGGGACGAAGACGTTCGAGGCGAAGCTCAGCGGCATGACCAGCAGGAACATGATTCCCTGCACGGCACCCGAGGTGCGCACCTTCATCCCGACGAACACGGACACCCAGGAGAGCGAGAGGGCGAACAGCACCGCGAGCAGGCAGCCGGCCACGGCCGAGGCCACGTTCGTCTGGATGCGGAAACCCATGGCGTAGCCGATCGCGAACGTGGAGATGGTCACGAGCACGTAGCGCACGACGTCGCCGAGCACCGCTCCGATGAGTGGTGCCGACCGCGGGATCGGCAGGGACCGGAACCGGTCGAAGATGCCCTTCTCGAGGTCGGTGTTGAGATTCACCCCGATCGCGATCGCGCCCTGCGCGATGGTCTGGGCGAGGATGCCGGGCAGCAGGAACTGGAGGTAGTCGCCGGTCGAGCCCGCGACCGCACCGCCGAAGATGTACACGAAGATCACCAGGAAGATCACCGGCTGCAGCGTGACGTCGATCAGCGCCTCGGGGGTGCGCCAGGTCTTGATCAGGCTCCGCTTGGCGAGCGTGAGCGAGTGGCGCAGCAGGGGAAGGGGCCGGGGCTTGGCAGCAGCGACGGGGACTGCGACAACGACGCCGCTGCCCGACGCGTCGCCCTGACGCAGCGGCCCGACCGAGGGAGGACTGGCGGCGGGGTCGGCGGTGAGGTCGGCGGCGGGATTCGTGGCAGCGGTATTGGTGGTCATCAGGCCACTTCCTCGGTGGTGTCGGACGAGGTTCGACCCGTCAGGGTGAAGAAGACCTCGTCCAGGCTCGGCAGGTGCAGGGACATTTCGGTGACGGCGATGCCGGCGGACGCGAGACGCGCGACCGTGGCCGACAGGGCATCGCCGTCGGACACGGGGACGGACAGCAGGCCCTTGCGGGACTCCTCCGGCGCGCCGGCGGCGGACACCGCCGCGAGGATCGTCGCGGTCTCGGCCAGGCGGGTGACGTCGGAGGGGCGAACCTCGAGGGTCTGGCCGCCGACGATGCGTTTGAGCCCTTCGGGGGTGTCGTGCGCGATGACGCGGCCGTGGTCGATCACGGTGATCTCGTCGGCGAGCGCGTCAGCCTCGTCGAGGTACTGGGTGGTGAGCAGCACCGTGGAACCGTCCGCGACGAGCGAGCGGATCACGTTCCACATGTCCTCGCGCTTGGACGGGTCGAGGCCCGTGGTCGGCTCGTCGAGGAAGATCACCTCGGGGCGACCGACCAGGCTCGACGCCAGGTCGAGCCGGCGTCGCATCCCGCCCGAGTAGGTCTTCGCGGGCCGGTCCGCCGCATCCGTCAGATCGAACCACTCGAGCAGCTCCGCGGCGCGCTGCCGGGCCGCCGGGGCGCGCAGGTCCAGCAGGCGACCGATCATCACGATGTTCTGCCGCCCGGTGAGGTCTTCGTCGACGGACGCGTACTGGCCGGTCAGGCCGATGGACTGCCGCACCCGCTGGGCGTCGTGAGCGACGTCGTGCCCCGCGACGCGGGCGTGCCCGCCGTCGGCGGTGAGCAGGGTGGCGAGGATACGGACGGCGGTCGTCTTGCCAGCGCCGTTCGGGCCGAGGACGCCCAGCACGGTGCCGCGGGCGACGGACAGGTCGACGCCTTGCAGCGCCTTGGTCGTGCCGAAGCTCTTGGTCAGGCCCTCGGCCTCGATCACCAGGTCGTGGTGTGTTGTCATACCGCCGAGCCTGGCGGGCTCCGCTGAGGCGACGGTGACATCCGCCTGACACCGTGGGTGGATCGCAGCGAAGGACCGGCATCGGTCACCTGTCCGCGCAGGTCAGCGCGGGGCGCAGTCCGTCAGCGCGGGGCGCAGTCCGTCAGCGCGGGGTCGGCCGCCACAGGACGAGAGTCCCGGGCGCCGTCGTGCGGGCGGGGCGGCGGCCCCGGGGCACGGCGACGACCTCACCTCCGGGGCCGGCCGTGAAGACCCGGTGACCGGGCTCCGCGAGCGCGCGCAGGATCTCCACCTGGTTGCGCAACCGGTGGACCTCGGACTCCAGCGCGAGGATCCGCTTGATGCCGGCGAGATTGATGCCCTCCTCGTGGGAGAGCCGCTGCACCTCACGCAGGCTCGCGATGTCGCGCAGCGAGTAGCGGCGACCCCGACCGCGGGCCCGGCCGGGCGACACCAGGCCGAGCCGGTCGTACTGCCGCAGGGTCTGCGGGTGCAGGCCGGCGAGCTCGGCCGCGACCGAGATCACGAAGACCTGTGCGTCCTCGGGAACCATCTCCACCTCCGCCCGCTCTGCCGTGCGCCGTTGCGTCGTACTTCGTGCCGGTCGATCCACTGCCGGTCGATCCACTCGTCACTCCACCGCGCGGGCCGCCAGGTCGGCTCGCGGGTCGTCGCCCGCCGTCGCAGCGGCGAAGGCCTCGACCGCGTCCCGCGCAGCGCCGGTCAGCTTCTGCGGCACCACGACCTGGACGGTCACCAGCAGGTCGCCCGTGCCCTTGACCGTCGTGATGCCCTTGCCGCGCACGCGCAGCACCCGGCCCGACGGCGTGCCCTCGGGCACGCGGAGCCGGACCGTGTCGCCGTCGAACGTCGGGACCGTCACGGTCGCGCCGAGCGCCGCCTCGTCGAAGGTCACCGGCAGGTTCAGCCGCAGGTTGTTCGCGTCGAGGGTGAACACCGGGTGCGGGCTGACCTTCACGGTCACGACGAGGTCGCCGGCGGCTCCACCGGGCTCGCCGGCGCGGCCGCGACCGCGGAGCCGGATCTTCTGCCCGTCGCGCACCCCGGCCGGGATCCGCGCGGTGACGTTGCGTCCGTCGACCCCGAGGGTCACCGTCGAACCCTCGACCGCCTGCCGGAACGGCAGCGTGGTGGACGCCGCGAGGTCGACCCCCGGGCGGGGCGCACGGAACCCGCCGCCGCCACCACCGGCGGCGCCACCGCCGAACAGCCCGCCGAGGAGGTCCTCGAAACCGGCGCCGCCGCCCTGCTGGCTGTACCGCGCCTGCGGTCCGCCGGCCCGGCCCCCGCCACCGCCACCGAACATCCCGCCGAACATGTCCTCGAACCCGGCGCTCGAGCCGCCGCCTCGGCCCGAACCGGCGGAGAACCGCGGCCCGCCCGCCATCGCGCGCAGCTGGTCGTACTGCTGCCGCTGCTTGGGGTCGGACAGCACCGCGTAGGCCTCGCCGACCTCCTTGAACTTCGCCTCGGCCTTCGCGTCACCGGGGTTGTGGTCCGGGTGCAGCTTGCGAGCGAGCTTGCGGAAGGACTTCTTGATCTCGGTGTCGTCAGCGGTCTTCGACACGCCGAGCACGGAGTAGAAGTCCTTCTCCAACCAGTCCTGGCCGGTCATCGTGCCTCAATCTCTCGCCCATGGTTCTCGATGACGTGGTTCTCGATACACGCGCGTTCGCGCCCCGTGGGACTTCTCCCAGCGGGACGCGAACGCACGGCCGTGCCTTGTCGACCTGTCAGGCGTCCGGATCCGCGACGGCGACCCGGGCAGCTCGCACGACCCGGCCGGCGACCCGGTGACCGGGCTGCATCACGAGCGACACGGTCGGTTCGGTCACGTCGTCCGAGTGCTGGTGCATGAGCGCCTCGTGCACCTGCGGGTCGAACACCTCACCGATCGCGCCATACCGCTCCCACCCGAACCGGGTGAGCGTCGCCTCGAGCTTCTCGGCGATCGCCGCGAACGGCGTCCCCTCGAGCTCACCGTGCTGGCGCGCCAGGTCGATGTCGTCGAGCGCCGGGATCAGGGCCTCGAGGACCTGGCTGACGGCCTGGTCCCGCGCGACGCTCCGGTCCCGCTCGACGCGCCGACGGTAGTTGACGTACTCCGCCTGCACGCGCTGAAGGTCCGACAACCGTTCCTCGGCGAGCGCGACGGCACCGATCAGCTCGGCATCCGCGCCGGCGGGCTCGAAGTCGAGCCCCTCGAGCGGATCCACGTCGAACTCGCCCGACGAACTGTCGCCCGAGACCGGGGCGGGCTCGTTCGCCGCACCGGTCTCGGGGTCGAACTCGTCTTCCCCACCGGGGTTCACAGCGGGGTGCTCGGTCACTTCGACGCGTCCTCGTCGTCCACGATCTCGGCGTCGACGATGTCGTCGTCCGCACTGGCCGACGGCGTCTCGTCGTCGGCCGGGGCGGCGCCGTCGGCCGGGGCGGCCGAGCTCGCGGCGTACAGGGCCTCGCCGATCTTCTGGCTGACGGTCACGAGGATGGCCTGCTTCGCCTTGACCTCGGCGACGTCGGTGCCCTCGAGCGCCGTGCGCAGCTCGGCGACGGCGGCCTTGACCTCGGTCGTCACGTCCTCGGGCAGCTTCTCGGCGTTCTCCACCAGGAGCTTGTCGGTCGAGTAGACGAGCTGCTCGGCGGAGTTGCGCGCGTCGGCTTCCTCACGGCGCTCCTTGTCCTCGGCGGCGTGCGCCTCGGCCTCCTTGACCATGCGGTCGATCTCGTCCTTCGGCAGCGCGGAGCCGCCGGTGATCGTCATCGACTGCTCCTTGTTCGTGCCACGGTCCTTCGCCGAGACGTGCACGATGCCGTTCGCGTCGATGTCGAACGTGACCTCGATCTGCGGGACACCGCGCGGCGCCGGCGCGATGCCGGTCAGCTCGAACGTCCCGAGCGGCTTGTTGTCCCGGGCGAACTCGCGCTCACCCTGGAACACCTGGATCAGCACCGACGGCTGGTTGTCGTCCGCCGTGGAGAAGATCTCGCTCCGCTTGGTCGGGATGGCCGTGTTGCGCTCGATGAGCTTGGTCATCACCCCGCCCTTGGTCTCGATGCCGAGGCTCAGGGGCGTGACGTCGATGAGCAGCACGTCCTTGCGCTCACCCTTGATGACGCCGGCCTGCAGCGCGGCGCCGACGGCGACGACCTCGTCCGGGTTGACGCCCTTGTTGGGCTCCTTGCCGCCCGTGAGCTCACGCACGACGTCGGCGACGGCCGGCATCCGGGTCGAGCCACCGACCATGACGATGTGGTCGATGTCGCCGACCTTGACGCCCGCGTCGCGGATGACGGAGTTGAACGGCGCCTTGGTGCGCTCGAGCAGGTCAGCGGTCATCTGCTCGAACTGCGCGCGGGTGAGCTTCTCGTCCAGGTGGATCGGGCCGTTCTCGCTCATCGACAGGTACTGCATCGACACGTTGGTGCTCGTCGCGGACGAGAGCTCCTTCTTGGCCTGCTCGGACGCCTCACGCAGACGCTGGAGGGCGATCTTGTCCTTCGACAGGTCGACGCCGGTCGCGTTCTTGACCTGCTTGATCAAGTACTCGACGATCCGGTTGTCCCAGTCGTCGCCGCCGAGGCGGTTGTCGCCCGAGGTCGAGCGGACCTGGATGGTCGAGAAGTCGTCCTCGTCCTTGCCCACCTCGAGCAGGGAGACGTCGAACGTGCCGCCACCGAGGTCGAAGACGAGGATGAGCTCGTCCTCCTTGCCCTTGTCCAGGCCGTAGGCCAGCGCGGCCGCGGTGGGCTCGTTGACGATCCGGAGCACGTTGAGGCCGGCGATCTGGCCGGCATCCTTCGTGGCCTGGCGCTGAGCGTCGTTGTAGTACGCCGGCACCGTGACGACCGCGTCGGTGACGGGCTCGCCCAGGTACTCCTCGGCGTCGCGCTTGAGCTTGCCCAGGATGCGGGCCGAGATCTCCTGCGCGGAGTACTGCTTGTCGTCGATGGCGACGGACCAGTCGGAGCCCATGTGGCGCTTGACCGAGCTGATCGTGCGGTCGACGTTCGTGACCGCCTGGCGCTTGGCGACCTCGCCGACAAGCACCTCACCGGTCTTCGAGAACGCGACGACCGAGGGGGTCGTACGAGCTCCCTCGGCGTTCGCGATCACGGTGGGCTCGCCACCCTCAAGGACAGAAACCACAGAGTTCGTGGTGCCGAGGTCGATTCCGACCGCTCGTGCCATGGTCATTTCCTCCACTGCGTGCTGGTGCCCGCGACGACTTGCCGGGGCTCTTGAGCCTGCTGGGCTCAAGTCTGCAACGGTTGGCCTCGCGGCGCAAATTCGTGACGCCAGACTTGAGTCTGTCAGGCTCAACTACGTCGAGAGGCGGGGCATTCCCCCTGCCCAGGCCGCCGTGCGACCTCGATCCACCCGTGCTCGCCAACGGTGACCTTGGTGCCGTCGCCTCTGAGCGACACGGGAGGCGAACGGCTCATGCCCGACCCGAAGCGTCAGGTGGGACCGGGGTGATCTTGTCCGATCGCGGCCAGGCTGACGAACGGTTCCGACGACGCGCGTGCGACCAGCTCGCTGAAGGCGTCCGCGAAGAGCTGCTCATCGAGAGCCGTCATGTCAGTCCCCTGTGAGTCATCGATCGTCGAGTGCACCTCAGTGGTCGTCGTGATCACGCTCGGAGTCTGATCACGCTCGGAGTCTCGGCCATCGAGGTGGACGACGGATGACTGGCGTGCAGCTTCGTGACGCACCGCAGGTGACGATCACGCGAGTGCCTCAGAGTGCCGCCCGAGCCGCGTCGCGCTCAGACGAGCGTCGTGCCTCAGACGAGCAGCTGGTGCCGGGCGAGCTCGTGATAGAGCGCGCTGGCGACCAGGAGCTCGCTGTGGGTGCCGATCGCGACGACGCGGCCGGCGTCGAGCACGACGATCTGGTCCGCACTCGCGACGGTGGCCAGCCGGTGCGCGACGATCACCACGGTGCGCCCGACGGCGGCGGACGCGATGGCGGCTTTCATCGCCTGTTCGTTCCGGCCGTCCAGGCTCGACGTCGGTTCGTCCAGGAGCAGGAGCGGGGCGTTGCCGATCAGCGCCCGGGCGATCCCGAGGCGCTGGCGCTCCCCGCCGGACAGGCCCGCGCCGCCGTCCCCCACCACGGCGTCCAGGCCGTCGGGGTGCTGGTCGACCCGGGCGAGCAGGTTCACCGACGCCAGCACGCGCCGGCACTCCTCGTCCGTGGTGTCGGGGGCGGCGAGCACGAGGTTGTCGCGGATCGTGCCCGCCAGCACGGGCGCGTCCTGCTCGACGTAGCCGATCCGGGCGCGCAGCGCGGCTCGGTCCCGCGCGCGGATGTCCGCGCCCTCGAACCTGATCGTGCCCGCATCGGGTTCGTAGAACCGCTCGACCAGGGCGAGCAGGGTCGACTTTCCCGCGCCCGACGGGCCGACGATCGCCGTCGTGGACCCCCGCGGAACCGCGAACGTGACGTCGTCGAGGATGACGTCGGCGTTGCGGTCCCGGCCGGAGGCCCGGACGACGCTGCGGTACCGGAACGAGACCCCCTCGAACGAGAGCACCGGGTCGTCGTCGGTGAGCCGGTCGGGCTCGGTGAGCCGGTCGAGCGAGGGGACGACGACGGCGGCGTCGTGGGCGTCGGCGTGGGCGTGGGCGTGGGCGTCGTCGGCGGCGTCGGCTTCGTCCTGGGTGTCCTCATCCTCGGTCGGCAGGTCGAGGATCTCCTGGATCCGGGCGAGCGAGCCGAGCGCGCTGCGGACCGTGCTGATCGCACTGAACGCCTGCCCGAGCGGCATCAGCATCATGAACAGGAACAGGATGAAGGTGATCAGGTCGGCCACGGACAGCGTGCCCGCGGCGACCCGGTACCCGCCGACGCCCAGCACCGCGAGGAACGCGCCCTGGATGGCCAGCCCGCTCACGGGCCACAGGATCGCGCCGACCCGGGCGATCGCGACTCCGAAGCTGTACGCCGACTCGGCGTCGGCCTCGAGCCGGTCGCTCTCCCGCTCGGTGGCCCCGGTGGCCCGCACCGTGCGAATGGCCGTCAGGGCCCGTTCGACGCCGGCCGCGACCCGACCGACCGCCTCCTGCGACGCGCGCGTGAGGGTCTGGATCCGCGCGCTCGCCACCACGACGCTCACCACGGCGAGGCCGATCACCGCCACGGTCAGGCCGAGGAGCGCCGGATCGATCAGGGCCATGGCGACCAGCGACCCGACGAAGACCAGAGCGCCCCCGAGCGCGTCGACGAGCCCGCCGGTCAGCACCGCACGGAGCAGTGTCGTGTCCGACCCGACCCGGGACACCATGTCGCCGGTGCGCCGGGTGTCGAACTCGCGCACGGGCAGCCGCAGGAGGTGCCGGATCAGCTTGCGGCGGGCACTGAGGACGACGCCCTCCGCGGTGCGCTCCAGCAGGAACTGCTGCACGGCTCCGAGGAGTCCGGCGCCGACGAGCAGCCCGATCAGGACAGCCACCGCGGGGCCGTAGGGCTCGCCCGCGCCGACGGCGGTGATCACCCGGTTCACGGCGAGCGGCTGCGCGAGGCTCAGGGCGGCGGCGACCAGCGAGATGACCACCACGACGCTGAGCACCGGCCGGTGCTCGCCGAGGTAGGCGAACAGGTCTCGCAGCCGGGCCGGGGGTGCGGCGGGGACCTCGGCTGGGGCGTCCGGCGGGGCGTCCGGCGGGGCGTCGGGCGGGAGGTCGGGCGGGAGGTCGGGCGGGGCGTCGGGCGGGGCGTCGGGCGGGAGGTCGACGCCGTCAGCGACCGGCGTCACCCGCGGGTCCGTGTCACTCATCGGTTGCCCTCCTGTGAGCCGACGCCTGCGTAGCCGACGCCCGGGTGAGCCGACGCCCCGTGCGGGCCCCCTCGCCATCGCATCGCCAGCGTAAGACGACTCCGCGCGGAAATCGCGTGACCGGCACGGGGTGCCCGAGGCATCCTGACCGGGTGAATCCCGCCTGGCAGGTCCATCCCGTCCCGGTCCCCGACTCGCTCGAGGACGACGACGCCTGGGCGTTGCACGCCATGACCGACCTCGATCGGCTGGTCAACGAGGCGGTGTGGGGGCACGACGACCTCGCCTACCCGGCCGCCGCGAGTCTCGCCAAGATGCGCGACGAGCACTACACGCGCAGGGCCCACCTCGTCGCCGTCTCGCCCGATCGCCCTCGCGACGTGGTCGGGGCCGCCCTGGTCCGGCTGCCTCAGCACGGCAACTCCCACCTCCTCGAGGTCGATCTCCTGGTGCACCCGGAGCACGAGGGCCACGGGGTCGACGACGCGCTGCTGACCGCGACGCTGGCCAGCGCCCGGGCGGCGGGCCGCAGCGTCGTGGTCCTGTCGAGCGAGCACACCCGCGAGCCGGCGGCCGGCGACCCGGACGCCCTCGTGGCGCCGACCGGCAGCGGCCGGATCTCGCGCACCGACCCGGGCGCCACGCTCGCCGAGCGGTTCGGCTTCACCCTCGAGCAGGCCGAGCGCTACAGCCTGCTGCCGCTGCCGGTCGCACCCGAGCGGCTCGCCGAGCTGCACCGGTCCGCCGCTGCCCACGCGGGACCGGACTACCGCACCCTGACCTGGCAGGACCGCTGCCCGGACCGGTGGGTCGACGACTACGCGCGGCTGGAGACCCGCATGAGCACGGACGCGCCGTCCGCCGGGCTCGAGACCGCCGAGGACCCGTGGGACGAGCAGCGGGTCCGCGTCGCCGAGGCCGCCACCGCCGAGGCCGGCCGCGGCAGCCTGGTCACGGTGGTCGAGCACGTCCCGACGGGCACGCTGGCCGGCTTCACGATGGTCGAGTTCCCGCGGCAGTCACCCGAGATCGTGTTCCAGCAGGACACCCTCGTGCTGCGCGAGCACCGCGGACGCCGGCTCGGGCTGCTCATCAAGGCGGTCAACCTCGAGCATCTCGCGACGCTGCGACCGCACGCCCGACGGCTGCACACGTGGAACGCTGAGGAGAACGCGCACATGCTCGCGATCAACATCGCGCTCGGCTTCGTCCCCGTCGGGGTCTACGGCGTGTGGCAGAAGCACGTGGAAGCGGCCACTCACCGATAGCGTGATGGCCTCGCCGATCTCAGGAGGTCTCGTGGCCAAGCTCGACCAGTCCACCAAGTCCAAGCTCATCGGCACGGCGGTCGCTCTCGTCGGCGCGATGGCCGTGCAGAAGGCCGTCTCGTTCGTCTGGACGGCCATGAGCGGCCATCGACCGCCCCCCGACGACGACACCAGCGCCGGTCTCGGGGAGATCGCCGCGGCCGCCGTGATCACCGGCGCGGCGATGGCGCTCGTCCGGGTCCTGGCGGTCCGTGGCGCGCGGCGCGCGATCGACTAGAGGCCCGGCGCGGCTAGAGGCCCGGCGCGGCGTCCCGCGCATCGGCCTCGCTCTCGGCCGCGTTCTGGTCGGCCGTCAGCTCGTCGACCACGAGCAGCTCGCTGCGCACCTTCCCGGTCCGGTAGCCCGCGCGGCCCACCATGTGCGAGGCCACCGGCGAGGTCAGCAGCTGGAAGGCCACCACCAGCACGAGCATCCACACCGCCGGCCCGTTGCGCAGCCGCAGCGCGAGCCCGATCAGCACCAGGATCAGGCCCAGCACCTGCGGCTTGGTGGCGGAGTGCATCCGCGCGAGCAGGTCCGGGAAGCGCACGAGCCCCACCCCCGCGGCGAAGGCGAGCAGCGAGCCGCCGAGCAGGCAGATCGCCGCGACGACGTCGGCCACCGTGGTCCAGCTCATCAGCGCACCTCCCCGGGGGCGAACCCGCCGTGGTGCTCGGCGTCGTCGCTGCCGAGGTTCGCGGCCCGGTCGGCCTCGGCCCGCTGCGCCTCTTCGAGGGCGATCTCCTCGCGGGTGCGCACCTTGCCCTCACCCGCCGCCTCCCGCGAGGCGAACCGCGCGATCGTGACCGAGCCGACGAAGCCCACGAGCGAGAGCACGACCAGCACCGGGATGGTGTCGGCGCGCCGGTTGTACGCCGCCTCGAGCCCGACGAACGCCACCAACGTCGTGGTCACGACGTCGAGCGCGATCGTGCGGTCGAGGATGCTCGGGCCGCGTTCGGCGCGGTACACGGCACCCACGAGCGCCCCGGTCAGCAGGATCGTGCACACGATGGCGACGGCGATCATGTGGTCACCCCTCTCTTCCGGTTCGCGGCCGGCACCGGGCCGAGGCCGGCGGCGGCGAGCTGGGCGTCGGACGCGATCGCGCGCAGCACCCGCTCCTCCTGGTCGAGCACCGACTGCCGCGCCGCCTCGATGCCGCCGGCGGTGTCGACGTCGAGCACGTGCAGGTACAGCGTGCGGGTCAACCGGTGCGCCTCGACGACGATCGAGCCCGGCACGAGCGAGCACAGCTCGGCGGTCAGGGTGAGGTAGAGGTCCGACGAGCTGCGCAGGCGCACCCCGATCACCGCGCTCACCGGTGGTCCCGGCCGGAATGCCTGCACGCCGACCTGCACGCTCGCCACGACGAGGTCGCGCGCGAAGTGCGCCACCAGCCGGATCAGCCCGAAGGGTCGCAGCCGGCCACCGGAGGCGACCGCCGGCAACGGCAGCAGGACGGTCACCGCGAACGCGATGGCCAGCCCCGCGAGCACGTTGCCCAGCCGCAGGTCGCCCCACAGCAGGACCCAGACGATGGTCAGCCACAGCATCGTCGGCCACTGGACGGCCACCGCCCGGCGGCGCGGGTGCAGGCTCACGGGGTCACCGCCTCGGCCTCGTCGACGGCCTCGTCCGCGGCCTCGCGCGCCTCGGCCGCCTCGCGGGCCACGCGGTCCGAGATCCCCGAGCCACGGCCGCCGTCGGGCAGGACGGCGGTGATGTAGCCGTCGCGGTCGTCCAGGTCGTGCGCGGCGCGTTCGGTGTACGCGTAGAGCGGGCCGGCCACGACCGTGAGGCCGATGCCGAACACGACGAGCACGGCCGCGGAGCCGACCATGCCGCGGGGCAGGTGCACCGGCTCCACGGGGGCGGGCGCCGTCTGCCAGAACGCCTTGTTCCAGGCCTTGACCAGCGCGTACAAGGTCAGCAGGGAGGTCACCACGCCGCCGGCCACGAGGGCGTAGGTCATCGGCGTCCCGGCGGCGACGCCCGCCTCGAGCAGCCCGACCTTGCCGAGGAAGCCCGAGAACGGCGGGATGCCGGCGAGGTTCATCGCGGGCACGAAGAACAGCACCGCCAGCAGCGGCGCGATCTTCGCCAGCCCGCCGAGGTGGTCGAGGGACGTGGTGCCCCCACGGCGCTCGATGAGGCCCGCCACGAGGAACAAGGTGGTCTGCACCGTGATGTGGTGCACCACGTAGAAGATCGCCGCGGCCATCCCGGCCTCGCTCGACAGCGAGATGCCGAAGATCATGAACCCGATGTGGCTGACCAGCGTGAACGACAGCAGTCGCTTGATGTCGTTCTGGGCGACCGCGCCGAGGATGCCGACCAGCATGGTCGCCAGCGCCGCCCACATCAGCAGGTCGTCGGCGCGACCGCCGGGGAACAGCAGCGTCTGGATCCGGATGATCGCGTACACGCCGACCTTGGTCAGCAACCCGGCGAACACCGCCGTGACCGGCGCCGGCGCCGTCGGGTAGGAGTCCGGCAGCCAGGCCGAGAGTGGGAAGATCGCCGCCTTGATGCCGAATGCGAGCAGCAGCAGCAGCTGCAGCGCGAGCGAGATGCCCGGGTCGATCTCAGGCAGCCGCTGCGCGAGCTGCGCCATGTTCACCGTGCCCGTGGCCGAGTAGGCCAGGCCGATCGCGAACAGGAAGATCACCGAGCTCAGCAGCGCCACGACGATGTAGATCGTGCCCGACCGGATGCGCTCGGCGGTTCCCGTCAGCGTGATCAGCACGTAGCTGGCCGCGAGCAGCACCTCGAAGCCGACGTAGAGGTTGAACAGGTCGCCGGACAGGAACGCGATGGCGATCCCCGCCGCCAGCACGAGGTACGACGGGTGATAGATCGCGACCGGTGTCTCCTCGTCGCCGTCGGCCACACCCTGGGCGAGGGAGTAGACGAGCACGCACAGCACGACCAGCGCCGAGATCGCGAGCATGAGCGAGCTGAGGCGGTCGGCGACGAGGTTGATCCCGACCGGCGCCGACCAGCCGCCGACGTCGACGATCAGCGGCCCCGAGCCGGACTGGGCGAACAGCAGCCCGACCGACGCGACCAGGCTCAGCGACAGCACCACGAGCGTGATCACGCGCTGCGCCGACGCGTGCCGCCACAGCGCGAGCGCGAGCCCCGCGCCGGTCAGCGGGAGCATCACCGGCAGCGGCACCAGCCAGGTGAGGTCGCTCATCGCGGTCCCTCCGACGGGGTCGTCGCGGCGCCCGACAGTCCGATCTCGTCCCGGGCCTCCGCGGCGTCCCGTTCGAGGTCGAGCTTGGCCATGTCGGCGTCCGCGTCCTCGAAGATCGGCTCGTCGCGCGCGGCGATCCGCGCGATGCGCCGGTCCTCGACGTCGTCCTGCACCTCGTCGTGCCGGTGCAGCTGCCACGACCGGTATGCCAGGGCGAGCAGGAACGCCGTCATCCCGAGGGTGATGACGATCGCGGTCAGCACCATGGCCTGGGGCAGCGGGTCGCTCATCTCACCCTCCGGCGTGGTGCCCACGATCGGCGCACCGCCCGCGGCGCCGCCGGCGACCAGGAAGCTGAGGTTGATCCCGTTGCCGAGCAGGATGATCCCGATCAGCACGCGGCTCAGGCTGCGTTCGAGCAGCAGGTAGACGCCGGTCGTGACCAGCACCGCGATCACCACGACGAGCACGAGGTTCGGGCTCATGTCCGGGCTGACGTCCGGGCTCATCGGGTGGCTCCTTCGGCCGGGTTGCCGGCGCGGTTGCCGCCGGGGGTCGACGCGAGGTCGTCGGCGCCGGTCGCCTCGCCCTGCCGGTCGATCTCGGCGCCGAGGCTCCGGAGCACGTCGAGCACGAGGCCGACGACGACGAGGAACACCCCGAGGTCGAAGAACAGCGACGTGACCACATGAAGGGTGCCGATCAGCGGGATCTTCAGGTCGATGATCACGCTCTGCAGCGCCTCACCGCCGAGGATCAGCGCGAGGAGGCCGACGCCGGCCGACAGGAACAGCCCCGAGCCCAGCAAGAGCCCGGGGTGCACCGGGGCGGCCTCCCCCAGCTCGTACCGTCCGCCGGCCAGGTACCGCACGATCAGGGCGATGCCGACGACGAGCCCGGCCGCGAACCCGCCGCCGGGGGCGTTGTGCCCGGCGAACAGCAGGTAGACGGCGAACACGATCAGGGTCGGGAACAGCAGCCGGGTGACCACCTCGAAGATGACCGACCTGCGCTGGGGGGCCAGGGTGCGCTCGGCGCGCAGCCATGCGCGGGAGCCGGTGATCGCGCGCTGCTCGTCCGGTGCCGGCGCCGCGACGCCCCGGCGCCGCAGCGCGGCCATCTTGTTGTCGTCGCCGCCGCCCCAGACCCGGACGCCCTCGCCCTCGCCCTCACTGTCGGCGTCGAGGTCGCTCACCCGGTGGATGTCGCCGCTGCGGCGCTGCAGGAAGATCAGCGACGCGACGCCGGTCGCGGCCACCAGCAGCACCGCGATCTCGCCCATGGTGTCCCACGCGCGGATGTCGACCAGGACGACGTTGACGATGTTCTCGCCGCCGCCGAACGAGTACGCCTCCTCGGCGAAGTCGAGCGACTGCGGCAGGTGGATGCGTGCCCCGGGGGCGACCAGCGTGAGGCCCGCGACCGTGATCCCGACCGCGAGCGCGAGCGCGAGCCGGAGCCACCGGCTGGCGGGGAGCGGCCGGTCGGAGAAGTACGCCGGCAGCCGCCGCAGCACCAGGACGAACACGACCACGGTGATGGTCTCCACGAGCACCTGGGTGAGCGCCAGGTCCGGCGCGCCGTGCAGCAGGTACAGCACGGCGATGCCGTACCCGGAGATGCCGAGCAGCACGACGGCCTTGAGCCGCCGTCGGGCGC
Source organism: Pengzhenrongella frigida (assembly GCF_004168625.1). Classification (GTDB taxonomy): domain Bacteria; phylum Actinomycetota; class Actinomycetes; order Actinomycetales; family Cellulomonadaceae; genus Pengzhenrongella; species Pengzhenrongella frigida. Next base: position 16,769 of record NZ_SDWW01000023.1, read on the forward strand.
GCACGGTGAGGATGGCCGCGACGACGATGACGCCGGCCGCGATGAGCTGTCCCGGCGAGTCCCAGGCGCGCACCGACGTCGGCAGCGACGTGCCGGTGACCAGCGCGGTCCCGCCCAGCGCGACGAACACGATGAGGATGCCGGCGAGGTAGACCGGTAGCGAACCGCGCTGGGTGACGGCGGTGATGTCGGCCGAGAAGTCGTCGAGCCGGCGCATGAACCGGCGGTAGACGAGGTCCGCCTCCGGTCCGGTCCGTAGCGTGTCCTGGAACCTCTCGACCGGTCGGCGGGCCCAGAACAGCAGCGCGCCGCCGCCGAGGATCACCGCGGTCAGCGCGAGGGTCGGGGTGAACCCGGCCCACAGGGTCAGGTGCGACGGCTCGCCGACCGGGTAGGTGTCGGCGTACGGCGAGAGCAGGTCCTCGCCGAGCCCGGGCAGCAGGGCGGCGGCGAGCCCGAGGATCCCGAGCACGAGCGAGGGCCACACCAGCAGCCAGGAGGGCCGCGTGATGGCGGGCGGCACGCCCGGTCCCGTCGGTTCCGGCTCGCCCGCAGGCGTCGCGGGGTGGGTGACCGAGCGCTTGGTCGCGAACGCCCCCCAGTACAGCCGCAGGCCGTACGCGACGGTGAACCCCGACCCGACGACGACGGCGCCGAGGACCACCCAGCCGACCCAGCCGCCGACGTCGTGCTGGAGCGCCTCGAGGGCGGCCTCCTTGGCGACGTACCCCGCGAACGGCGGCAGCCCGATCATCGACGCCGTCGCCAGTCCGGCCGCGAGCGCCGTGGCCGGCAGCGCCCGCCCGACGCCGGACAGGCGGCGCAGGTCGCGGGTCCCGGTGGCGGTGTCGATCACGCCGACGGCGAGGAACAGGGCCGCCTTGAACATCGCGTGCGCGCCGATCATCGCCAGGCCCGCGAGCGCCGCCGCCTTCGTGCCCAGGCCCACGAGCAGCACGATGAGGCCGAGCTGGCTGACCGTCCCGAACGCGAGGATCAGCTTGAGGTCGTGCTGGCGCAGGGCGCGGTACCCGCCGAGCAGCAACGTCCCGCAGCCGAGCACGGTGATCATCACCTGCCAGACGGTCAGCTCCGCGTACGCCGGCGCGAACCGGGCCACGAGGTAGACCCCGGCCTTCACCATGGCTGCGGCGTGCAGGTAGGCGCTCACCGGGGTGGGGGCGGCCATGGCGGCGGGCAGCCAGAAGTGCACCGGGATGAGCGCCGACTTGGTCGCCGCACCCAACAGGATCAGGGCCGCCGCCACCGGGATGGCGGGGCCGTGCGGGGGGTTCGCGATGATCTCGGAGAGCCGGTAGGTGCCCGCGTCGGCGCCGATCAGGATCAGCCCGACGAGCATCGCCAGCCCGCCGGCGGTCGTGATGATGATCGCCTGCATCGCCGCGCGCCGGCTCGCCTTGCGGTCCGCGTAGTGCCCGATGAGCAGGTAGGAGAAGACGGTCGTCAGCTCCCAGAACGTGTACAGCAGCAGGAGGTTGTCGGCCACGACCAGGCCGAGCATCGTGCCCGCGAAGGCGACCAGCACCGCGCCGAACCGGCCGAGCCCGCCGGCCGTCGCCGAGAAGTACGCCGAGGAGTACACCAGCACCAGCGCGCCGATGCCGCCGACCAGCACGACCATCAGCCACGACAGCGTGTCGAGCCGGAACGCGAGACTGAGCTGCAGGCCCGGGACCCACTCGACGAGCTCGACCGGCCCGTCGCCGCGCATCACCGCACCCGTGTGCGCCAGCGCCCACACCATCGCCGAGGCCGGCGCCGCGGCCAGGACGAGGTACGCGCGCCGGCCCCACCACGACACGAGCACCGGCGCGGCCAGCGCCATCGCGAAGTGGGCAACGATCAGCAGCAGCACGTCCACTCCGTCCTCGTGGTGGGCGGTTGGTCGGTCGGGCAGTCAGTCGAGCAGTCGGTCGGGCAGAGCCGAACAGACGCGCCGGGCGGATTCCCCGGGCGTGGGCCGAACTGGGTGTGGGTAGAGGGTAACAAGCCGGCCAGGCGTGGGCGTCCTTCGTTGGCGGCCCCCTGCGGCACTACCGTGTCCGCGTGGACATCCTGCGTGCGGTCGCGATCAGCCTCGTCGTCATCGGTTCGGTGGTCGGCGTCGCGATCTTCGCGCGCGGGCTGCGCGAGATCGTCCGGACCGTGCGGATCGGCCGGCCCGCACCGGAGCGCGCCCGGCCGATCGGCACCCGCCTGGGGGTCCTGGCGCGCGAGGTGCTCGGGCACGAGCGGTTCGCGAACCGGCCCGACATCAAGGTGGCGCACTGGGTCGTGATGGTGTCGTTCCCGGTGCTGTTCCTCACCCTGGTCACCGGGTACGGGCAGGTGGCCCGGCCCACGTACTCGCTGCCGCTGATCGGCCACTTCATCCCGCTCGAGTGGGCCATCGAGGCGATCGGCTGGGCCTCGCTGCTCGGCATCCTCATGCTCATCGTGATCCGCCAGGTGACCCGCCTGCGCCGGCCCGGCCGCTCGTCACGGTTCTTCGGCTCGAACCAGGGGCAGGCGTACTTCGTCGAGGCGACCGTGCTCGCCGTCGTGCTCTGCGCACTGACGCTGCGCGGCCTCGAGTACGCCCTGGCCGCGCAGCTGCCCGACACCGCGCACCTCGCGTCCGCGTGGCACTTCCCGCTGACCGCGTGGTTCGGCGCGTCGTGGGTGGCGGTGGATCGCGGCACCCTCGAGGTGGTGGTCATCGTCGTCTCGACGGTGAAGATCCTCGTGTCGATGTCCTGGTTCGTGGTGGTCGGCCTGCAGCCCTCGATGGGCGTCGCATGGCACCGGTTCCTCGCCGTGGTCAACATCTACGCCCGCCGCGAGACCGACGGCGCCCCCGCCCTCGGCGCCCTGCAGCCGATGCGCGGCGCGGACGGCAGGCCGCTCGACCTCACCTCGCTGGAGGACCTGCCCGACGACGTGCGCCTCGGCGTCGGTGCGATCGAGGACTTCACCTGGAAGGGGCTCCTCGACTTCGCCACCTGCACCGAGTGCGGCCGTTGCCAGGACCAGTGCCCCGCCTGGAACACCGCCAAGCCGCTGTCGCCGAAGCTGCTGACGCTCGCGCTGCGCGACCACGCGTTCGCGACCGCGCCGTACCTGCAGGCCGCGGGTGCGGGCGCACCCGGCGCCCCCGCGACGCCGTCGGGCATCGACCCGCACGCGATGCGCCTGATCGACAACGTGATCGACCCCGAGGTGCTGTGGGCGTGCACGACCTGCGGCGCGTGCGTCGAGCAGTGCCCGGTCGACATCGAGCACGTGGACGCGATCGTGGACATGCGGCGCTACGAGGTGCTGATGGAGTCGGCGTTCCCGTCCGAGCTCGGCGGCATGTTCACCAAGCTCGAGCGCAAGGGCAACCCGTGGGGCATGGCGCCCAAGGCGCGGCTCGACTGGGCCAAGGGGCTGCCATTCGACGTGCCGGTGATCGGGCGCGACGTCGAGGACGCGCGCGGCCTGGACTACCTGTTCTGGGTCGGCTGCGCCGGTGCGTACGAGGAGCGCGCGAAGAAGACCTCCCGCGCGGTGGCCGAGCTGCTGTTCACCGCCGGGGTGAGCTTCGCGGTGCTCGGCGACGGCGAGTCCTGCACGGGCGACCCGGCCCGGCGCGCGGGCAACGAGCTGCTGTTCCAGACCCTCGCGGCGGGCAACATCGAGACGCTCGACGAGGTCGGCGCGCAGTCGATCGTCGTGACCTGCGCGCACTGCTTCAACACCCTCTCGCGGGAGTACCCCCAGCTCGGCGGCCGGTACGAGGTCATCCACCACACCGAGCTGCTCAACCGCCTGGTCGCCGAGGACCGCCTCACCCCCGTCCCGTTCGAGGCAGCCGACGTCGCGCAGGTGATGACCCTCGCCGGGGCCGGCACCGGCACATCGCCCGGGCAGACCGTCACCTATCACGACCCCTGCTACCTCGGCCGGCACAACAAGATCTACGCGCCGCCGCGCGATCTGCTCGGCGCGCTGCCGGGCGTCGAGCTCACCGAGATGCCACGCAACTCGGAGCGCTCCTTCTGCTGCGGCGCCGGCGGCGCGCGGATGTGGATGGAGGAGAAGACCGGCACCCGGATCAACGCCGCCCGCGCCGAGGAGGCGGTCGCCACCGGCGCCGGCACGATCGTCACCGCCTGCCCGTTCTGCACGGTGATGCTCGGCGACGGCGTCGCGGGTCTGCCGGCCGGGGCCGACGGCGCACCTGCCCCGCGCGTGGTCGACGTCGCCCAGCTGCTCCTCGAGCGGGTCCGCCCGCCGGTCTGACGTCGGGGCTAGAGGTCGGCGGGGTCCACCAGGAACTCGGCGGCGTCGACGACCTCACCGCCGACGGCGTGGTGCACCTCGCGCGTGAGCGCACTGACGAGCGGCAGGGCCCGGCCCCGAGCGACCCGGTGCGCGAGCGAGGGCCGTTCGAGCTCGAGCTCCTGGAAGTCGGGCGCCTGCCACCGCACGCGGTACGCGATCGCGCCGTTCGCGGCCCAGGGCAGCGCGCTGAGCACCAGCGGGACGACGTCCTCCCCCGCCGCCTCGAGCACCAGCAGGCCGTCGATCCCCATCTCGGCCTCGACGCCGTACCCGGTGAGCTCGTCGGGGGCCGAGAGCGCGGCGACGTCGTACGCGTCGGCTTCCGCGTGCAGGTTCTTGCGCAGCGCATCGCTGAGCCCCGCGGCGCCGGGCACCTCACGCGTGCCGGTGCCGGGCGGCGGACCGGCCCACGGCACGGGGTCCATCGCGAGCCGCGCGCGCGGCATCACCCGCTTCATCACGGCCAGCGCGGCGGTGGGCTCGAGCCAGACGTCCGAGTAGACCGTGAGGTCGATGACCGCCTCGGCCGGCGGGGTCAGCACGACGCCGCTGCCGGCGATCCGCACCGACCCGCCCAGGCGCCGCGCCGCGGCCACGAGCCAGTGGGCGACCCGCTCCTCGTCGCGCACGGGCATCCCGTCGCTGAACGCGCGACCGAGCCCGTCGCGGTCCCCGCCCGGGTAGGGCGGGTCGCCCCGCTCGTGCGGAGCCTCCACCACGAAGGCGGTGACGGCCGACGTCGGCAGCCCGAACCGGGCGGCGTCGGCGGGACCGAACGCGTACGGGCCGACCAGGCGCGAGTGGCGCGAGAGCCGCAGCACCCGGGGTGCGGCGACCCCGCGGGGCCGCCGGCCACCGGAGTGCGCGCGCCCGGCGGCGGCCGCCGCGTCCCAGCCCGCCGCGAGGAACCGGCTGACGGCGAGCGCCTCGACCTCGTCGGCCCCCACGCCCTCGGGCAGGGCGAGCAGGTGACAGCTCGCGGTCGCCGGGTCGGCGGACGGGAACGGCGGCAGCTCCGGCTGGTTCGCCATCTCGGCTACACCTCGGTGCTGTGGAAGTTCTGCCAGGAGCGGGACGCCGTCGGGCCGCGCTGGCCCTGGTAGCGCGAGCCGGAGTGGGTGGACCCGTACGGGAACTCCGCCGCCGACGACAGCCGGAAGAAGCACAGCTGGCCGATCTTCATCCCCGGCCACAGCGCGATCGGCAGCGTCGCCATGTTGGACAGCTCCAGCGTGACGTGGCCGGTGAAGCCCGGGTCGATGAACCCCGCCGTGGAGTGGGTGAGCAGCCCCAGCCGCCCGAGCGAGGACTTCCCCTCGAGGCGCGCGGCGATGTCGTTCGGCAGCGTCACGGCCTCGTACGTCGAGCCCAGGATGAACTCGCCGGGGTGCAGGATCAGCGGCTCCCCCTTCTCGACCTCGACCAGGCGGGTCAGGTCGGGCTGGTCCAGCGACGGGTCGATCACCGCGTACTTGTGGTTGTCGAACAGCCGGAACAGCCGGTCCAGGCGGATGTCGATGCTGGACGGCTGGATCATCGCCGGCTCGTAGGGGTCGAGCACGACGCGCCCGGAGTCGAGCTCGGCACGAATGTCACGGTCGGAGAGCAGCACCTGGACACGGTAGCGCCCGGGAACCGTGGGTCTGCGCGCCGCGGCGGGGCCATGGGAGCGGGATCGGGTCCGCGCACCTGGCGCGGTTGGGTATGCTCGGTGCCGCGCACCTGCCTTGGTGGGTTTCGCGCGGGTGTAGTTCAGTGGCAGAACTTCAGCTTCCCAAGCTGATAGCGCGGGTTCGATTCCCGTCACCCGCTCCAGACTGAACGTGCAGGTCAGAGAGATTTCTGGCACGAATAGGCCATCTCCCGGTAGGCTCTGTGGCATCGCTTTGCTCCATTACGCTCCATTAGGCGCTGGGGGTAACTGTGCCGAACCGGAAGGGACGCCGCCTGTTCGGCTCCATCCGCCAGGAGGCGTCGGGCCGCTGGATGGTCCGCGTACCCATCCCCGACAGCGGCGGCAAGACCCGGTCGATCGGCACCTTTGCCACCAAGCGCGCCGCGGAGGACGCCCTGGCGATCGAGCACGGCTCGATCGCCACCGGAACCTGGGTGGACCCCAACCGAGGCAGCGAGCTCCTCGGTCAGTACGCGGCCACCTTCGTCGCCACGAACGGGTACCGCGAGCGCTCCCTTGCCCTCAACGAGCGCCTGCTCGCGGAGTGGATTGACACCACCCACTTCCTCACCGTCGGCGGCAGCCGCCACGCGATTGGTCTAGGCATGCGATCGCTGAGCTCGCTGACGACCCAGGACATCCGACTGTGGCATGCGGCGGTGACGGCGGAGTCCCGCCGACGCGCCGTGCAGCGCCTCGAACGAACGGCGAAGCACCCGAAAGCCGTCAACAAGGCGGTCCGCGCCTGGGCCCAAGGCGCAGGCATCGCCGTGGCCGCGACTGGACGCATCCCGACAACTGTCTTGAGCAAGTGGGAAGCCGCCGGAGGTCGCAAAGCCCTGGCCCCAGACATCCCGCCGACTGCCGGCGCCACGGAGGCCGCGCAGGCCTACCGTCTGCTGCACGCTGTGCTCGCACGTGCCCGACGCGACGGACTGATCAAGGAGAACCCTGCAGCGATCGAGGGGGCAGGTTCGGTGGCGACGCTTGAGCGCAGACCCGCCAGCATCCCCGAGCTCCGGGTGGCTGCGGGCGCCATGACGGCCCGATACCGAGCCGCTGTCTGGGTCGCAGCAATGACCTCGATCCGCAGCGGTGAGCTGTTCGCGTTGCGTCGCTCCGACTGGGACCCCCAGAGGCACACGCTACGGATCGAGCGCTCCGTCGAGCTCGAGACGTCCGACGACGACTTCGGCCAGGTCAAGGCCTCGGCCTCGCTGCGTACCGTCGTCGTGCCCAAGATCGCGGCGACGGCTCTGGAGGAGCACCTGGAGCAGTTCACGGCGAAGGCGCCCAGGTCGCTGATCTTCACCACCTCGACCGGTGGCATCGTGTACCCGAGCCGAGTCGGCAAGCAATGGGCCCGGGCGCGTTCGGCCGCGGGCCGCGAGGATCTTCATTGGCACGACCTGCGCCACACCGGGCAGAGCCTCGCGGCCGCCGCTGGCGCCGGGATCAAGGACCTGCAGGCTCGCGCCGGTCACTCTACGACGACGGCGGCCATTCGCTATCTTCACCAGGTCCAGGACAGCGACCGCCGGGTCGCCACCGCGTTGGACGAGCTCGTTGCCCGCGAGGATCAGTCAGGTGAGGATTCGTAGCCACGTCTCCCGCCCGAAGGAGTCCGTACGGACTGGACGCTGGGCCGGCGTTGTGCACGCCTCGATCAACCGATCGGCCGTCGACCGACGCACGCGTAGGAGGCGGCCGATCGCGACGACCTCGATACGCCGTTCCTCGATCAGCGTGCGGGCCCGCCGCTCCGAGATGCCGAGGTACACGGCCAGCTGCACTCGGTCGAGCAGCGGGTCTGGGTTGGCGACTTCAACATGGTCACGCGCAGCCTCGATCGTTGCGCGGTCGTGCTCCGGACGGCCTGCCATCACGTTTGAGTCGCGAGTGCCCACAGCTTCCCTCCCTGATCCTCGTTGTGCTGTCTTGATCTCCGAAGGCGCGACGCAGCCGTCGGGAGGTCACAACGCATGGTCGGTCACATTGGCGGTCCCACGATTTCGCCGCTCCCGCCCTCGACATCACGAACTGTGGAGCGCGAGCTCTCAGCGCGAGTGCGGCCGACGTGGTCCTCGACGACGCCGGGGGTGGACCTCCGCTCCGTCCCCAGTTCGGACGCCAACGCGCCGAACTGGGTGCGCCAACGCAGCAAATCCTCAGCGGAGTCGCCGGCTGTGCTCAGGACGATCTGCCGGACGTAGTCCGCCTCCCACGACCCGGGACGACCGGAGAGCAGCCTCTCCACGCCGCCGACGTTGGCCGCCACAGCAGTCAGGACGTGACAGGCGATCTCTCCGAAGTCGACTCGCTCGCGATGTTCGTGCGGGCTACCCGCGCCGGTGGTCCGGGTACCCAGTGCCGCCTCGGTCAAAGCAGCGATCGCTTCGCCAACCGGGTCTTTGCTTCGCATGGCGTGTCCTCTCGATCGTCTCGTCACCGGTCTGTCACCGCTCGCAGCCATAGGCCGGGCCCGGGCCCGGCGGCACACCGATCGCGCGCTCCGCATGCTCGCGCCCGTTCAGCCGTGGGCCGGCTGGGCTGAGGTCACGGTTCGCGCCCAGGAACGTGCTGGCCGAATCGACCTTCACCGCCGCAGCCACGACGTCGGCGCTGCGCTCGGCCAGCGAGTCGCGAAGGGCTTCGGGGATGGGTATCGAACGGTTGGCATACAGGTCCCCCATCTCGACCCAGGCCGCATCGTCGGACCGGACGAACAGAACCGTGCAGGCAGCAGCCACGCCACGGGCCGGGGCGAAGAACTCCGGATCGGTGACCGCCTCACGCAGTACGTAACCGAAGTCGACCGCGGCGACCATCCCTCGCTGCACCTCCAGGCTCGCCGCGCCCAGGTCCACGCGTCGCGCCATCGTCTCTGGTCCGGCATGGCCTCCGAGGTCTGCGGTGATCTCCCGCAGAGACGCGCGAAGCTCGGCGCCAGCGTGCAGGAGGTCGGGGTCGACTCTCCGGGCACGTCCGGCGATCTGCTGGAGGTCGACACCCAGCTGCGCCCAGGCGTCGTCGAGCGAGCCGAGCGCCGGCTGCAGACGGTTCGCGTGCTGGTCGGCATCGATGGCACCGAGGTGAGCGGCGGCGGCGAAGATCCTTCCGCCGGTCACGGTCAGGTCTCGTTCGACCTTGACCGTGAACAGGATGTCCGTTGCAGTCGGCGATGCCGCCAACGTCCGACGAGCTTGGACGTCCCAGCGTGCGATGGCACGTTCGAGGCGGGCCGGCTCGACGGGGTCGAGGTGCTGCCCGGTCAGCGCGGCGGGCCAGCGGCCCGCCAGATAGGACGCCGCCAACTGTTCGGCGGTGCCCACCCGCACCAGGAGGTCGTGCGACTGGTCTGCCGAGTGCCCCTGCTCGACGCGTTGCTTCGCGTCAAGCACGCGGCGCAGGTCGCGGTTGTAGTGATCGAGCGACTGGCCGACACCGTGCGAGGCGACGTAGACCACGTGCATGATCCGCGTTCGGGCAGCCTCGGAGTCCAGGTGCCCCGGTTCGCTGAGCGGCGCAGTGGGGTGTCGGCGGGCGGTGACCAACTCAGCTGCCAGCCAGAGATTCTCCACAACCCGCTCCAGGAGCGGGTCGCCCGCACCGACACCCGGCCAACCGGTCCGCAGCTGGGTGCGGTGCATCCCGAGCGCGATCTTATGAATCCGCCCCATGCTCGGGTCGCCGGTCCGATCTGGGATCGACGCCCACAATCCGGCCGCCGCCTCAACAACCTCGCCCCACGAACGCGCTCTGGCCTTGGCCGTATGTGGCGGCGCCTCCCACAAGAGCTCACGTGCGGCGAAGTCGGCGTCCTGCAGCAGATCTCCTACCGTCCGCTCATCGGGCGGCACCGGCGGCGCAGTGGCAGACGACGGGCCCATCGCCGCCGTCACGATGCAGCCTCGGATTCGGCGACCAAGTCGTCTAGCTCGGAGATCACTGCGGCGGCACCGGTAGGGAACTCGTCGACCGGGTACCGACGAGCGGCGTGTCCCGCCGCCCGGATGAGCTCCCGCACAGCGGACGAACCAGCGACCTCCAGGACGATGTCCTCGAGGTCGCCGTCGGAGTCAATGGGCAGCAACGCCACGGCCCTCGACGCGACGATCTGTGCGCCCAGGGCCAGGGAGTGCAGGTCCGGCCTGCCGGCAGCCGTCGTCTGTGGGCTGTCGGCTGCGGCCGTCAGGATCGCGATGATCTGCATCCACGTGGCCGTCGGGTTGACGGCATTGAACTCGTTCATCGTCCCGCTCCCTTCCTCTGGGGCCTTCTCCCATGGGGCCACGATCGGCCGCCCGTGCGGGGGCAACGGCAGTTGGTTGTGGATAGCGCGGTCATGTCGGTGGCGCGGTGGACAGTTCATTCACAGGCCGAAGGCCGGCCGACGACGTGTGGTGGTCAGCTGGATCGACTGGCGTCGTTTCGCTCTCGTGCGAATGGAGGTGGCGGCGATGCCGGTGTGGGTGGTGAAGACCCTGGCGGTCGGGCCAGGGGTAGTGGTCAGCGTTGTCGTGGTTGCACTCACGCTCGCAGCCGCACCTGGGCCGATTGCCGCGGGCGCGGCACTGGTGCTGGCCGGGGTCGTCGCGGCGGCCGGCCACCGCGCGTGGGAGGGGCCGGCAGCTGCGATCGTTCTGGGCGCGCGTCGGCTGCGGCCGTCTGAACGCCACGACCTGGCGGCGGTGCTGACCCAGTTGTGCCGGGCCGGGCTGGGTCCGCCGCTGGTGGACGTCCGCGTGAAGCGATCTCGGGCGATCGGAGCCATGGGTTCCGGTCGACGCACCATCATCGTGTCCACGGGACTGATCGAGGCCGTCGTTCGCGGCGACCTACCGAGCCATCAGGCAGCCGCCGTGGTCGCGCACTCAGCCGTACTGGTCCGCGAGGGGGCAACACGCGCGGATCTGCTCATCGGTTGTGCGTCGGCGCCATGGCGAGCGACGCGCGCGGCGATCCACGGCATCTGCGGTTCGCTGCACAGGTTGCCGTTGACGCAGGCCTCGTGGCGGCTGCGAGTTGTCGTGGTGGCCGTGGCTGTCGTGCAGGCCGTCCAGGCTGGGCGAGTAGATCTCGCGGTCGCGATCGCCGCGATCGGAACGCTCAGCTACGGGCTTCCGGTGTGGGAGCGCCGGTGGCATCAACTGCTCGTGAGAGTCGGCGACGAAGGAGTAGCGCGTGTTGGCTTCGGTGACGACCTCGTCGCGTTCCTGCACACCTGCCCAAGAACCGACGACACGAGGACGCGACTCCGAACACTGCTCCCATCCGGCACGCGGCGACCGGCATTGGGAATCGTCACGCACTGACGATGATCAAGCAGCCGACCAGCACCGCGACGACGATCAGCGCGGCAGACCGATCGCACCGATCGGATTATCTGCTTGGCCGACGACCCTGCTGCTCGGCCAGGAGTCGCGGGGTCACCCGCGCGACCGTCACCTAGGGTGCCCACCGCTGGTCGACCCGCGAGGTCGCGGCCAACCGCTCGGCGGTGTGCGCGCTCGACTGCACCGGCCCAATGCTGTTCAAGTCCGCCGACAAAGCGCGGCCCTGCTCCTCCGTCGCGGCAAGTGGCACTGCTCCAAAAGGGCCTGCCCGGTCGCCGCTACAGGGCCCATTGGGCGTAGCAGAGATCCCGTTCCCCTTTCGCGTTCCCCCTGAAGCCGTCGCCGACTTCCTTGTCTCCGCCGGAATGCACAACGAGCGAGGCCAGTGACGGTTCATTGCGGTCGCGACAGTCGATGGTGATGGCGTCCAGGGCTTTACCGAAGCCGCGAACCGAGTAGGCCCCACCGGTGGCCGCGGCGAGCCCCTTGTAAGAGGTCGTCGCGCGGAGCTGGGCGACGGTGATTAGTGCCGCCCGTATCCGGTCAAGGGCATCGAGCATGTGCGGAGTGACGTTGACGGTTGTGCCGCGAAAGTCGATGTCGAGCGGGCCGAGCTGCACCTTCAGAGTGTCCATGCCCTCAAGTATCCCGCCCGTTTCTGCGTATGGTCGAAAATCTGGATCCAAGCCGTGACGTGACCGACCCAAAGCCACAGCAATCCGGACCTATCAGCCTGCCCGAGCTCCCCGCACAGTGTCCTGAACATGGCGCGGCCGCCATACTTGAGGCGTCCAGTCGGATGCCCTGCTGTCGCCAGGTTTCGCCAATCCGCCACTGTGCCTAATTCGGGATCCCCGGGCTCCACCATCATGGCGCCCCTAATGGTGGCCGGGTAGCCCAGCGACCTGACGGGTCGGCCGTCCTCGCCGACCGACGAGTCCTTGGGACCGTCCGAGCCGACTGAGTGCTCTCTGCGCGCAGAAGAGCAACGTTGGCAGGTACTAACGTCCCCGCAGTTCCCGCTCCAAACTGTTCGCCAGCCCAGTCTTACCTGCTGCGCGAAGTTCGGCGATTGCGCGCAAGATGATCTTCTGAAGGCGCTGGATCTGATCCCGCAACAACCCGACCTCCCCCGCCCCCGCCCACTGTCGAACGAGCGCGTGCCCTGGGCGAAGCTCCCGCAGAATGGAGTGGGACGAGCGGTGCCCGGGAAGGTACCCCTCCGCGCGAAGTTTATCTTCTGCCTCCTCGATGTAGTGCATGACTGGCTCAGGCTCGGCTGCGGCGAATGCGCGAGCGAACTTGAGCGCACTGAGGTGCGAGAGATGCGCGGCACCGAAGCGGTCCAAAAAAGCCTGCGGTTCGTTCATTGGAACGTCCGTCAACCCAGCCCGAATCCATAATCGCTGTGCACGTTCGGGGTTGACGATCCACGTTCGCTGGAACCCTGTCTCGTCCCCCGTGGCCTCGAAGACGGCACTTATCGCATCCTCGACAACGCGATCCAGCTCTGAACGCGCAAGTGCATCAAGCGCGTCCTGCCGGTCTCGATCGCGTTCAAACCGCACCCTCTCGGACCAACGACACAAGACGCTCCGAGAAGTCACCCACTCCTCGAGCCCAGCGAGGTCGCCGACAACCCTGCGCACCTTCACCTTGCCCGCACGGGCAGGACCAACGAACACGACCTTGGAGAGAGCTGCCTTTGAATCCCGTGGTGCCTCACTCCACGCGTAGCTTGTGCCAAGCACCAGATCCTTCGTCCGCACCCAACCAGTTTGGACCACTTGCCGACGGTTTGCCGTCGAGTAGGCCCAGCGGCAGCCCAGGACGCGGCTTGATCGACTAGTTCAGCAGGACGGTTTGGCCGGCTGGTTCGGCAGTCGCTGACCGTCTGGCACGGGAGCGAGGGTGCCGCCGGCGCGCTTTTCGGCGTCCGAGACCGCAACGGCGATGGCCTCGTGGATCCACGATGACCGGCTCAGCATTCGACCTGCCTGGCGGTCGTCGATGATGGCCTGTTCCATCGCGGCCCGCGTCGACGCGCGCAGCGAGTGGTGCCGGTTGAGGCCGGCGGTCGCGGTGATGACGGCCCGCGGTGGGACGGCGAGCGCTGCGCGTCCCTGAGTGCCGCGCGCCACGTGGGCCTCCAGAACCCAGTGCAGCCACTGGATGAATCCGGCGGGCGCGTTGGCGTGATGGTCGAGGTCGTACACGTAGGCCGCTCGGGCACGCGCCCACATCTGCGGGTCCCACCACGCCCCGGTCGCTACTCGAGATTCGCTCATCAGCTCACGACCAGGGCTAACACCCAGCTGCATTGACGGTTGGTCGCGACGACCGAGCGCCGGAAGGAGCGGCCGGGGCCTCCTCTGTCCACAGCGGCCGCGCACAGCCAAGTCCGTCCACAACGACGGCTGAGCGACACCACGGAACGACTCATTTCGGAAGCATAGGGCATGTCAGTTTGATCTATTCGATACCGAGGAGCAGCGATGAGCACCACTGCAGAAGCGCCGGTCTACGAGGTCGGTCGCGTGTACGAGGTCACGCCGGGCGACCTGCGGATAGGGACGAACGTGCGCAAGGACACCCGGCCTGACGCGAAGGACTTCGCCGCCTCGGTCCGGGCGCGCGGCGTGATCGTCGCGATCGATGCGCACGTCGACGAGCAGGGTGGCCTGCGTGTCCTGCGCGGGCAGCGACGGGCGCTGGTCGCCGCGCTGGTGGGCACCCCGTCTGGCACTGTGCCGGTCCGGGTCGTCGCGACCCCGGAGGAGGCAGACCGCATCACCGATCAGTTGGTGGAGAACCTTCACCGCGCCGACATGCACGAGCGCGAGGCTCGCGACGGTGTCGAGCAGCTCGCGCTGCTGGGTGTGTCGGTCGCGCAGATCGTCAAGCGCACATCCTTGCCCCGCCTGGTCGTGGACAACGCGTTGAGCGTCGCCGAGCACCAGGCCAGCAAGGAACGGATGGACACCCACGACATGACCCTGGAGCAGGCCGCGATCTTCGCCGAGTTCGAGGACGACCCCGACGCCGTCGCGGCTCTGGAGAGCGCGTGGGAGAGCCAGTGGGAGCGGCCCCGGCTAGTGCACATCGCCCAGCGACTGCGCGACGAGCGCACCGAGCGCACCGCACTGCGCGCCGAGGTCGAGCGCTTGCGCGCCGACGGGCTGCCGGTCCTCGACCCCGCCGACATGCCCTCGGGCTTCCGGCGGCTGGCTTTCGAGGATCTGCGCGACCAGGACGGCCAGGCGGTCCCTGCCGAGGCGTGGGCAAGCACGCCCGGCGCGGCCGTCGTCGTCACCGTCGAGTGGCGGCACGACGACCCCGAGGACGCCAGCCCCGACGACGAGGGGGACGACGACGATCAGGACTCGACCGAGCTCCGCAAGGCCTATGTGCCGGTGTGGGTATGCACCGACCCGACAGGCGCCGGGCTGCATCACTACTGGGACGGCGCACCCCCACGCGATGCCCTGCCCGCCGCCGACAGCGACGACGAGCGCGCCGCCCGGGAGCAGGCCGAGCAGGCCCGCCGCGAGGCCGAGTCCGCCGAGCGGCGCCGGGTGCTGGCCAACAACGCCGCGTGGCGCTCCGCCGAGGTCGTGCGCCGCCAGTGGCTGGCCTCGCTCCTGGCCCGTCGCCAGGTCCCCAAGGGTGCCGAGATCCTCATCGCCCGCGCCGTGCTCGAGCGGCAGTACAGCCTGACGCACGCTCTGAGCAACGGGCACGATCTGCTCGGTGACCTGCTCGGCCTGCGCCCCGCCGACGGCGGCGGCTACCAGTTCGGCGCCCAGGTCGCAGCCCGCGTCCTGGACCAGGCCAGCACGCCCGCCGCCGCGACGATGCGCACCCTCGCCGCCGTCCTGGCCGCATGGGAGGCGCGCAGCGGCGTGCCCACCTGGCGCAACCCCGGCGCGTACGACGCCGCGATCATGGCCGCGTTCATCAGCTGGGGCTACCCCGCCAGCGACGTCGAGCAGTTGCTGACAGGTCCCGCCGAGAACGACGAGGCCGACGACGCCAACGAGCCGGACCACGACGTCGCGGCCGGCTAGTCCACAGCCCCACGGATCACGACTGGCGGGAGTTGCCCCGGTGGACAACTCCCGCCAGTCGAATAGATCAAATAGATTGATCTTGTCAGGTCAACCACCCAGGAAGGGACACCCGTCATGGCCCACGAGATCGAGACCCACGGCCGCCAGGCCGCCGCCCTGTTCGCCCGCACCGACCCGTGGCACCGCCTCGGCACCACCGTCGCCGGCGAGGCATTCACCGCCGAGGACGCGATGACCCTCGGGCACCTGGGCGGGTGGCAGGTGCGCAAGGTCCCGCTGACCGCCTCCGAGGTCGGCGCCGATGGCGTGACCACCCTGGACGTGCCCGGCTTCGCCACCGTGCGGACCAACCCGTTCACCGGCGCCCCCGAAGCGCTCGGCGTCGTCGGCGCCGGGTACACCCCGCTGCAGAACGAGAAGCACGCGGAGTTCCTCAACACCCTGGCCGACGCGTCTGGCGCGGTCTTCGACACCGCCGGATCGCTGCGCGGCGGCCGTCAGGTCTTCGTCACCATGCGCTTGCCGCAGCACCTGAGCATCGGTGGCACCGACCGCGTCGACCTCAACATCGCCGCCCTCAACAGCCACGACGGCACCAGCGCCTTCCGCGTCCTGGTGACCCCGGTCCGCGTCGTGTGCGCGAATACCCAGAGCGCGGCTCTGCGCGACCACGTGTCGTCCTGGTCGATCCGCCACACCCGCAATGCCAAGGCCGCCGTTCAGGCGGCCCGCGACTCGCTCGGTCTGACGTTCGCGTACGTCGAGGCCTTCCAGGCCGAGGCCGAACGGTTGATCAACACCACGACCACGGACTCGCAGTTCTTCGACCTGGTCGCTGACCTGTTCCCCGCCCCGGCCGCCGACGCGCCCACCCGCGTGCGACACACCCACACCCAGCGCCAGCAGACCCTGGCCCACCTGTGGCACGACGCCGACACCCAGACCGGCATCCATGGCACGGCGTGGGGCGCCTACCAAGCAGTGGCCGAGTACGTCGACCACTTCGCCCCGGTGCGCGCCCGGCTCGACCCCGCCGCCGCACGCGCGGTGCGGCTGCTGACCACCGAGGAGCCCGCCCGACTCAAGGCCCGCGCCTGGGCCGCACTTTCCCCGGCCTGATCGACCCCGACCGCGCCCGGCACACTTCCCCGGTGCCGGGCGCGGTCGCGCGTCACCACAGCGACGGCTGCTCACCGAACACCCGCCGCAGCCGCACCAGGTCGGCCGCCACCAACGCCGGATCGGTGCGGGCTAGGTCCCGCAGTTCGCGCGCCCGACGACGAGACCCGCGCACGTCACCCAGCGGCGAGCCGGTCACGTCTCGTCGCGCCGCCCACTCCCGCCGGTTCTCCACATACGACGACGTAACCACGTGCCCCGGCCCCACCCGCTGGCACAACGGGTTGTCGCACCGGTGCCCGAGCACCTCGGCCGCCGCCAGCGCCGCCACACCGTTCGCCAGCGCGAACGCGAACCGGTGCGCCACGAGCACCCGCCCCCGCGCGAGCCAGAACCGGCCGTGCCCTCGTCCGCTCACCGCGCCGGTCCACCACTGGCACCCGCTGCCGTCGACCTGAACCAACTTCGCCCGGTACCGCGCGACGACCTCAGGTGACGCGCACCCGGCCGCGAGCGCCGCCGATCCGGCCTCACCGAGCCGCACGGTCGCCACCCGAACCACCGTCGCCCGCCCCAGCGTCCCGAGCACCCTCGGTGGTCGCGTCCGCGCTCGTCGTCCGAGTCCCCCGCACTGGCGCTATGACGGCCGCCGGCTGCGACAGCTGCCGAAGCCGCGCTGCCTCGCGCACGGTCAGCAGTTCCGCGCCGCCGCACCACTCGACCGCCTCGGTCAGGTTCAGTCCTTCCCGCTCGGTCAGCTTGACCAGCGCCGCCCCGGCGCGCGCCTCGCACACCGAGACCACCGCGTCGCGCTCGGCCAGCGCCGTGATGACCTCGACCCCCAGTGCGTCGCGCCGCCGCTCCTGCTCCGCCCGCCGCGCTCGCATCCGCGCCTGCGCATCCAGCGCCGTGCGCCGTGCCCGCTGCCTCGCCGTCTGATCCACCATCGCAACTCCCCTTCTCGTTTGACCTCACCTCCGAAGGCCGACCCGAGCCCTCACGCGCTCACCACGTAGCCCGCGCAATGCCGACGTCGTCCCCCTCCACGACGACGACCGACCACAGCACCGCTCCGACACGACCCGAAAACCCCAAAGCACTGCCCCACACACCTCTTGCATTGCCGGAATTCGACGCCTCCTCCACCGATCGCCAGGGCCACTTCAGTTGCCTTCGGGAGGTGTGACGATGTCGATCCACAAGCTGACGGCCGGGAGCGGGTACGACTACCTGACTCGCCAGGTCGCGGTTCACGACGCGACCGAGAAGGGCCACACAAGCCTGGCGTCCTACTACGCGGCCAGGGGCGAGGCCCCGGGCACGTGGATCGGGTCTGGCCTCGTCGGAATCGACGGGCTGGACGAGGGCGACGAGGTCACCGCCGAGCAGCTGCGCAACCTGTTCGGTGCAGGAAAGCATCCGCTGGCCGAGCAGCTGCGCGCCGCCGCCGCCGAAACCGGGCTCAGCGAGCGCGAGCAGGAGACCGCCACCTGGTTGGGCACCCCGTTCCGGGTCTACGCGAACGACACCTCGGCCTTCCGCATCCGAGTGGCGAAGGAGATTGCCGCCCTCAACGCCAGCAACGGGCGGCGCTCCGCCGACCCGGTGCCGCTGGCCGACCGGGCTCGCATCCGAACCCAGGTTGCGGCCGAGCTGTTCCGCGAGGAGCACGGCCGCGAGCCCGCCGACGCCCGTGAGCTCGCGGCCACGATCGCCAAGCACTCCCGCCCGCGCACCAACGCCGTGGCCGGGTACGACCTGACGTTCTCCCCGGTCAAGAGCGTGAGCACGCTGTGGGCGATCGCCGACCGACCGATCGCGGCCGCGATCGAGCGGGCCCACCAGACTGCGGTCAAGGACGCTCTGGCGTTTCTCGAGAACACGGCGCTGTTCACCCGCGAGGGCACCAACGGTGTCCGGCAGGTCGAGAGCCGCGGGCTGGTCGCGACCGCCTTCACTCACCGTGACAGCCGCGCCGGTGACCCCGACCTGCACACCCACGTCGCGGTCGCGAACAAGGTCCAGACCCGCGACATGGGTCGATGGCTGGCCATCGATGGGCGGCTGATCTTCGCTGCCACCGTCGCGGCATCCGAGACGTACAACACCGCGCTCGAGCGGCACCTCACCGACACCCTCGGCCTGCGGTTCGAGGTCCGCCCAGGCGACGACCCACGCAAGCGCCCGGTCCGCGAGATCGTCGGCGTCGACCCCGCGCTGGCTTCCCGATGGTCCACCCGACGAGCCAGCATCGAGGTCCGCCGCGCCGAGCTGGCCAGCACCTTCCAGGCCACCCACGGTCGCCCGCCCACACCCGTGGAGTCCGTGCAGCTGGCCCAGCAGGCAACCCTGGAGACCCGGCAAGGCAAGCCCGAACCGCGCAGCCTCGCCGAGCAGCGCGCCACCTGGGCGGCCCAGGCGCGGGGTGTCCTGGGCGGCGAGCGTGGGGTGCAGGCGATGCTGCGCCGGGTCCTGCGCCCGGCCGAGGCCCCGACCCGGCGGGTCGACGCGGCGTGGGTGCGCGAGACCGCCGCCGTCATCCAGAACACGCTCCAGGCGAACCGCTCCTACTGGCAGCGGTGGCACGTCGAGGCCGAAGCCCAGCGCAGGGTCCGCGGCGTCGCCGTGCGCACGCGCGACGTCGAACGAGTCGTCGGGCTGCTGGTCGACGAAGTCCTGACCCGCAGGTCGGTGCCACTCACCCGCTCCGAGCGGGACATCGAGACCCCCACCGAGTTGCGCCGCAGCGACGGCTCGAGCGTGTACACGATCGCCGGATCTACCCTGTTCACCTCCCCCGACCTGCTCGCGGCCGAGGCGCGCATCGTCGCCCACGCCGGCCAGCACGACGGCACCCGCGCCACCGCCGCCGCCGTCGGGCAGGCGCTCACTCAGTCGGCTGCGGACGGCCTGCCGCTCAACGCCGGGCAGGCGTCGCTGGTCACCGAGATGGCCACCTCCGGCGCTCGGGTTCAGCTCGCAATCGCGCCGGCCGGAGCGGGCAAGACGACCGCCATGCGCGCCCTGGCCACCGCGTGGACGGCCGGCGGTGGAGACGTCGTCGGTCTGGCGCCGTCCGCCACTGCCGCGACGGTCCTGGGCGAAGCCATCGCCGCCCGCACCGACACCATGGCCAAGCTCCTGTGGCACCTGGACCACGACCCAGAGCACCTGCCCGGCTGGGCGCGGCGCATCGGCCCGGCGAGCCTGGTCGTCGTGGACGAGGCAGGCATGGCCGACACCCTCTCGCTGGACCGCCTGATCGAGTTCGTCACCGCGCGCGGCGGGTCGGTGCGCCTGGTCGGCGACGACCAGCAGCTGTCCGCCGTCGGCGCGGGAGGAGTGCTGCGCGATGTACGCGCCACCCACGGCGCACTGCACCTCACCGAGCTGATGCGCTTCGCCGACCCGGCCGAAGGCGCCGCCTCCCTGGCCCTGCGCGACGGGCTGACCGAGTCGCTCGGTTTCTACCTCGACGCCCACCGAATCCACGTCGGAGACCTCACCACCCTGACCGACGACGTCTTTGACGCCTGGCGCACCGACCGCGAGGCCGGCCGCGACGCGGTCATGCTCGCCCCGACCCGCGAGCTCGTCGGCGAACTGAACGATCGAGCCCGCGCCCACCGGCTCGCCGGCCAGACCCCGGAGCGCACCGTGTCCCTGGCCGACGGGTCGACCGCCTCGGCTGGCGACACCGTCATCACCCGGGCCAACAACAGGCAGCTGCGCGTGACCGGCACCGACTGGGTCAAGAACGGCGACCGGTGGCACGTCACCGCCGTCCACTCCACCGGGGCACTGACCGTCCGGCACACCACCAGCGGCTGCAGCGTCGACCTGCCGGCCGACTACGTGCGCACCGCAGTCGGCCTCGGCTACGCCACCACGATCCACACCGCTCAAGGCGTCACAGCGGATACCAGCCACACCCTGCTGACCGGGCAGGAGTCGCGGCAGCTCACCTACACCGCCGTCACCCGCGGCAAGGCCGCCAACCACCTCTACCTGGAGGTCGTCGGCGACGGCGACGAGCACAATGTCATCCGCCCCGACTACGTCCAGCCGCTCACCGCGACCGACCTTCTCGAGCGGATTCTGGCCCGCGACGAGTCCGCCAAGTCGGCGCACACCACCCGCCGCGTCGCCGACGACCCCACCACCCTGCTGAGCCAGGCGGCTGCCCGGTACGTCGACTCGCTGTACGTCGGCGCCGAGCAGTTGCTCGGACCCCAGCAGGTCGAACGCCTGGACCGTGCAGCGGACCTGGTCGTGCCCGAGCTGACCCGGGCCGCCGCCTGGCCGACCCTGCGTGCACACCTGCTCCTGCTCGCAGCACAAGAGGGCGACCCCGTCGCGCACCTGCGCGCCGCCGCGGATGCGCGCGAGCTCGACACCGCCGACGACGTCGCCGCCGTGCTCGACTGGCGACTGGACGACACCGGCCTGCGCAACGCCGGCACCGGCCCGCTGCCCTGGCTGCCCAGCATCCCCGCAGCGCTTGGCGAAGACCCCCAGTGGGGTCCGTACCTGGCAGCGCGCGCCGCGCAGGTACGCGACCTCGGCCAGCAGGTCACCGAGCAGGCGCAATCAGGCGACTCGATGCCGCAGTGGGCCCGCACCGGGCAGCACCGCCCCGACGACGACCTGCTCGTCCAGGTCTCCGTATGGCGCGCAGCCACCGGCGTGCCGGACAGCGACCGGCGCCCCACCGGTGCTCCGCATCTTGGCAAGGCCGCCGCCCGTTACCAGCAGACGCTCGACACCCGCCTCGCCACCCAGCACACCCCGGCCCTCGCCGAGTGGCAGCCCCTGCTCGACCGCGCGCTCACCGATGACCGACACGACGCCTTCATGCCTGTGCTCGCCGAGCGACTGTCGGCCCTGGCGCGCGCCGGCCTCAACGCACCGCAAATCGTGCGCAGCGCGCTGGCCGACGGCGGCCTTCCCGACGACCACGCCGCGGCGGCCCTGTGGTGGCGCATCACCGGGCGCCTGTCTCCCGCGGTCGCAGCACAGGCCGAGTCCGACCAGCACCTCACGACCGCGTGGACTCCCCGCCTCGCCGACCTCGTCGGCCCGGACACCGCCGACATGCTGCAGGCCAGCCCGTGGTGGCCAGCGCTGGTCACCAGCGTCGACCACGCCATCGCCCGCGGCAACACCCTCGAGTGCCTGTTCGCAGCTCCGATCGTCGACGACGACGTCGACCCGTGCCAGGCACTCGTCTGGCGGATCTCCGTCCTGACCGACCCCGTCGGAGAGAGCTCCGAGCGGTACCGACAAGGGTTCACACTTGGTGGCGACGAGGTCGACCCGTTCGGGCAAGACGACCCGCAACACGGGCTCGTTGCCCTCACTGACAACGAGTGGCAGCACCTGTTGCCCGCGGTCGACCAGACCCAGGACGACCGGTTCGCGCCCGAGCCGGACGAGCCCGACACGACGGATCCCTTCGACGACCCCGCCTTCGTCGAGGCCTTCCTCACCCTCGCGGCGGCCGCGCGAGCCCACGCCACCACGCTGCCGCCCACCGACCGGATGGTCGACGCGCAGGCAGCGCGGGAGTTCGACGCCGCCATGGCCCCCGTCAGCCCGGCCCGCATCCTCGAGCTCAACCGCCTGGCCACCGACTTCTACGTGCGCCAATTCCCCGACTCCTGGGCCCAGCGCTACCTGACCGAACGGCTCCGCACCGACCTCACAGGCGACCCGTACGTGCTCCCCGGATACGCCCCGGCCGGCTGGACCCGACTCGTCGACCACCTACACCGCCAGGGCGTCACCGACCTGGAGCTCACCGAGTCCGGCCTGGCCAGCGTCGCGCGAACCGGTCGCCTCATCGACCGCTTCCGCGACCGCCTCGTCTTCCCGATCACCCGCCTCGCCGCCGACGGCGAGCTCGAACCACTCGGCTTCGTCGGCCGGCGCCACCCCGAGGCGACCGACCAAACGGGCGGGCCGAAGTACCTGAACACTCCGAATTCGGTGCTGTTCCACAAGGGCGCGCAGCTCTACACCGTCCGCGCCGACCGCCTCGAATCGGGCGCCGCGCCCGTTCTCGTCGAAGGGCCGGTTGACGCCGTCGCTGTCGCGCTCGCAGGTGGGAGTCGCTTCGTAGGCGTAGCGCCGCTCGGAACGTCCCTTACCAATGAGCAGGCCAGAGAGCTCGCAGCATTGGTGCACAGAAATGGCGCATCAACCCTCGTTGCTACCGACGCCGACCTAGCCGGCCGCCTCGCCGCTGAGCGCGACTACTGGCTGCTCGCCCAGCACGGTCTCGCCCCAGCCGCGACCCTCCTACCCGCCGGCTGGGACCCCGCGAGCCTGCTCGAGGGCTCAGGTGCAGCCAACCTTCGAGCAGCACTTCGAAGCACAACCGACCTCGCTGAAATCCTCATCACCGAAAACCTGGGCAGCGCCACTGGACTGGAGGCTGTCAGGGGATCGGCGCAAGTGCTCGCGTCCACCCCCCCATACGCTTGGGGCCCCGGCACATCTCGCATAGCCCTCCACACCCGCATCCCCGAACATGTCGTGCGTAGAGAACTCGCGCGCGCGCTCCAGCAGTGGACTAAGAATCCTGGTGGCCATGCTGCGGAGCGTCTCGCCGAACCGAGCACTGAGCGAAGAAGAATGGGGCCATCCACTCATCCGGCACCGCTCCCCAAGACCCCACGGATCGTCGAAGCGTCGAGGCC
Organism: Pengzhenrongella frigida; assembly: GCF_004168625.1. Lineage (GTDB taxonomy): Bacteria > Actinomycetota > Actinomycetes > Actinomycetales > Cellulomonadaceae > Pengzhenrongella > Pengzhenrongella frigida. The sequence continues at coordinate 39,996 of NZ_SDWW01000023.1, forward strand.
GAGCGCCGATCCGACGAGCCCATCCCGATGATTCAGATGCGGGTGATGGTCGCGCCATAGAACGAGGCCTGAAGCCATCCGCGCTTCGCGGAGGCGACGAATCGCAGGGCGTCCTGCCTCAAATTCACGCTGCGGGACGCCAACCAGCATCGCTGGCTCGCTCGCAGCTACCGCTAGGCCGACCAGACACCTCATCCGGCCCGGGAGTTGGCGTTTCAGTCGCGAACAAACCGACGTGAGGCTGCCATACTCACGCCAGACGCCCGACGGAGGAGCACCATGGCATCGCACGTGAGTGAAGCCCAACATCTCGGAGACGCGGCAAGGTCAAAGTAGACATGCTCCGCGACCTCCAGAGCCTGAAGCCGCACTACGCCACCGGCCAGGACTCGCTTCTTGACGACTTCTACGTGCCCTGCCTCAAAAACGCAAGCCGTTACGACCGGGCAACTGGATACTTCAGTAGCGCGCTTTACGCGGTCACGAGCGCCGCTTACGCCCGATTTATCGCCGCCGGCGGAACGATCCGACTGATCACCTCGCCGCACCTCTCGTCGGAGGATGTTCAGGCCCTCGCAGAGGGCGCAGCCGCGAAGGAGGTAGGGGAAAGCGCCCTCCGAAATGAACTGGTCCTCCTGCTGGGTCGGCAAGAGACAGCGGCGCCGACGCGGCTGCTCGCGACTATGGTTGCAACCGGGGTCCTAGACCTTCGGGTGGCCCTCCAGCCAGGCGCGGGTATCTTCCACGACAAGGTCGGAATCTTCCAGGACGAAGAAGACAGACGCGTGGCATTTATCGGATCGGCAAACGAGACCTTCAGCGGCTGGGGTGCAAATCATGAATCTATCGAAGTCTTTGCAAGCTGGGAAGGAACCACTGACCTAGCCCGGGTACGGCGGCTCGCCGCCTACTTCGAGCGGCTTTGGGCTGGCGGGGAAGGCGAGATTGAGGTGCTCAGCCTCAATAAGGAGATACTAGATCTACTACGCGAGAACGCGCACGACTCCGTAGAATCTGCTCTCGCCGCTACATCACTGCGCGCGACCACGGATTCTGGCAAGAAGAAGCTCATGGAATTTCAAGCGGACGTCCTCGATTCTTGGAAGTCCACCAACCATCATGGAATAGTCTCGTTTGCCACCGGTGCAGGCAAGACGATCACCGCTATCGAGGGTATCCGGCGCTGGTCCGCTGATGAGCAAGGTGGCGCAGCGGTCGTCATCGTCCCGAGCGCTGATCTCCACAAACAGTGGGCAAGAGAGATTAGGGCTGAACTACCGGAAGCGAATCTAATCCTTGCCGGCGCTGGACATTCCGAATGGCGCGGAGAGCTTCGATGGATCCTTTCAGACCATGCCAGGGATGGACAGCCACGGCTCGTTCTGGCCACCAACAAGACTTTTGTTTCACCCCAATTTCAGGAGTCTATTGACTCTCGTAGGCCAGAACTTCTGCTCGTTGCCGATGAACTGCACCGAACGGGCTCGCCAGCGGTGCTTCAGGCCCTACAGAACGCGCCGTTCAAGGCAACCCTTGGACTAAGCGCCACGTACGCGCGCCAATTCGATGAAGGCGGAACCCAAAGCCTCCTCGAATTCTATGGTCCAGTTCTTGAACCAGTAATTGGCCTCACAGAAGCGATTATGCTTGGCCGGCTCGTTCCCTACGATTACTTTCTCCACAGAACCTCACTGGACGACCAAGAGCAGGAGCAGTACGACAAACTCACGGTAGAAATCAAGAAGATCGCGGCGCGCGACCGCGACGCAGACTCGTCTAACTCGTTCCTCAAGATGCTGCTAATTAGGCGAGCGCGAATCCTGAAGCAGGCACACGCGAAGGTACCGGCCGCCCTTGACGTACTTCAGGCCGAGTTTCAAGAAGGCGATCGCTGGCTGGTCTATTGCGATGACACTACACAGCTCAAGGCGATGATCCAAGCCTGCCTCAGTTGCGGTCTGCCGGCGTTGGAATACCACTCACAGATGACCTCCAGCCGCGACGATGTGATGGCCAGTTTCGAGCGCCGCGGAGGCATCATGGTAGCCATTCGATGTCTCGATGAAGGCATCGATATCCCTGCCTGCGACAAGGCTCTCGTCATCGCCAGCTCGACAGTCGAGCGCGAGTACGTCCAACGGCGCGGACGTGTTCTCCGCACAAGCCCCGACAAATATTCAGCTGCCGTTCACGACATGTTGCTGGTCGACAAGGCCGGTGGAGTCCTAACGCGAGGCGAAGCGCTCCGTGCGCTTGAATTCGCGAGGCTTGCTCGTAACGAGACTCCAACTTTTGAACTTCAACACATGTTGGCCCTAAGTGCCGACTTCGGAGCAGAAATTTCAGCGATACTGGAAGGTTTTGAGGATGAGTAGTGCGTATTCAAGAGATCAGCAAGATCCAAAGGAGCGCGCAAAGGCGGTACTCTTGACGGTAGTCCACCGTAGCGATTTCCGGCGCGACCACCCAACCATCTCCTCTGTCGTCACTGATGACATCGTCGAGGACGCTGTCGAAGCAGCGTATAAGACACAGTTCGACGAGAATAGGGCCCAATTCCGTCAGAAAATCGCTGCCCTCGGTGAGCTTGTGGCGCAGAATCTCCGACCGGAGAGTGAATAGATGAGTCTCGAGCTCATTAGCCTGACTCTAAGAAATTTCGGGCCATACTACGGAGAGAGCCATCTTGAATTCGCCGCGCCCGGCGAGCATCCGCTGACGTTGGTCTACGGCGAAAACACCCTCGGCAAGACTCAGATGTTCAACGCGTTGCGGTGGTCTCTATACGGAACATGGAATGGCGCACGAGGAGCCCAGCCGACTGCGACTGAACTCGAGAACCGGTTCAACCGGCGAGCGCATCGCGAGGGCGAAGACGAGATGAGCGTGACGCTCCGGTTTTCAGCCAACGGAAAAAACTACGACTTGCATCGATCCGCCTCTGGTTTCGCAACCGGCGCTGCGAGACAGGCAGCTGACCTTCGCATCGACTCAGACGCGATTGCCGCGAACCGGATTCCAGCGGAGATCGGGAACCTCCTGCATCCTCAAATTGCTGACTTCTTCTTGTTCGATGGAGAACTCCTAGAGCGCTTTTTCGAACGCTTGCGGACGACCGATCAGCGCCGAGAAATCCGCAACTCGATCGATCGTGTCTTGGGAGTTCCCGCTCTACAGCGCGCTTACGACGACATCGCAGAAATGACGACAACAGCAGGTTTGGCAGCAGCCAAATCAATGAAAGCAGGAAACGAGCGTACGCGGGTCCAGGCCGAGTACAAACGGTTGAGCAGCAACTCCATCAGCATCCAGAAGGACCTCACGGGTCTCCACGCGAGTCTCGGCAGGGTCAAGTTGGACCTCGCCACAAAGTCGGAGGAGCTCCGCTCCGTAGACGCTCTCAAGGAAGACGCGAAGCAACTTGAACACCTTGAGGCACGGCTCGCGGATCTCAAGAAAGATGATGAAGCGGGGAAGATCGCACTACAGGGTTTGCTTACGGATGGCTGGTTCTCTGTAGCCCTTAAGGGGGTTTCCGCAGCCCTCACGCGAACGAAGACCGAGCTTGAAGATGCGCAGGCACAGAGAGAAGTCCACGATGCCCTTCAGCTAAAGGTCCGAACCCTTGAGGCTCGAATCCATGGCGGGAGTTGTGAGGCTTGTGGACAAGTACTTCCGCCGCCCGACGCCACTGTCTACGCAGACCTTGAAACGACGCGGTCAGAACTCGCGGCGCTCGGTAACGCCGTAGATATGCTGTCGATCATCGAACGTGAACGCCAACTGCAAAAGGTTTTCGATGACAGAACGGTGAAGTTATACCGAGAACGTGTAAACAGCCTTCATCGGGCTCGACTGGGGCGGACGGAAACCCAGCGCGAAATCGATGACATCAATGTTCGCCTTGCGGAGCACAGTGCTCCGGCGATCCGGAGCTTGGCGGCGGTGGTCGAGAGTTTGAAACAGCAACTAGAAGATCACGGGAACAAGATCGAGTTGCGAAGCCTTGATTTTCAGGGCGTTCAGGCGGATCTGGCGAAGCTAGCGACGAAACTTGGTCGGCTCCCCTCAGTCGACCCGAAACCAGCCGCGCTCAGCGCGTTCTACGGCTATCTGGCTGATGCCTTCGACAACTCAATTCAGGAATATCGCAATAGTGTCCGAGAGGCTGTCCAGGCCGACGTCACAGATCAGTTCAAGCGACTAATCCGCGACCCGCAAGCGTACGGCGAGGTCAAGATTGGCGCGGACTTCGATATGCAGCTACTTGATCCACATGGACGTGAGCGCCAGACGAGCGAAGGTGGGCGGCAACTCTTGGCTCTGGCGTTCATTGGTGCACTAAAGCGCGTGGCGGTGCGCGGAGGACCGGTAATCCTCGACAGCCCTCTTGGTCGCCTCGACAAGGAACACAGAAGCAACGTCCTGAGAACTTGGATCCCGCAACTCGGGTCTCAGGCTTCACTCTTTGTTCAGTCCGGGGAGCTTACTGAGCAGGAGGCAGCAAGCATCGTTGGTGACATCGTTGGGGCCGAGTATCGACTCGTACGACCCGACCGGGATCCGGAGAACGTTGTGATCGAGCGCATAGGGAGGGCATCGTGAGCGATGACAAGGTGCAGATCGGTCTGGGGCAAGACGCCGACAACGCACTCAAGGCGCTTGTTGACCAAGGCATATTCCCGAACGAGGGCGTGGGCTACAAGTTCGGCGTCGCCTACGCCCTTTCGCTGGGCACGACCCCCGAAGAGGTGGAAATAATCGGCAATAAGACGAAGTTTGCCGTGGCTGGACTTGATCCAGATGGGCGCCTATCCATTTTAATTACCACCTTTCTTCCGGACTCCGATCGTCCCTACTGGGCCGCTGAAAAGCTTGCCGACTGGGGACTCCGCGATCTCGCTCGCAGACTGGCCGCTCACGAGGATCTCGCCGAGATCATGGAGCAAGCCGTCCTCTGAAGCCAAGGACTCGACCTCCCAGCGCCGACGCGGTCGCCTATCGGTACCGTCCGAGCCATGTCGGCGCCGGGGGCTGTCGGTACCAGCGCGTAGCCTTGGACCAGCACGGCGGTCGGTAGCAATGGCGGGTCACACGCGAGTGTGTCGGCGGATCACCTTGACGACGCGCTCTGGCAGAATCCGTGTTGACGACAAGAGGGGTTGGTACCAGTGGAGAGCTCCGAGAGAGTCGACCAGGGAGGCACCTCCGTTGGCGGTTCTGGTACCTCGTCCGGGGTGACGACCGTCACTCACGTGCAGGTCGACCGAATCCGGCCTGAAGATGGCTTGGGCCGCAAGAGAGACCGCGAAGGTCACCTTGAACTGCAACGATCCATTCGACAGTTTGGGGTTCTTACGCCGATCACCGTCCGCCCCGCTGGCGACGGCACTGACGACTATCTTCTTATCAAGGGCCAAGGGCGGACCCTCGCTTGTCGTATTCTCGGCATGCAAGAGATTCCGGCGATCGTCGTCGACGAGGCCTACGGCCAGGACGAAAAAGTACGCCAGTTCCTGGTTGAGAATGTAGCGCGGCTCCGAATGCGTCCAGTTGATCGGGCGCTTCTCATTCGGAGGGCACGCGAAGATGGTGAAGAGACAACCGAAATCGCCCGTAGATTCGGGGTGACCGCGACAACTGTTCGCCGGCTACTTGCCCAGTTCGAAGGTGCCTCGACTACTGAGGTAGCCGCGCTGCGATCAGGCGAGATAAGCCTCTCGCTGCACGCTGTAATCGCTCGGCATGTTGACCCAGGGGAACGGGATGATGCCGTCAGAGTTGTTTCGGGGGCCGATATCCGAACAAAGGAGCTCGACGCAATTTTCGTCGGGCTCGGGTGGAGTGAATTGACCACCCTAGGGCTAACTCAGCGGGCCCAACGAATGGCCTTGCTGAGTTGGGCGTGCTATTCGATCGCAAACCTCCCCGGCGGTACTGTCCGTGATCGAATTCGCGGGCTCGCCACGCATTTTCCTCTTGAGTTTGAACCTGACGGTGCGACATTGGCATTGGTGTCCCGATGAAGATCGTCGAGATTCGACCTGATGACCTTGAATTAAGCCCCGACTTTGCTCGTTCGACAAGCGCCCGGTCGTTCGCGGACCGTCTGCGCTCATCGATCGACGCAATAGGCCTCACCGAGCCCCTCAAAGCAGTTGAGAAACCCTCGGGTGGGTACCTCGTGATCGATGGGGTCTTGCGGCTTCAAGCGATGAGAACAATTCGGTTGCGCGATCCTCTGAGATTTCCGACGGTTCCTGTTTATCTCCTTGATTACTCGAAGCGGTTCGAGATTCGGTTCCAATCTGACATCTATCAGGATCTACTTCCGAGCCAACTGGCCACGCTCGTAGAGCACTTGCATCGAACCGAGGGTATTCGCAAAGTTGAAATAGCGCGCTTCATCGGTGTTTCCCCGGCTACGCTCCGAAACTACACTGGGCTTTGGCGCTTGCTTGACCGTGGCGGACTTTTCGCACGAATCGTGGAGCTAATGGATTTTGGAGTGCTTCCTGCCTCCAACCCCTACGCCTGGCTTCGCCTCACTGAGACTGGCCTCGATCGGGCCCTCAGGACCCATTTCTCTAACGGCCAAGAACCCGACGCTTGGGTCGATGACGTTATCCACGACGTGCGGCTAGGCCGAAGCGTGCGGTATCAACTCAAAGACGCCGAAACCGCCACGGCGTCCTTGCCCCCGGAATGTTATCGCGTCGGTGAAGACGTTCGTGCGATAAAGCGGGATTTGGGGCTTCGGCGCGCTGCAGACCGCGCAGTACTTGAGGACCTCCGGGAAGTGAGGGGGAAGCTTGTTCAGGTCTCCCAAAACTCGCGAGAACCTGTTCTCAGAATTGCCGCCATAGCACTCTCGGAGTACGTCGGATGACCAGCGAAACTGATTGGTCGCAAGAGGCATATTTCGAGTCTCCGGAACCTGAGTCGCTAGATGGTGGCACAACTTCGAATGGAGATCTTTGGCATACAGTGAGCTCTCGCTGGGGGCACGCAATGCACTCCATGTGCTCATACTATGGGATGTTTCCGGCGAAAGTTGCCCACTACTTCATTCAGCGATACTCCGTCCCTGGGGACCTTGTTGTTGATCCATTCAGTGGACGAGGTACTACGGCACTACAAGCAAGAGCACATGGTCGTCGAGCGCTCTGCAACGACCTGAGCCCTCTTGCGTACGTTCTCTCGAGCGCAAAAGTTGCCCCGCCGACGTGGCGCCTCGTCAACGCATACGTGGACGAACTCGAACGAGAATTCCGGTTGTCCGCCTACAGAAATGTTGACGTTTCGGCCGACATCGCGATGCTTTACCACGACAACTCGCTTAAGCAACTTGTCTACTTGCGAGAACGCCTCCTGAGCACTCCGATTAAAGAGTGGTCAGCGAATGAGTTTATGGTTGCCGGTGCCCTGGCCGGAATCATGCATGGCGGATGGCGCCGCGATGGAACCTCCCAGTACCTTAGTATCAGCATGCCCAATACCTTTAGCATGTCACCGACTTACGTGGCCAAGTTCATTGCAGACAATGGGCTTGAGAAACTCGACCAAGATGTCTTCGATCGGTTAAGAGACAAACTTGCGCGCCTCTACCTTGATGATTACTCCGGGGAAAGTGGCGCGGCCTTCCATCAGGATGCAGTTGAGATGCTAACTGGGTCCGAATCCATCCGCGGCAAGGTTGATCTCATCGTGACTTCGCCTCCATACCTAGGAGTCGTGAACTACGGTGCGTCGAACTGGATCCGCCTCTGGCTTCTAGGTATCGACGAGGTCTCCAGGGATCAGGGAGCCGGCCGCAAACAACTCGATGCAGCCCTTGACCACGGACACAACTACACCAACTACCGAGACTTCATGTCACGGACCCTCCACGGTGTCGAGCGCTCACTGAAGCGTGACGGCGTCGCAGTCCTCGTAATTGGGGACGTCGCAGAACCGGGAAAGCGACCAGTGCCGCTTGCCGCAAAGTTGTGGAATGACGTGAAGGCTGACACTGGTCTCCGCCTCCTCGAGATTGTCGAGGATGATCTCCCCACACAAAAAAAGGTAAGCCGGATCTGGGGCGAAACCAAAGGGCAGGCAACCAACCGTGATTGTGCCCTCATCCTCACCCACGCTGGCGGTGACCCGGATCTAAGTAGAACGGCGATCGATTGGTCCGAGCCGTACCACGACGGCGGGCCCGACGCCGCGCACGACCGCCTTCGCCGTAGCCGTACGAGGTGAAATTGGTGCCGGCTGAGAGTCGCGCAGAGAAGACTCTCCGCGCCCCGGCTCAACTAGCAGTAGTCTGCCTAAATCCCCCCAGCACCACCACGGGAAATCGCACCCTCGGTGCGGTAGGCCGGCTCGCCGATGGTCTCGGAATCAACGCTAGCCTCACGATCAACCTGCTTGATGTCCCATCGCGCTCGTTCGACGACTTTCCAGCTGTAGGGGATGATGAGCGCCCTTGGGCTTCATCTCGCAAAGACCTTCGGTCTTCGCTGTCGACGTTCTGTCCACAGCGGGACATTATCGTCGCAGCGTGGGGTCTCTCACAATTCCGAGGTCCGTCGCGTGCTCTCCTTGTCGGTCAAATCCAATGGCTGATCGGTTTCCTCGGGTCTCAAGGCTGGACAGAGTTGCACACGTTCGGCGGGCGTCCCCGACATCCGTCACGTTGGCATCAGTTCGTAAGCGACAAGCACGGAAGATTCCCGGAGTGCGAGCCGACCGCGAGGTACGCTGCAGCTCTGGTACCTGGGCCACTCGCGGACCTCCTGTGAGTCGGCGCGCGCTGCCGCTAGCGCCGTAAACGCCACTGTTGACTCGGACTGTGGGTGGTTGAGGATGTCGACTCTTTCGGAACTCGTTGAGGCGTTAGACCGTGAGGGCGCTCCTGCCCGGCACGAACGCTCGAATATTGTTCTGGCAAAATACGGCGACGCGCCGAATATCTTCGACCTTCTGTGGTGTTTCGCTGGGGGGCACGTATTCGTGCGCGCAGAAACTCGCGGCGTGAAACCCTTCGAATGCGACCGACACTTCGTTCATAGATCTACGACACGTACAGGAACATCATTGCGGCCCATTGTCTCACACCCGATATCAGTGACTCCCGCCGAAGTTGTAGGTCTTTTTCCACGTGCTGAAGTGGTTTCGTCCCCGAACGGCGGTGGCTATATTTCGGTTCGCTTTGCACATGATGCCGTCACTGTTCCTGGTGTTGTTCGAGATGTAGTCAATGCGGTTGTCGCAGGCGTGCCGGCACTAGCCGACAAAGTTACTCCAGCAGGAGGAGTCAATAGGCTTCTCCTCCGAGAGGCAATCGAGCCAATTCTGAGGGCGAACGGTTTGGGATCAGGAATCCCTTCGGGGAGTTTTGCCGAATGGGAAATCGATTACGTGAGCTTGGATCGGGCGCTGGCAGTGAGTATCCAAACTGGACGCGCCGCCGCGAATAACTCTGCTCTGCTTGCTCTTCTCGCGGCATCTGCATTACCCGAGGTCGAGTGGGTTCTCGTGGTGCTTCCGCACAGATACAAAGGAGCTAACACATTCGATGCGGTGGCCAATCAGTTTCAGTCCCTGACAGCCGCACATGGAATAGACCTTTCACTTCAGGGTGCGTTTATTGTGGGTTTTTAGGATGGTTTTTCTTGCTCCGCGTAGCGACTGAGTTCGACGATAATTTTTGCGCTTTATTTGGTCCATTAGGACGATTGCACTGGCTGCAACGAATCTTTCACGCAAACAAGCTCTTTCTTGGCCTTAATAGCGGTTACCCCATTTTTCGGTGAAGTGCCTGACGGCAGTGCAAGCCGTTACTTTACTTATTGATCGGTTGCGGCGATGTCACCGGGTGCATCGTCTATCCTGACTCGGATTCACCAGGCGATATCAAGTAGTTGCCCCGTGCCGGGGCTACTAGAGATTCAGGCAGACCCAAGGTGAAAGCCGGTATCAATCCGATTCTTCGCCGCTGAAACTCTCGTCGCGCATCTGGTCGACGATCTGCAATTTCATCCTGCCGATGCTGAGACGTTTGCAGTCCCGCGAGGCTCGACGAAGGTGCCGATGTCGGCGCCGTAGGTCGTAGCTCGGTCTTGACGGGAGTCCTCGCTCTGATGGCGGGTATGCCGCCCCTGCGCGGGCCACGGCTGGTGGCCGCCGTCCTGGCAATGCTGACGAAGCCGCTGCCGCATCCGGTCAACGAATGAGGGCAGCGCATATCGGTGCCACTCTTCAAGGGCGTCGGCGGTCAGGGCAAGGCCGGAGCGACGGCGTAGGTCCGCAATGACCGCGAGGTCGTGAACCAGGTGGGGGTGGCGTGGCCAGCAGGTCGGAATCATTGCGTCGGCGTCCCACGCGTACTCGTGGTTGAGCCAGGCAACAACCTGCTCGAGCCACTGCCAGAGCTCAGCGCGCAACTGCGGGTCGACGCAGGTGGCCGGGTCCCAGGGGCGGGCCAGCAGGCGGGGATCCCCCAAAGCGTTCCGCTGCTGGAGCGTCCCGCCACCTCCGGCAAGGTCGAGTTCGGCATAAGCGTGCTCCACCCGACGGCCCACCTGGGGGAAGGCACTAACCATGGCTTGAGGCGCTCGGCTCGGCGCAGTATTGGACGCCTCGTCACTCACTGTCGAGTGTCCCCAGACCCATCAACGAGGCCGCTGCGTCGAGCCTGGGTGAGCGCCGCGAAGGCGCGGACCTCAGGAGTGATCTGGTCCCGGTGGCGGGCGGCTAGTTCCGCGCGCAGGGTGGCCTTGCCCGCAAGTAGTTTCCTGCCCACCTTGCCTTCGATACACCGGTGCAACTGGGCGATGATCGGCGCACCGTTCTCCGCCAGCACCAGGGCCTGGCCCTCTTTGAGTTGACGGACCTCCGCCGGGGCGAGGATGGCGATGTCCTCCCCGGACGTCTGTCGGCCGCCCATGCGTCCGCCGTTCCAGCTCGTGCGCGCGACTCGTACCTGGCCGAGCAGGTCAGAAATCTCCTTGTTGAAGGAAACGTCCTTGGAGCCACCAAACACGATCAGGTTGTTGGTCAACCCGAGCAGGGTGCGGGCCTCCTGCTCACCGAAGACCGCAGCCAACTGAGGCCAGGCTTGGGCTGCCCAGATGAAGCTGATGCCGAGGGCGCGCTCGTTGGCCATGCGGGTCCGCAGGCTCGGTAGCGGTGCCGTTGAGGGCAACTCGTCTAGCACGGCGTGGAGCGGCGGGCACAGGCGCCCCCACGGGCTGGCGTTGGCCACCTCGAGAGCAGTGTCGAGAACATGCTCGGCAAAGGCCGTCATCAGCGGGGATGCGGAAGCGTAGGGATCCTCCCGCCCCAGTAGGTAGATCGTGCCGCGTGCAGCGATGACGTCTGCGATGGCCGTGGACGGGCGACCGGGGCCCGGCACGCACCGGTGACGGATCTCATCTTGGAAGAACAAGGACATCGCTTGTTGGACGGTGGTGACGGTATTGCCGGCGGTGCGATCGTCGCCGTGCAGGGCGCCGTGCAGCAGGCCATCCCAGAAGGACGCGGCGTGGGGATGCTCCCGCAGGATCTCTGTCGCCTGAGTGGCTGCCATGGGCCGGGCTACCCAGCGCAACACGTCGTTGAGGCTGCCGCCGGTGAGCGCCGCGGCGTGGAAGAAGCCCTGGAGGACCTTCGCAGCCTCGGCGGCGTAGAAGCGGGCGGCGGCGTCGCCGTGGCCGCCCGCCACCGCGCCCTTGACCGTCCCGGCAGTGAACGCCTTGGCGCGTCGCTCGGCCACGAGCGGGTCGACGCAACCTCGAATCGGGTCCCAGACCACCTCCGGGAGGCCTGGCACGAGGCCGAACGGGTCAAGGACCACGCATGGGCGGCCGCCGGTGGACCGCGGACTGAAAGACAGCAACAGGTCGTCAACCTTCGTCAGGGTCACCATCGCGGCCCCGGGCGCGTCGAGGAGCGCGGGAACGAGCAGGTCCAGGGTCTTGCCCGAGCCCTGCGGGCCGATCACGCCAGCGGTGCGGTCCCACGGCACCCACAGCTCGCCGCCGCGAGGCTCTGTCGCCCGGCCGAGTTTCCAGCCGACGTCGGCCGGCCGCAGATGCCGCAGGCCGCGGGTCATCGCCGACCGCCCTGATGAGCGCCATAGAGGTCTGGGCGGATCACCTTGGCATGGTGGCGCAGCCGTGTTCGGCCGAGCAGCGCCTCGGCCTGCGCGGCGGTCGCCATGCCTCGCAGGCGAGCGGGTCCCCAGCGGTCGAGCCCGAACTTCACCGCCCATCCGATCGCCACGAGGACGAGCAGTTCCACGATGCCGACGCACGTCCACAACACCTCAACTGACGCCGGGCGGATTGCGGCGGGCAAGCCCGCCTCGGCATGCCCGCCGAGCAGCGGACCCAATGTGGTGAACAACGCTACGCGGTCGACGAACACCCATCCGTTGCCGGCGACAAGGTTCGCGAGCGACCGCCCGGTCTGCAGGCCCAGGATGACGGCCAGCAGCACTGCCAGCAGGGTCCCGACCGGGATCTCCCAGGTGAATGGGTAAGGCGTCGTGCGACGTGATCGTTGCATGTGCCACCTCCGCCTTCCGAAGGCCGCACAGGGGCGGTCCGTGCTCACACGGCACTGGAGTGGGCACCCCGCTCTTCTTGCTCAGTCGCTCCGGTCCTGGCAGCGCAGGACCGGTTCAAAATCACGGCAGCCGAAGAACACCCCCCGGACCACGACGGCAGGGCGCACGACGATGGGCGAAGGCTGGCAGAACGACAAGATTCCCGACGCCCTCAGCAAGCGGATTCGAGGGGAAGACGAGGACGATTCATTTCGAATCCCACGCATCCGTTTGGACTGGCTTCCAGTCCTTGCGGAAGTCGCGGTGGTCTGTGTGTGCCTGGGCCAACTGCCAGAGCACCTTGTAGCCGTACTCGGCCACCGCAATGGCTTGAGCAGCGTCAGGACCAGGGCGCAACCGTTCGGCGTCGGATGCGATCACGGCATGATCGAAGAGTTCGATGACGCGCCGCGTCGCCTCACACTCGGCGAGCGCCCGTGTCGGATCCCATCGAACGATGTGATCCGACAGTTCGGCGTAGGGAGACGAGAAGAGCGCGCCGGCCTCGATGCCTGAGGTGATGACGGCGGCAGCACGTGCCAACTGCGCATCTTCTTCGACGCGAGAGAGAAGGAAGTCAGAGAGGGAGACCATGACGCCGATCATCGCACCGGATTCTGGCGGCGCTGATTTGGACTCTGTGTAGAGCGACGGCGGCAGGTCCCCACGGGCCGTTCGTGTACGGGGTGAGGACCTGATATCCAGGGGGCAGGACGTGAGGTGGATGTAGTCACGTCACACCTGCTCCGACCCGCCAGATCGAGAAGAGGTTGTGCTCGGTCCAGTGGCCGTAGTCGTAGTGGCCGACCCGTGATCCGCCCGCCTCGATCGTGAGCCGCGCGGCCGGGTCGAAGACGATCATCACGTGGCCGACCCGGTTTGGGCCCAGGTAGCTGTCCGTGAAGATCAGGTCGCCGGGCCGCTCTTGGCCGAGCGAGACCTGGTAGCCGTGGCCCTGGGCCACCCAGTTCTGCTGGGCCGCAGCCGTACGCGGCAAGGTCACGCCGATCTGGGCGAACGCGGCGCGGGTGAACGACGAGCAGTCCCACGAGGTCGGCCCGTTGGCCCCGTAGACGTAGGGCTCGCCAAGCTGCGCAGTGGCGAACGCGAACACAGTCGCGATCTGCTGGTTCGGGAGCGGGGGCAGGGCCGGGTTCCCCTGCCCGCCGATTCCGCAGTCGGACGGGTCGCCCGCGACCACTCCTCCCCCGTACGCCGCGGCGTAGTACAGGACGTCGTTCACGTACCAGTCGGCGTGGTTGTAGGCGAAGAGCGCGCGTCGCACGCCGGCGATGCCGGCGGTGACTCCTGAGGCGGTGAGGTAGTTCGCGGCGCTCATCACCGAGTCGGCGTCGTCGCGAATGTCGGCGCGCCCGTCGCCGGAGCCGTCAACGCCGTACCGGGCCCAGGTGGCGGGCATGAACTGCATGAGGCCCTGCGCGCCGGCCGAGCTCGTTGCGCGAGTCCGCCCGTGGGCGGTCTCTTCCATCCCGACTCCCGCGAGCAGGGTCCAGGGCAACTGGTATCGGTCGGCGGCGGCGAGGTAGTGCGCCTTGACGTCGTCGGGGATGGTCGCGGCCGGGTTACGCAGCGACGCGAGCCGAGGCGTCGCCGGTGCTGGCAGCTCGAAGCCGAGCCCACCCTCGCCGGCCGGATCGCCGTCGGCGATGACGACCGACTCGGCTGACGCTTCGTCGGGGACCACGCAGAGTGCCTGGACGGCTCCGCCGGAGACGGTGGACACGATCGCCGCCGCGCCCATCAGCATCAGCATGACCGGCAGGCAGAGGACCGCCGCGGCCCAAATCACGGCCATCTTCATGCCCTACGCCGCCCCGGCGATGGCCTCGTTAGTCCACGTCAGCCGCTCTTCGACCGGGTGTAGCCGTGTCTCGACCTTGTACGGGTGCTCGCCGACCATCCATAGCGCTCTGCCTTTGCGCTGCATCGCCCAGCCGGTGATCGCTGCCGTGGCTTGCGGGCCGAGTCCGAGCATCGCGTCGAGCTCGCCGGCGATCTCGGGCTTTTGCCCGTGCAGGATCTTGATGTCGGCCAGGTGCATGAGGTCCCGGGCGATGTTCGCAGCCTGGGAGCCGGCGTCGCCGACGGTGAGCATGTCCGAGGGCTTGTGCGCGTTGGCCCACTGGATGTCTCCGCCCTTGCCGGCCACCCCGCGGGAGAGGCGGAAGTCCTCGTCGAGCGACTTCACCGCGTCGACGCCGAGGCGCATGATCTTCCACACCTCGTCGCGCACGACGACGCGCAGGTCTCCTGGTGGGGCGATCTCGCGCATGCCGCGGCCCCAGGAGTTGAGCGCGAGCAGGGCGATCCCGACCGCTTCGTCGCCCAGCGGGCTCAGCCGCGACAGCGACAGCGACTGGATCGGGGCGGCCCAGTCGACGGCGATGTTCGTGTGGTCGTCGAACAGGCCGGCCAGCGCCCCCGAGACGAGCTGGCCCAGAGCGTCGCGCAGCAGGCGGCTCTCGTCGAGGAACTGCTGGCGGGTGGCGAAGCGGCACTGCTCGATGAGGGCGTCGCTGGGCTCGTCGAGGTGGTGCCACAGCCTCGGGATCGTCGTCTCGGTAAGGGTCGAGGCGGCGTGCGTGTAGCCGGTGAGGTCGCGCAGTGCGGTCTTGATGATCACCTCCTCGGATGGTCCGAAAGGGACGCGTTGCTCGCCGATTCGTTGGCTGCCGACCAGGCCGCGGACGAGCGTTAGCCAGCGGGAGAAGACGATCGCGGCGCGCTGCTGTGCCTGCCGGGCATCCAGGCGGTCCCAGCCGTCGCCGAGGGGGCCGAACGCGAGCGGGTTGACCCGAGCGGGCATGCCCGGGCCGAGAGCGATGGGGTCGACGCCGAAGAACCGGCACAGGGGCTCGTACTCGTCCTTCGGGTCGCCGAGGATGAGGATCCGGTAGCCGAAGTCGGTCATCCGCAACGCGAACGCCTTGGTCGTGGCGGACTTGCCTGTGCCGGGCTTGCCCATGGTGATGACGTTGGCGTTGGTGACGGGGATGTCGTCGCGCAGCACCCAGCCGATCGGGTCGGCGTAGAACGCGGTGCCGGACATCGTGTCGGCGCCCATCTGCGCGCCGGTCTGCGGCAGCCCGGGGCCAGCGACGAACGGCCAGAACGCTCCGGCCTGGTCGGAGGTCATCTGGTAAGAGACCACCGGCGCCGACGCGGGCGCCCAGCCTCGGCCTCGCCGTCGGTCGCCGCGCGCTCGGACGTGCCGGAACAGCTTCTCGGGCGAGGTGGCGGGTGGCGGCGCAAGAGCGGTCGGTAGCTCGTGCCCGAAGTCTGCGAGAAGCCGGGAAACGTCCCTGCCCGTCGTTGCCGGCCGCGGACTCATGCGTCCCCCGTGCGGGTGAGGCTCACGCCGAGCGGTACGACCGAGGCAGCGAACGCGACATCGTGGCTGACGTCCAGTCGCAGCGGGGCGAAACCGGCGCGGCGGATCGCCGCGTCCAGGCGGCGCCCGTACTCGGCGACGCGCACCGTCTTGGGCACGGTGACGGTGCACACCGCGTAGGGGCGGGTGAGCGCGCTCCCGCGGGCCTGCTTGGACTCGAGGGCTCGCACCTGCGCTGCGGCGTCGCGGACCTTCGTCGTCGAGCGCATTCGGGCTCGCTCCCGCAATCCTTGCCCCATGTCTGCGGCCCATTCCTTCGACGCCGTCTGCCGAGCGGCCTTGGACTGGCTCAGGATCGGAAACGCGACCAGGACGCTCCGCCGCTCCCCGGGCTCGGTCGGAGTCAGGACAGGAGCGAGCGCACCCAGGACGGCGCCCTTGACCGGGAGCTTGATGGTCGCGCTGATCGAGTTCCATGCGTCATGGCTGTAGTGCCGGGCGACGACGTCGGCGCCGGACGGGCCAGCCATGGCCCACGGAACGTCCGCAGTGACGTCCTCACCGTTTGCCGCAGCGAGGAGCGCATCGACGATCCCGACTCGATCACCGGGGGCGAACCCCGTGCGGCACGCCACTGCGAGCTCGGGGCTCGTCAGCCAGGTCACGGCGACCGCGCCGAGGCCGCCCTTGAGCTGGGACTCGACCTCGGCCATGAGCCCGTACATGACCTGGGCCCGTCCCTCGACCCCCCGGCCGGCTTCTCGTGCTGCCTTCGCGATCCGAGCCTCCGGCACCACGATCGTCACGAACGCCTCGGTGCGGACCGACGCCTGGGTCAGGACGCGCTGCAGGTCGTCGTTGATCGCCCGCACCTGCACCGGGCCGTCAGGGCGGCGGTGCCGGCGGATCCACTCGTCGCGCTCGGCACCGTCCTCGGGGACAGTGCGCACCAGGAGCACGACCTCGTCGATCAGCTCGGTGCGCCCGGCCTGGTCGATGAGGTCGGTCAGGCCCTTGGCCATCCGCGCCCGGTCGTCGACCCCGCGCATCCCGATGCCAGGGTGGACGATCGCCGCGGTCGCCGCCCAGGTGCGCGCGACGTGGTTCTGGATCAGAGCTACCCGCGTGGCATTCAGTCCGGCGGGCGGCCCTTCGTGGACCTCGATGCCGGTCAACGATCCGGGCAGGTCGAGGATTGCGAGGTCGTCGGCCTGCCCGCTCGAGGCGTGGGAGCGGAACCGAGTCCAGCCCGCGAGCGCGCCGATCGCGAAGGCAGTGCTGGCCAGCAGCCAGCCCATTGCCGAGCGGCCGCGCACCGGGACCACGGTCACCACGGCGACCGCACCGGCTATCAGGAAGAGGACGGCGGCCGACGCCCACGCTTGTCGGCTCAATGCCCAGAGCACGGGCAGGACGCAGACGGCCAGCACGGCTGCCTGCCACCCCGTAAGCCCGAATGGGAACCAGCCGATCCGGGCTCTGGAGTACTCGCTGTAGACCTGACTCACGGTCGATCTCCTTCTCTCAGACGACGACCGCGGCGGCCGCGACCTCGGGTGCTGCGGCTGCGCCGCCACCGGCAGCGCCGGCGGCGCCACCGGTCGGGGTTCCACCGACCGGTGCATTCCCGACGGCGCCCGGGCTGGGACCGAAGCCGGCGTCGTCGTCGGGCCCCGAGCCGTTGATGTCCGGGGTGTCGTCGTCGCGCGAGCGGCCCCGCTGACCGGGACGGGACCGGCTGCCGGAGAAGTCGGGGATGTAGGTGTTGTGGCCGACGCCCATCTGGTTGGTCAGGTCCGCGCCGACGGCGGCTGCCTGGCTGCCGAGGCCTTGGGCCATGCCCCAGCCCTGCGCCAGGGCTTGACCGCCCGCGCCGAGGGTGGCGCCGAGGAAGCCGCCCGTGAAGCGGGCGAATCTGTCGTTGGTGGCCGCCTCCGTGTCGGCTTCACCGCCGGACTGCCCGGAGGCCTCGCTGCTGGAGGCAGCACCCGACGTGCCGGCGCCGCTGTCCGCCCGACCGTTCATCAGGCCTTGCACTCCACCCTGGGCAGCTAGCCCGGCGCGCATCGCCGAGCCCGAGCTGGTGCCGGGGTCGACGAACGCGAGCAGCTTGAACAGCGCCAACGGCGCGAAGCTGCCGACGAAGATCAGCACGACGCCCGGGACGGCGGTACCGATCGCGGTCTGCAGCGAATCGGTCATCGACAGGGCCACACCACTGGTCGCTTTCACGCCCAGCCCGAGCAGCAGGACCATCACGACGGGCGTGAACGCGGCTGCCAGGAACCAGCGGAAGGTCTTCCAGAACCAGGATCGTCCGCCGTCCCAGACGAGGCCGGCCGCGGAGATCGGGTTGGTGGCGGCGAGCACCATGAGCGCGGCCGCGCGAGCGAGCATGACCAGCAGATGCGCCACGGCCGCGAACACCACGAAGATCCCCAGGACACCCAGGACCGTGGCAACCGTGCCGTCCGTCAGGTCCGCGGTCGAGAACCCCGCCCACGGCTGCCACGCCGCGAGGGAGTCGACTCCGAGCAACGACTGCGTCAGCGCCCTCGTGAGCCCCCCGGCGGCTGCGAGGATGGCGATCGCGAACACGATCCACATCACCCACACCGCTCCGAACTGGCCGACGCCGAGCAGCACCCGGCCTATACTTTGCCCGTCGCGGCGCACCCCGGCGATGCCGAGCTGCACCAGGAAGAGCACTAGCACCATGGCGCCGGCGATCCAGAACGTCGCACTGTAGAGGTCTCGCATCGGGCCGCTGGCGCTCAAGTCGGGCACGAGGAACGCGTCCTCAATCGTGAGGGCGAGCTTGAGCAGCCACAGCCCGGCGTTCCAGATCCCCAACATCGCGGCGGTCCACCCGTCGGCGACGACGCTCGCGGCGGCGTTACCCAGGGCGGTGAATGGGTTGAGGTAGTCGGACCAGTCCATCTCACTCCTCCGTGCTTGTCGTCCAGGTGCGCCACCCGGCGGCGGCCGCCAGGTCGGTGCCGGGCCAGGTCGACGGCGCGGACGCCGGTGCCGTGCCGGGCGCGATGACCCACCGGCTCTCGGCCCATTGCAGGCGTTCGCAGTACCCGTAGGCGGCGCGCGCCTCGGTGACGACGGTGACGGTGGCGTCCAGCAGGACGCAGGCCACGACCCATCCGTCGCCGTCGCTGCCCTTGATCTGCGCGGCGCTCGGGACTGTGACGATCTCGGTGCCGGGCTCGTCGATGTGCGGACCGGCGTCGCTGCCAAGGAAGGCCCGAACCGCGGCCATCAGTGCCCACTCGTCGACCGCGGGCGCGCCGAGGGTGGACCACTGCTCGTGGACGGCCCGCACTTGCTGGATCGACATGCCCTGCAGGACCGTGGTGGCGATGGCGGCGAGCTGGCCAACCGCGCCCTCGGTCGTGTGATCGAACCCCGTCGGGACCTCCGCGGGGCCAAGCCTCGTCGCGGCAGGCACGACGATCGTCGGCGCTGGGCTTGCGGCCGGGGTGCCGCCGCGAGAGTCCTGCGGGGACACGCGCAGCATCGGCGCAGTAGCGATGGCATCCCGACGGGATTGTCCGGTCGGCAACGAATCGACGGCCACCGCGACGCCGTCGTCGTCGCGTGAAGTGCCGCTGGACGCGACGGCGCCGTGCACGGCGTAGATCAGCCCGGCCAGGCCGCTCACGACGACGAGAGCCATGCCGAGGACGACGGCGAGAAGCCGGCGCCTGTTCCAGCCCGGAGCCTCGTCACCAAGCGCCGACATCACACGCAGCCTGAGCCGGTGATGCCCGCGACCATCGGCGGGACCACCATGTAGGCGATGCCGGCGATGAACATCATGGTCAGCGAGACGATGCCGCCCTTGCTGGCGTGCGGCATCGAGAACACCCGACCGCCGACGATGGCACCGAGTCCGACGATCACGCCGATGCCGAGCAGGATCAGAACGCCCCACATGACGTAGCCGGTCATCTGGTCCGCGTAGGCCTGGGCGCCTGGCGGTGCCACGGGGCAGACGGTCGGCAGGATCGTGCCGAGATAGCTCGCGACGAGGTCTCTCATGAGTTTCCCCTCTGTGGATGTCCGGCAGCGCTCACGTGGCGCAGGACCTCGCGTCCGGCCGCGACAAGCGCGGGTGGCAGCGGCTTGGAGTCGATGCCGCGCAGGGCGAGGCGCTTGTCGTGCGGGACGACGACCCACCGCCCGGCGCGATGTTGGTCCCCCGTGGCTGGCCCCATCGCGGTCGTGAGCTCGTGTGGCCACCGGCGCGGGTCCGAGCCGCGCACCGCGACGATGGCACGCGCGGGGTCAAGCAGGTTGAGCGTGGTCTCCAGCCGACGGAGCCCGGGCACGGTCGCCGTGCCGACGAGTACAACTCGCGGCGCGGCGTCCACGGTCGCGCTCAACCACCCACCCAGCGCCATGAGCTGCCCCAGCTCCCAACCGACGTCGAGCACGCTCAGCGACGTGCCGGTGGCCGCGTCATCGGGCAGCGGCAGCAGCCCGGCGTCCCGGTGATGCGTGCCCGGTCGGGCGAGGTGGACCTGGTCGCGGCGTCCGACGATCCATCCCGATGAGGTGGTCCCTAGCTCGGCGGTTGCCGCTCCGGCCAAGCCCGACGCGGTTGGCGGGCTGCATTCGATGACGCGGGCTGGCGCTTCGTGGGTGGCGATCGCCAGGGCGAGGCTCGTCGCACCGGCCTGGGGCAGGCAGCCGACTACGGGCAGGACCGTCTCGCCCGGATGCCAGGTGCGGTCGTCCGCAACCGCCGGCGCGGTCGGTCGTGGCACGGTCTCGCGTTCCGTGGGACGCGGCAGGAGGAACTGTCCCTCCTGGACTGCGCACCAGGCGCGCCGCAACTCGTCGATCCCGACCGCTCGGGTCGCGATCGTCATGGTCGACCTCCGGCCAGTGCCGTGCGACGCATCCGCAGCGCCTCCCGCAGCTGTTCGGCGGGCAAGCCTGCCAATGCGGTTTGCGCGGCGCGGGCCCGGCGCAAACGCTCCAGGCTGTCCTCGAGGCCCGCCACGGCGGCGCTCTCGTCGTGGGCCTCGCGCAGGAGCCGCTGCAGTTCCAGTTCATCGGTCACGTCCATCACCTCGCAACCGAAGGCCGCCCGAACCTCCGGGGCGCTCACCGGCTCACGCCGACATCTGTCGCGCGTAGGCCTCGGCCAGCGCCCGCATGCTCTGTCGTGCCCGACGACGCACCGTCACCGCCGAGATCCCGTGCTGCGCCGCGACCACGCTCGACCCGGCCCGGGAGCACAACCCGCTGCGCCCTTGTCGGCTGCGGGGCACCGCCACCTGGCATGCGGCTTCGGCGAGGCCGACGAGCAGCTGCCGATCGTGCTCGCCGATCACGCGGTGGGCCATCGCCCAGGAGAGGAGCTCAGCCAGCTCTTCCTCCGCCTCGACCGCGAGGGGTTCGGCCGCCTTCGCGTCGAGGACGCGCCACAGGTCAGCCTCGGGTGCGAGCGGCACCGCGTGTGCCCAGGTCGGGTCAACCGCCCGCAAGTGCTCATGCGCGCCGAGGTCACGCAGGACGCCGCGGCGCAAGTTCATGACGATGTTGGCCGCCACCTTCCGGCGTCGCTCCCAGGCGAAGCTGCGCACCTCGATCCATAGCTGCGCAGCAACGCACTCGTCGATCCGAGGCGTCATGTCCCGCAGCCGGTGGGCCACAACGGTTGCTCCGGGCAGAAGCACCCAGACCAGCGCGCCAGCCGCGGCGATGTCGTCGCCACCGGTGGGGCTGCCGAGGCGGGCGAGAACGTGAAGGACGTCGTCGACGTCGAGGCGGTCGGCCGTGCGGATCCAGTCGGGCAGATCGAGCAGATCGTCCACTACGACCAGCCGCGGATCGTGCCCGCTCCAGCCAGCCCAATCCGTGCGGGCCTGGGCCAGCAAGCCCCGTGCCGGGTCGTTTAGTCCGAGTTGCGTTGCGACGCTCATCGCGGGTTCCTTCCGCCGTTGGGATACGGCGTGAAAGGTCTCGCTCAGTCGTCCCCTGACATGTCCCCGGAGAGGAGTCAGAGCGTTGGCGACAGCACCAATTCTTCGTCCCCCCTCGAGTACGCGAACCTGTGAACTGCGGAAACATGGGGCAACAGCGCGTCCCCCCTCGTCCCCCAGTCGATGAGGATTTGCCCTCGCATCACCTTCATAGTCCCGGCTCCGTGGCCCTCTGACTGGCCGTGATCGGCGCCCATCGGACTTGCCTGCATGGCCCCATCACGCATTTTCTTGGAGATGACCGAGGGCATCTCCTTTCCGGACAGCGACCTCGTGATGTGGTTCCTCTGCGAACTCAAGATCCTCAGGATCCAGCTCGCTCTGGATGACTTCGGGATCGGGTACAACTCGCTCAGCGAACTGCGACGGTTGAAGACGTCGTGTCAGTGCCAGGTGCGATAGTTCCGGTACTCGATCGAACGGAGAGCCGGGCGTGGACGCTGGACTCGCAGTTGCCTGCTTGTCACTGGTGCTGTCGGCGGGATCGATCGGCTGGCAAGTAGCGACGCGCCATCTTGACGGTGGACGTGTGCGGCTGCGCCTTGTTCATGGCGTCGTTGGTGCCGGCGGTGTCGCGGCCGGAGCCGTCGGGCGGGACAGTGCACGTCGCGACTTATCGCGAATGCGATCGCAGGGGTTCATGGGGCCAGAGGTGGTCGGTGTCGCGGTGACGAACGTTGGTCGGGCACCAGTTCGGATCGACCGGTATAGCGTCCGGTTGAAACACGGTGGGTTCGCCTTCATCCCTGTTGGTGATGTGCTCGGAGCGAACCTTCCCCATCGACTCGAGCCCGGCGAGACTGAGACCTGGTACGCCGAGGTGCAGGCCGCGCGGGCGCTCGTCCATTCCGTGCGAAGTATCGAGCGCAACGTCAGCGACCGCGTCCGGATGACTGTCGAACTTGGAACCGGCGACGTGAAGCGCACGCGCCGCACGCTCGCTGTGGGTTCAGTCGAATGAGCGTCGACGAGTTCGAATGGCTGCCAGATCACCAGTTGCACGTTGCCGCGACTCTTGCACACGCCGACCACCTGATCGAGAGAGTCACTGAGGCGCTACGGCCGACCCTTCGGGACGGCGCAGTCGAACTTGAGGACCGATATGAGGACGGCCTGTGCTTCGCAACGGTCAAGTCGGTCAAGCCGCTCCCGCCGGCGGTCGCGCTGTTCACAGCGGACGCCCTCACACAGCTCCGTGCTGCCATCGAGCATGTGCTTTTCGCCGAGGTGGAGCGCCGTGTGGGTCGCACGATCACGGAGCGCGAGGCGAGGTCGATCGAGATGCCCGCGTTCACAGATGCTGACAAGTTCGCCTCGTGGATCACAGAGGGGCGAAGGAGAACGCTGGCGCCGTTCCGAGAAGGCTCGCTGCTCGTCCGGCGCATGCGCGAACTTCAGCCGTACAACAACCGGAAACGGCCGGACGACCACCCGCTGCGACTGCTGGCAGAGCACACGAACCTCGCCAAGCACCGGACCCCGGTCGTCGCCGCAACGCATGTAGCACGCATCGTGCCTCTGGCTACACCGCCGGGCGTTGTTATCCCACCAGCCAGCGGGCAACCGGTGAAGGTCGGCGACGTCGTCGCGATCGCACCCGCAGGAACGGTGCTCCCTATGGACGTGTGGCCTACGGTCACAATCCAACGCCCACACACCGGTGAACGCCCGGTCCTCGTCAAGGAACTCGCCTATGTCGCCGACTGGGTGAGGACCGTCGCGATCCCCATGTTGATCATCGGGCGACACAACGTGACCCCGCTCCCCTCGCAGCTCGATACAAGTCGCGGATGGGGTGACCTTCGCGCCGCCCTCGTGGACGCTGGGACCACGACCGCAGCTGAGCGCTTCGCCCGGTCGATACGACTCGTGATCGCACGCGAGGGGCTCCGCGACATCGTTGCCGAACACGACCCTCGACCGCCACGCTCTGAGGTCAGCGCGTGGATCACGAGCCTCCAGGACGAGGAGGTCTTCGCACGAGTCAAGGCACTCAAACCTGGCCAGACTGGCGCTGAGATCCTCCGCACCGCGCGGGTCGTCGACGGGTGGGCCCATGATCTCGCCGCGTTCACGAAGGCCAGCAAAACGCCGATTCACCCCGCCATGGGCGCTCGCTCGTGAGCACGAAGGAGCCCTGCCGCGTCGCATTCCAGATCATCGATGGACAGAGAGGACCGAGCGCGCCGGTGGGTCACCTTGAATAGGAGACTGCATACTTTGCGTTCTGGTGATGGATCCTCTCCGTGCACCATCCCGCAGGGCCTGGCGGTCGAGAAGTTCGTGGACTAGCAGCCCCTGAACAAGGTCCGCAGCCCGAACACTCTCCGCACGCACAAGCAAGATCTGACCAAATCTGCCCCACAAAATCCACACAGGCGACGGCAGCAGTCCCGTCGAGGTAGCCCTCGTAGCCTCCGCCCTACTGCGCGGCGTCAAGTCGCGGACCTCTGCACGCCATGCTGATCGCGGCGACACGACGCAACTCTCAGAGACGCCGTCCGTCGAAGCCGGGGGAAATCGCTACGCTCCACCCATGCCAGAGATGCCTAGTGGACAAGACCTTGAGTCGCTCTACACCCTGCGTGCCGAAGACCTGAGCGCAGAGGAGTTGGAACGGTGGACGGGGGTCGTTCCTGGCGACGAATCGATCCTCCGCAGGCTGATGGGCCCAGGCCCGAAACTCCTAAAGGGGCCGAGAGGCTCGGGGAAGTCCAATTATCTGAAGCGGGCTTTTTACCGACTGAAAGAGCGCGACAACGTCGTAGTCGCCTACATCAATTACTCTCAACATCTGGCACTCGAGCCCCTAATGCTTCGCTCCGAACGAGCGATTGAGCACTTCCGACAATGGCTGATCTACAAAATCATTATTGCACTTGAGGAGACTCTCGGTGACGACACTCCCGCAGATCTTAAACTCCTAGCCAAAGCAGGCATCGCCTATATCAATGAGCTCCAGACCACGATCGGCGAGGCCCCGAAAGACACGCCGCCCATTATTGCTCCGGCAGACTTGCTTGGTCGGATCGAGAGGTGGTGCGGCGAACTAGGAAAGGCAAGAGCCGTTCTGCTAATGGACGACGCAGCTCACGCCTTCATGCACCAACAGCAGCGGGAATTCTTCGAAGTGTTCCGGGCTCTACGCTCGCGCACCGTTGCATGCAAAGCCGCAATCTATCCCGGGGTAACATCTTACAGCCCATTCTTTAACGTTGGGCATGAGGCTGAAGAGATCGAGGTCTGGATCAGGCCCGACTCTCCGGATTACCTGAATGCGATGCAATCAATCTATCGAGCGCGTTTTCCAGAGAGCCTCCAATCCGCCGTCCGACCAGATCTGATCACGATGGCCGCCCACGCCTCCTTTGGCCTTCCCCGGAACTTTCTGAATATTCTTTCTGACTCTGTGGGAAGTTTTGAGGATGACGACGAGGCCGAGAGCATCACAGCACCGACCCTCCCTCGATTGCGGGAAGCAATACGCGACAATGCCGACCGAGTTCGCTCCCTTTTTGGGGAGGTTGCCAACAAACTACCTCGCTACGAAAACTTTGTCAGCGTGGGCGAAGAAGTCTACAACGCTATGATCGGTGAGATTCGCGAGACGAACCGACAACGCCCCGCCGGCGGCCCTCGTTATATCGGCGTCGCACTCGCTCAGCCATGGGACGCCGATCTGACACAAGTTTTTTCGCTTCTCGAATATGCTGGGCTGATTCGGCGGATCGGAGCAGTTTCTCGAGGCCGTGAAAGGTACGAGAAGATCCAGGTTCACACGTCGCTCCTGCTGGCGGAGAACGCCCTGTCGCAGGGGCGCAACCCGTCTGCTGACGAGGCAAACAAGGCGCTGGCCAGGCAGAGCGCGGATGACTTTGTCCGACGCCAGCCCGAGTGGCTTTTCACGACGGACCGTGCGAGCAAATGCAGTTTGAACCTGTCTCCCTGTCCAAAATGTGGAAGCCCTCGCGTCTCCGACGATGCCGTCTTCTGCTTCAAGTGCGGTACGGCCCTCACCGAACAGTCCGTGTATATCGAACTGTTGGCATCACCAATTGACCGCCTCAATCTTCCGCCGCTCAAACTCCAGCGCATCCTCGAGCTCACGAATATGAAATCCGTACAGGACATCATGCTCGATGACGGCGGCGGCCAATTGAGAACCGTGAAAAGCATTGGTAGAACTTGGTCAGCTAGAATTAAGGCGCGTGCTGACGAGTACGTCACGCTCTGATGGGACACATGGTGCCGCCGAGTTGTCTCTCGTCAGCCTCGCCGGGTGGCGGCGATCCATTGGCGCGCTTGAAGCGAAATTCGATTGCTGCGGATAGATCCGATAGTTCGAACGCGTCGGCAATCGATCGCGCATTTTCTGGATTGCTGGTCGTTACACAACTGGCCGCAGACCATGCTCAGAATTGGAAGGCGCAGCACGGGCTGATCCTCAGCACATCTGCAGTTGCCGTCGCCGAAGATTACTTCCGCACTCTGCTGACGGAAGTTGCGAATGTCTGCCCTCTTTGCATGGATCTTGTCCGGCCATTGGACACTCAAATTGAGTACGTTATCAGCGGTTCAGTCAGTGATGCGCTCCGGGCCTCGCTCGACCGAACAAGTTTCTCGAGCGCTGGCGCCGTCAAAGAGTGGACGAAGAAGATTACTGGGCTTGACATAAAAGGTCGTTCGTCTTTGACGGTTGAGCTTGCCTCGTTTGAGCTCGTGTGCCATGTCCGGCATTGCGCCATACACGCGGGGGGCTACGTCGCCGCACATAATGCGAAAGTCCTAGATCTCCCCATTGGAAGCTGGATATCATTTGACACACCAGGGGCAATCCACGATATCGTAGCGATCGTCGCAGCAACAATTCGCGCATTTAATCAACTTCTATTCGAACACATACTTTCGCGTTGGATAGACGAAGACATCCTCACGGGGCAGTGGGCGGATGACCGCGAGATGTTCTCCGTTTTATGGAAGACGTTCTGTTCGAGATCTGACATCGAAAGCGCTCGATTGCAGGGACAGCCGCTCCGCCTGAACGCATATCATGTCCATCAGTCGATGCAACGGATGCTCCGTGCCCGACACGCATCGCTAGGCTAGTTCCTGCATTGTTGAATCTCGCTTCCGGCACGGCAGTCGTTCGCACCTCCCCGAGAGGCACGTTAACGACACCCAACTTCCGTCGCGGTCGAAAGAACTGGCCGTAAGTCGGCAGCAGATTCACCGAGTTTTACGCGTCTTCAGCGCCCCCTGGGAGGGACGATACCGATCATGCGCCCCTGCCCTGGAGTCACCTGGCTCATCGCCAGCTTGCGCGAGTAGATCGCGACGAGGTCGCGATCCCGTGCGACGAGTTCCATCGGTACACCTGGGTATCGGCCCGCCAGATGGACCCGAACGCGGTGCAGAAGTCCGGATCCTCGGTGCTCCGCAGCCGCCGCCGAGATGAAGAGCTTTGGCTCTCCGTGGGTGAGCCTCGGCCCAGCAACGAGCCGCCCCGGGTACATCCCTGAGTCCACCAACAGGAACGCGGCCACGCTGGCCACTCCGAGCCAGAAGACGGGCGGCCACAAGAAGAGGGATACATCCATCACGAGGGCCATTACGGGCTCTTCACAATCGAGGGTGTAGTTGGGGTCGGAAGCCGCCGGATTCCAGCAGTGCTCGGGCGACGTAGTTTGTGA
>NZ_SDWW01000024.1 GCF_004168625.1 Pengzhenrongella frigida
TGCGACCTCGACCACCGCGAACCGTTCCACCCCGACGGCACCGGCGGAGCCACCTCCGCCGCCAACCTCGGCCCCCTATGCAGGCGCGACCACCTGATCAAGACCTACGCCCGATGGCACCTATCCACCGACCCCCAGGTGCCGGGTTCGTACACGTGGACCACCCCCACCGGGCACGTCTACCCCTACCGACCCGACCCACCACCCGGGCACGAACCCCCACTGACCCGCGACTTCGACTGGGACACCCCACCCCCGTACTGACGCGCGACCCCGTTCCGACCCCGAGTCACCTTCTCGCGACCCCCCGGACGGGCGATGACCGGACGGGTCAGGCGACCGTGGTGCCGAAGACGAGACCGAGGAGGTAGGTCGCGCCGGCCGCGCCATAGCCGATGGCGATCTGGCGTAGCGCGCGCCGCAGCGGCGGGGCACCGGACAGCAGGCCGACGATCGCGCCGGTGGACAGCAGTGCGAGCCCGACCAGGACGGTCGCGATGATCAGGGCCACCGCTCCGTGGAACCCGAACAGGTAGGGAAGCACGGGGATGACGGCGCCCGAGGCGAAGAAGCAGAAGCTCGACACGGCCGCGCCGAGACCGGTACCGATCGCCTCGTGGGTGTCGACCTCGGGGACGGATGTGCTGGCGGCGGGCGCGAGGTCGCGGTCGCGGAGCACGTCGGCGGCATGAGCCTCGGCGTCCGCGGCCGACATGCCCCGGGCCCGGTAGACCAGGACCAGCTCGTTCGCATTGACGTCGAGGTGGGGCAGTGCGGTGTGCGTGTCCGGGTCGGGCGACGACGCCTCGAGAAGCTCGCGCTGCGAGCGCACGGAGACATACTCGCCGGCCCCCATCGACAGCGCACCGGCGAGCAGCCCGGACAGCCCGGTGAGCAGGACCGTGGCGTTGGAGACGCCCGCGGCGCTGATGCCCAGGACGAGCGCGAGGTTGCTCACCAGGCCGTCGTTGGCGCCGAAGACCGCGGCCCGGAACGTGCCGGACAGCCGGTTGCGGCCACGCGCGGCCAGGCCGCGCACGACCTCCTCGTGGATGCGCTCGTCGGCGGCCATCGCGTCGGTGGCGTGCGCGTCGTCGGCATAGGGGGAGCGGCCCTCGGCGCGCTGCGCCAGGGCGAGGACGAAGACCGAACCGAAGTGCCGGGCAAGGAAGGCCAGCACGCGGGTCCGGAAGTCACCACGCAGCGGCTTGCCCACGCGATCGCCGAGCAGTGCGACCCAGTGCGCCTCGTGGCGCCCCTCGGCCTCGGCGAGCGCGTGCAGGATCTCGCGCTCGTTCCCGGTGCGGCGGTGGGCGAGCTCGCGGTAGACAGCAGCCTCGGCGCGTTCGTCGGCAAGGTACTGGCGCCAGCGGCGCACGTCGCGTGCGCTCGGGGCGGGGGCCGCGAGCACGTCGGGCCGGACGGGGGTGGGGGAAGGCATCGGGGCTCCTACGGTCGTTTCCGACCGAACGCCCGCGGGCCTCGGCCAGCTGCCGGGCACCGAGATGCCGCGGCGGAGAAAATGGCCGAAGGTCTCGTTCGCCCGACTCGCGGGTGGTGCACCGGGCTGTGAAGCCGGTGTGTCGACGCACCTGTCACCGACCGCGCTCGACACGACGCACGACGGCGAGAACTACTCCCCTTCAGGGGGTGACGGTACCGGACGCCGCGCGGCGGGCTAGCCCTTGTCGTGCGACCGGTACTCGCTGGGGCTCGAGCCATGGATCCGGCGGAACTGTCGGGAGAAGTACAGCGGGTCGTCGTACCCGACCTGGCGGGCGATCGAGGTGATCGTCCGGTCGGTGGTGTCGAGGAGCTCACGGGCGAGCCCCATGCGCAACCGCGTCTGGTACTCGAGCGTGCCGTAGCCCGTGGCGCGGCGGAACAGCGCCGCGTAGTGGGAACCGCTCAGACCGGCCATGCCGGCGAGCTCCGCGACGGACAGGCGGGTGGAGATGTTGGCCCGCAGGTGCTCGATCGTGACCTGGACCGGGTCGACGCGCTCGCGACCCACCGCCCGCCGGTCGGCCGCGAGGAGCGTCAGCGCGTGCCAGGCCGCCCCGGACGCCGCGAGCAGGCTGGACATGGTCTCGTCCCGCTCCATCCGGTTGATGATCGTGTCGATCAGGGCGATCACCCGGGGCGGGTCGCCGAGCCCGAGGACGGGCTGGTCGGCGTTCGCGCCGATCGTTGCGAAGAGCTCGGCGACTCCGCGACCGACGACGTGCATCCACCAGATCGTCCAGGGGTCGTCAGAATCTGCCTCGTACAGGTGCGCGAGCCCGGCCGGGATGATGACGGCCTGTCCGGCGCGCACGGCGTGGCTCCCGCTCGGCACGACGCACGTGCCCCGACCCGCGGCACAGACGATGACGATGTTCTGGGCTGCCCCTTTCGGTCGGGAACGTCCGTGCGACGACGCCCGGGGGTAGTAGCCGACGTCGGTCACCAGGATCTGACCCGTGGTCGGCGCCCGCAGGGCCTGCGTGACCAGCGGGCGCGGCAGGACGCGCATGCGCTGGCCGGGGAACCCCTCGCGGAGCCGCGTCGCGCCGAGGTCGTCTTCGATCATCGATTCATCCATGTCTGTCGGAGGAATGCCCATTCTGCACGCTCGCGGGCGCTTCTAGCGTTGACCCCATGCTCGATGAAGAGTCCCTCCTGGAACTGCCCCCGGTCCCGCCTGCTCAGGCCGGCCGCCCCGTCGCCGCCTGGCGCGAGCCGCTGACGATCGACACCTACCTGCCCGACGTCGCGGATCGCTATCCGGCCTACCTGGAGAGCCGGGTCTACCAGGGCTCGTCCGGTCGCGTGTACCCGCTGCCGTTCCACGAGCGGATCAGCCCCACCAAGTCGCCGCGGCAGTGGGACGCGATCCACCTGGAGAACCGCTGGGTGCGGCTCGTGATCCTGCCCGAGCTCGGGGGACGTATCCACGTCGGGTTCGACAAGACGAACGGGTACGACTTCTTCTACCGGAACAACGTGATCAAGCCCGCACTGGTCGGGCTCGCCGGTCCGTGGATCTCGGGCGGGGTCGAGTTCAACTGGCCCCAGCACCACCGTCCTGGGACGTTCCTGCCGACCGACTCGTACATCGAGCACGAGGAGGACGGCGCCGTCACGGTGTGGTGCTCGGACCACGACCCGTTCGCCCGCATGAAGGGCATGCACGGGATCCGGCTGCGGCCCGACAGCTCCGTCATCGAGCTGCGCGCCCGGCTGTTCAACCGCACCGACGACATGCAGACCTTCCTGTGGTGGGCGAACGTCGCGGCCGCGGCCGGCGACGACTACCAGTCGTTCTTCCCGACCGACGCACGTGCCGTGGCCGACCACGCGAAGCGCGCGGTGACCGCGTTCCCGCAGGCGGACCGGCCCTACTACGGCGTCGACTACCCCGCCCGCGTGGACGCGGCCCACCCCGACGCCGACCGCATCGACTGGTACCGCAACATCCCGGTGCCCACCTCGTACATGTGCCTGGGGACCGAGGACGACTTCTTCGGCGGGTACGACCACGGCGTGGACGCCGGCTTCGTGCACTGGGCGGACCACCGCGTCGCGCCCGGCAAGAAGCAGTGGACCTGGGGCAACGGTGCGTTCGGGTGGGCGTGGGACGCGAACCTCACGGACACCGACGGCCCGTACGTGGAGCTCATGGCCGGGGTCTTCACCGACAACCAGCCCGACTTCTCGTTCCTCGCCCCGGGGGAGACCAAGGCGTTCAGCCAGTACTGGTACCCGATCCAGGGCATCGGCGCGGTCGACCAGGCCACGCTCGACGTCGCCGTCCGGCTGGACATCGCGGCCTCCCCGAGGGGGAACGCGCCGGACGGGAGCACGCCGGACGGGAGCACGCCGGACGGGAGCACGGCCGTCCGGGTCGCCGTCGTCGTCACCGCCGACCGCCCCGGGCTGGAGCTCGAGCTCGTGGACCGCGCGGGCGCGGTCGCCTGGCGGCGGACCGTGGACGCCGGTCCCGGCACACCCTCCATCACCGAGCTGGCCCTGGCGGGCCGGTTCGCGCCGACCGACCTCACCCTCGTGGTCACCCACGCGGGGATCGAGCTGGTCCGCTGGACGCACCGGGAGCTGGCCGACGACGTCGTCGTGCCCGAGCCTGCGACCGAGCCCCCGGCCCCGCAGGACGTGGCCAGCACCGAGGAGCTGTACCTCACCGGCCTGCACCTCGAGCAGTACCGGCACGCGACCCGGTCGCCCGAGCCCTACTGGCAGGAGGCGCTGGCGCGCGATCCCGGGGACATCCGGTCCAACGTGGCGCTGGCCGCGCGGCGGTACCGGAGCGCGCGCTACGCCGAGGCCGAGGTGCACCTGCGCCGGGCGATCGAGCGGCAGACCGCGCTGAACCCGAACCCGTACGACGGCGAGGCCTACTTCCGCCTCGGTCAGGTGCTCGGGCGCACGGGTCGGGCTCCTGCCGCGTACGACGCCTACGGCAAGGCCGCGTGGAACTACGCCTGGCGCGGCGCCGCGCACCTCGCCATGGCTCGCATCGACGCCGCCCGTGGTCGGGACGCGGACGCGCTCACGCATGCCCGGGCCGTGCTCGCGCTCGATGGCGACCAGCTCCAGGCGCGCAACCTGGCCGTCGTGGTCCTGCGACGTCTCGGTCGCGAGGCCGAGGCCGCGGCGCTGCTCGCCGCGACCCTGCGGCTCGACGCGCTCGACTTCTGGGCGCGGGACCTCGCCGGCGAGCCCGCCAGCCCGGACGCGCCGCTCGAGCTCGACATCGCCCTGGAGTACGCCTCGGTGGGGGAGACGGGCCGGGCGCTCGACCTGCTCGCCCTGGTGGCGTCCCTGCCGACCGTGCCCGGACAGGTGGAGGTCGCACCGCTGGCTCACCTGCACCGCGCGGACCTCCTGACCCTGCGCGGGGACACCCGCGGTGCGCGGGCCGCGCTCGACGACGCCCATCGCGCGGCCGCGACCTACTGCCTGGCCTCGCGCCTGGACGACGTCGACATGCTCGTCCGGATCTGCGCCGCGCACCCCGGCGATGCCCGGGCCTGGGCGCTGCTCGGTCACTGGCTGTACTTCCAGCGCCGGTACGCGGACGCCATCGAGGCCTGGACCACCGCCACGGCGTGCGGCGTGCAGGACCCCGTGGTCTGGCGCAACCTGGCCGTCGCGGCGTTCAACGTGCTCGACGACGCCGAGCTCGCCGCCGCGCACTACCAGCGGGCGTTCGACCTCGCGCCCGACGACGCCCGGCTCCTGTACGAGTCGGACCAGCTCGCCAAGCGCACCGGGTCGAGCTCCGCGGCCCGGCTGGCGCGGCTGCAGTCGCACCCCGCCGCCGTCGCGCAGCGGGACGACCTCACGGTCGAGGTGGTCGAGCTGCTCACCGCGGCCGGGCAGGCCGACGCCGCGCTGGAGATCCTGCAGACCCGGGCGTTCCAGCCCTGGGAGGGCGGGGAGGGACAGGTGCTCGGCGCCTGGGACGAGGCGCTGCTGGCCCTCGCCCGTGCCGCCCTGGCCGACGGCGACCCCGCCCGCGCCGTCGACCTCCTCGAGACCGCCCTGACGCCGCCGTCGACCCTCGGCGAGGGGCGGCACCTGCTGGCGAACTGCGCGCACCTGCTGCTGACCCTCGGGGACGCGCGGACCGCGGTCGGCGACCTCGCCGGCGCCCAGGACGCGTGGCGACGTGCCGCCGCGTTCGCGGGGGACTTCCAGTCGATGTCCTCGACGCCGTGCTCGGAGATGACCTACTACTCCGTGCTGTCCGCGCGGCGCCGTGGCGACGAGGCGATGGTGCAGGACCGGATCGACGAGCTCGACCGGTTCGTCAAGGAGCTGCGGGAGACCGCGGCGTCGGTCGACTTTTTCGCGACCTCGCTGCCGAGCCTCCTGCTGTTCACCGACGACCTCGACGCGCGCCGCACCACGACCGTGCTGATCCTCGAAGCCCAGGTCGCGGCGCTGCGCGGCGACCCGGTGCAGGCCGGACAGCTCGTCCGGGCCGCCCTCGAACGCGAACCGAGCCGTGTGCGGGCCCTCGACCTCCAGCGTGAGCTCAGCACGCATCGATGAACGTGGCGCGCGGCACAGGCCGCACGCTTATCCCTACGGAACCATGCAAAGAAGGACGACGATGACAACGAAGACATCCTCACGGAACAGCCGCTGGGTCGGTGCGAGCGCGGTCGGTGCGCTCGCGCTCCTGCTGGCGGCCTGCAGCTCGGGTCAGGCAGAGACTGCCGCACCCGCCGACGACGGCGCCGGCGCCGGGACGAGCGGGGCGATCTCGATCGTCTACCTGCAGAAGCAGGGCGACCAGCAGTACTTCGTCGACCAGGCCGACGGCGCCAAGGCCGCCGCATCCGAGCTCGGCGACGTCACCGTGACCGTGGTGAACCTGGGCACGGACGCGAACAAGGCCATCAGCGAGCTCGACGCAGCGATCGCTCAGGGCGCCGACGGCATCGTCATGGTCGCCCCCGACCAGGCCATCGGCCCGCAGGTCATCGACCAGGCCAAGCAGGCCGGGATCCCGCTGCTCGCGTCCGACGACGGTCTCAAGGCCGCCGACGGCACCGCGGCACCGTTCGTCGGGTTCAACGGCACCGCGATGGGCAACGCCGTCGGCGAGAAGGCGTCCGAGCTCTACACGGCGGCCGGCTGGGCTGCCGCGGACACGAAGATCATCGCCGTCGGCAAGGCCGACCTCTCGGTCTGCGTGCAGCGCCTCGAAGGTGCCGCTGACTCGTTCGGCGAGGTCGTCACGGACGTCCCCGAGACCGTCGAGGTCGGGACGGACAACTCGGTGACCGACGCGCTCAACAAGGCGGGTGCGGTCGTCACCGCGAACCAGACCGTCAAGAACTGGATCGTCTGGGGCTGCAACGACGAGTCCGAGACCGGGGTCGTGACCGCCCTGCAGAACTCGGGGATCGCCGCGGCGAACATCATCGGGGTCGGCCTGGGCGCCAACCTCACCTGCAAGGACTGGGCCGCGGGTCAGGACACCGGCAACAAGGCGGCGCTGTACATCTCCGGGTACGACGTCGGCAGCGCCGCGGTCAAGGCGATGGTCGCGCAGATCCGGGACGGCGTGGCGTTGCCGGCCGAGACGATCGCGGACACCCACATGGTCGACAAGGACAACTGGGAGGACGAGGGCGTCGTCTGCACCTGACGACCACCGGTGACGGTGCCCGCTCGCGTTCGAGCGGGCACCGTCCCGCCCCGCCCCATCCCGACGTCCCCCGAACGAGAGAGCCCCATGACGCGATCAGACGATTGGCCGCGAGCGTCGCTGAACGCCCGCGGGATCACCAAGAACTTCACCGGTGTGCGGGCGCTCGCCGGGGTCGACCTCGACCTTCCCACCGGGAAGGTGACCGCCCTGATGGGCGAGAACGGGGCGGGCAAGTCCACCCTCCTGAAGATCCTGTCGGGTGACTACCAGCCCGACGAGGGGACGATCGAGATCGGCGGCAAGGCGGTCACGTTCG
Organism: Pengzhenrongella frigida; assembly: GCF_004168625.1. GTDB lineage: Bacteria > Actinomycetota > Actinomycetes > Actinomycetales > Cellulomonadaceae > Pengzhenrongella > Pengzhenrongella frigida. The sequence goes on from NZ_SDWW01000024.1 coordinate 7,482, forward strand.
CCACCCCGTTCGACTCGCGCGCGGCGGGCTTGCGGGTCATCGCCCAGGAGCCGGAGATCGTGCCGTTCGTCTCGGTGGCGGAGAACATCTACGTCGGCGCCCTGCCGGGCAGCCGCGGGATCGTGTCGCAGCGGCAGCTGCAGGACCGGGCGCGGGCTGACCTCGAACGGTTCGGGTTCGAACGCTTCCTCGACCCGGCGACCCGGGGGATCGACCTGTCGCCGGCACAGCGCCAGATGGTCGAGATCGTCCGGGCGCTCATCGGCGATCCGCAGGTGATCTGCTTCGACGAGCCGACCTCGTCCCTGTCGGACTCCGAGACCGGCGTCCTGTTCGACCTCATCGTCCGGCTGCGCGACGAGGGCCGCGCCGTCGGCTACGTGTCCCACCGGATGCGCGAGATCTTCCAGATCGCGGACACCGTGACGATCCTGCGCGATGGCCGGCTGATCGGTTCCCGGGAGATCCGGGACACCTCTGTCGGCGAGGTGGTGCGCATGATGGTCGGCCGAGACCTGTCGACCATGTTCGAACGCAACCGGCACGAGCTGGGCGAGGTCGCCCTGGAGCTCGAGGCGGTCAGCACCGACGACGTCACCGACATCTCCCTGACCGTGCGCCGCGGCGAGGTCGTCGCGCTGGCCGGCCTGGTCGGTGCCGGACGGACCGAGCTCGCGCTGGCGATAGCCGGCGACCGGCCCGTGACCGCCGGCACGATCAAGGTCCACGGCGTCGCCCAGCGCTTCCGCAGCCCGGCCGACTCGATCGCCGCCGGCATCGGGCTGGCCCCGGAGGAGCGCAAGGCGGACGCCCTGATCATGGTGCGGAGCGTGCGCGACAACATCGCCCTCGCGGTGCTCGGCGGGCTCAGCCGGTTCGGGGTGGTCGACCGCCGCAAGGAGCGGCAGCTCGCCGAGAAGTACATCGCCCAGCTGCGGATCCGCACGCCGTCCATGGCCCAGCTCATGCAGAACCTCTCCGGCGGCAACCAGCAGAAGGTCGTGCTCGCCCGCTGGCTCGCGAAGGCGACCGACGTCCTCATCCTCGACGAACCCACCCGCGGGGTGGACGTCGGAGCCAAGGCCGAGATCTACGCCATCGTCGACGAGCTCGCCGCGAACGGTGTCGCCGTGCTGGTCATCTCCTCCGAGCTGCCCGAGGTCCTCGGGCTGGCCGATCGCATCATCGTCATGCAGGAGGGCCGGGTGACGGGTGAGCTCACCCACGCCGAGGCCACCGAGGAACGCATCCTCACCCTTGCCATCGCCGACCATTTCTCCGCCGAAGGAGTACAGCCGTGAGCACCACCGTCGTCCATGAGATCCCGACCACCCCCGAGGTGGCCCGGGCCAACGCGTTCAAGCGCACCGTCCTGGCGGTCGGCGTGCAGAACCTCAGCCTGATCCTGGCCATCGCGGTGCTGGTGGTGGCCATCGGGTCGCAGAACTCGGCGTTCTTCCTCACCTCCAACCTCAAGACCATCGGCACCGCGGTGACGATCTCGGGGCTGCTCGCCCTCGTGCAGACCGTCGTGATCATCATGGGTGGCATCGACCTCGCGGTCGGCTCGATCGCCGGGCTCGCCTCGGTGACCTCCGCCATGATCTTCACCAGCGCCGGCAGCTCCGCGAGCTTCTTCGGTGCCCTCGCGATCGGGGCGGTGTGCGGGCTGGTCAGCGGGTGCATCGTGGTCTTCGGCCGGGTCACGCCCATGATCGCGACCCTCGCCGGCCTGATCGCGTTCAAGGGCGTCGCCCAGCTCGTCTCCAACGGGCGTGCGCAGGGCTACACGGGTGCCGATCCGTTCTACGTGTTCCTCGCGCGGGGCTCGATCATCGGGATCCCGACCCTGATCTGGGTGCTCGTCCTGATGGCCCTGCTCATCCATTTCGTCCTGCGGTACACCCGCGTGGGCCGCAACATCTACGCCGTCGGGGGCAACGACACCGCCGCGCGGCTCTCGGGCATCAACATCAACCGCTACATCCTGGGCGTGTTCATCCTGGCCGGCACGGTGGCGGCGCTCGCGGGGATCCTCATCACGGCCCGCACGGGCTCGGGGCAGCCGGTCTCGGGTTCGGAGGGGCTCGAGTTCCAGTCCATCACCGCCGCCGCCCTCGGAGGCGTCGCGCTGCGTGGTGGCAAGGGGTCGATCGGCGGGACGATCCTCGCGGTGATCCTGCTCGGTGTCCTGCTGAACGGGATGTCGCTGCTCGGGGTCAACCCGTTCTGGCAGAACGTCGCCCAGGGGACGCTCCTGGTGGCGGCCGTGATCATCCAGCAGCTGCGCAACGGGGAGCGCCGGGTCGGACTGCCCAAATGACCCACGCCGCACCGGCGGCTGCGGCGACCTCCGTGGTCGGGGCGCCGAGCGACGTGGCGCTCCGGCGCGCGGCTCCCGGCGGGGAGCTGCGCGCGTCGGTGGACCTGCTCGGTGGCGGGCTCCGGTCCCTCACCTTCGGGGGGGTGGACCTCGTGGAGAGCTACCCGCAGGGACAGCCCGCCCCGGCGTGCTCAGGCGCGGTGCTCTTTCCCTGGCCGAACCGGGTCCGAGACGGTCGTTGGTCGCAGCACGGGAGCGAGCACCAGCTCGTGGTCACCGAGCCGGAGCGGGGCAACGCGAACCATGGTCTGGTGCGTACGGCGCCGTTCACGATCGAGCATGTGGCGCAGGACGAGGTCGTCGTGTCGGTCTGCCTCACCCCGCAGCCAGGCTTCGCGTTCCAGCTCACGATGCAGGTGCGCTACGCGCTCACCGACGACGGGCTCGAGGTCACCCACACCATGACGAACACGTCGGGGTGGCCGGCCCCGGTCGCGCTCGGGGTGCACCCGTACGTGCGGATCGGGGACGTCCCCCGGGGCGAGCTGAGCATCCAGGTCCGCGCCGGCCGCTACCTCGAGGTGGACCGCCAGCTCATCCCGGTGGGCGAGCGCCCGGTCGCCGGCTCTGCGGTCGACCTTCGCGAGCCCCGGCGGGTCGGCGAGCTGGAGCTCAACACCTGCTTCGGCGACCTGACCGCAGCGGACGGGTACAGCCGCAGCGTCGTGGCGGCCCCGGACGGACGCGCCGTCGCGGTGTGGGCCGACGAGGCGTTCGCCTTCGTCCAGATCTACACCTGTCCGGACTTCCCCCGCGCTGACGGAGCCGGGCTCGCGCTGGCGATCGAGCCCATGACTGCGCCCGCGGACGCCCTGAACTCCGGGGTGGGGCTGACCTGGCTCGACCCCGGCGAGACCTGGACCGCGTGCTGGGGGATCCGACCCGGCGGGCGATCGGACGCCTGGGCCACCGCGTTCACCCGGACCGGGTGAGGCGCGCGTCCCCGCGCCCGGTGCACGCTCAGGGTCTCCTCGTGAGTTCGGAGCCCGTCATGACGTCCGGCGACCGCCCGTCATCGCCCCGCTGCAGGGTGCCGTGACCGGCCCCGCACCGCTCCCGGCGGCGACCGCCCGGCGGTGGCGTACCCGCCGATCGGCTGCGGTCGCCGGGATCGTGTTCGCGGTCCTGCTCATCGTCGCCCTCGTGGCGATGCGCGTGGCGCTGTCGGCGGGGGACGTCCGCGCTGTCGGGACCGACCCCCAGCGCCAGGCCTTGATCCGGCTCAGCCTGAACATCGTGCCGTTCGCCGGGATCGCGTTCCTGTGGTTCATCGGCGTCGTGCGCGATCAGCTGGGCGCCGTCGAGGACCGGCTGTTCTCGACGGTGTTCCTCGGCAGCGGGCTGCTCTTCCTCGCGATGCTGTTCGAGGGCGCGGTGGTGGCGACGAGCCTGATGGAGATGGCCGCCGGGCAGGGGCTCGACGCGGGCATCTGGGCGTTCGGCCGTGGCACCACCCAGGCGCTCATCACCGTGTACGCGATGCGGATGGCGGCCGTGTTCACGCTGTCGGTGAGCACGGTGGCGCTCCGCACCTCCGCGATGCCGCGGTGGGTGGCGTTCGTCGGGGTCGCGGTCGCCGTCGTGCTGCTCGTGTCGGCCGGTGAGCGCACCTGGTCCCAGTTCGTCTTCCCGGCGTGGGTCCTGCTGGTCAGTGTCGTCATCCTCTTCACCCGTCCGCACGGTCCGGGCGTCGCGCCGGCGGACGAGGCCGGTGCGACGATGCGGCCATGAGGACGATTCGGCCATGAGCAAACGCGCGGAGCTCCAGGTCGCCCTGCGGCCGCTCGACGCGCCCGGTATCCGGGCCTTCCTGACGGCGCACTCGGCGCTGCCCGGACCCCGTGCCAACCTCGAGCTGCTGGCCGCCTTCGGGGACGTCGCGCCCGCCACCGTCATCCTGGGGCTGGTCGGGTCCGACGACGAGTACCTCGCCGCGTGCGCGGCCGGCGCGCTGGGGCGCCTGGTGATCGAGGCCGACGGCGGCCGGCGCGACGAGCTGGTCGGGTTGCTGCACGACCAGGCCGCCGACGACCGCTGGCGAGTTCGCGAGGGCGTGGCGATGGGGCTGCAGCGGATGGGCGACGTCGATGCGGCCCTGCTGCGCGACCTCGTCGACGCCTGGGTGGACGACGACGACCCGCTGGTCCAGCGCGCTGCGGTCGCGGGGATCTGTGAGCCCCGGCTGCTGGTCGACCCCGAGACCGCCCGGTGCGCGCTGGCCGCGTGCGCGACAGCGACCGCGTCGCTGGCCCGCCGACCCCCGGATCAACGACGACGCGCCGAGGTACGGGTCCTGCGTCAGGGGCTGGGCTACTGCTGGAGCGTCGCGATCGTCGCCGACCCGGTGCGGGGTCTGCCCGCGCTCGCCGCGCTGGAGGCCTCGACCGACGGCGACGTCGGCTGGATCGTGCGCGAGAACCGCAAGAAGGCCAGGCTGATCTGGTTGCTCGACGCTAGCCGTTGAAGGACCGTCCGGGCACCGGCGCCTTGTTGCTGACGGCGGTGATGATCTCGGCGGAGACCAGGCGGAGCTTGACGTTGCGGTGCTGGGAGGCCGCGCGCAGGATCGCGAACGCCGCGTCGGCGTCGCAGCGGTTCTGGCCCATGATGATGCCGATCCCCTGGTCGATCGTGGTCCGGGAGTCCAGGGCCGCGCGGAGCTGCTCGGTGATCTCGCGGTCGTGCTCGTGGCGCACCGCCAGGGCGAGCGCGCGGGAGGCGTCCGCCGCGAAGTAGCGCGCCGCGGCCTGCTTCGCGGCACCGAAGGCGTGCGCCTGCAGGGAGTACAGGTTGAGCGCGCCGACCGCGTCCGGCCCGCCGTCGAGCGGCAGGAACATCGCGGACCGCACCCCGAGGCTCAGCGCCCGGGTGCGGAACCGGCGCAGGCGCTCGTCGGCCGCGAGGTCGTCGATCACGACGACCGTTCCCGCCTGGATGGCGCCCGTCGCGGTGTTGTCGCGCTCGGCGAAGAGCGCCTCGTCGCACAGTCGGGCCAGCTCGTCGGTGCTGGCCAGGGTCGCCCGGCGCTCGTCCCGCATGACGGTGACGGCGCCCGAGACGCCGCCCGGGACTCCCTCACCGAGGGTGGCGACCGCGAGCTGGACGAGGTGCTCGAGGAAGCCCGGGACGTCGGTGCCCGTCAGCAGCGCGTCGTGCAGCTCGCTGGGTGGGTGGCGGCGGCGTTCGCTGAAGACCGCGGTCTGATCGTGGTCGGACATGGCGTACCGCCAGTTCCTTCAAAGGCGCGTGCGTTCGGGGTGCACCGCTCGGGTGCGCCAGCGAAGCGCGTCCCACTCGGCAAAAGGTTCCTCTTTGATCATCACACGGGAGTCAAATTGCCCTCGTTGCGTCACACGGCCCGAACGCCGTCGAGCACCTGGTAGAGGTCGAAGTCCTGCCAGGATCCGGCGATGTTGAGGTACTCCGGTGCGGTTCCGTACCAGGCGAAGCCGGTGCGTTCCAGGACCCGCCGCGACCCGAGGTTGTGGTGCAGGATCTCCGCCTGGACGCGGTGCAGCACCCAGTCCTCGAAGGCGACGCGGGTGATGTCCCGGACGGCCGCGGTGGCGTGGCCGCGCCCGTTGTCGACCTCCGCGACCCAGTAGCCGAGGCAGCAGGACTGGAACGCTCCCCGTACGACGCCGCTGAGCGTGATGCGGCCGACGATGCGGCCGGCCTCGTCGAGGATGACGTGCGGCAGCCCCGCCTCCTGGCGATGCATCGCGAGCGCCGCGTCGACCACCGCGCTCTGGCCGTCCTCGGTGAAGTACTCCTCGTTCCGGACCGGCTCCCAGGGGGCGAGGAAGTCGCGGTTGGTGCGGACGAGCGCGGTCAGGGCCGGGACGTCGTGGGCGGTGATCAGTCGGGTGGGGCGCACCGGCTCAGTGTGGCAGCGCCCCGAGCCGGCCCGGCGGGCGCAGAATGGCGCATGCGCCACCGTCCCCCCGCCCCGCCCGTCGCCCGCATCGTCCCCGGTCCCGGGCAGGAGTCGGTCTGGGACTACCCCCGCCCGCCCCGGCTCGAGGCGACCGTCGAGCGGGTCGTCGTCCGGTTCGCGGGCCGGGTCGTCGCGGACACCCGCGCGGCGGTGAGGGTCCTGGAGACGAGCCATCCGCCGGTCTACTACCTGCCGCGGGCGGCCTTCGCCGACGGCGTGCTCGTCGAGGTGCCCGGGTCGTCGCTGTGCGAGTTCAAGGGGTCGGCGCGGTACCTCGACGTGCGGGTGGGGGACACGGTGGCGTCCCGAGCCGCCTGGTACTACCCCGAGCCGTGGCCGGGCTACGACGAGCTGAGGGACCGGGTCGCGCTCTACCCGGGCACCATGGAGTCCTGCGAGGTCGACGGCGAGGTCGTGCAGGCCCAGGAGGGCGGTTTCTACGGGGGCTGGATCACCGCGCGCGTCGTCGGCCCGTTCAAGGGCGCGCCCGGGACACTCGGGTGGTGACCGCCATCAGGACCTCCGACTCTTCCACCGGGAGACGACGGCAGACCAGGATCGTGTCGTGACCAGCGGACCGAACCGAGTCCTCGCGATTCTCGTCGGGCTCGTGGTGGTCCTCGCCGCGGTCGCGGGGGTCGTCGTCGCGAACCGCACCGCGCCGTCCTTGGACGCGGACACCCCCGCGGGCGTCGTCCAGGAGTACCTGCAGGCCGTTCTCGCCGGGGACTACCCGGCCGCGGCCGACCTGATCTCGCCGTCGTCCCCCTGCGACGCCGCGGACGTGGCGCAGGCGTACCTCCCCGAGACCGCGCGCGTCGTGCTCGACCGCACCACGGTCGACGGCGACCGTGCGGTCGTGACCCTCGACGTCACGGAGAACGCCGGCGACGGCCCGTTCGGTGACTCGGGGTACTCGCACACCGAGCGCATCAACGTCGCGCGTGAGGGTGGGGCCTGGAAGATCACCGGATCGCCCTGGCTGCTGTACTCGTGCGACTCCACGAAGGGCTGATCATGATCCTCGGGCTGATCTCCTCGATCGTCACCCTCGTCCTCCCGATCGTCGTGGTCGTGTGGGCGGTGCGTCACTTCGGCGGCCGCGGCGGACCCCGCGGGACGGACGGGCGTGGCGTGCGGCGGTTCTTCCAGTACCTGCTGCTCTACGCCCTGATGATCGTCGCCGCCGTCGGCCTGTCGGAGCTCTTCGGGCTGCTGCTCGAGCAGCCCGCGCTCGTCGGGGACGACCGCACGGCGCTGGCCCGGGCCCTGACGTTCTCGGTGTTCGGCATCCCGATGTTCGTCCTGCTCGCCGTCTGGACCCGCCGGCACCTGCGGCAGGACCCGGATGAGGCACGGTCGCTCGGCTGGGCCGTCTACGCGACGTTCGCCCCCCTGACGGCCCTGATCGTGGCCATGGTCGCGCTCGGCGAGCTCGTCTCGGCGGCGCTCGCGGACCAGCGGTTCGCCGGGACCGCGCTCGCCCAGCTCGTGGTGTGGACCGGGGTCTGGGTCGCGCACTGGATCGTGGCGACCCGGATGCTCGACGCCGATCGTCGGCAGGGACAGCTCCTCCTCGGCTCGCTCATCGGCCTGGGCACCACGATCACCGGGCTGGTCTGGCTGCTGGGGGCGTCGGTCCGCATCCTGCTCGTGGACCAGCCGGACACCCTGCTGGTCGGGTCGCAGACCCCGCTCGCGCCGGCTGCCGCCACCCTCGTCGTCGGCGCGCCGGTCTGGGTCTGGTACTGGCTGCGACACCTGGCCCCGTCCCGGCGGACACCGGTGTGGTTCGCGTACGTGCTCCCGGTCGGCGTCGGCGGCTCCCTCGTCCTGGCGGTGGTCGGGGCGAGCATCGCCGGCTACCAGCTCCTCGTCTGGCTCATCGGCGAGCCGGCAGCCGCGACGGCCGCCCAGCACTTCGAGGGCACCCCGATCGCGGCCGCCTGCGTCGTGGTGGGCACCGTGAGCTGGTGGTACCACCGGCGGGTGCTGGCCGGCGCGACCCCCGAGCGCACCGAGGTCACCCGGGTCTACGAGTACCTCATGGCCGGGATCGCCCTGCTGGCCGCGGCGGCCGGGGTGGCGATGGTGATCGTCGCGCTCGTCGAGTCGCTGCTGCCCGAGGTGGTCGAGTTCGGCACGTCCGTGGTCAACTCGCTGCTGGCCGGGGTGACGCTGCTGCTCGTCGGCGGTCCGCCGTGGTGGGTGTTCTGGTCCCGGATCGGACGGGCGACCCGCACCGACGACCCGGACGAGCTCGGCGCGCCGACCCGGCGGCTGTACCTGTTCGTGCTCTTCGGGCTCGGCGGTGTTGCGGCGGTCGTGTCCGTCCTGGTGGCCGCGTTCGTCGCGATCCAGGGCATCCTGCAGGGCGGGCTCGATGCGCAGGTGGTGCGCGACATGCGCATCCCGGTCGCGATCCTGCTCACGGCCGGAGCCGTCTCCGGGTATCACTGGGCGGTCTACCGCGACGACCGGTCCCGGCTGCCCGCGCCCGTTCCTGCCCGCGGTCCGCGGTACGTGCTCCTCGTCGGTGCCCCCGGCGGCGTCGACCGCGGTGCGCTCGAGCGCCTGACCGGGGCCCGCGTGGACGTGTGGGTGCGCGCCGACGGCCTTGCCGCCCCCTGGGTGGTCGACGACGTGGTCGCCGCCGTGCGGGGGTCGGCAGCCGAGGCGGTCACCGTCGTGGCCGGGCCGACGGGGCTCGAGGTCGTCGCGATGCAGCGGCCCGGGCCGCTCACCGGTCCGGGTCCGCTCACCGGTCCGGTCCCGCAGCCGACGATCTGACGCGCTTCCGGCGTTCAGACCGCGCGCTGCAGCAGTCCCCAACGCGTGCTGTCCAGCTGGTCGAGCAGGTTGTCGAAGACCACGGCCCGGTCGAACTGCCGGGCGCGGGCACGGGCGCGCTGCTCCATCGCCGCGCGCTCCGCCGGCGCCATGGCGTCGACCCGGTCGAGCGCGGCGGCGATGGCGTCCGGGTCCTCGACCGGCACGAAGATCGCGCAGTCCCCGACCGCCTCGCCGATGCCGCCGGTCTCCGTCGTGATCACCGGGCCCCCGCCGGACAGCATCTTCTCGACCAGGGCGATCCCGAACGTCTCGACGAACTCGGGCAACGGCTTGCTGGGCAGCACGTACGCGGCCGACCCGGCCATCAGGTACGGCTTCTCGGCATCGCCGACGTCGTCGAGGAACATGATCCGGTCGGCGACAGGGGACACCGCGGCCAGGGCGCGCAGCCGGCCGGCGTCGGGCCCGGTGCCGGCGATGACCAGCTGCTGGCGGTGGGCCGCGCCGCTGCGCTCGTAGCCGGCGATCAGGTCGTCGACCCCCTTGGCGGGGCTCAGGCGCGACAGGAACAGCACGTACCCGTCCCGGGTCAGCCCGCGCCGCGCGAGCACGCGATCGCCCTCGGCCGGGTCGAGGCGGAGGTAGGCGCCGACGTCGATCGCCGGGTAGGACACGGCCACGCGACCCGTGCAGCGTTCGGCGAACGTGCTCCCGTGGCGTGCGTCGAGCTCGGCGGCCTCCGCGAGGATGATCTGCCGCGTGTACTCGGACACCGCGAGGCACAGGTCGTGGGCGAGGTAGCTCGACAGGACGTGGGCCGCGGCGCCCCACCGCCCCTCCTCGAGGCAGGACCGCACGACGTTCGTCACGTCCGAGCCGACCGCCTCCGCGACGGTGGTGACGTCGACCGGCAGCCCGGTGGAGTGCGCGATCCGGACGGCGTCGGCGACCGCGACCGCGTGCGGGCTCAGGTACAGCGACATGCACACCGTCGGGACGCCGTCGGTGAACAGCTCGACGAGGCGACCGGTCAGGCCCGCGAGGTAGCGCCCGTCGGGCACCTTGTAGTCGCCGACCGGGCCGGGGCGCTCGACGGTGATGCCTGCCGAGTAGGGCAGCACGCGGTCGAGCGGCTTGAGCGGCAGGCCGGCCTCCTGCAGCCGGTCGATGGGCCAGGTGATGATCCGGACGTCGTCGAAGCCGCGCAGCAGCGCCGCCTCGGCGAGGTTGCGGGCCTCGCCGGAGTGCCCGCAGATCACCGGGTCGGCGCGGACGACGATCACCAGGCGGCGGTTCGGGAGACTGATCATGGCGTCGCTCCGGGGTGTGCGGGGGCGGGGGGCTCGGTCGTCGACGTCGAGGGCGGGCGGGAGCCGGTTCCCCACCGGCCGGGGACCGGACCGAGGGTGATGTGCAGGCGGCCGCCGCGGTGCAGCTCGTTCCCGGTCAGCCAGGTGCGCTCCAGCGGCGCACCGTTCAGCTGGACGGCCTGCACGTACTGCACCGGACCGCCCGGCTCGGGTTCCTCGAAGCCGGTCGTCTCGATGATGAACGTGGAGCCCGCCGAGCCGCCGACGTCGATCCGTGACTCGCGCCAGGCGGGGGCGTTGATGAGGAACAGGTTCTGGCCCGCCACCGGGAACAGCCCGAGGGTGGCCCACACGTACCAGGAGCTCAGACCGCCCGAGTCGTCGTTCCCGGGCAGACCGCCGCGTCCGGTCCCGAACTGCTGGTGCACCACGGCGTGGACGACCTCGGCGGTCCGGTCCGGGCGCCCGGCGTACTGGTACGCCCAGGGGGCCTCCATGTCCGGCTCGTTGTTCAGACCCTCGAACCTGTTCAGCGCGTAGCCGCGCGCCATCTCCTCGACGCCCGGTCGGACCCCGGGCTGGGACACCGCAGGCGCGTCGAACCCGAAGAACCGGTCGAGCAGGGCGACGAACGCCTCCTCACCCCCGGCCATCGCGATCCGGGCGGCCATGTCGTGGATCAGCCGGAACGAGTAGTTCCACTTGCCGCCCTCGTAGAAGGTCGAGTCCTTGAGCAGCCCGTCCGCCGGGTCGAAGGCGTTGACCCACCGCGCGGCCAGCGGCGCGAACTGCGCGGCGAGGTCCGGGTCGCCGACCCGGTCCGCGATCTTCGAGGTGCACCAGTAGCCGAAGGCGAGGTCGAGCGTGTGGCTGATCGGATGGGCCTCGCCCCGCAGCAGGAAGTCCTCGCCGTAGGAGCGGCGCAGGTCGTTGTGCATGTGCACCAGGGCCCAGTCCCAGTCCAGCTCCAGGTCGAGCTGGCACAGATCGGCCAGGAACGTGTGCGCCAGGGCGCTCGCCTGCCGCGAGAACTGGTCCGCCCCGCGGGCCATCCGATACCCGATCGGCAGGTTTCCCTCCTCCTCGGAGATGTACAGCAACGCCTGCGCGAGCTCGATTGCCCGGTCCGGCCGGAGCGCGGTCAGCAGCGGCAGCTGGGTGCGGTAGATGTCCCACATGGTGGCGATGTCGAACGCGAACGGTCCGTCGGCCGGCCAGAAAGGGCTCTCACCCGGTGCCAGGCACGGCTTGATCAGCGAGTGGTAGAGCGCGGACGCGAAGACCGTGCGCCGATCCTCCGACGGGGTCTCGACGCTGATCGTGGCGAGATGGTCGCGCCACGTCCCGGCCGTCGCCGCCCGGCGGGTGGTGAAGCTGGAGGGCCCCGTCCCGCAGTCGGTGACCAGGTTCTCCCGGGCCTGGGCGGCGCCACGCAGCGAGAAGCCGAAGCGCAGCTCCACGACCTGGCCCGGCTCGGTCGGACCGGCCCACATCAGGCCGAACGGACGGAGCGTGGTGGGCCGGATGTGGTCGAAGTCGAGCCGGGTGCCGCCGGGCATCAACCGACGGTCGTACCAGAGCATCTGCCGCCACTGGGGGGTGTCGCACTCGACATGCACGCCGAGCGGGGCGCCCTCGACGACGATCTCGCCCTGCGCGACCCCGGGCGCGAGGGTGTGCAGGTGGGCACGCAGCGGCACGGTTCGCCCGTGCGGGATGGCCAGCCCACCGAGGGAGAAGTCGATCACGAGCCGCGCGTCGCGGTGCTCGGGGAACGTGTACCGGTGCACGGCGCTCTTGGGACCGACCGTGACCTCGCACCGGATCCCGGACGCGAGCGTGGCGGAGTACCACCCGGGTGCGGCGCTCTCCTCCTCGATCTCCCACAGTGCCCCGAGGTCGTCCAGCGGCTGGAGCATCGGGGTGACCCGGAAGTAGTTGTAGTACTTGCGGATCGCGCCGGTGCCGGACTGCTGGAAGTGGGTGAAGCCGGAGGCCATCTGGCGCTCGTGCCGCAACGGAGGGACCCCCTCGGTGACGAGGTCGTACCGGCCGTACCCCGTCGGGTAGGCGCCCGAGTAGGCGCACGCCGACACCATGCCCAGCGGGTAGGTGGCGCCGGGGTGGGTGTTGCCCACCTGCGGCTTGGGCCACCACCAGGTGCCGGCCAGGCCGGTGGGCGTCGTCAGCGCGGTGGCGTCGGTCCCGATGAACGGGTCGACGTGGTCGAGCATCGACTGCCCGGCCGAATCCGAGGGATGTGCGTGCGCTCCGCTGCGACGTCCTGCGTCCATGGCGCCGACGGTACGAGTCGTATGTGTCCGAGCGGTTACCGGCAGGTCACCTCCGCGTCAGGCCACAGCCAGCGGTGACCACCCGCCTGCCCGGTACAGTTCCCGCCATGCAAGGGGCGCAGGGGAGCAAAGGGCTGTACGCACTCAAACCGTGGTACACCCGACGGCTCGACGGGGCGATCCGCCTGGCGCAGCGGCGGGGTCTGTCACCCGATGTGTTCACCGTGCTGGGTGTGCTCTCGGCGCTGCTCGCCGGTGGAGCGATCGCGGCGGGCTGGTGGCCGGCGGCGCTGCTGCTGCTGGCCGGCCGCCTCGCCGGTGCCAACCTGGACGGCGCGGTGGCGCGCGCTCGTGGCGTGAGCCGTCCGTGGGGGTTCGTTCTCAATGAGGCCGGCGACCGGGTGAGCGACCTGCTGATGTTCGCCGGCCTCGCGGTGCTGGCCGTGCGCGAACCCGCGACCGTGCTCGTGTCCGGATCCCTGACCTCGGTGGTGTGGGTGCTGGTCGCGACCACGGCGGCGACCCTTCCGACCCTGGTCTCGCTGTCCGGCGCCGGTGCCGGCTCGACGCGGCTCAACGGCGGTCCGTTCGGCAAGACGGAGCGGTGCGCCGTCGTCGTCCTGGCCACGGCCGTCCCCGCCTGGATCCCGGTCGTGGCCCTGCTCGTGGTGGCCGGGTCGGTGGCCACGGCGGTCGCCCGGCTCCGGCGGGTGCACGCCGAGCTGTCGGCGGCCCGGTCCAGATGAGGCCCGCGGCGCCGGTGGTCGGGGGCATTGATCCCCTGGGTTCGTGGTTCGGGCTCGATCGGGAGGCGTTCGCGATCCACGGCGCGCTCGGTGGCTGGCACGTCGACCTCGACGGCCGGGCGGTGTTCCTGCTCCTGCTCTCCGCAGCCCTGCTCGCCGTGGCCGCGATCCCGGTCTTCGTCTCGAGACGACCCGAGCTGATCCGCCGGTGGACCACGTGGGCCCTGATCCTGCCGGTCATCGGCATCCCGATGTGGATCGGTCCGGGTGCCACCGCCGCCCTCGCCGCGCTGCTCGCCCTGCAGGCGGTGCGGGAGTTCGCGGCCATGCTGCGGCTTCCCCGCCCGGAGACCGGGCTGCTGCTCGTGCTTGCGGTCGCCTACCCGGTGGCGGCCTGGCGCGAGCCGAGCCTGCTCGCTCTGGTGCCGCTCATCGCTCTGCTCGCCGCCGTGCCTGCGGTCGTGCGGGGCGACGTGGACCTGGGGATGGCGCGGGCCACGGCCACGGGCTTCGGGTCGATCTGGATCTGCTGGTCGCTGGCGAACCTGGTGCTGGTCGGCGCCGATGCGTACGTGCTGTGCTTCGCGGCCGCCGCGACGGACATCGCCGCGTGGTGCGGTGGCACGGGGCTGCGACGATTCGGTTGGGCCCGACGACCGCTCTCGCCGCTCAGCCCGAACAAGACGCTCGGGGGCCTGGTCGGCGCGGCGATCGGCGGGGTGCTGGTCCTGGCGGTGCTCGGAACGGTGTCGGTCGGGTTGGTGGTCGCGGTCGTGCTCGGCAGCGTAGGAGGAGATCTGGTGGAGTCGATGGTCAAGCGGCAGGCGGGTGTGAAGGACGCCGGGCGGTGGCTGCCCGGGTTCGGTGGCCTGCTCGACCGGGTGGACTCGCTGCTGCTCGTCCTGCCCCTCGCCGCGGTGCTCGGATGACCCGCCGTCGGGTGGGGCTGCCGCCGGGGTTCAACCTGGCCGGGGCCGCGCGGCACACGGTGTGGCGCAACGTGTTCCACGCCGTCGGGGGGTTCAAGGTCACCGGGGCCGCGCCCTACGAAGCGATGGTCGTGGTGGCCAACCACTCCTCGCACGCCGACACGCCCGCCCTCATCGCGGCCTTCCCCGCGCCGTACAAGCCGGTGGTCGTCGCCGCGGGGGACTACTGGTTCGAGAAGCGGTGGATGCGCTGGGGGCTGAAGCTCCTGATCGGGGCGGTCCCCGTGCGCCGGGTCGGGGGCGGAGGCTTCGAGAGCCTGCTCGCCGGTGCGCAGGACGTGCTCGGCACGGGGTCGAGCCTGCTCGTGTTCCCCGAGGGCACGCGCAGTGCCGACGGCGAGCTGGGCACGTTCCGCACCGGCGCGCTGCGGATCGCCCGGGAGTTCGACGTGCCCGTGCTCCCGGTCGCCATCGTGGGGACCAGCCGGCTGCTGCCGAAGGGCGGCCGGATGCGACCCGGACCGGTGGAGGTGCGGATCGGCGTGCCGGTGCAGCCCGAGGACCTCGACCCCGAGGACATGGGGCCCGTGGTCGCCCAGATCCGGGCCCTGCTCGACGACGGCCCGGCCCGGGCCTCCGAGTCGCGGACCTGGCGCACGCTGCACGGGGCGATGGACGGGTGGCCCGGCATGGCCGGCGGGTTCGCCTGGGGGTTCGCCGAGGCCGTGAGCTGGCCCGTGACCTCGGAGATGTACCTCGCGCTCGTCGGGGTCGCGCACCCGCGCCGGGTCCTGCCGGCGGCGGGGTGGCTGACGGCAGGATCGGTCGTGGGCATCCTGTGCACGCGGGCGTTGACCGGCAACGGCCTGCGGCCGCCGGCGCCGCTGACCACGGAGTCGATGCGGCTGGCTGCCGCCCGGCACATGGCGGTCGGAGCCCGCGGGATCTGGTGGCAGGCGCTCAACGGCGTGCCGGTCAAGCTGTACGCGCAGGCGGCCGCCGACGCCGGGGTCGGTGCCCGGCCGCTGGCCCTGCACGCCCTCGGGGCGCGGGGCGCCAGGGCGGCGGCGATGGGCGCGGTCGCGGCGGCCGGGGCCGGGGTGGCCCAGCCGGTGCTGCGCCGGTTCTACGGTCCGTACCTGGGTGCCCTCGGGTTGACCTACGCCGGCGGGCTCGCCCTCGTGATCCGGCGGTGGCAGCGGCGCTGACGCCCCACCGGCCGGGGTCCGTGCTTCATCGTTTGCGGGTCGCCCGGCTCGGTCCTAGCGTGCCGAGAGACCGTTGTTCTCGGCACGGAAGGAGTCGACGATGACCAGGACCACGGTGCGCAGCGATGCGCCGGACGACTTGCGCTCCCGGGTCTCGGGAGCGGTGGTGACCCCCGCGGACGTCGATTTCGACGCGGCGCGCGCGGTGTGGAACTCGATGATCGACCGCAGGCCGGCGGCGATCGTCCGCGCGGCGGGAGTGGAGGACATCGCCCCCACGATCGGGTTCGCGCGGGAGCGCGGGCTGGACCTGGCGGTCCGCGGCGGCGGCCACAACGTGGCCGGCAGCGGAACGGTCTCGGACGGCATCGTGCTGGACCTGGGCGAGCTGACCGAGGTCACCGTCGACCCCGCGGCCCGGACCGTCCGGGTCCAGTCCGGGGCCACGCTCGCGCACGTCGATGCTGCCACGGCGCCCCACGACCTGGCGGTACCGGTCGGGGTCGTCTCCGGGACCGGGATCGCGGGACTGACCCTGGGTGGGGGGATGGGCTGGCTGACCCGCGCGTACGGGCTCACCGCCGACAACCTGGTCGCGGTCGACCTCGTGACCGCCGACGGGCGACCGGTGACGGCGACCGAGACCGAGAACCCGGAGCTGTTCTGGGCCCTGCATGGGGGCGGCGGCAACTTCGGGGTGGTCTCGGCCTTCACCTTCCGCGCCTACCCGCTCGGCCCGCGGGTGTTCGCCGGCAATCTCGTCTACGGCCAGGAGCGCTGGCGCCAGGCCTGGGCTGCGCTCGACGAGTGGACCCGGGAGCTGCCCGACGCGATGACGACGATCACCTCGACGCTGACGCCGCCGCCGCTCCTGGGGCTCGGGGAGGCGCCCGTGCTGCTGATCGGGTTCGTCTGGGCCTCGCCGGACCGTGCGGCGGGGGAGGCGCTCGTCGACCGGCTCCGCGCGCTCGCCCCGCCGGACGTCGAAGAGGTCGGTGACGTGTCCTGGGTCGAGTGGCAGTCGGCGGTCGACGCGATGTTCCCGCGCGGGGTGCGTGCGTACTGGCGCAACACGTCCTTCGATCGCCTCGACGACGAGGTCGTCGACGTGCTCGTCCGGCGCGGCGCCGAGCAGACCTGGTACGGCACCGGCTTCGACGTGCACCACCTCGGTGGCGCCTTCGGGCGGGTGCCCCAGGACACCACGGCCTTCCCCCAGCGGTCCGCCCGCTTCTGGCTGAACGTCTACGGGTTCTGGGGCGACGCGGCCGACGACGACGACCGGGTCGCCTTCGTGCGGGGCCTGTCCGCGGACCTGGACCCGTTCGCCACGGGTGGCCAGTACGTCAACTTCCAGGGTCAGGAGGTGACGGGCCACCGCGTGCAAGACCCGCGGGTCGTGTTCGGCGAGCGGGCCTTCGAGCGACTGGTCGCCGTCAAGCGGCAGTACGACCCCGACAACGTCTTCCGGCTCAACCACAACATCCCGCCGCGCTGACGTTCCCGCCGCGCTGACGTTCCCGCCGCGCTGACGGCTCACCACGGTCGTCAGCGGGGTCGGGCGATCCTGTCAGGCGACGCCGTCCCCGGTGGCGGGGGCGTCGTCGTCGTCGTCGGCCAGGATCAGGTAGAGCGAGCGCCGGGCGTCGCGCAGGACGGTGCTCGCTGCCTCCTGCTGCGCCGCGCTGCCGGACCGGGCCAGCTGGCGGACGGCGCTGATGAGCCCCTCCATCGGCTTGCGCAGGTCGACCTGGCTGCCGACCTCGGCCTTCAGCGCCCCGAACGGGTCCCCGAGCTCGTCGGCGTGGTCGACGAGGTACGCCCGCCCCTCCTCGGTCAGGGTGGCCAGCTTGCGACCCTGGTCATGGGTGATCGCGACCAGCCCCTCGTCCTCCAGCTGGGACAGGACCGGGTAGATGGTGCCCGGGCTCGGGCGCCACACGCCGTCGCTGCGTTCCGCGATCCACTGCATCAGCTGGTAGCCGTGGGCCGGCGCCTCCCCGAGCAGCTGGAGCACGGCGGCGCGCACGTCCCCGCGGGGGGCGCGCATGCCTCGACGGCGGCCCGGTCCGCGTCCGCCGCCGCCGTGGCCGTGGCCGGGGGCACCGTGGTGGCCGGGCCCGAAGCCGGGCCCGAATCCCGGACCGGGGCCGAAGCCCGGGGTGAACGGTTCGTGGTGACTCCACGCTCGGCGGTCGCCGCTGCGGGGGTCCTTGCTGGTGGCGTCTCTCATGACGCTCCTTTCGTCGATACGCTCACGATATATCGCTGACGCATCGCTCGCAAGAGCGGGTGTCTCTCGTCACACGGTGATCTCGGAAGGCTCCCGGCGCGGGCTGGTTGTAGAAGACAGCACCCGCAACCGTCAAGGAGTCACCATGCCCAACCTGTTCGAGCCGTTCACCCTCGCGGGTCTCGAGCTCACCAACCGCCTCGTGATGGCGCCGCTGACGCGGAACCGGGCCGGTGCCGGCGAGGCCCCGACCGCGCTCGCGGCCGAGTACTACGCCCAGCGCGCGTCCGCCGGGCTGATCATCGCCGAGGGCACGCAGCCGTCCGCCGCCGGGCAGGCCTACCCGCACACGCCGGGGCTGCACACGGACGAGCAGACGGCCGGCTGGGCCCAGGTCGCGGACGCCGTGCACGCGCGCGGCGGAAAG
The DNA here is from genome assembly GCF_004168625.1 of Pengzhenrongella frigida. Classification (GTDB taxonomy): domain Bacteria; phylum Actinomycetota; class Actinomycetes; order Actinomycetales; family Cellulomonadaceae; genus Pengzhenrongella; species Pengzhenrongella frigida. The sequence goes on from NZ_SDWW01000024.1 coordinate 25,742, forward strand.
ATCGTCGTCCAGCTCATGCACGCCGGCCGCATCAGCCACGAGGCGATCATCGGAACGCGTCCGGTCGCGCCGTCGGCCATCACCCCGGCCGGCCAGGTCTACACCGAGCAGGGCATGAAGGACTTCGAGGAGCCGCGCGCCCTCGAGACCGCCGAGCTCCCCGGCGTCGTGGCGGAGTTCGTCGACGCGGCCCGCCGCGCGATGGCGGCCGGCCTCGACGGCGTCGAGCTGCACGCGGCCAACGGCTACCTGCTGCAGCAGTTCCTCGCCACCGGCGCCAACAGCCGCACCGACGGCTACGGCGGGACGCCCGAGTACCGGGCCCGCTTCGTGATCGAGGTGGCCACCGCCGTCGCGGCGGCCATCGGCGCCGACAAGGTCGGGATCCGGATCTCGCCGGCGGGCACGATGAACGGCATCTCCGAGACCGAGGTCGCCGCGACCTACGCCGCGCTGCTCGACGGCCTGAACCCCCTGGGACTGCTCTACCTGCACATCCTCGAGGGCCAGGACACCGTCTTCCACGAGAAGCTGCGCGCCCAGTGGACCGGCGCGGTCATCTTCAACACCGGCTTCACCGGGCCGTCGGACCTCGGCACGGCGCAGGCGGCCGTCGATGACGGGACGACCGACCTGTTCTGCATCGGCCGCGGCTTCCTGGCCAACCCCGACCTCGTCGAGCGACTGCGCAGCGGCGCGGACCTCAACGAGGTCGACACGACGACCCTCTACAGCGGCGGCGCGAAGGGCTACACGGACTACCCGTTGCTCTCCGCCTGACGCCGCTCCGCCTGACACCGCTCCGGCGTGGCTGTTGCCACGCCGGAGCTACGGCTCCGTGGCGTAGTTCATCGCCTCGCCGGCGAGCTCGAGATCGACCGTGGCGCCGAGCACGGGTGAGGTGCCGCCCGAGATCCGGGCCAGGACGCGCTCGTCGGTGGCGAGCACGGTGAGGGCGACCACGGAGTCGTGCCCGTAGAAGTGCACCCGGTCGACCCGCGCCAGCGTCTGGATGCTTGTGCCGTCGGCGGGCACGATCAGGACCTGCTCGGGTCGCACCAGGATCTGGGCAGGTCCGTCGCGGCGCAGCCGTCGGAGCGGGATCGGCCCGATGCTGGTGTGCGCGAGGCCGTCCCGGACCTGCGCCTCCAGCACGTTGGCGTGCCCGACGGACCGGGCCGTGGCGGCGTCGGCCGGCTGGCCGTACACGGCGGCCGGGGCGTCGGCCTGGACGATGCGCCCGTCGCGCATGATGGCGATGCGGTCGGCCATCGACATCGCCTCGCCCTGGTCGTGCGTCACGAGCAGGGCGGACGCCGACGCCGCCCGCAGCGCACTGACGACCGCCTCGCGCGTCTCGGTCCGCAGGGCAGCGTCCAGGGACGAGAACGGCTCGTCGAGCAGGAGCAGGGTCGGACGCGGCGCGAGGGCGCGCGCGAGCGCGACCCGCTGCTGCTGCCCGCCGGACAGCTGGTGCGGCGCGCGGTGGCGGACCCGTCGGTCGAGCCCGACGAGCTCGAGCAGCTCGTCGACCCGGTGGTGCGCCTTGCGCTCGGAGCGGGGCAGGCCGAAGACGATGTTCTCGGCGACGTCGAGGTGGGGGAACAGCGCACCCTCCTGCGGGACGTACCCCACGCGGCGACGTTGCGGCGAGACGAACGTGCCGTCACCGACCACGACGTCGTCCCCCAGTGCGATCGTGCCCTCGTCGGGGGCCGCGAACCCGGCGATGAGGCGCAGCAGGGTGGTCTTGCCGCAGCCCGAGGCACCGAGGACCGCGGTCAGCTCGCCGTCGGCGACGGTGAGGTCGACGCCGTCGAGCACGGGATGGTCCCCGAACGACTTGCACACGCCCTTGATGGTCAACGCGGTCATCTGAGGTGGCCCTTCCGGGTCGGTCGGGTCAGCAGGTAGGTCGCGGGCAGTGACAGCACGACCATCAGGACGGCGTACGGCGCCGCGGCACCGTAGGCGAGGCTGCTGCTGTAGCCCCAGAACGTCGTGGCGAGGGTCTCGGTGCCGATCGGGGCCAGGAGCAGCGTCGAGGTCAGCTCGGTGATCACCGCGAGGAACACGAGGGCGGCTCCTGCGCCGGCCCCGGGCGCGATCAGCGGCAGGGTGACCCGGGCGAACCGGGCCACGACGCCCGCGCCCAGGGAGCTGGCGACCTCGTCGAGCGCGGGCGGCACCTGACGGATCGCTGCCTGCAGGCCCACCATCGCCCGCGGCATGAACAAGATGACGTAGGCGATCACCAGCACGGGAGCGGTCTGGTACCAGGGCTGAGCGAAGCTGATCGTGAGGGTGACCAGCGCGAGCGCGACGACGATGCCCGGCAGCGCACTGCTCACGTAGGTGCTGCGCTCGAGCAGCGTGGCGAACGGTCCGGCGTGCCGCACGCTCAACCAGGCCACCGGCAGCGCGAGCGCGGTGGTGGCGAGCGCGGCCACCAGACCGAGGAGCAGGGACTGGGTCAGCGTCGCGGTCAGGGTCCCCAGCTCGAGCGTCGTCGACGACCCGACCCACAGCCACCGCGCCAGCATCGCCATCGGCAGCCCCACCGCGAGCACCGCGACGCTCGCGACCAGGACCAGCCCGGGGGTCGCCCAGCGCCCCGCGCGCAGCCGCGTCGTGGCCCGAGCGGTCCCGTGCCCCACCCGGGCCAGGTGGCGGTGGCCGCGCAGGCGCAGCTCGGTGAGCAGCAGGAACAGGCACGCGATCACCAGGACCGTGGCCAGGGAGTTCGCCGCCGGGCCGGCGAAGGACGACCGGTACTGGTCGTAGATCGCCGTGGTGAAGGTGGGGTACTGCAGCATGCGCAGCGCGCCGAACTCCGCCAGCAGGTGCAGCCCCACGAGCAGGGAGCCCCCGAGCAGCGCCGGGCGGAGCTGGGGGAGGACGACCCGTCGGAACGTGCCCCAGCTGCCGAACCCGAGCGACCGGGAGACCTCCTCCAGGGCGGGGTCCAACCCCCCGAGCATCGCCGAGACGGGCAGGTACACGAGCGGGAAGTAGGACAGCGTGACGATCAGCAGGGCCCCGCCGAAGCCGTGCAGGCCCGGCACGAGCGAGACCCATGCGTAGCTGTTGACGAACGCCGGGATCGCCAGCGGCGCCACCATGAGCACGTGCCACAGGCGGCGTCCCCGGAGCGCGGTCCGCCCGACCAGCCAGGCCGTGGTCGTGCCCACCAGGGCGCACATCGCGATCGCCGCCAGGGTGAGGCGGACCGTGTTCCAGGTCAGCTCCAGGACGCGCGCCCGGAACACCAGCCGTGACACCTGCGCCCAGCCGGCGTCGACGGTGTACCCCACGACGTACAGCAGCGGGAGCGTCACGAGCAGCGCCACCAGCAGGCTGACGCCGCGAAGCAGCCACACCCCCGACCGGGTCGTGGGCCTGCTAGCGAGGCGGGTTGCAGTGAGCACTCAGAGGAGGCCCGCCTGCTGCATGAGCTCCACCACGAGCGGTCCGTTCAGGCTGGTCGGATCGACGACGGGCGGGTCGAGGTCGCTCAGCGGCGGCAGCGCGGGGTTCGACTCGGCGTCGCTCGCGATCGTGTACTCCAGCGCCTTGCTGCCGGCGATCGCCGCCTGGCCCTGCGCGCTGGTGAGGAACGCGACGAACTGCTGGGCCTCGGCCGGATGCTCGCTCGACGCGAGCACCCCGGCACCGGACACGCTCAGGAACGCGCCCGGGTCCTGGTCGCCGAAGTAGTGCAGCTCCACGTTCGCGCTGTTGTCGCCACCCTCGGCCCGGTCCTGGTACCAGTAGTAGTGATAGACGACCCCGGCGTCGATCTCCCCGGCGTTGACGGCCTTCATCACGGTGCTGTTGCCGTCGTAGATCTTGGCGTTGGCCTTGAGCCCAGCCAGCCAGGCGGCCGCGGCGTCCTCGCCCTCGAGCTGCACGACGGCGCTCACGATGGCCTGGAAGTCCGCTCCGGCCGGGGAGATGCCGAGGCGTCCCTCCCAGACCGGGTCGGCCAGGTCCATCAGCGAGGCGGGCAGGCCGGCGCTGTCCAGCGTCCGCGCGTCGTAGACCAGGACCGTCGACCGGGCGGCGAACCCGACCCAGGTGCCGTCGGTCGGCTGGTACTGCGTCGGGGTCTGCTCGAGGGTGTCCTGGTCGAGCTCGGCGAACAGGCCCGCGTCCGAGACCAGGCTCATGCCGGGGGAGTTCTCGGTGACGAACAGGTCGGCGGGGGAGGCCTCGCCCTCCTGGACCAGCAGGTTCGACAGCTCCGAGTCGTCTCCGTTGCGCATCTGCACGGCGATGCCGGTCTCGTCCTCGAACGCGTCGATGACGGGCTGCATGAGCGCTTCGTGCTGGGCGTTGTACAGGGTCAGCGTCGTGGCGCTGGCATCGGCGGTGGTGTCGGACGTCGTGCCGCAGGCCGACAGGGTCAGGGCGGCTAGGGCGACAACGGACGCCACCGGGCCTCGCAGGGATCGCATGGGTAGGTCTACTCCAGAGGTCTCAGGTAAGCCTAACCTTAATTTTGAGAACCAACCTGGTCAAACCTGCTGGTCAGCGGGACCCACCTGGGTGTCCAGCCAGCGGGTCAGGGGGCGCGAGGCCCGGAGCACCTCCACGACCTCGTCCTTGGCAGCGGCGGTCCCGAGCCAGGGCTCGACCGGCCACTGCTTCCAGGTGACCAGGCCCTTCATGCGCAGGAGCTCGATCCGCGGGTGGTCTCGCGGGTAGCCGCGTGGCGCGGTCGCCAACGTGCTCGCCGCGGTAGTGGTCAGCCCGGCCGCCCGAGCGTCGTCGACGATCCGCACCAGCGCCTCGCCGGGGATGTCGCTGGCCACCGCGCGACGGTAGCGGGCCAGCTGATCGGTCGCGAAGACGTACATGCCGCTGGCCACCGCGAGCCCGTCCGCCGAGAGCTGCACGTAGCCGTGCCGGGCGAGGGTGCCGCCGATGTGGGACTTGTACGGGGTCTTGTCCGCGCTGAACCGGATGTCGCGGTTCGGCCGGTAGATCTTCGCGTCACCGAACTCGTCGGCGAGCTCGGCGAGCAGCGCCTGCATCGGCGCGCGCACCTGCTCGTCGTACACCTGCTTGTGCGCCTGCCAGTAGGCCTTGGAGTTGTCGACCTCCAGCCCGTCGTAGAAGTCGAGGACCGCGTCGGTCCAGCCGTGGAACGCCACCGTCACCGCCCTCCTGCTCCGCCGTCTGCTCCCTGGTCGGCCCGCCGGGCGCCACCGGCGCGGATGCCGATCACGACGGTGGCCTGGAGCTCGTCGGACGTGGTCACCCGCGCGGTCAGCCCGCTGCGCTCGACGAGGTCGACGGTGCCGGCCGCCTGGCTCCGGCTGGTCTCGATCACCAGGGACCCGCCCGGCGCCAGCCAGTCGGCCGCCCGGGCGGCCACGCGCCGGTGGACGTCGAGGCCGTCGCCGCCCCCGTCCAGCGTGACCCGCGGCTCGTGCAGCCGGGCCTCCGGCGGCATCGTGGCGATCGCGTCGGTCGGCACGTAGGGCGCGTTGACGACGATGAGGTCGACCCGGCCGCGCAACCGCGCCGGGAGGGGATCGAACAGGTCGCCGGAGTACACGTGGCCGCCGGCGGGCTCGATGTTGCGGCGGGCGCAGCGCACGGCGGCGGGTTCGATGTCGGTGGCGTGCAGGTCGAGATGCTCGACCTGCGCGGCCAGCGCGGTACCGATCGCGCCGGAGCCGCAGCACAGGTCGACGACGACGGCGCCGGGGCGGGCGAGGGCCACCGCCTGCGCGACGACGAGCTCCGTGCGCCGTCGGGGCACGAAGACCCCCGGCTCGACGGCGATCCGCAGCCCGCAGAACTCCGCCCAGCCGAGCAGCGGTTCCAGGGGCAGGCCGCTGGCTCGCCGGGTCACCAGGTCGTCGAGCTCGGCCGGCGACCGAGCCGCGCCCAGGAGCAGATCGGCCTCGTCCTCGGCATAGACGCAGCCGGCCGCACGCAGCCGCGCGACGACCTCGGGGCGCGTTGCCATCTCAGGGCGCGATGCCCTCTCGGGGCGCGTTGCCGCCTCACGGTGCGCGGCCGTGGGCCGTGGTGCGGGCGAGGCTGGCATGGGGACTCTTCCGGTGGCGCCGACGTCGGCGGTCACGCTACCGGAGCACGGGCCCTTCTACCCTGTGCGGGCCTGTTCGCGTCCCTAGGCTGAGAGCCATGATCACAGTCAAGGAAGCCGCCGCGACGTTCCTCACGGCGAAGCGGGTCGCGGTGACCGGGGTGTCCCGCAAGGCGGAGGGGCACGGCTCCAACATCGTCTATCAGCGGCTGCGGGACCGGGGCTACGAGGTCTTCGCGGTCAACCCGAACGCCGAGACCGTCGAGGGCGATGCCGCCTACCCGGACCTCGCCTCGATCCCCGGTGGGGTGCAGGCCGTCGTGATCGGGACCAAGCCCGCCACGGCGGAGGTCACCATGCGTGAGTGCGCCGACCTGGGGATCGACCAGGTGTGGATGCACCGGTCTATCGGCGGCGGCAGCGTCTCGCCGGCGGCGACCGAGTACGGCCGGGCGCACGGGATCACCGTGATCGACGGCGGCTGTCCGCTGATGTTCGACCCCACCGCGGACACCGGGCACAAGTGCATGCGCTTCGTGTTCAGCATGTCGGGGGCCGTACCGCGCCACGTGAGCTGAAGTCACCGCGGCGGGTTGCCCCCGAGGAGCAGACGGCGGCGACGTAACCGCGTAAGTTGTCGCCACGTCCTTGCGGCAAGGACCGCCGTCCGTACGGACGGTGCAGGTGAGGAAGGACCACCGTCGTGACCGAGGTCGACCCGTCGAAGGCCGGCGCGGAGCAGCTGGCGCCACTGCAACCCCCCGGTCCTGTCGAGCCGGTGCTCACGCTCACCGTGCCCGCCCCGGTCGGGCAGGTCCAGGCGACCGCGGCGCCCCGGATGGCGCCCGCCGTCGATCCTGCCGCGCTGCCCGGGCTCGATGCGAAGGTCGGCGACTTCCTCGGCTCGTTGATGACGGCCGAGCCCCACTCGCCGGAGTTCGCCACCAAGGCCGGCGACGTGCGCATGATGGGCGACGCGGACATCCGGCACGCGGCCGAGAGCTCCAACCGGTTGCTGAAGTCGCCGGTGCGCGCGCTGACCGAGGGCGGGCTCGCCTCGGGCTCCAAGGTCGGCACGACGCTGGTCGAGCTGCGTCGCACGGTCGAGGACCTCGACCCGTCGGGCGCCCAGGGCACCCGCAAGCTGTTGGGGTTCCTGCCGTTCGGCGACAAGATCGCCGACTACTTCCAGAAGTACCAGAGCGCCCAGACCCACCTCGACGCGATCCTGCACGCGCTGCGGGACGGGCAGGACGAGCTGCGCAAGGACAACGCCTCGCTCAACCTCGAGAAGGGCGAGCTGTGGGCGGCGATGGCGCGCCTCAACCAGTACGTCTACATCGCCGAGCGGCTCGACTCCCGGCTCGCGGCGGGCATCTCCGAGCTCGAGGCCACCGACCCGGACCGAGCCCGGTCGCTGCGCGACGACGTGCTGTTCTACGTGCGTCAGAAGCACCAGGACCTGCTGGTCCAGCTCGCGGTGTCGATCCAGAACTACCTCGCGATCGACGTCGTGATCAAGAACAACCTCGAGCTCGTCAAGGGCGTCGACCGCGCGTCGACGACGACGATCTCGGCGTTGCGCACCGCGGTCATCGTCGCCCAGGCGCTCGGCAACCAGAAGCTCGTGCTCGACCAGATCTCGGCCCTGAACACCACGACGTCGAACCTGATCGAGCGCACCTCGGCCATGCTCAAGGACAACTCGGTCCGGATCCAGGAGCAGGCGGCGTCGGCCACGATCGGCCTGCCCCAGCTGCAGGCGGCGTTCGCGAACATCTACGCCACGATGGACGCGATCGACACGTTCAAGGTCGGGGCGCTCGACACGATGGCGGCGACGATCGGCACCCTCGAGACCGAGGTCGGCAAGTCGCGCGACTACCTCGACCGGGTCCAGCAGCACGACGACCGGTTGGCCAGCGGTTCGCTCGACCTCGACCGCCCGGCCGGCAGCGGCCGATGACGCTCGGCGTCCGGGTGAGGAACTGAGCTGATGGGTTCGTTGGCCGACCTGGTCGCCAGGGTCCTGCACCGCCCGCACCCGTCGGCGCAGGCGGACCGCCTCGTGCTGCCCGCGGTGCCGACCCGCGCCGACCTGCTCGCGTCGGTCGACCGGGTCGAGGCGCTGGTGGCCGACGGCGCCGTCCCCGCGCCGGTCGCCTCCCGCGTGTCCCGCGTGACCCGGGTCGTGCGGCAGGCCATCCCGCGGCTGGACCGGTTGGGTGCCGGCAGCCCGCAGGCGTACTCGGTGATGGCGACGGCGACCGACTACCTGCCGGAGGCGATCGGCGGGTACCTGCGCCTGCCGCGGGACTGGGCGAACAGTCGACCAGTAGACAACGGTCGCACGTCGCTGATGGTCCTCATCGACCAGCTCGACCTGCTGGCGCGCACCATGGATCAGGTGTTCGACGCCGTCAACCGCTCGGACGCGGCCGCGCTCGTGGCCCACGGCCGCTTCCTCGCGGAGAAGTTCGGCTCGTCGTCCGGCGGCGGCCAGCTCGAGATCGGCCAGATCACCCCGCCCGCGCAGCCGACGTCGTGAGCGCGCCGCGCACGACCTCCCTCGACGGCGCGCTGGCCGGGCTGGTCGAGATCGGTTCGGTCGCCGGTCTGGCCGTGGCCGACGTGCACGCGGAGGGTGCCGCCCTCGCGGCGGCCGTGGCGGAGTCCGCCCCGCACGCCGCGGCGGACTGGGCGGCGCAGGCGGCCCACGACCGTCCGTTGCGCACGCAGGACTTCTTCGACGCCGCCTCCCGCGGGCGCCGGTGGCGGGCTGCGCCCACCCGCCTGCTCGGGGAGCTCGTCGCGACCGGTTCACCGCATGCGCCGGCGTACGCGCACGCCCTGGCCGAGGTCACCTCCGCCGCCTGCGGGCTCGGGGAGCCGACCCTGCGGGTGATCGGCAACGCGTCCGTCGCCGCGGCGGCGCAGCTCTCGGCGGTGCCGCGGGCGGCGACGAGCCCGCCGACTGCTGCTGCCCCCAGTGTTGCTGCTCCGACCGCGCCAGCCCTGGCTCCGGGGCCGGTGCCGCCCGCCGAGCCGGCCACGCCCGCGCCACCGGCCAAGACCGTCGACGAGCTGCTCGCGGAGCTCGACCAGCTCGTGGGTCTCGCGCGGGTCAAGCGGGAGGTGCACCAGCAGGCCGCCGTCCTGCGGGTCGACCGGCTGCGCGCGGAGCACGGGATGACGAGCCCGACGATCTCGCGCCACCTGGTCTTCACCGGCAACCCCGGCACCGGCAAGACGACCGTGGCGCGCCTGGTGTGCGGGATCTATGCGGCGCTCGGGCTGCTGTCCAAGGGGCACCTGGTCGAGGTCGACCGGTCCGAGCTCGTCGCCGGCTATCTCGGGCAGACGGCGGTCAAGACGTCCGACGTCGTGCGCGGGGCGCTCGGCGGGGTGCTCTTCATCGACGAGGCGTACAGCCTGGCCGGGGACCAGTACGGCGCGGAGGCGGTCGACACCCTGGTCAAGGAGATGGAGGACCACCGCGACGACGTCGTGGTGATCGTGGCCGGCTACCCGGCGCCGATGGTCGAGTTCGTCGACGCGAACCCCGGTCTGGCCAGCCGGTTCCGCACCACCGTCGAGTTCGACGACTACACCGATGACGAGCTCGCGGAGATCTTCGCCCGGCTCGCCACGGCCGCCGAGTTCGAGCCCAGCCCCGCGTGCCTCACCCGGTTCCGCGAGATCCTGGCCGCCACGCCGCGGGGGACCGGGTTCGGGAACGGTCGCTTCGCGCGCAACGTTCTAGAAGGTGCCATCGGCCGCCTCGCCTGGCGGCTGCGTGACGTCGACCACCCGTCTCGGGAGGAGCTGCGGGTGCTCCTGCCGCAGGACCTCGCGGACGACCTGCCGGACCCCGACCAGCCCCTCAGACCCGGAGGTCTCGCGTGACCCGGACCGCTCCGACCACGGCCCCGGCGTCGGCTCGCCCCGGCGCCGACCCGTATGCCAGCCCGCTCCCGACGGTGGCGTCGCCCGCCGCGCGGGCGGGTCAGCGCATGCAGCGGGCCCGCCTGGGTGTGCAGGGCACGCCGGGTCGCATGCGGCTCGTCTCGGCCGCCCTGGTGGTGGTCGGGCTCCTCGTGGGCCTGGCCGCCGCGCAGTCGTTCTCGGTGGCCGACGGCGCCCTGGTGCGGGCCGATCGCAACGCCGCGCAGCTGGTCCGGCTGCAGGACATCCAGACGCTCCTCGTGCGGGCGGACGCCGATGCCACCAACGCGTTCGTGGTCGGCGGCCTGGAGCCGGCCGACCAGCGCGCCGACTACGACGAGGCAGTGGACCGGGCCGTGCAGCAGGTGGCCTTCGCCGCGCGGGCCCAGCCCGCCGACGGCGAGGCGCTCGCCGCGCTCAGCTCCGCGATCCAGAGCTACACCAGCGGGGTCGTGCAGGCCAGGGCCGCCAACCGGCAGGGCCTGCCGCTCGGTGCGCAGTACCTGCGTGAGGCGAGCGCCGGGCTGCGCGCGGACGCGCTGCCGCTTCTCGGTGCGCTGACCTCGGCCAACGAGGAGCGTGTCCAGACCGAGTTCGACACGGCCGGCCGGGCTCAGGTGCTCGCGCTGGTCGCCGGTCTGCTCGGCCTCGTGATCGTCGCCGGGGCGCTCGTCTGGCTCGCCCGGCGCACGCACCGCTACGTCAACGTGCCCGTCGCCGGGGCCGGCGTCGTCATCCTCGTCGTCCTCGTGGCCAGCGTGGTGGCGCTGGGGTCGGTGGCCGCCGCGGTCGCGGACCTCCGAGCCGGTTCGTATGCCTCGGCGCGCGCGCTGGCGGGAGCGCGGATCGCGGCGTTCGACGCCAAGGCGAACGAGAGCCTGACACTCGTCTCCCGCGGATCGGGCGCGGCGTTCGAGGCCGCCTGGCAGGAGTCGTCCGCGGTGACGTCCAGCCTGGTCGCCGAGGCCGCGCAGATCGACCCGGCCGCCGCGGACCTGCCGGGCGGCTGGGACGCGTACACCGCGCTGCACCAGGAGATCAGGTCGCTGGACGACGGCGGCGGGTGGGAGCAGGCCGTGGCCGCGGCGATCAGCCGGGAACCGGGCAGCGCCAACGCGACGTTCGACGCCTTCGACGCCGCCTCGGGCGAGCAGCTGACCGCCGCGAGCGAGGCGACGTCGTCGGGCCTGCGCGACGCGCGGTCCGGTCTTGCGCTCGCCGGGTGGCTGTGCGGGCTGGCCGGGGTGCTCGCCGCGTTGTTGGCCTGGTGGGGACTGTCGCAGCGGATCGAGGAGTACCGATGAGCGGAGATGTGCGGGGCACGCAGGAGCCTGCGAGGGGCCGGGTGGTGCTCGCGGCCGTGGTCACGCTGGTCGGTGCCCTGCTCGCAGGCTGCACGTCGTCGGGCTACGACCCGACGCCGCTGCCGACCGCCTCGGCCGCGCCGTCCCCGACGTCGTCGCCGAGCCCGAGCGGGTCGGCCGCCCCGGTGTGCGACGACCCGCTCGCGTCCTACGCGCCGATCTCCCCGCTGCCGGCCCCCGGCAGCATGCCGTCGGGGTCGACGATGGCGACGATCGCCGAGCGCGGCCGCCTCATCGTCGGGGTCTCGGGCGACTCGCTGCTCCTCGGCGCCCGCAACCCGATCAGCGGTCAGCTCGAGGGCTTCGACATCGACATGGCCCGGCTGGTGTCGCAGGCCATCTTCGGCGACCCCGACAAGATCGAGCTCCGCGTGATCACGGCGGCCGAGCGCATCCCGCTGCTCGAGGACGGCAGCGTGGACCTGGTCGCCCGCAACATGACGATCACGTGTGCCCGCTGGGAGCAGATCGCCTTCTCGGCGGAGTACTACCGGTCCGGTCAGAAGGTGCTCGTCCCGCTCGGGTCGAGCGCGACGTCGCTCGCCGACCTGGCCGGGCAGCGCGTGTGCGCCCCCGCCGGCTCCACGAGCCTGGTCAAGCTCGAGGACTTCCCGGAGGTCGTGCCGGTCAGCGCAGCCACGCACACCGGGTGCCTGGTGAAGTTCCAGCAGGGCGAGGTGGACGCCATCACCGGCGACGACACCGTGCTCGCCGGGCTGGCGGCGCAGGATCCGTACGCCCAGGTGGTCGGCCCGGCGTTCACCGCCGAGCCGTACGGGCTGGGTGTCAACCAGGCGAACACGGACCTGGTCCGGTTCGTCAACGCCGTCCTGGCCCAGGCCGTGGCGGACGGCCGGTGGACGCAGTCCTACGACAGGTGGCTCGCCGACGCGCTCGGCGCGGCCCCCGCCCCGCCGGTCCCCGACTACGGGCGTGGCTGATGGGCCTGGTCACGGCGATCGCCCCGGTGGCTCCCGCTCGGATGGGGGAGCCCGTCGAGCCCGCCGCGATGCTGCGCTTCCTGTCCGAGCTGGTCGCGTGGAGCGAGCGCCGCCGCGCGGAGCTGGCCGAGCTGGACGCGGCGGCGCTGACCGCGGCCGACGCGGGCGCGCTGACGGGTGACATCACGCTGTCGATGACGCTGTGGCAGGCGGTCGCCGGACGCCTGGCTCAGATCGAGCAGGTCTGGGACGACGGTCGGGTGGGTCCGGTCGAGCGGCAGCGGCTCTCCGCCCTGGTGTGGGGGCGGCTCGACGCCGACGCCGGTCCCGGCAGTGCGTCGCTCGCGATCTCGCTGCCCGAGGCCTGCCGGCTGTCGGACGCCCTCGCCGCGCAGCTGAGCTGGCGGCTGTCCCTCGATCCCGTGGGGGTCGACCTCGCCGCGCACCTGCGGTCGCTGCGCGCGACCCTCGAGCGGGTGCGCGACCTGCTCCCCGGCGAGCAGGCCGGCCCGGTGCGCGACGCCGCCGCCGAACGCCTGCTCCGGATCGACCGGCGGCTGGAGGATGCGACCGCCCGGGCGGGACGCGGCGCCGACGTCGGCGGCCTGATCGGCCCGCTCGAGTCCGACGCGGCCCTGCTCGAACGCGACCTCATCGTGGCGGCGGCGACCCGCCGGGACGACGAGCGGGACCGCGCCCGGGCGCACGCCCTGCGTGACCGGCTGCTCGAGCGGTCCGTGGTGGTCGATCGCGTCGTGGACGACTGCGTCGCGCAGATCCGGTCGGCGCCGACCCTCGCGGTGCCCCGCGTCGAGGCGCTCGGCCCGGTGCCCGACGACGCCCTCGCGGTCGACGCGTACCTGGTCCGGCTCGCGGCCGTGGCCCGGGCCCTGACGCTCGCCGAGCAGGCCTACGGCGGTCCGCTCGCCGAGCTCAGCGACCTGCGCGCGCTGCTCGACGTCTACCACGCCAAGGCTGCGGGCACCGGGCATGCCGCCCATCCCGAGGTGGCGGAGATGTACAAGCAGGCCCTCGCCGTGGTCAACGAGCCCCCCACCGACCTGGCCCGCGCGCGGGCCGTCGTCGGGGCGTACCAGCTGCTGCTCGGCGGTTCGGCGGGACCCACCCCTGAAGGACGGAGCTCATGAGCGACATCGCCTGCAGCCAGCCGGGATGCACCGGCACGATCCTGGACGGGTACTGCGACGTCTGCGGCACCCCCGGCGGGGCACCGCCCAGCCCGGTCGTCGCGGCATCGGTCCGGACCGCCGCCGTCCACACCCCTGCCGTCCATACCGCAGGGGCCGGCCAGGTCACCGGCTCGCCGGCCGCTCCGGCAGGCACCGACAGTGCGGCGTCGACCATGTCTCGGGCCTCCAACCGGCTGGCGTCCACCGCCATGGGATCAGCCCGCACGGGCGGCACCCAGGTCACGCTCCGCCGCGGCACGACGTCGACCCGGCTGCGCGCCGCGCGCCTCGGTGCCGGTCTCACCACGATCCCGCCCCAGCCCGCCGTCGACGCGTCCAAGGCGCTGATGGTGAACCCCGAGGTCGCCCCGGAGAAGCGGTTCTGCCCGACGTGCGGCTCGCCGGTCGGGCGCCCGCACGACGATTCGCCGGGTCGCACCGAGGGCTTCTGCCCGCAGTGCCGCAGCCCGTTCTCGTTCACGCCGAAGCTCCAGGCCGGCGACCTCGTCGGTGGCCAGTACGAGGTGGCCGGGGCGCTGGCGCACGGCGGGCTCGGCTGGATCTACCTGGCGCGCGACCGCAACGTGTCGAACCGGTGGGTCGTGCTCAAGGGTCTGCTGAACGCGGGCGACGCCGATGCCGTGGCCGCCGCCATCGCCGAGCGGCAGTTCCTCGCCCAGGTCGAGCACCCGCTGATCGTCGAGATCTACAACTTCGTGACGCACGAGGGTGCCGGCTACATCGTGATGGAGTACATCGGCGGCACGTCGCTGAAGTCGCTCCTCAAGGAGCGGATGAAGGCCGCCGGGCGCTACGACCCGCTCCCGCTCGACCAGGCCATCGCCTACGTGCTCGAGATCCTGCCCGCGTTCCAGTACCTGCACGACCTCGGCCTCGTGTACTGCGACTTCAAGCCCGACAACATCATCCAGGTGGGCGACGACGTCCGGCTGATCGACCTGGGCGGGGTGCGCCGTCTGCAGGACGTGGACTCGGCCATCTACGGGACGGTGGGCTACCAGGCTCCCGAGGTGCCGGAGGTCGGCACGTCGATCGCCTCGGACATCTACACGATCGGGCGCACCCTGCTGGTGCTCGCGATGGAGTTCCGGGGTTACCAGTCGACGTACCTGACGTCGCTGCCGGCGGTGGCCGACACACCGCTGTTCCAGAAGTACGACTCGTTCTACCGGCTGGTCGCCAAGGCGTGCGCGCCGGATGCGGCAGACCGGTTCGCGTCCGCGGCCGAGCTCCGGGTGCAGCTGCTCGGCGTGCTCCGGGAGGTGGTCGTCACCGACCGGCCGGACGACCGCGCCGTGCGCCACGCACCGCCGTCCTTGCTGTTCACGCCGCCGAACGTCTCGGACTCCGGGCTGGCGTGGCCGGACCTGCCCGAGCTCGTGGTCGACACCAGCGACCCGCAGGTCGGCTGGCTGGCCACGGTGAGCGTGGTCGATCCGGCCGCGCGGCTCGACCTGCTCGCCCAGGCGCCCGAGCGGTCGCCCGAGGTGCTGCTCCACACGGGCAGCGCGGCGCTCGCCGCCCACCGCCCGGACGTGGTGGACGCGGTCGTGGACGAGCTGCTGACCGCCGACCCCTGGGAGTGGCGGGCGGTCTGGCTCCAGGGGCTCAAGGCCCTGGACACCCGCGACGGCGACGGCGCGCAGGCCGCGTTCAACGCCGTCTACGGGCAGGTGCCGGGGGAGCTCGCCCCCAAGCTCGCACTCGCGCTGGCCTGCGAGCTGCGGTCCGAGCTCGACATCGCCGAGGCGCTCTACACGACCTGTGCGCGCAGCGATGCGTCGTACACCGCGCCCGCGGCCTTCGCGATGGCGCGGATCCGGTCCGCGCGAGCGGACATCGCCGGTGCGGTCGCCGCGCTCGACCTGGTCCCGCCGACCAGCCGCGCGTTCCCCGAGGCGCGCCGTCAGCGCGCCGGACTGCTCGCCGACTCCGGGGGCGGGCTCCCCGCGCTCGCCGCGGCGATGGCCAGCGTGGACGGGGTGAGCATCGACCCGCACGATCGCTCGCGGCTCACCGCGCAGGTCCTCGAGACCGCTCTGGGCCTCGTGCTGCAGCACGGTCCGCAGCCCACGGTGGCCATCGGGGGACTCCGGGCCGCCGAGCCTGCGCTGCGCGACGGCCTCGAGCAGACCTATCGCGAGCTCGCGTCGATGGCGGCGACGGCCGAGGAACGGGTCGCGCTGGTCGACTCGGCGAACGCTGTGCGGCGATGGACGCTTCGATGAACGGCCGGCGTCGATGGGCGCTGCGATGAGCGGCGCCGTGGTGAGCTCGTTGCCGGTGTGCGGCTCGTGCGGTGCCGTGGCGGCGATCGGCGCGCGCTTCTGCGAGGCGTGCGGGACGGACCTGCCGACCCCGGCCGGGGGTCAGGGCGCCACGCCGCCCGGAGAGATCCTGGCCGCGCCGGTCCCCGACCCTGCGGGGCCGGTGCCCGTGCCGGTTCCCGAGCCCGTGCCCTGCCGCGAGTGTGGCGGCGTCGTCGACGCCGACGGCTACTGCACCTCCTGCGGCGCCAAGGCCCCCCGTGCGCGGGACCACGTCGTGGAGCAGCCGCAGGCGTGGGTGGGGGCGGTCAGCGACCGCGGGATTCGTCATCACCGCAACGAGGACGCGCTCGCGGTCGCCGCGAGCGAGGCACCCGGCAGCCACGCCGTGCTGGTCGTGTGCGACGGCGTCTCGTCCTCCGAGGACTCCGACGTCGCCAGCCTCGCCGCCGCCCGGGCGGCGCTCGACACGCTGGCCGGGCCCCGCGCGCAGGGCCTGGACACGAGCGCCGGGCTGGTGGCCGTGATCGGCGCACGCCTCGAGGCCGCGGCCGACGCCGCCAGCCGAGCCGTCGCGGCAGCGACCTCGCACGACCACGGGGACAGCCCGCCGTCGTGCACGTTCGTCGCCACCGTGGTCGAGCGCGGGCGGATCGTGACCGGGTCGGTCGGGGACAGTCGCGCGTACTGGCTGCCGGACGCGGGTCAGGCGCGGTTCCTGACCACAGACGACTCGTGGGCGGCCGAGCAGATCGCCGTCGGGGTACCGCGGGACCAGGCTGAGTCGGGCCCGCAGGCGCACGCCATCACGCGCTGGCTCGGCGTGGACGCACCCGACCACACGCCACGCATCACCACGATGGAGGTCGACGGGCCGGGTTGGCTCGTGGTGTGCTCGGACGGGTTGTGGAACTACTGCTCCCCGGCCGACGAGCTCGGCGCGCTCGTGCGGCGGATCGCGGCGACGGTCGCCGGCGAGCCGCTCGCGACCGCCTCAGCCTTGGTCGACTGGGCCAACGGGCAGGGCGGGCATGACAACATCACGGTGGTGCTGGCCCGGCTCGGCGCCGACCCGGACTCACCCCTTCCACGCGATCAGACGGGATCATCGAGATGACCGAATTCTCGGCGCAGGTGTACCAGAACGAGTTCCTGGCCGACGGCGCCACGGACGTCCACGCGATCGTCACGGTCACCTGCACCGGTGCGGGTCAGGCCGGGCACACCGGGGCGGGTGAGGCCGCCGAGATCGTCATCGTCGACACCTCCGGCTCGATGGGACCGGTCGGGATCCGGGCCGCGCAGCTGGCGGCCGCGGCCGCTCTCGACCAGGTCCTCGACGGGACCTGGTTCGCCGTCATCGCCGGCAGCCACGTGGCGCGTCTGGCCTACCCTGCCCCGGCGGGCGAGCTCGGGATGGCCCGCATGGACGCCTCGACCCGGGCGGCGGCGCGCGCAGCGATCGGCACGTTCGTGCCCGAGGGCGGCACCGCGATGGGGACGTGGCTCGAGCTCGCCACCGCGGTGTTCGCGAGCGTCCCGTCGGCCGCCCAGCGGCACGCGATCCTGCTCACCGACGGCAACAACCAGCACGAGACCCCCGCCGAGCTGACCCGCCGGATCGCCGCCGCGAGCGGCCGGTTCCAGTGCGACTGCCGGGGGGTCGGCGCCGACTGGCAGGTCGGCGAGGTCCGCCGGATCGCGACCGCCCTGATGGGGACGGTGGACCTCATCCCCACCCCGGACGAGATGGCCGCCGAGTTCGAGACGATCATGCGGGCCTCGATGGGCCGTGGGGTCGCCTCGGCCGACCTGCGGGTGTGGGCCCCGCAGGGCGCCCAGGTGCTGTTCGTCCGTCAGGTCGCCCCGGCGGTCGAAGACCTGTCCGGTCGCCGCCGCGAGATCAACGCCCTCACCGGGGCCTACCCGACCGGCAGCTGGGGCGACGAGTCGCGGGACTTCCACGTGGCGGTGCGGGTCTCGGCCGCGCGCGGCGTCGGCCAGGAACAGCTCGCCGCCCGCGTGCAGCTCGCCGTCGGGGACGAGGTCCTGGCCCAGGGGCTGGTCAAGGCGAAGTGGTCCGACGACAACGAGCTCACCGCCCGGATCAACCCGGAGGTCGCGCACTACACCGGTCAGACCGAGCTCGCCGAGGCGATCCAGGAGGGGCTGGCTGCGAAGGCCGTCGGCGACACCGCCACGGCGACCGCCAAGCTCGGCCGCGCGGTGCAGCTCGCCTCCGAGACGGGCAACGAGGAGGCGACGTCCAAGCTGCGCAAGGTCGTCGACATCGACGAGCCCGGCACCGGCAAGGTGCGATTGCGCAAGGCCGTCGATCGGCTCGACGAGATGGCGCTGGACACGGCGTCGACCAAGACCACGCGGGTCCGCAAGTGAGCGCGGCGACCTGCCCGAACGGGCACGCGAGCGGCGCCACGGACTACTGCGACGTCTGCGGGGCACCGATGGCGGACGGTGCCGGTGCGGCCGCGCTGACCGGGTCGGGCGCCGCCGCACCGACCGCTGCGCCCGCTACGACCGCTGCGCCCGCTACGACCGCTGCGACCGGCGGGGCCCAGATCTGTGTGAACTGCCAGACCGCGAACGTCGCCGACGCGCTGTTCTGCGAGGCGTGCGGGTACGACTTCACGACCGGGGCGATGCCCCGCGTCGTGGCGTCCGCCTCGGCGGCCGGCGCCGTTCCCGCCAGCCCGGCGGCGCCCGAGGGATCCCTCGCGCCGGCCGTGCCGCTCGAGTGGGTCGTGGAGGTCTGGGTCGACCCGGACTGGTACGCCGAGCAGGAGAGCGAGGAGACCTGCCCGTCGCCCGGGCTGCCGGTGATCGTGCCGCTGCGGGTGCGCAGCGTCCTCGTCGGGCGGGTGTCGAAGAGTCGGAGCATCCACCCGGAGGTCGACTGCGACGGCGACATCGGGGTCAGCCGCCGGCAGGCCCAGCTGACCACGGACGGCACGCGCTGGTGGATCGAGGACCTCCAGTCGTCCAACGGCACCTACCTCGGCCCGGACAGCGGGCCGCTGCCGACCGAACCTCTGCCCCCGGGGCAGCGGCGCGAGCTCGCCGAGGGGGACCGGGTCTATGTCGGCGCGTGGACCCGGCTCGTCGTGCGGCGGGCCACGGACGAGGAGAAGGTAGCCGGCTGAGCAGAGCTCCGGCTGAGCACAGCCCGGCTGAGCGCCCGAGAGAGGGGGCGAGCATGGTCACGGTGGCGCGCGAGCAGGTCGAACCGGAGGACAGGTCCGGGTGGCGACAGTGGCTCGCCGAGCACGGCGGGACGAGCCCGGGAGTGTGGCTGGTCATCCGCCGCAAGGGGGCGGGCCCGGGGGGCTGCACGCTCGACGAGGCGGTCGAGGAGGCGCTCTGCGCCGGTTGGATCGACAGCACGCTGCGGCGCCTGGACGACCGGCGCAGCGTGATCCTGTTCGCGCCACGGCGCCCGACGGGCACCTGGTCGAGGGTGAACCGCGACCGGGTGGTGCGGCTCCGTGAGCGGGGGCTCATGACGGAGGCGGGGGAGCGCGCCGTGCAGCGCGCGCAGGAGAACGGGTCCTGGACGGTCCTCGACGACATCGACGCCCTGCTCGTCCCGCCGGATCTGGCCGCCGCACTCGATGCAGCGCCCACGGCCCGGGCAGGGTTCGACGGCTGGAGCGACTCGCTCCGCAAGCAGTACCTGTGGTGGGTGGCCACCGCCCGGCGGGCGACGACCCGAGAGCGCCGAATCGGCGAGATCGTTCAGCTCGCCGCCGACGGTGCCGCGCCCGGACCGACCGGATCGGCTGGATCGCCCGGCTCGGCCGGGCCACCCGGATCGGCCGAATCACCGGACGCCCGCAGGTAGCGGTTGAACCAGCCGCTCGCCAGGAGCGCGACCTCGGCGAGCGTGCCCGGTTCCTCGAACAGATGGGTGGCCCCCCGCACGATGTCCAGCTGGTTCGGGCAGGTGAGGCGCGTCTGGGCGCGCCGGTTGAGCTCGAGCACCGTCGTGTCGGCGCCGCCGACGATGAGCAGGGTCGGCGCACGGACCTCCGCGAGCCGCGGGGCCGCCAGATCCGGACGGCCACCCCGAGACACCACCGCCGAGATCTGCGCGCCCTGGTCTGCTGCGGCCCAGAGTGCAGCCCCGGCGCCGGTGCTCGCCCCGAAGTAGCCGATCCGGGCGCCCGCGGCCTCCGGCCGGTCGCGGAGCCATTGCGTCGCCTCACCCAGGCGGTGCGCGAGCAGGGGGATGTCGAACACGTTGGCGCGGTCGAGCTCCTCCCGCGGGGTGAGGAGGTCCAGCAGGAGCGTGCCGAGCCCCGCGCGGTGCAGGACCGACGCGACGAACCGGTTCCGCGGGCTGTGCCGGCTGCTGCCGCTGCCGTGCGCGAACACCACGACCCCCGCCGCCTGCTCGGGCCGGTCCAGGCGTCCGGCCAGCAGGCCGGCCTCGATGGGGATCTCGACGTCGCGCCCGGTGACGGGCGGCGGGTCGACCACCCGGCCGTGCACGCGCCGCGCCGCCTCGTCGAGCGCCGCGATCACGTCCTCGTCGCTGGTCGGCGAGAAGTCACGGTAGTGGCGACCGACCGCCACGAAGGGCGTGGGCATCCGGTCGCACACGATCTCGTCGGGCTCGGTCAGGTTGTCCACGACGTCGGCGGGTGCGACGGGGACCGCGAGGACCACCCGGGACGCACCGAGCCCCCGCGCCACCTCGCACGCCACGCGGGCGGTGGACCCGGTCGCCATGCCGTCGTCCACGATCAGCGCGATCCGACCGGTCAGGTCGATCCGCTCGCGTCCCCGGCGAAGGCGCGCCACCCGAACCTCGAGCGCCGCACGTTCCCGCCGCTCGACGCCGTCCAGCTCGTCCGCCGTGACGCGGGCGCGGGCCACCAGGTCGGCGTCGACGAAGCGGACCCCGCCTTCGCCGATGGCGCCCATCGCCAGCTCGGGCTGGAACGGCAGGCCGAGCTTGCGCACGACGATGACGTCGAGCGGGGCCTCGAGGGTCCGGGCGACCTCGGCGGCGACGGGAACGCCGCCGCGCGGCAGGCCGAGCACGACGACGTCCCGGCCGCGCAGGTGGGTCAGCCGTCCGGCCAGCTGCCTGCCTGCCTCGACGCGATCTGCGAACACGGCCACGGTGGCACCTCTCGGTCGGCGGGGCCCGGCCGGCCGGGACCGGCGCAAGCAGGTGGTCCTCCCGGTCTAGCACCGGGGACCGGGACCCGCCTGCGGTCCGGTCAGCCGCTACGTTGACCGTGTGGCGGCGATCGATGAGGTGCGAGCCGAGCTGGCCGCCGCGGCGGACCCGCAGCGGGCGGTCGGTCTTGCGCGGTACCTGCAGATCGCACCGGGTGGGTACGGCGAGGGGGACCAGGTCCTCGGCGTACCGGTGCCGGCCCAGCGTGCGGTGGCCCGCCGGCACTGGCGCACGCTGGAGCTCGACGCCGTCGACGATCTGCTGGGCAGCCCGTGGCACGAGGAGCGCCTGACCGCGATCTTCGTGCTGGTGCGCAAGTTCGACGCCGGCGGCACCCCCGACCGCAGGGCGATCGTCGAGGTGCTGCTCGCAGACACGACCCGGATCAACAACTGGGACCTGGTCGACTCCAGCGCGCCCTACCTGCTCGGTCCCTGGTTGCTGGACCGGGACAGCGCCGTGCTGGACCGGCTTGCCGCCTCGTCGTCGGTCTGGGACCGGCGGATCGCGGTCATGGCGACGTTCGCCTTCATCCGCGCGGGCCGGTTCGAGCGCACGCTCGAGCTCGCGGAGCGGTTGCTGCACGACGAGCACGACCTCATCCACAAGGCCGTCGGCTGGATGCTGCGGGAGATCGGCAACCGTGATCGCGCCGTCGAGGAGGCCTTCCTCGCCCGGCACCACGCCGCCATGCCCCGCACGATGCTGCGGTACGCGATCGAGAAGTTCCCGGCCGACCGGCGCGCCGCCTACCTCACCGGCGCCGTCCCGGCGCCACCGGCCGTCGCGCGCCCCACGGACGGGGTCAGGTGACCGCGCGGCCCGCCGCCGGCGCGGGCTGCGTGCCGACGGCGGACGTGGTCCGTCTGCGGGCGAGGTCCAGGCTCTCCGCGGGCAGGGCCGCCGCGACCAGCAGTCGGGGCAGGAGCTCCGGTTCGAGGGTCAGCGCGCGGAACGTCACCGCGATGGTGACGTCGTGGTCGGGTCGGTGCGCGATCTCGACGTCATCGCCCGCACGGATCTCGCCCGGCTCGATCACGCGCAGGTAGGCCCCGGGCCGCGCGGCACGGGTGAACTCCTTGATCCAGCCGTCCACCCGCAGCCATCCCTGGAACGTGCCGCACGGGATCCGCGGGCACGACACCTCCAGGACGAGGTCGGGCCCGATCCGCCAGCGTTCGCCGATGAGGGCGCCGGACACGTCGACCCCGGCCGTCGTGAGGTTCTCCCCGAAGCTGCCGCCGGTCAGCTCGGTGTCCAGCACGCGCTCCCACCGGTCGAGGTCCTCGCGCGCGTAGGCGTACACGGCCTGGTCGGTGCCCCCGTGGTGCCTGACGTCGAAGACCTGGTCACCGGCGAGCCCGACGGCGCCGGTGCCCTTCGGTCCCGGTGCGGTGACCTTGACCGGGCCGTCGACAGGGCGTTTGTCGATCCCGGTCGTGCTCGGCCCCCTGCCCGGGTTTGCGCGGGGATGGGCGACGTTCACGGAGATCACCGGCATGCGGCCACGGTACGGCCTCGGGAGTGTCCCGCAGGGCGCACGACCGGGCGAGAAGTCCCCGGTTCTGCCTTCTCGGGGGCGTCATACTCGAACCTGCGAGGCCGCCCGACCCGACCCGTCCAGCGCAGACCGATGGAGTTCTTGTGCCGCACCGTTCCACGCCCCGTCCGCCCGTCGCCGCTCGGCCTCAGACGTCGCCAGCGCCTGAGACGTCACCGGCCCCGGGGATCGACAAGGTGGTCGCCTCGCCCGAGCTGGCCGTTGCCGACGTCGGGGCGGGTGCGACGATCGCCGTCGGCGGCTTCGGGCTGTGCGGAAACCCGATCGCGCTGATCGAGGCGCTGCTCGCAGGCGGGGTGCGCGACCTCGAGATCGTCAGCAACAACTGCGGCGTGGACGACTGGGGCCTGGGCGTCCTGCTGGGCGCGGGCCGGATCCGCCGGATGACGTCGTCGTACGTCGGCGAGAACAAGGAGTTCGGGCGGCAGTTCTTCTCGGGCGAGCTCGAGCTCGAGCTGGTCCCCCAGGGGACGCTGGCGGAGAAGCTGCGCGCCGGCGGGTCGGGCATCGCGGCGTTCTGGACCCAGACCGGCGTCGGCACCCTGGTCGCCGAGGGCGGGCTGCCGCTGCGGTACGACGGCGCCGGCGGGATCGCGCTGGCCTCGCGCGCCAAGGAGGTCCGCGAGTTCACCGTGCGGGGGGTGACCCGCGAGTACGTCCTCGAGGAGGCGATCACCACGGACTTCGCGCTGGTGCACGCCGAGCGCGGCGACCGGTACGGCAACCTCGTCTTCCACCGCTCCGCGCGGAACTTCTCCCCGATCGCCGCCATGGCCGGCCGGGTGACGATCGCGCAGGTGGAGGAGCTCGTCGAGCCGGGCGAGCTCGATCCCGATGAGATCCACCTGCCGGGGGTGTTCGTGCACCGCGTGGTCGAGGTCGGCCGTGATGTGCCCAAACGGATCGAGAAACGGCGCGTGCGCGCCGCTGTCGAACCGTCTGCGGGGGTGTGAGGACATGGGGATCTCACGCGAACAGATGGCGATGCGTGCCGCTCTCGAGCTCGTCGACGGGTCGTACGTGAACCTGGGGATCGGCCTGCCGACCCTGGTGTCGAACTACGTCCCGGCCGGGTTCACCGTGATGCTGCACTCGGAGAACGGCATCCTCGGGGTAGGGCCGTACCCGACCGAGGCCGAGGTCGATCCCGATCTGGTCAACGCCAGCAAGGAGTCTGTGACCCTGGTGCCGGGCGCGGCGCTGTTCGACTCGGCGATGAGCTTTGGCATGATTCGCGCCGGCAAGATCCACACGGCCATCCTCGGCGGGATGCAGGTCTCGGCCCGGGGAGATCTGGCGAACTGGATGGTCCCCGGCAAGATGGTCAAAGGCCCCGGCGGCGCGATGGATCTCGTGCACGGCGCGACCCGGGTCATCGTGCTGATGGAGCACTGTGCGCGCGACGGGTCGATGAAGATCCTCGAGGAGTGCTCGTTCCCGTTGACCGGTCGGCGGGTGGTGCACCGGATCATCACCGATCTGGCAGTCATCGACGTGACGTCCGGGGGACTGGTGCTGCGCGAGGTCGCGCCAGGCGTGACGCTCGCTGAGGTGCGGGCCGCGACGGAGCCCGAGCTGACCCTGCATCCGGACCTGCTGCCGCTGGCGTAGCCGCCGACCGCCCGAATTGTCCGAGGTCCCCTAGCATCAAAAGTCCTAGATCCGCGGGACTCGACCAGGGGGCTCAGATGACCACCAAGGATGCGGTGCCAGCCAGCACGGGTGCTGTGTCGAGCGGCACGGGTGCTGTGCCGGCCAGCACGGACGTGAGCGAGCGCCGGGCACGCGAGGTGGCCGAGGCTGCGCGGGAGACAGAGTGGGTCCGGCCGAGCTTCGCCAAGGGGCTGTACCTCGGGGACTTCGACCTCGACCTGATCCACCCGCACCCGCAGCCGAGCCCCGAGGCCGCCGAGCGCGGCGACGCGTTCCTGGCGCGGCTCACCGCCTTCTGCCGCACCCTCGACGGGCGCCGCATCGAACGCGAGGATCGCATCTCGGACGAGTACCTCGCGGGCCTGACGGCGCTCGGCGTGTTCGGCATGAAGATCCCGCCGGGGTACGGCGGGCTCGGGCTGTCGCTGCTCTACTACGGGCGCGCCCTCATGGTGGTCAGCTCGGTGCATCCGAGCCTGGGGGCGCTGGTCTCCGCGCACCAGTCGATCGGGGTGCCGGAACCGGTCCGGATGTTCGGCACCGCGGCGCAGAAGCGCGAGTTCCTCCCGCGGTGCGCGGGCGGCGCCATCTCCGCCTTCCTGCTCACCGAGCCGGACGTCGGCTCCGACCCCGCGCGGATGGGTGCGACGGCGACCCTCAGCGACGACGGGTCCGAGTACGTCCTGGACGGCGTCAAGCTCTGGACCACGAACGGCCCGATCGCCGAGCTGCTGGTCGTGATGGCCCAGGTCCCGCCGCACGCCGGCCGGCCCGGCGGGATCAGCGCGTTCGTGGTGGAGGCGGACAGCCCGGGCATCACGGTCGAGAACCGCAACGCGTTCATGGGCCTCAAGGGTATGGAGAACGGGCTGACGCACTTCCACGACGTGCGCGTGCCGGTCGCGAACCGGCTCGGCCGGGAGGGGCAGGGACTGAAGATCGCCCTGACGACGCTCAACACCGGCCGGCTCTCGATCCCGGCGATCTGCGCCGGTGGCGGCAAGTGGGCGCTCAAGATCGCGCGGGAGTGGTCGGCCGAGCGGGTGCAGTGGGGCAGGCCGGTGGGCGAGCACGAGGCCGTCGGCAAGAAGCTCGCCTTCGTCGCCGCCACCACGTTCGCCCTCGAGGCCGTGTTCGAGCTCTCGGCGGCGCTCGCGGACGCCGGGCAGAAGGACGTGCGCATCGAGGCGGCCCTGGCCAAGCTGTGGGCGAGCGAGATGGGTTACCGGGTGGCGGACGAGCTCGTGCAGATCCGCGGCGGGCGCGGGTACGAGACGGCCGACTCGCTCGCGGCGCGCGGCGAGCGGGCGGTCGCCGCCGAGCAGCTGCTGCGCGACATGCGGATCAACCGCATCTTCGAAGGTTCGTCCGAGATCATGCGGCTGCTGATCGCGCGCGAGGCGGTCGACGCGCACCTCGCGGCGGCGGGGGACCTCGCATCGTCCGAGGCGGGTCTGCGGGCCAAGGCCGCCGCGGCCGTGGCCGCCAGCGGCTTCTACGCGCGCTGGCTGCCCCAGCTGGTGGTCGGCAAGGGGACCCTGCCCGGCGCGTACGGCGAGTTCGGCCGCCTGGCCGGGGAGCTGCGGTACGTCGAGCGCGCCTCGCGCACCCTGGCCCGGCGCACCTTCTACGCGATGTCCCGCTGGCAGGCCGGGCTGGACCAGAAGCAGGCGCTGCTGGGGCGCATCGTCGACATCGGCGCCGAGCTGTTCGCGATGGCCGCCGTGTGCACGCGGGCGGAGTCGCTCCGCTCGCGGGACGAGGTCACCGGGGAGGCCGCCTACCGGTTGGCGGAGGTCTTCTGCGCGCAGTCCCGGGCCCGCGTGGAGGCGCTGTTCCGCGAGCTCCGGCACAGCACCGACGGGCCCGACCGGCGGTTGGCGACGGCAGTGCTGGCCGGCGAGGCGACCTGGCTCGAGCGCGGCGTGATCGACGCGTCGGAAGGCACCGGGCCCTGGATCTCACCGCCGACGACCGGCCCGTCGCCGAAGGTCTCCGTGCGCCGCCGCTACCGATGACCACCGGCCCGCGGGCCACCCCGGGGCGCCCGTACCCGCTCGGCGCGACGCGAGCGATCGGACCGGACGGGTCCGCGGGGACCAACTTCGCCGTCGGCTCCCAGGTCGCCGAGGCCGTGACGCTGTGCCTGATCGACCCGGACGGCACCGAGACCTCGATCCCGCTGCTGGACGAGGACGCCGGGGTCTGGCACGCCTTCGTCCCCGGCATCGGCGCCGGTCAGCGCTACGGCTACCGGGCCTCGGGGGTGTTCGACCCCGCCCGGGGGCTGCGCTGCAACTCCGCCAAGCTGCTGCTCGATCCCTACGCCCGGGCCATCGCCGGCGAGGTCGACCTCGGTGATCACGTCCTGGGTCACGACCCCGCCTTCCCGGACCACCCCAGCACGCTCGACTCGGCCGGCCACGTCCCGGTGTCCCTCGTCGTGGACCCGGCCTTCGACTGGCAGGGTGATCATCGCCCGGAGCACCAGCTGGCCGACTCGGTGCTGTACGAGGTCCACGTCGCGGGGTTCACCCGGACGCACCCCGGCGTCCCGCCGGAGCTGCGTGGGACGTATGCGGGGCTGGCGCACGAGGCCGCCGTCGGGCACCTGGTCGGGCTCGGCATCACCACGGTCGAGCTGCTCCCGGTCCATCACAGCGTCCCCGAGGAGTTCCTGCGCGCCCGAGGGCTGACCAACTACTGGGGCTACAACACGATCGGCTACTTCGCCCCGCACGCGGGGTACTCGGCCCGCGTCGCGGCGGACCAGGACGGCGGCCAGGTGACCGAGTTCAAGGAGATGGTCCGGACCCTGCACGCGGCCGGGCTGGAGGTCGTGCTCGACGTCGTGTTCAACCACACCGCCGAGGGTGGTGAGGGCGGGCCGACCCTGTGCCACCGGGGGCTGGACAACCCCGCCTACTACCGCCTCGACCCCGCCGATCGGCGCCACTATCTCGACACCACCGGGTGCGGGAACTCGCTCAACGTCCGGGACCCGGGGTGCCTGCGGCTGATCATGGACGCGCTGCGGTACTGGGTCACGGACATGCACGTCGACGGGTTCCGGTTCGACCTGGCCCCCAGCCTGGCGCGGGCCGAGGGCGGGTTCGACACCCTCGCGGCGTTCTTCGACATCGTGAGCCAGGATCCCGTCATCTCGCGGGTCAAGCTGATCGCGGAGCCGTGGGACGTGGGCCAGGCGGACAGCTACGACCTCGGCCGGTTCCCGCCGCTGTGGAGCGAGTGGAACGGCCGCTACCGCGACACGATGCGGGACTTCTGGCGTCTGCAGGACGGCCGGATCGGCGACTTCGCGACCCGGTTCGCCGGCTCGTCCGACCTGTTCCACGCGTCCGACCGCCGCCCGACCGCGTCGGTGAACCTGATCACCACCCACGACGGCTTCACGCTGCGCGATCTCGTCTCGTACGACCACAAGCACAACGAGGCCAACGGTGAGGACAACCGTGACGGTTCCGGCGACAACCGCTCCTGGAACGGCGGCGCCGAGGGCCCGACCGACGACGCCGTCGTCCTCGTCGGGCGCGCCCGACGGCAGCGGGCGCTGCTCACCACCCTGCTGCTGTCGTTCGGCGTCCCGATGCTGCTCGGCGGTGACGAGCTCGGTCGCACCCAGCGGGGCAACAACAACGCCTACTGCCAGGACAACGAGCTCAGCTGGTTCGACTGGGCTGGCGTGGACGCGGACCTGCTGGCCTTCACCCGCCGGGTCGTCGCGCTGCGCCGGGCGCATCCGGTGTTTCGCCGTCGGCGGTTCCTGTCCGGGGTGGACCTCGCCGAGCTGACCTGGTTCACCCCGGCGGGTGGGCCGATGCGGACAGAGAACTGGGGCGATCCGCTGGCGCGAGGACTCACGGTCGCGCTCGACGGGGACGATGCGCCCGATCGGGCCAGCGACGGCACCCTCCTGCTTGACGACGACTTCCTGCTGCTGGTCAACGGCTGGCGCGAGGCGATCGACTTCACGATCCCGGCCGAGCGGGTCGACCAGCGGTGGCTGGTCGAGCTGGACACCGGCGACCTCGACCGCGCCGGGCGCGCGGTGGGCAGCCTCGTGCGCGTCGCTCCCCAGTCGATCGTCGTGCTGAGGGCCGCGCTCACTCGTCCCGGTCGTCGTCCCGGCCGTCGTGCATGATCAGCACGGTCGAGGCGGCGTCGCGGAGGACCTCGTGGCTCACCGAGCCGAGCAGCATCCCGCGGAAAGCACCCAGTCCGCGCGACCCGACCACGACGAGCTGGGCCCGGCGAGACGCGTCCACCAGGGCATGCACGGGGTCGTCCGCCACGACCTCCAGCCGGATGTCCGCGGTCGGGTGCTCCACCCCGAGCCGGTCGACGATCTCCTGCGCCGCCTTCTGGGTGGGATCGGTCGGTGCGGCGTAGCTCTCGGGGAGCGTGGCCAGCACGGGGGCGCCGCGTCCGAACGCGCTGGCGACGACCGGCCGGGCGTGCAGGACGACGAGCGGCACCTGCCGCAGAGCCGCCGCACCAGCCGCGGTGCGCGCGGCGGCGACCGACTCGGGTGACCCGTCGACCCCGACCACGACCGGCGCCGCCGGATCGGCCGGGGCGGCCCGCACCACCGCGACCGGGCAGCGGGCGTGCGCGGCGAGGTGTCCGCTGACCGAGCCGACCCGCGGCCGCCTGCCGTGCCCGGCGGCGCCGATCACGAGCAGCTGCGCCGTCTCGCTGAGCCGGCGCAGCTCGGGGACCTCCGCGCCGTGCGGCTCGCGCGAGTCGATCGTCAGGTCCGGGTGACGCTGCCGTTCGCGGGTGCGCAGCTCGGCGAGGTACTCCTTCGCGACGGTCTCGAAGCCGAGGTCCTCGTCGATCAGCGGGTACCAGCTCCACTCGGCGAACTCGCGCGGGAGCTCGAAGACGCGGACGAGGAGCACCTCAGCGTGCCGGCGGGTGGCCTCGGCGAGGCCCCAGTCCAGGGTCTGCTCGCTGTGCGGGGAGCCGTCCAGCGCGATCACCACGGGGCCGTCGGTCTTCATGAGAACCCTCCAGATCCAGGCGCGCGAACGGTGCCGATATCCCCACCCTGGCCGGTCGGCACGGTCGACGTCCCGGGTATTCGGTCCCCAGTTGCCCGCGCGCGCCGGCCGTCTGCCCGCATGCGGGCCGGTAGCTCGCCCGCGTGCGGGCGGGTCGTGAAGGGCCGCTGCTAGCCCGTCTCGCCCCGGCCCGCCGCGCGAGCGATATGGGTCGCGCCGC
Organism: Pengzhenrongella frigida; assembly: GCF_004168625.1. Lineage (GTDB taxonomy): Bacteria > Actinomycetota > Actinomycetes > Actinomycetales > Cellulomonadaceae > Pengzhenrongella > Pengzhenrongella frigida. The sequence goes on from NZ_SDWW01000024.1 coordinate 55,195, forward strand.
TCGTGAAGGCGCGGCGCCAGGGCACGACCCCCTCGATCTCGATCTCGAGCGAGAAGCTGAGGAACGTCCGGATCAGCACGATCAAACCGAGGATCACGACGTTCTCGAGGGTCGGGGCGACCGCCACGGTGCGCACGAGGTCCGCGGCCACGAGGATCTCCAGCCCGAGCAGGATGACGCCGCCGAACGCCTCCCGCAGCACCTGGTAGGCCTGCCGCCCGTCTCGCGATCGCCGCCAGGACCGGACCGAGATCCCGACGGCCACGAACAGGCCGACGAGCAGGACGGCCGCCCCGATCCCCTCGAAGAGCTGCGCCACATGCTCCATCGCCTCCGCGAACCCCATGCCTCAGCACCCTAGTTGCCGCCGTGCGACCCGGGTGGCTGGATGCCTGGGCGGCTACGATCTGGCGTGTGAGCGAGGTCGCGCTGGTCCATCGCGCCCACCACGTGGCGGGGGCGATCTACGGAACGATCCTGGCGACCACCGTGGTGGCCGCCGCCGGGCACGAGCCCGAGACGATCGACCAGGCCGCGATCCTCGTCCTGGGCACCTCGGTGGTCTTCTGGCTGGCCCATGTCTACTCGCTCGGCCTCGCCGCACGGGTGGTCGCGCGGCGACCGCTCCGGCGCGACGAGATGGTGTCGCTGGCGATCGCCGAGTGGCCGATGCTCCAGTCCAGCTGGCCGATCCTGCTCGCCCTCATGCTCGGCGTGACCGGCATCGTCCCCCGCGCGACGGCGGTCGATCTGGCGATGGCGGTCGGGATCGGGGCGCTGTTCACCTACGGGTTCGTGATCGGGCGACAGGAGAAGCTGAGCTGGCCGAAGGTCCTGCTCAACATGGCGATCTCCGGGGCGTTCGGGCTCGCCATCCTGGCGCTCAAGGTGTTCGTGCACTGATCGCCGTGTTCGTCCGCTGATCGACCCGGGGGATCGGCGTCTGATCTCGATGTGATCCCGATCCGGTCACGATCACGAGCGAAACCCGATGCTGCGGTTCGCGCGCCCCTACGGTCGGCGGATGAGACGCATCGCGGTGCCGGTCGTACTGCTCCTTCTCGGCGGAGGGTTGCTCACCGGGTGCAGCGCCTCGTCGGACAGCTCCCTCGCCAACACCTCCGTCGCGGACGAGGCCGGCTCGCTCGGCGAGGGGGCGGTGGGTGCTGTTGCCGACGTCGCCGGGGATGTTGGAGCGGCGGTGGGCACGGTCGCAGCCATCGACCGGCAGGTCGTGACCTCTGGCTCGGTGTCGCTCGTCGTCCGGGACCCGGCCGCCTCGGCCCAGCGAGCGAGCGAGCTCACCGAGGCGGCCGGTGGCCGGGTCGATGAGCGTGTCGAGGTGTCGGCGTCCGACGAACGATCTGCCAGTGCGCGCCTGGTCGTCCGGATCCCGGCGCCCAAGGTCACCGAGACCCTCGAGCAGCTCAAGGCGCTGGGCGAGGTCGGCCAGGTGCAGCTCACCGCCACCGATGTGACCGGCACCGCGCAGGATCTCGACGCCAGGATCTCCGCGCTCATGGTCTCGGTGGGACGCCTGGAGGCGCTCATGGGCGTGGCGACCACCAGCGACGACCTGCTCGCTCTCGAGTCCACGTTGGCGGCCCGCCAGGGGGACCTGGAAGCGAAGCAGGCGGAGCGCGGTGCGCTCGCCGGCCAGGTCGCCCTGGCGACGATCACGCTCGACCTCCAGCCCGAGGCGATCGCTGAGGCCGAGGCGACGACGGGGCCGAGCGGGTTCTGGTCGGCGCTCGGAACGGGCTGGGGCTCGCTGGTCGCGGCGCTGCGGGGCGTCCTGATCGCCGTCGGGGTCCTGCTTCCCTGGGCGGTCTTCCTCGGTGCGGTGGCTGCGGTGATACTGGTGGCGCGGCGGGTCGTGCGGCGACGCCGGTCGCCGACGGCGACCTCCATGCCGGAGGTCGCCTCCTGACCACAGCCCCGGTGGCGAACGGCGCGGACCGAGGTCCAGACACGAGAGCGCGGGTGGGTGCGATGCAGAAGATCAGTCCGTTCCTGTGGTTCGACCGCGAGGCCGAGGAAGCCGCCGAGCTCTACGTGGCGACCTTCGCGAACTCGACGATCCTCGGCGTCTCGCGCTACGGCGAGGGCGCGCCGCTCCCGGCGGGCACCGCGATGTCGGTGGCGTTCGAGCTCGACGGGACCAGCTTCCAGGCGTTGAACGGCGGTCCCGGGCGGCCCTTCACCGAGGCGATCTCGCTGTTCGTCCGCACGGACGCCCAGGACGAGATCGACCGCCTCTGGGCAGCGCTCACGAGCGGGGGCGGGGAACCGGGCCGGTGCGGGTGGTTGAAGGACCGGTTCGGGCTCTCGTGGCAGATCGTGCCGTCGGTCCTCGGAGAGCTGCTCGGCGACCCCGATCCGGCGCGGTCGGGCCGGGCGATGCAGGCGATGCTCGGGATGGGCAAGCTCGACATCGCGGCGCTCCGCGCAGCGGCCGAGGGCTGACTCCGCCGAAGCCTTCCTGCGGCCGAGGTGAGGTGCGGTCAGAGCCCGTTCAGCCGGTCCACGACCACGGTCAGGTCACCGAGGTTGACCCAGTTGACCGCGACGTAGTTCGGCAGCCGGTCACGCTCGGTCGCGCAGCGCGTCAGGCGGGCACCGAGGACGCCGTCGGCATTGACCGTCTGGGCATCGGTGTACAGCGACCTGAAGCCGCTCAACCAGTGGTTGACGAGGAACAACGACGCATCGGGGTCGCCCCGGTTCAGCGCGCAGTCGAACGACTCGACGGTGGGGTACTCGTACCCGGTGTCCTGCACGTAGTCGAAGCCCTGGAGCAGCCAGGGATGCTCGGCCCCGCCGCCGTCGTTCTCCATCAGCACGACGAGGCGTCGGTCGGTCTCGACCATCGAGCGGAGCGTGGGCCAGGGGGCCCCGGGGGCCGCCGGTACATAGGCGGCGCCGGTCAGGCCGGCCGCATCGAAGGCCGCCGCCGTGTCGGCCGGGGTCACGGCGTCCTGGATGAACAGGGTGACGACCTCGGTCGGGTGGGTGGCCATCCAGGCCCGCACGCCCTGCAGCTCGGACAGCAGGGGAGTGCCGCCGAGCTCGCAGAACGTGTGGCACAGGTAGGGCGCGATCGGACCGCTGGGCGGGCCGCCGCCGGCCTGGAGCTGGCTGACGATCCGATTGACGGACTCGACGATCTCCGGCCCGAACTCGTCCCGCGCCTGTGCCCCCGCCGCGGCGAAGTTCGCCGGGGCGGTGAGGACCGCGCCGCTCGCCACCGGCTGGCCGTACCAGGTGTCGATGAGCAGCACGCGGACGCCCCGGTCGAGGAGGCCGACCATCCCGGTCGGCTGCTCGGCGAGGTAGAAGCCGGCGTCTTCGGCCGTCATCGCGTTGTGGGCGGCCGGGAACGCGACCTCGTCATAGCGTCGGTCGCACAGCACCTGGCTTCCGTTGCAGGTCGTGAGCGCGGGGTCGGTCGCGTCCGCCGCCGCGACAGGCCGGGGCGGGGTCGCGCTCACGGCGAGCAGGGCCCCGACGAGCGCGACGGCGACCGACGCGGCCGCGGCGGGCACCCACCAGCCCGGACGACCGGTGCGCACCGGTGGCGGTGCCGATCCGGCCGGCGTGCCGGTCGTCCGATCCTCGCGGGTTCGGGCGCGGCGGGCCGCACCGGTGAGCTGGTCCAGCGCATAGAGCACGGTGATCACGCCGGCCAGCACCGCGAGCCCCCGCAGCGTCGCGTCCGGCCACAGCACCAGGGCCGTGCCGGACACCGCCATCACCAGGCCGCGCGCGATCCCGAACCCGGTCGAGGTCGGGCGCCCGGCGGCCCGCCGCAGGACCGCGCGCACCCGGCGGTCGACGTCGGTCGCGGGCAGGGTGGCCGATGTGATCAGCGCGACGACCCCGCCGAGCAGGAGGGTGAGCGTCGCGATCTGGACCAGGGGACCGCCGAACGTGGTCAGCAGCGCCGCCCCGGCCGCACCGGCGAGGGTCGAGCGGTCGAGCGAGGCGGCCCACACCTGCTGGCCGATCGCCGCCACGAGCAGCAGCGCGCCCCCGGCCGCCACGGCGATCCCCGCGCCGTGGATCGCCTCCCGAGGGCGCGGATGCACGCGCACCCCCAGTGCGAGGCAGCCGATCGCCAGCGCCGGCAGCAGCCAGGCGAGCGTGGTCGCACGCTGCGAGGTCGCAACCGCGGCGCCCACGAACCCACCCTGCCCGCCGACGGTGGACAGGGTGACCGGCAGGTCCGGCGGGATGGCTGCGGCCGCCTCGGGTGCGGAGGTGCGCAGCAGCGCGGTCACCACGGCGCCGAGGTCCGCGAGCCGGAGCACGACGGTGGTGGAGTCCGGTGTGGTCAGCGCGGTGTGGGCCTGGGTGGCGGCGACCCGGAAGATCGGCCTGACCGCGTCGCTCGCCACGACCCCGGCGGCGACCTGGGCGATGAGCGGCTTGACGGCGACCAGGTCGGCCCGCCGCGCCACCGCGACGTCGGCGACCTCGGCCCCGATGGCGCGGGCGACGTCGGGATCCTGCCGGACCTGCTCGACGTTCGCGACGAACCGCGGGCCGTCGAGCACCTCGCGGTTGACGAGCCCGGCCAGGCCGGCCAGGGCCACCAGCAGCGCGGCAAGGGCGAAGACGCCCCACGCGATCCAATGACGCACGATGAGCTCCCGTCCCGGCCCCGGGCGCGGATGCGTGCGCGCGCCTGCAAGCACGGTAGGGGACCACGGCGCTCGAGGGAATCGGCGCTCGAGGGAATCAGCTCGGCTGCGACCATCCGCCCCGATGCACCACCTCCTCGACGCCCTTGCGGGGGCGCGAGGCCGCCGATCCGCGCACCGGTTCGGCGGGCGCGGGATGGCCCAGGGTGATCGCCCCGATCGGGGTGAAGTGCCCCGGCACGTCGAACTCGGCGCGCACGGCGCCGTCGTTGCCGGGCGGGATCCCGAAGAAGCACGCGCCGAGGCCCTCGTCGACGGCGGTCTGCAGGATCAGCAGGGCGGCCATCCCGGTGTCGATGTGCCAGTACGGCACCGACCAGCGCGCCTCCTCCTGGTCGGTCCAGCCCTTGTCCGGCTCGGCGTACCGGCCGAGGTACGCCGCCTTGCACGACAGCGGCACGATGACGACCGGAGCGGTGCGCATGCCCCGCAACCATCGGCCGGGGGTGGCACCGGACGGGGTCGCCGCGGCCCAGAAGCGGTCGACGTCGGCCGGGCGGTCCAGGACGAGGAAGGCCCATCCCTGGCTGAAGCCCGCGCTCGGTGCGTGCAGCGCGTTGCGCAGCATCCGGTCGACGACGTCGGGGTCGACGGGGTCGGCGGTGTACGTCCGCACCATGTGGCGGCGGCGCACGACGTCCTGGAAGTCCATGGGTCGATCATGTCGTGCGCTGGTCCGCAGGCGGTGCCGCGAACTAGCCTCGGATCATGTGCCGCAACATTCATACGCTCCACAACTTCGCCCCGGCCGCGACCGACGACGAGGTCCGGGCGGCCGCGCTGCAGTACGTCCGCAAGGTCAGCGGGTCGAACACCCCGTCGAAGGCGAACCGGGAGGCGTTCGACCGCGCCGTCGAGGAGATCGCGCACGCGACCGGGCATCTGCTGGCAGACCTGGTCACGTCGGCACCTCCCAAGAACCGGGAGGTGGTCGCCGCAGAGCGCCGCGCCCGGTCGGCCCAGCGGTTCGCGACGTCATGACGGCGACCGGAGAGGTCCTGAACCAGGTGGTGCCCACCCTCGTGCGGGTGGCCCGCCGGCCCGGCGCCATCCTGCTCAGCCTGGCCGGCTGGCCGATCGGGATCTTCGCCCTCCTCGGGCTGGGGTACGGCGCGACCGGCGACGGCTGGGCCGCGTGGCTCCCGTTCTTGTGGGCGGGTGTGCTGGTCGTCCCGGTGGCCGTCCTGGCGATCCGCCGCGAACGGCTCCAGGTGCAGACGCAGAGCCTGCACCTGCACCGCACGATCACCGGCGACCAGACGGTGGTCACGTACGACGCCCAGCCCTCCGTCAGCCCCGTGCAGGAGGAGCTCGACGCGCTGTCGGCCGCGATGGCGGAGAACGCGGTGCGCACCGCACGCTTCTTCCCCCGGATCGAGGCCGCCCAGCGGGCGGGTCTGCTCGCGGCGGGTGGCCCGGTCAACGCCCCCTACCTGCGCGACGACCTGCGGGTCACCCTCGCGGCGCTGGTGGGCACGCTCGTCGCGATCCCGCTCGCGGTGCTCGGCTCGATCGTCACCGCGGTCCTGCTGCTCGCGCGCTGACGCCTGGCACCTGGGGCCCGACGCCTGGTGGCCGTGGCGGCGCTGGCGCCCGGGCGTTGCGGCCCACGGAGGGCGCCGACGCACGGTCTAGGGTCAGTGCCCATGTGCAGCAACGGTGTGGCAAGGACCCGGTCGAGCTCGGCAGCGGTGTTCCGGTCGACGACGGTCCGGTCGACGACGGTCCGGTCGACGACGTTCGGGACGACGGTCGTCGCATGAGGGTCGCCCGCCTGCACGGCGTCGGTGACGTCCGGGTGACCGACGAGAGCCAGCCGGTGCCGGCCACCGGCGAGAGCCTGGTGCGGGTCACCGCCGTCGGGCTGTGCGGCTCCGACCTGCACTGGTTCACCGACGGCGGCATCGGTGACGCGCAGCTCACCCACCCGCTGGTGCTCGGTCACGAGTTCGCCGGGGTCGTCGTGGGCGGCCCCGACGACGGTCAGCGGGTCGCGGTGGACCCCGCTCGCCCGTGCGGTGAGTGCGAGCAGTGCCTGGAGGGCAACCGCAACCTGTGCCCGACCGTGCTGTTCGCCGGGCACGGGGTCGACGGCGGTCTGCGCCAGCTCGTCGCCTGGCCGACGGCGCTGCTGCACCGGGTCCCCGACGCGCTGAGCGACGCTGACGCCGCGATGCTCGAGCCGCTCGGGGTGGCGCTGCACGCGCACGACCTGGGCAAGCCACGCACCGGTGCGGTCGTCGTCGTGGTCGGCTGCGGCCCGATCGGGCTGTGCCAGATCCAGCTCGCGCGCTCGGCGGGGGCCCGCCTGGTCGTCGCCGTGGAACTGCTGGCCCACCGGCGCGAGGCCGCCCTGGCGCTGGGCGCCGACGTCGTGCTGGACCCGGGCTCCGACGGGATCCTCGAGGCGCTGCACGCGGCCACGGGCGCCCGCGGCGCCGACGTCGCGTTCGAGGTGGCCGGGACCGACGACGCCGTCCGCCTTGCGGTGCACGCGGCCAAGCCCGGGGGCACGGTGGTCCTGGCCGGGATCCCCGGCGACGACTCGACGACCTTCCCGGCGTCGATCGCGCGCCGCAAGGGGCTGACGCTCAAGCTGGTGCGCCGGATGAAGGAGATGTACCCCCGCACGATCCGCCTGGTCGACGACGGCCGGGTCGACGTGACCTCGATCGTGTCCCACACGTTCGCGCTCGACCGGGCTGACGAGGCGTTCCGGCTCGCGAGCGAGCGCATCGGCCTGAAGATCATCGTGGCTCCGGGCGCGTGAGCACCACCGGGCTGGTCATCGCGGTCGACTGCTCCACGACCGCGGCAAAGGCCGTCGTCCTCGACTCCGCCGGGATCGTCGTCGCGCAGGCGTCCTACCCGCTGCGCACGACGCAGCCCCGGCCCGCGTGGCACGAGCAGGACGCGGAGCAGTGGTGGGCGGCCACCCGCAGTGCCGTCGCCGAGGCGGTCGGAGCCCTTGCGGATCCAGGCAGGGTGGCGGCCCTGTGCCTCACGCACCAGCGGGAGTCGTTCGTCTGCCTGGGCTCCGGCGGCCGACCGCTGCGACCGGCGATCCTGTGGCTCGACGGCCGGGCGCACGACGAGATCGCCTCGCTCGGGACGGCGCGCGTGCACGAGCTGTCGGGCAAGCCACCGGACACGACGCCCGCGATCTACAAGCTCGCCTGGCTCGCCCGGCACGAACCCTCGATCCTCGCCGACGCGGTCCACATCGGCGACGTCCAGGCGTACCTCGCCTGGCAGCTGACCGGTCGCTGGGCGACCGGGCTGGGGTCGGCCGACACGCTCGGGCTCTTCGACCTGCAGCGCGGCGACTGGTCGGCCGAGCTTCTCGACCTCGCCGGGGTCCGCGCGGACCAGCTGCCCGAGCTGGTGGCCACCGGGGACCAGATCGCGCTGCTCACGCCCGACGCCGCCCGCGCGCTCGGCCTTCCGGGGCCGGTGCCGCTCGTGGCGGGGATCGGGGACGGCCAGTCGGCCGGCCTGGCCCTCGGCGCGACCGAGCCCGGTGTCGCCTACCTCAACCTCGGCACGTCGATGGTGCTCGGCATCCAGTCCGACGGGTACCGGTGGGACGCCGCGTTCCGGACCCTCGCCGGAATCCGGCCGGCGACCTACACGTTCGAGACCGTCCTCAACGCGGCCGCCTACGTGGCGACGTGGTGCCGCGAGCAGTTCGGGGAGCCGGACGCCGACGGGGCCACCGGGGCGGAGCTCGAGGCCGCCGCCGCACTGATCCCGATCGGCGCGGAGGGTCTGCTCACGCTGCCGTACTGGAACGCCGCGCAGACCCCGCACTGGGACGCGCTCGCCCGCGGCGCCACGCTCGGTTGGCACGGGCGGCACACGGCGGCGCACCTGTACCGCTCGATCCTCGAGGGCGTCGGCTTCGAGCTGCGGCTGCACCTCGAGCGGCTCGAGGCGGTGACCGGAGAGCGGGTCGAGGTCATCCGGGTGGTCGGCGGTGGCGCGCGCAGCCCGCTGTGGATCCGGATCGTCACCGACATCACCGGCCGGGCGGTGCGGGTGTGCGCCGACTCCGAGGTCAGTGCCGCCGGCGCGGGGGTTCTCGCCCGGGAGTTCCTCGCCCGGTCCGCGGCGGGGTCAGGTACGGCTTCCTCGACGAGGTCCTCGGCCCGGCCGGCCGAGCGCACCGCGCCGGCAGAGCACACCGCGCAGCCAGGGCGCACCGAACCGGCGGGCCGTGACGTGCTGCCGGACCCGGCCGTCGCGCCGGGCTACGACGCGCTCTTCGCCGTCTACCGCCAGATGTACCCGGCGCTCCGGGGTCTCTTCGGCGAGCTCGCGGCTGCTGCGCAGACGGTCGCTCGCCAGAAGCCGCCGGGTCCGGGCCGGTGAGCTCCGCGCGGACTGCCGCGGGTCCCGGGCGGATCGACGCCTCGCTGCTCGCCGTCGCACTCGTGTGGGGCTCGACGTATCTCACCGCAAAAGAGCTCGTGGTGCCCTCGACCGTCGTCGCGATCCTGGCGCTGCGGTTCGCCCTCACCGTGGTCGCGATGCTGCCGTTCTGCCTCGGTCGGCTGCGCCGCACGTCCCGGGACGAGCTGCGCACAGGCGTCCTGCTGGGGGTGATCCTCGCCGCCGAGTTCGCACTGGAGACGTTCGGCATCGCGGGCACCTCGGCCACGAACGCCGGGCTCATCATCAGCCTGACGCTCGTGCTCACGGCGCTCCTCGAGAGCTCGCTGAGCCGCTCGTGGCTGCCGCCCCGGTTCTACGTCGCCGCTGTGCTGTCGGTCGTGGGGGTCGCCCTCCTCGCGACGGGATCCTCCGTCGGGGCCCCGACGTGGGGCGACCTGCTCATCCTGCTCGCGGCCGCCGTCCGGGCCGTGCACGTCACGGCGATGCACCGGCTCTCCGCCGGGCGCCGTCACGACGCCTTCACGCTCACCTTCGTCCAGCTGAGCGTCTGCGCGGTGGTCTTCTGCGCGCTCACGCCCTGGGTCGGGGAGTCGATGGTCGCGGTGGCACCTCAGCTCGACGTCGGGCAGTGGGTGCGGCTCGCCTATCTCGCGCTGATCTGCACGGTGTTCGCCTTCGTCGTGCAGATGTGGGCCGTGCGCCTGACCTCGCCGTCGCGCGTCAGCCTCCTGCTCGGCACCGAACCGATCTGGGCGCTGGCCATCGGGGTGGTGATCGCGGGTGACCGGATCGGGTGGATGGGGCTGCTCGGTGCCGCCGCGATCGTCGTGGGAACTGCGTGGGGTCGACGGATCGAACGGCTCCACCGGGAGCACCAGGGGAGCGCTGCCGTCGTGCTCCAGGAGTCGGGTGCGGTGGTCACAGCCGCCCGATAGCGTGGAACGAGACTCGCGCTGAGGCGTGACCCGCTCGGACCCGGCGGGGAGGTCGTGACCGGAGCCCGGGAGGTGCCGTGGTTCACGAGAAGCGGATGGCGTCGGTGCTCAGCGACTTCGCCAGGACGTTGCTCACCGACTTCCCGATCCAGGCCATCCTCGATCAGCTCGTGGAGCGGATCCCCGAGGTCCTGCCGATCACCGGTGCCGGGATCACGGTGATCTCGCCGGGCCTGGCCCCGCAGTACATCGCGGCCTCCAACGACGAGGCGCTCCGGTTCGAACGACTGCAGGCGTCGCTCGCCGAGGGGCCCTGCCTGACGGCGTTCCGGACGGGGCAGGCGGTCTTCGTGCCCGACCTTGCGGCCGATCGTCGGTTTCCGCGGTTCGGCCCTGCGGCGGTGGCTGCCGGGATGGCGGCGGTGTTCACCTTCCCGATGCGGCACGGAGAGGCGCGCATCGGTGCGCTCGACCTCTACCGGGACCGCCCCGGGGCGCTCACTGCCGCGGCGCAGGATGCGGCGCAGACCCTGGCCGACGTCGCCGCGGCGTACCTCCTCAACGCGCAGGCGCGGCAGGAGGCGACCCAGGCGGCCGACTGGTTTCGCGACCGGTCGCTCCACGACGTCCTGACCGGTCTGCCCAACCGGGCCCTGCTCCAGGAGCGGATCGAACATGCCTCCCATCGCGCCCTGCGCACGCACGGTGCGGTCGCGGTCCTGTTCGTCGACCTCGACCACTTCAAGCGCGTCAACGACGCCTACGGCCACGCGGTCGGCGACGAGCTCCTGATCGCCGTCGGGCGGCGGCTGGCCTCGCTCGTGCGCCCCGGCGACACCCTGGCGCGGGTCTCGGGCGACGAGTTCGTCTTCCTGTGCGAGGACCTCTCGCACGTGACCGACGTCGACGTCCTCGTCGAACGCATCGACGAGGCGTTCGCGACGCCGTTCGCGCTGTCGGGGGTCGAGATCGCCGCCACCGCCAGCGTGGGAATCGCCTATGCCGGGGCCGGCGAAGCCGTCAGCGACGACCTCGTGCTCGACGCCGACATCGCGATGTACCAGGCCAAGCGGCGCGGCGGCGCGACCCATCAGGTGATCAACCTGCGCCTCGCGGAGGAGGCGCACGACCGCAACGAGCTCGAGCGCGACCTGCGCGCGGCGCTCGCCGGTGCGGCGCTCGACGTGGCGTACCAGCCGATCGTGCGCTCGATCGACGGCTCGGTCATCGGGGTCGAGGCCCTGCTGCGGTGGACCCACCCCGCGCGCGGGCCGGTCCCCGCCGCCGCCGCGGTCGCCGTCGCCGAGCAGAGCGGCCTGATCGCGGGCATCGGCGGGTGGGTGCTCGATCGTGCCTGCCGGGACCGGGGCCGATGGCTCGCCGAGCACCCCCGGCACCCGCTCGACCTCTCGGTCAACGTCTCGGCGCACCAGCTCATGGCGCCGGGCTTCGTCGCGTCGGTCGCCGAGGTCCTCCGCGCGACCGAGATGGACCCCGCCGCGCTCGTGCTCGAGGTCACCGAGGGGGTCTTCGTGGCGGACGGCGACCGTGCGATGGGCGTGCTCGGCGATCTCAAGCTGCTCGGCCTGCGGCTCGCCCTGGATGACTTCGGCACCGGGTACAGCTCGTTGAGCTACCTGCGCCGGTTCCCGGTCGACATCGTCAAGATCGACCAGAGCTTCGTGGCCGACCTGGGGCGCGACCCGGCCGCGTCCACCATGGTCGCGGCCATCACGCACCTCGCCCACGACCTCGACAAGACGGTCACGGCCGAGGGCGTCGAGACAGCGGCGCAGCGCGACGAGGTCGTGAGCGTCGGGTGCGAGCTCGCACAGGGGTTCTTCTTCGCCCGACCGATGCCCGCCCTCGAGCTGTCGGCGCGGCTCCATTGAGGCCGCGCGGTCGCTGCCGCGCGGCTCGATCGGCGGGGTGACGATCGCCACCCCGCCGGGATTTGACGCTCCCAGGCCCGCTGCGTAGTGTTCACGTTGTTGCCCAGCAGGGAGGAACGGACACCGCAGTGCCTCACGGCGCGAGACGGTGGCTGGTCCCGGAAGGCAACCACCCCATGTCGACTGTTTCTCGGCGCTGTTGCGTCGGGGTACTGTT
>NZ_SDWW01000025.1 GCF_004168625.1 Pengzhenrongella frigida
ACGCCGACACCATCCTCGCCAAAGCAACCCGCCCCAAGCCCACGAACACACAAGACGCGTCAGTTACACGCCACTAGGCCTGGACCATACGTTCGACGAAACAATCGCAACGATGGCGTCCTAGACCGGGCATGCCCCAATTCTTCCGGACCGGCCAACGGGGTAGTTCGTTCGGACTCTTACGATTCTCGAGGGCTGGCTTCGCGTGCGGCGCCCTGTTCCGTCGTCGCACCTTCGGTGCTCAGCGTGCCGGTCGAGGATTCCAGGTGCGCGCGCACGAACCACTGGAAGAGTTCCAACTCGTGCAGGTGCCCGATCAGGAGATCGTTGGTGACCGGGTCGTTCTCCTCGGTGTCTGCGGCCGCTGCGCGATGTGCGGTGATCACGCCGCCGTAAACCTCGTCGAGCGCGCCGAGGTGCTCGATGGCACCTGCGCGGCCGATCGAGTAGTCGTCCCAGGTGCGCTCGGCTACCAGGGCGCCCGGAGTGCCGACCGGCGAGGCACCAAGGGTGGCGATGCGCTCAGCTGTGGCGTCCACCATCACGCGGACCGCATCGACCTGCGGATCGAGCATCTGGTGAACCGCGATGAAGTGCGGCCCCACGACGTTCCAATGGATGTGCTTGAGCGTCAGGGCGAGATCGTTCAGCGCATTGAGCCGCTCTTGCAGCGTTCGCGCCACCCTGGCCCCGTCCTGCAACGACATCGACGGGACGGTGAACTTCGGCAGATTTGTCGCGCGGGCCATGGAGGTTCCCTTCTCAGTCCTGGTGCTGAAGGCGCCGAACATAGGCGGTCGTTCACCCCCTACGCAACCGAGACCACGTGCGTGGTCCCGCCGGCTCATTGCCAACCCGGGTCCGCAAAGGCCCGGCCGGACGGCCCTTTACGCCGCGTGGACGTCCACGCGGCTACGCCTCAAGAACATCGTCGATGTGGACCTCCATCGTGGTCACGGTGACGGGCGGGGTGATGTCGCCGAGCAGGTCACGCAGCCGCGCTGCGGCCAGGTCGCGCATTGCGTCGGCGATGGGCAGCAATGGCTCGCCGTAGCGTGCACTGATGGCCACGGTGATGCCGGCGTAGGCATCCTGGGCCCCGACGGCGATGATGATGTCGTCCACCCGTGCGCCCGGCACGGCGGTCAGCGCGTCGCGCAGGTAGGTGATGAGGACTTGTTCGCTGACGTGGACCGGGCCGCTGGGCGCCTGCGCCGTGATGGGCAGGGACCTGCGGGTGACACGCAGTGCCCGGGCGCGCATCCGATCAGAGATCTCCACCCAACGGGCATCGGTGTGCGCGCGGCTGGCGGTGATCGCGGCTGCCCAGCGGGCATCGGAAACCAGAGCCGTACCGGCCTCGTTCGATTCGTGGGCGTTCTGGGGGGTCATCGCCACTGCACCATCCTGACAGCCAAGGTTCCTCGCGCGCGGTGCAGTTGTCCGCGGACAACTGCCGGGCTGGTCTGAAGGACGTCGGCGATCTCGTCGTAGGACAGTCCCTCCATCTCGCGCAGCAGCCACGCTGCTCGCTGCCGCCAGGGCAGCTCGGTGAGCGCGAGCTCTAGTGCGGCCCGCAGCTCGGCGTGCTCGACCTGGTGGACCGGTCCGGTCTCAGCCAAGGCTGGCAGGGCTGTGAGGAGTTCGTCGTCAACGGCGATCGGGCGCCGCCGACGCCGCGCGGACAGAACGACGTTGGCCGTGATCCGGAACAACCAGGTCCGCAGCTGTGCCTCGCCGCGAAAGCCCGGCAGCTTCGACCACGCTCGCTCCAGGGCGTCCTGGACGGCGTCCTCGGCGGCGTCGAGGTCGCCGTCGAGCATGTTCACGGCGTAGCGGAACATCGCCGCGGCGTGTCGGTCGAAGATCGTTGCGAATGCCGCCCGGTCCCCCATCCCGGCGCTACGGGCCAGCACCAGGTCAGAGACGTCATCGACGGACTCATCCACCGGTTCACTCCGTGGCGGTTCGCCAAGGGCGTTGGTCGGGGCGATGACGACTCCACCTGTCCGAAGGACTCACCAGGCACCGGCAAGGTGTCGGGCCCGGCGGTGACATTACCCGATCAGTGAGTGTGACCCACGTCACACTGAGGGGACCGTGACGTTTTCGGTGGAGCGGCGTCTAACTCTGTGTAGAAGTCAACTTTTCGATGTCAGGAGACCCATGTGAGTGACACCACGATCAACAAGCCGGCCACCTCCCTGACGGCCAACCCGTCCAGCGCGGTCGCGACGGCGCCCGCAAGTTTGCTCGTCACCGAGCACGGCAAGACGACCATCTCCGACGCGGTCGTGGCGAAGATCGCCGGGATCGCGACCCGTGAGGTCTCTGGCGTACATGCCCTGGGCGGCAGCACTGCTCGCGCCGTGGGCGCGCTGCGCGAGCGGATCCCGGGCGGGCGCATCAACCACTCCCAGGGGGTCTCGGTCGAGGTCGGCGAACGGGAGGCGGCCGTGGACCTCGAGCTCGTTGCGGAGTACGGGGTGTCGATCACGGACCTGTCTGCCGGGATCCGCCGCAACGTCATCCTCGCCATCGAGCGGATGACGGGGCTGGCCGTGACCGAGGTGAACATCGTCATCCAGGACGTCTACCTGCCCGCCGACGACGAGGACGGCGACGACACCGGCGACGCCCCGCGCGTCCAGTGAATGCACCGGGTGAGGCCGCCGCGACGAACGCCGACGTCCACCACCCCGTCATCGAGCAGCCCGCCACGGCGGACCAAGGCAGGCTCGCTGACGCGGTAGCGAACGCGGCTCGCGCCGTGCCGGGGGTCGTCGGCCTGCACACCGGCACGTTCGGTGAGATCGCCACCTATCTGGCCGGACGCCGGGTGGAGGGCGTACAGATTCGCCCCGATGGCTGCGCCGTCCACCTCGTCTTGGCCTGGGGAGCGCCCGTGCTCGCCACTGCGGACCTGGTCCGCGCCGTGGTCGCACCACTGGTGGGAACCCCGGTCGACATCAGCATCGAGGACGTCCTCGACCCGTCCTTTCACTCGTCGGAGCCGTCGACGGTGTCGTCGCCGGGATCAGGGGGACGGCATGACCGCGCATCCTGACCTGGGTGTTCAGGTGGCGTGGCGCGCTGAGAGGCGTCACGCGGCCCGGAGCCACCACCCGGATCTCGGCGGGGACGCCCAGGAGTACCTGCGCGTGATCGCCGCGATCGATGCGAGGTACGGGCTGTGCGTTGATCCGGGCGGCCGCCCATCGGGCCGCACCTACGCACGGGCCGCTGCCGAGGCCGATCTGCTCACCGCGGCCCGGCGCACGGTGCGCCGTTGGGCGCGCCGCGCCCGCCGGCTGACCCGGACGCTCCGCACGCGGCTGCCACGCTCGATCCCCGGCGCGCGCCGCTACATCGAGCTGTGACCGGGCTCCACGACGACCCTCAACTGCTGCACCTCACATGGAGGAGATCCTCATGACCACGTCCACCATTGGCCTGATCGCTGGTCTGCTGCTGGGGGTCGCCGCTGCTGCCGGAGGTTTCAGCGGGTTCCTCATCGCGCTGGTCATCGGGGTCGTCGGCTACGCCGTGGGCGGGCACCTCGATGGCGAGTTCGACCTCACCCATCTCCTGGGCGGGCGTCGCCGTGGCTGAGGACACACAGCTCACGCGCGCGGCGCCGAGCGAGCGCGGTGACCTGGAGATCGCCGTCCGCGTGGTCCAGAAGGTCGCGAGAATCGCGGCCGGTGAGGTGCGCGGGGTCGCGAGCACCGGGTCGGGGCTCGACCACCTCCTCGGGCACCAGTACCCGAGCGCGGACGCCACCGTCGCCGGCGCACACGCCAGCATCCGCGTGGACGTCGCGGTCCTGTGGCCCTACCCGCTCGCACTAATCGGCGCGCAGGTCCGCGACCACGTCCGCGCCCGCGTGAACGAGCTGGTCGGCCTGAACGTCGACGCCGTCGACGTGACGGTCTCCAAGGTCGTGCTCGCATCCCAGCCCGAGACGCGGAGGGTCCAATGACCACCATCGCGCAGCCCACCGGCGACGCGCAGCCCGGCGCAGGCGCCCGGCTGGAGCCGTTGGCGGCCGCCAAGGCCCCCGTGGGTCCCGGCAAGATCACCGCCGTGGGAGTCGTCCTGGCACTGGGGCTCCTCAGCCTCGGCGTCATCGCCCTCCACGACGCCCTGATCCCCTCGGGACTTGTGGCCGGCCCCTCGTGGATCGACTCGGGGCTCACCACCCTTCACGGATCGGAGCCAGCGCCGTGGATGGTCCCCTCCGGTCTCCTCATGGCGACCGTCGGCGTGTGGGCATTGGTCACCGCGCTGCGACCCAGGCCCAGCACGGCGATCGCGTTGACAGCCCGCACCGGGGTGTATCTGCGCCCCCGGGACGTCGCGCGCATCGCTCGCACGGCCACCGAGAACGTCGACGGCGTCACGTCCGCCACGGCGAACGCCACCCGGCGCACCGTCACCGTGTCCGTGCGCGCCATCGCGCCCGGACAGATCGCCGCGGACGTGCAACAGGCGGTTGCCCACGCGCTGGACGCCCTGGCCGCCGCACCCAGGATCCGCGTCCGAGTCACCCCCGAGCGGGGCCCACGATGAGCCGGGCCACCATCGCGGCCGATCGGGTCGCCACGTTCGTCGTCGCCGTCATCCTGATCGGCGTCGGCGTGACCGCGATCGCCTGGTGGCTCGACCTGTTCACATGGATGCCCGCCCGGCTCGACCTGACCGCGGCGTTGGACCTCGTTTACCAGTCCTGGTGGCCGTGGGCCGCCGGTGTCGCGGGCTTGGTCGCGGTACTCGTGGGGCTGCGATGGCTGATCGCCCACGTACCCGACCGCGGTGTGGGCGACCTCAAGCTGGCTGGCTCCGGCCCTGGCGGCAAGCTCCGGGCAGCCGCCAGCCCCGTCGCTGAGGCTGCCGCCCAGGTGCTGGCTGGCGCCCCCGGCGTCCGCTCCGCCTCCGGCAAGGTCCTGCACGAGCGGGGCCAGCTCGTGGCCCGCCTGACCGGGACCATCGAGACCGGTGCCGACCTGCACGCCATCGCGCAAGCCGCCGACAAGGTCGCGGCCGAGCTCGGCGCGGTCCTGGGACGCAACGACCTTCTCTGCCAGGTCCAGCTCAAGACGGCCACCCGCACCCGGGTCCAGCCCCGCGTCAGGTAGCACTCCCGCCCGACTCGCACCCCCGCCCGCGACCGGGTTGGGGCCACCTTCCCGCGGACGCCACCCGGCGGCCGCTTGCCCACCGCACCGAGGAGCAACCATGAGCGCCACCGACAAGATCAAGAACACCGCCGAAGACCTCGCCGGTCACGCAAAAGAAGCCGTTGGCAGCGCCACCGGCAATGACCGGCTCGAGGCCGAAGGCCGCGCCGACCAGACCAAGGCCGACCTGAAGAAGGCCGGCGAGAACGTCAAGGACGCCCTCACCGACTGACCACACCCCTCGGGCCCCGGCGCCCACCCGGCACACCTCAACAGCACCGACACAAGGAGCCACACCCATGATTTCGACCATCATCTCCGCGATCATCGTCGGCGCGATCATCGGCGCCCTCGGGCGCCTGGTCGTGCGCGGCCGCCAGAACATCTCGATCCTGGCCACCATCGTCATCGGCATCATTGCCGCCCTCATCGGCACGTTCATCGCGAACGCCCTCAATGTCGGCGCCACCGACGGCATCGACTGGATCGAGGTCGTCATCCAGGTCGTCCTCGCCGCAGTCGGCGTGGCCCTCTACACCGGCACCCGCACCCGCAGCCGAGTGCACTCCTGACCCACCCACCACCACGCAACACCTCATGCGTCGGGGACCGATCGCACCGTCGACCGGTCCCCGACGCTGGCGGGCCAGCGCGCCCGGGTCAGCCTCCACGCGCAGCCTCCGTCACGCTCGACAACCGCCTGAGAACCAGTCCCGACACGCGCTTTCGCCCGAGGTCACCACACGAGGGAAACCAACCCATGACGACGCAAGAAGAGACCAACACGTCCGCGAAGCTCCTGTACCGACCCGTCGGAATGGCCAGCTCGATCGTCGGTGGACTCCTCGCCTCGGTGATCTTCCGAAAGATCTGGCAGCACGCCGCGCCCGGCGACCAGTCCGCCCCTCCCACAGCGCTGACCACCGAGTACCCCGTCCGGCAGATCCTGCTCGCCGCCGTTGTCCAAGGCGCGCTGTACTCGCTGGTCAAGACCGTCATCGACCGCACCGGAGCACGGGTGTTCCAGCGGTGGACCGGAGAATGACCGGGCAACTAGCTGCCAGCTGTCCGCATGGCTTCCGCATCCGTGATCGCGAACGACTCCTGCCACCCCTCGTGCCGAAGGATCCACCGTGACGTCAACCTCGACCGCTCCCGGCGCCACCCCGCGTTCACCTCGCGGCCCGCTCCGATCGGCAGTGGTCTTCAACCCCGTACGGGTGGAGGACATGCCAGCGCGGCGTGAGGTCATCGAGTCCGTCCTCACCGACGCGGGCTGGCCGAGCCCTGCGTGGCTCGAGACCACCGAGCAGGACCCCGGCGCCGCCCAGGCCCGCCAGGCGATCAAGAACGGTGCCGAGCTCGTGTTCGCCTGCGGCGGCGACGGGACCGTGCGCTCCTGCATCGAGGGGCTCGCCGGTACCGGCATCGCCCTGGCGATCCTGCCCGCCGGGACCGGGAACCTGCTGGCGACCAATCTCGGCGTGCCACTCGATACCGCAGCGGGCGTGCGCCTGGCCACCGCCGGTGGCCGCCACCGCATCGACATCGGCGAGGTGGAGGGGCGCGCGTTCGCGGTCATGGCGGGGGTCGGCTTTGACGCCGCCCTGCTCGGGGACGCCTCCTCGACGCTGAAGGCCCGCATCGGCGCCCCCGCGTACGTCCTGTCCGCGCTGCGCCACCTGCGCGACCGCCCCATGAGCCTGCAGATCCGCATCGACCAGGAGCCCACCCGCAAACGTCAGGCGCGCACGGTCGTGATCGGCAACGTCGGACGACTCCAAGGTGGGGTCGACCTCCTGCCGGACGCGTCACCCGACAACGGGCAGTTCGATGTGGCGATCCTCGCGCCCCGCAGCCTGGGCCATTGGGTCGCGCTCGCCTGGGGAGTGGTGCTCCGCCACCGGCGCGTCCAACACCGGGAGGTCCTTCGCGGCTCCCGCATCACCGTGACCAGCGACCGCGACCAACCCCGCCAGCTCGACGGCGACATCATCGACCCCGGGCGCAGCCTGACCGTTGACGTGCGGCCCGGCGCACTCGAGGTCTGCGTACCGCTGCCCAACGGCGGCTCCGATCCGTCCGCCCGCACGAGGTCCCCCGCAGGTGACTGACGCGGAGCGACCAGACCCGTTACCCCACTGGAGGTTCTTGTGAAGATGCCCGACGCGCGCGGCGAGGCGAGCGCAGCAGTCATCTCTGCTCTTCTTTCACCGTCCGGATCCGGTGACGTCGGTCCCGCCGCGGCCGCGGTCGACGCGGCGCTGCGGCAGTGCCACGACCTGCTGCACGACGAGGACCTGCAGCTCGCGTTGCTGGTGCTCTACGAGCTGCACTATCAGGGCCTGCGCGGCGTCGACGAGCGGTGGGAGTGGAACCCCGACCTGCTCAAGGTGCGAGCCCAGATCGAAGGCGCCTTCGAGGACACGCTCCGCCGCCACACGCAGGTCCCGGTCGGCGTCGGACCCCACGGCGAAGACGTCGCCGGTGCCCTGTTCGCGCTGGCGGCCAAGGACACCGGACCAGGGCTCTCTGCGTACATCGCCAAACGTGCCACAGACCAACAGCTGCACGAGCTGCTCATCCACCGGTCGGTGTACCAGCTCAAGGAGGCAGACCCGCACACCTGGGCTATCCCCCGGCTGGCGGGGGCACCGAAGGCCGCCCTGGTCGAGATCCAGGCCGACGAATACGGCGGCGGCGATCCGGAGCGGATGCACTCGACACTCTTCGGCCGAACGATGCGCGGCCTGGGCCTGGACGACACCTACGGCGCCTACGTCGACCTCGCCCCGGCCCTCACACTGGCCTCGGTGAACATGATGTCGATGTTCGGCCTGCACCGGCGCCTGCGGGGGGCCATCGCCGGCCACCTCGCCGCATTCGAGATGACCTCGTCCATCCCCAACCGTCTCTACGGGAACGGATTCCGACGGCACGGATATGGGGAGGATGTGACCTGGTACTTCGACGAGCACGTCGAGGCGGATGCGGTGCACGAGCAGATCGCCGGCCGGGACCTGGCCGGGAAGCTCGCCGAGCAGGAACCCGGACTGCACGACGACGTCCTGTTCGGAGCTGCCGCCTGCCTCTACGTCGACGGACTGGTCGGCTCGTGGCTCGTCGAGCACTGGCAGCGCGACGAGACCAGCCTGCGCACCACGACCCGACCCGCCGCTCTGGTCGCACGATGAACCCAGACGCGGCAGCGAGTCCCCACGCCGTGGCGCCCGCCGACGGCGCACCGCCCCGAGCGACCGTGATCGTCCCGTGTCCCGACGGCCCCTTGCTCATCCGCGGACCAGTGGAGCTCCGCACCCCGTCAGGCGAACTCATCCCTCGACGGCGACGCACCGTGGCGCTGTGCCGGTGCGGCGCAACCGGCATCCCGCCGTTCTGCGACGGCTCGCACAAGGCGGTCGGCTTCCAGAGCGCGCGATGATGCCGAAAATGGCGCCATCGCTCTCGAACCGGGCGGCCGCTGACCCTTGGTGGAGCGCGCCCCCGGTCGTGCGTGCGCGCAGGAGTCTCGCCACCGGCACCCGATAGCGGTACCGGCGTCTACCATCCGTCAAGTCGCTCCAGGGGGGAGCGACCTTAGCCAGGGGAAACCGATGCTCTACCTGCTCCGCCCGCACCAGGGGATCCGTTGGATCGACATGCTGAGCTACATACGTGCCGCCGCTGGCGAGCGCAGGGTCGACCTCGACGGCCTCGACTGGCTGGAGGACGACGCCACCACCGAGGGCACGACCCTCCTACGACTGCGCCTCGCGCTCCGGCACGGCACGGCGACCCGGACTGGGATCGTCGTCGACGCCGGAGAGTTGGTCGCGTTGTCCCGCTGTGAGCAGATTCGGTCCGACTACGAGGACCTGGTCGCCACCCGACCGAACTACCGCAAGTCGCTGGCCGAACTCGAGGCTGTCATGCCCGGCACGATCGCTGACGAGGACGAGTCGGACGCCTTGCTCGATGAGGAAATGGTCGAGACGTTGGCCGCGTCCGATGCCGATCTCGTCGCCGCGCTCGAAGTCACTGCCGACCCCGTACTGGTGAACCACTGGCGGTCCTTGGGTGGGTCGGTCCCGGACCCGGTGTAGCCGCACCGCCACAGCGAGCCTTGACCGACCGCTCCTGAGTCTCGCGGGCGGAATCGGTGAGATGGCCGACGGCGGTGGCTCTTCCGCCACGTCGATCGCTCCATGCGCGTGATGGCGGCGGCCCTGCGGTCCGGCGGCGACGCCCACGCGGTGATGGACTGGTACCTGCTCAGCGACGAGCTTTTCGCCCCACGACCGGAACCAGTTGGGCACTCGGTGCTCGACGACGCCGAACGAGGAAGAACGACTTTGAACTGGGCTACAACGAGTCAAGGGCTCGATGACCGCTGCCCCTCGCCGTCGATGCTGCCCCTTGGCGACCTGCGGATGGCGCAACTTGATCAAGTCCCCTACCCCGAACGTCGCTCTGACCTGCCTACTCGCCACCGGGCCGAGGATTTGAACCTGCGAATCCCCATCGTCTCAACAAGAGTCTCGACACTCATCGCGTCGCTCCGCGAGCCTCTCACCTGCACAAACGCGCCAAGGACGTTGCGACCACGCAGCGTTTGTGCCCCGTTCTTGCCCCGTGACACGAAAAGGCCCAGGTCAGAAATTGCTTCTGACCTGGG
This sequence comes from Pengzhenrongella frigida, assembly GCF_004168625.1. GTDB lineage: Bacteria > Actinomycetota > Actinomycetes > Actinomycetales > Cellulomonadaceae > Pengzhenrongella > Pengzhenrongella frigida. The sequence goes on from NZ_SDWW01000025.1 coordinate 9,856, forward strand.
CTTTTGTCGGGCTGACAGGATTTGAACCTGCGACCCCCTGACCCCCAGAATCATTCTTTGCGCTCAGAGACCTGCATTGATCTAAGCGTTTGCGCAGGTCAGGGGTCCACTCGCGTCCACCCCAATCCAGGCTTGCCCGAGGCGCTTTTTGGGGGCTAGGCTCCGTGTTATGGCACATTCTTGACCCCCTGAAGAATCGGCACAACAATGGCGAGAGGGGCTGGCATGCCCAGGACACGAAGAGACCGCGGCGATGGAACCTTGTACTTCGACGACCACACCCAACGGTGGGTCGGGCAACTGGACCTCGGTCGTGACTACACCGGCAAACGGCACCGCCCGAAGGTGTCCGGGCGCACCCGGGCCGAGGCGCGCATCAAGCTGTTGGACCTGCGCGCCAAGCACGAGGCCGGCGTCGACCTCAGCTCCCGATCCTGGAACTTCGCCGACCTCACCGCGGCCTGGCTCGAGCGGGGCTTGCCCGCGGACCTGTTCGAGAACGCCCGCTCGAACTACGAACGGATGCTCACCCTGCACGTCGTGCCGGTCCTGGGGGACATCAAGCTGCTCGAGCTGAAGTCCGACCACGTCGAGGCGATGCTCGACGAGATGGCCGAACAGAACCTGGCCGCCTCCTCCATGCGCCACGCCCTGAACCTCACCCGCCGCGTGCTGCGCTTCGCGATGCTGCGCGACCTCGTCATCCGCAACGTCGCCGAACCCGTCCAGACCCGCCGCGGCCCCAAAGCCCAACGCTTCGGCCTGACCGTCGACCAAGCCAAAGGCCTCCTCGCCGCCGCCGCAACCGACCGCCTGGCGAACATGCTCACCCTGTGTCTGCTCCTCGGGCTGCGCCCCGGCGAGGCCTCGGCCCTGACGTGGCCGCACGTGAAGACCGACGGCGACCGGCCCACCATCACCATCGCGGCGAGCCTGCGCCGCACTCCCCTGGGCGAACTGGTCCTCGTGCCACCCAAGACGTTCACCAGCCGGCGCACCCTGGAAATCCCACCACCCGTGGTGGACGCGTTGAACAAGCAGCGCAAACTGCAGGCCGCCGACGCCGCCACGGCCGGACAGGCGTGGTCCAACATCCACGACCTCGTGTTCAGCACCGAGGTCGGCACACCGCTGGACCCGTCCAACGTGCGCCGGACCTACAACCGCATCGCCAAAGAAGCCGGCATCGTCCACCTGCACCCGCACATGCTCCGCCACGCCGCGGCCAGCTTGCTTTCCGCCGCCGGTGTGCCGATCGAAGACATCTCCGACACCCTCGGCCACCGCTCGGTCGCGGTGACCGCCGAGATCTACCGCCACCCGATCGCGCCCATCCGCTCCGGACACATGATCGCCATGAACCAACTCTTCGACGCCCCACCCGAACCCAAGAAGGCTCAGCCGAAACGAGCCAAGCCCGCGCCGACGAAAACGAAGGCCCAGCCCACGAAGCCGAGAAGGCCCAAGCCGGACGGCGGTGTCTCCGACAACGGTGACCGACAGCCCCCGGCGCCGGTGGCCAAGGCGCGATCCACATCGATCAACAACGCATCCCCGACAAGTTGGACCGAACCGAGCTGACAACCATCCGGCCGCAGGCACGCGCGCGGACAATGTCAGGGCATTGCCCTGACCGTGCCCGTCAAGGCGGTCCCGTCATTCGCCTTCGCCCCCCTTCACTTTGAAAAGTGCACGCCCCACCGCACCCTTGCCAACGCGCCTCTGGAGGTCCCGCACGGGGTCGACCTCAGCCACCAACCTGTTCGATCAGCTCCTGCGCAACCCGCCCCGCCGTGCCTGGCGGCCGTGAGGTGGCGCGGTGGGTACGTCGACCGTCCCCCGATTCGGCGCGAACCCTTTACACTAGATGCGTTGGTGTTGAGGTTTCCCGACCTTGGAGGTGTGGTCATGGCTCCGACGAGTGATGAACTGCTCGCCAGTCTGCCCGAAACCTTTCGCTCATCGGAGGCCCTCGACCACGTCAGCGAGCGTCAGTTCCGCCGCCTCAAGGACGAGGGCAGAATTGCCGCGCTTTCCCGCGGCCTGTACCGCAAGAGTGACTGGCTGGGCGATGAGGACCTGATCGAGATCGCCGCCAAGTCGCCCCAGGCCACGCTCTGCCTGCGCTCGGCCCTCGCTCGCCATGAGTTGATCGACGACATCCCGGTCGAGATCGACATCGCTATCCCGCGCGGATCGTGGACCCCGCAGACCGCTGCCCCGGTCAGGTGGCGCCACTTCGACCCAGACACCTTCTCCATCGGCCGCAGGCAGCTGAACACCGACGGTGGACGCAACATCGGCCTCTACTCCGCCGAGCGAAGCATCATCGACGCCTTCCGGATGCGCCAACTCGAGGGTCCCGATCTCGCCAACGAGGCACTCAAGCGATGGCTTCGTCGTGGCGGTCAGCCCTCGGAGCTTCTGGCTTTGGCCAAGTCGTTCCCGCGCGCCCGGACCGCGCTGCGCAAGACGCTGGAGATCCTGCTGTGAGCCGCGTGACAAGGGGTACGCCGTCTGGCGACGCCCACCTCGACCTACAGAACGAGGCTCGCCGCACCGGGCGCCCGACCCAAGAGTTGCTTCAGCTCTACGTGCTCGAAGGGTTCCTCGCCCGCCTCGCGGTCAGCGAGGTTCGCCAGAGCTTCGTCCTCAAGGGCGGTGTCCTGCTGGCCGCCTTCGACTCGCGGCGACCGACCAAGGACGTCGACCTGGCCGCCATCGACCTTGCAGGCGACACCCAGACGATTCTGGAGCTGGTGCGCCGAGTGCTGGTAGCCGAGCCGCCCGGCGATGACGGCGTCGAGTTCGTCGGCGACACGGCGACCGCTGAAATCATCCGCGAGGACGACGAGTATTCCGGAGTGCGTGTGCACATTGAAGCGCACCTTGCCAGCGCCAAGCTCCCGTTCCATGTCGACGTAAACGAGGGTGATCCAATCTGGCCCGAGCCGACAACCGTTGCCGTGCCCCGGCTTCGAGGTGGCGACCCGATCGAGCTGCCGGGCTACCCGATGCACATGGTTCACGCCGAGAAGATCGTGACTGCCATCCAGCGCGGTATCGCGAACACGCGGTGGCGCGACTTCGGCGACATCTGGAGCCTCTCGCGCCGGCACCCGATCAGCGCGAGCGACCTGGCGAGCGCGATCGGTGAGGTCGCCCGTCACCGCAAGGCGAGCATCCGGCCACTGGCCGAGGTTCTCGACGGGTACGCCGAACTCGGGCAGGCACGGTGGGCTGCCTGGCGCCGCCGCAGCAACTCCGCCCGGCTGCCCGAACAGTTTGCGTCAGTCCTCGAAGAAGTCGTCGCGTTCGCAGACCCTGTGCTCTCCGGCTTCGTCGCCAGCGAGACGTGGAACCCGAACGGTGGCGATTGGGAGTAACGACGCCGACAGCATCTGCCCGGACACTAACCTGCTCGGCTGCCGCAAGAACCGCAGCGGCGAACTGCTCCGGCTCGCCCGTCCCGACGCAAAGACCGCGGCACGCACGCGACGGCCAACAAGCGCGTCGCTGCGGGACGCTCCTTCGTCGGGTTGCGACCGCAGTGGCTGACGGAGGTGGCGACAATCGCCACTGCCATGCCCGTGAACGCCCCCGCCACGACCCGCGAGCCCACGCTCGGCGGGGTCGAAGGCGTCACAGAGAATATCGCCATGGGCCCAGCGAAAAGCGTTGCCGGCACCGCCCAGAACGTCGATGCCCTCCTCGCCAAGACCCATGCGGAGCCCGTTACCAGACCCGCGGCGATTGCCAGAATGACCGTCAACTCGCCCTCTCCGGTGTTGCTCGGAACCCGACGCACGACTGTCCGCTCGTCTCGTGGTCCACGCCCGTAGGTCCCCGCCAACTTGCCCGGACCCAAGTGGGAGCCACTTGCTGCCAGATGATTCTGCCGACCGGCGCTCTCACCCCAAAGTGAAGGAAGGTGCCTTCGAGAAGACGACCCTGCCGCGTTGACGAAGGTAGGAGCGTCGAGACGCCGTTCGCTCCGCGCCTATCCGGGCTCGTCAGTGGGCGGCGTCGACCAGATCGTCGCCATTCTCGTCGCGGCCTCGTCCACCGCCGTCCTGGCGATCTCCGCCTCCGCAACCCCTGCGTTAATGAGCTGCCGCACAAGGCCAACTGGCAACGAGGGCAACACGACGTCGGGCCGGCTGCGCTGCGGCAGCACGCCGTCGCGCACGCACGCCCAGAACGCATCGGCGTCGACGGCCAGCTGATCACGCAGGATGTGGGCCCACATCGACGGCGCATACGAAGTGCGGTCGACAGGATGGGAGATCCGCGTGCGAAGCACCGAACGATTCGCCAGTCGCAGCTCGTACTTGACGTTGCCCTGCCCGGGCTTGTCGCGCGAGCTGACGCACGTCCCAGCCCTCGTGTTCGCAGAAGGCGCGATGGTGGTGACGATCCGCTGGCGGGTACGGGTCCCCGGTCACTGGTCAGCGAGCAACCACGCGCGCAGCTGGTCGTCGTCGGACAGGCGCATCAGGTTCACCAGGCCCCAGTTCTCGGCGTGGTTCGGCGCGTCCGCGAGGTGAGAGTCCCAGTCCTGGGCGTAGTCCCGAAGCCCCTCGAGCGTCTCGGTGATCGCCTCCTCGAACGTCGACGCTTCGGCGGCAACCGCGAGCCCCGGGATGAACACGACGCAGGCGCCGTCCTCGAACACGACCCGAGCACGGGAAGCCACCGTGGCCGCGAGGAACTGGCGAAGCCGGACCGCAGAGACGACCGCGGACACATCCGGGCCACGGGTCACGGTCACCAGGCGGCCAGCGCGCGCGGTGTCCAGGATCGCCTTCAAGTTCGTGCGCGCCACAGTGAAGCCGTCGTACGACGTCACGCTCATGGGACTCCCCCGTGAGAACCAGAAACCCACTCTCCTGACGTACGGAACGTACGCGGCGTACGCCGCGTACGCCAGGGGCGAAGCGCCAGCGACGCGTGCACGAGCAATGGGCTCGACGAGAGCAGGCGTCGACGTGATTAGTGCCAAGGACGATGCTGCCGCGCCCAAGCGTCCGGAGGCACACAAGCTCGCCGTCGGCGTGGAAAACTGACCACCGTGACCGAGACCGTGGAGCAGCCGAACGGGGCATATGCCCCGTTCGCGTACGCGACGGCTCCGAACTCGGCCCTCTACCGACGCATCATGCACACCTTCGTGCGCGCCAAGGAGCGCTTCACCGTGCACCTTCGCCCCGAGGACATCCGGTCGGCCCTCGAGGATGACGGCGGCATCTCGGTCACGGACGCGGCCGTCGCAGCCGCGCTGGACTCGCTCGCGGCGCCCACGTGGGGCAACCTCGTCGCCTTTCCTGATTCGAGCCGGGTCACCGCCATCGAGGACTTCTACCGACGACGAATGCTCTACCAGTTGTCGCACGCTGGCGAGGCGGCCGAGCGCGCGCTTCGCCAGTTCGACGACTCGCTCGGCGCCCGCGGGGCGCTCCAGGCGGTCGCCCTCGAGGACATCGCCATCCTGCTCCGGTCGCTGGTCAGCCTGGGGAAACCCGGGGAACAGCCGATCGACGAGGCGCGCATCCATCAGGACCTGCGCTCGCTGCGGGACCGGTTCACCGAGCTGGCCGACAACGCGGTGCTCTTCATGGGTTCGGTGCAGCGCTCGATCGACCTCCAAGCCGCTGACCTCGACGCATTCCTTGCATACAAGGACAGCCTGATCGGCTACCTCGAACGATTCATCGCGGACCTCGTCACCCGCGGCGCGCAGATCAGCGCGCTCCTGCGGCGATTCTCCAGCCACGACGTGCAGCGTCTGTGCACCATCGCCGCCCGACGTGAAGCTCAGGATGCCGCTCCCGGCCTGATCTCCGCCGGCGCCAGCCTTGAGGCACCTCCGGTGCCCGAGCGGACCGACGCGAGCGTGCCCGATCCCCTGGCCGATCTCACCGTCATGTGGCTGCGACGCTGGGAGGGCCTGACGGACTGGTTCGTCGCCACCCCCGCGCGTGAGAGTGAGGCCAAGCTCCTACGCGCCCGAGCACGGTCAGCCATCCCCGCCCTGCTCGCGGTCGTGGCCACCTTGCACGACCGGCATTCGGGGCGTTCGGACCGGTCAGCGGACTTCCTCACCCTGGCGTCGTGGTTCTCCGCCCTGCCCGACGACGAAGCCCGGCATCGGCTGTGGCGCGGCGCGTTCGGGCTCGCCCCCGCACGCCACCTGTCGACCAACCCCGAGACCGAGGAAGCCTGGGAGCATGCCCGCGTCGGACCGTCGACGCAGTGGGCCGAATCACCCGGAATGCAGATCAGCAGCCAGCTACGCCGGACCGGTACCTACGAGCGCCGCGGCCGGCAAAACAGGGTGACGGACCGCACGGGAGCCAAGGCGCTGCTGGCCGACCGGGCCCGCGAGCAGTCCGAGCAGACCGCTGCGGCCCGGCGGCGCATCCTCACCGACGGCCCAGTTCGGCTGTCGACCTTCGCCGTCCTCGACCGCCAGTCCTTCCACCTCTTCCTCGCCCTGCTCGGCGACGGCCTGGCGGCGCTGCGCCCCGATCTGGACCACGCGGAGATCTATACGTCCGACGGCGGGTTGCGCCTGACCATCACCCGGCTGCCTGGCGCACCCCCGATGCGACTCGAGACGGTCGACGGGGCACTGAGCGGTCCCGACCACCTGGTCGACATCGGCCTGGTGGGGCTGGCCGCCGTATGACCGACGCCCGGCACGTGGACGGCATCGCACCGCGCATCGCGACCGTCCTTGAAGAGCGGGATCGGGACGAACAGATCCGCGCCGCGCGGGCTCTGCTGGGCAGCCCGCTGCTGCGGGCCGATTCCGATCCGGAGGCGTTCCGCCTCGCCCGACGCCACAGCGACCACCTGCGCCGGTGGTTCGAGCAGAACACCGGCTGGCGTCTGGTGGTCGATGCGCGGGTCGTGCGTCTGCTCAAGGCACCCAGCTTGAGCGGCCCCGCATCGTTGGCGATCGCCGGGAGCCACTCGGCGCGGGCGCGCCGCGGGGACCCGCCGTTCACCCGACGGCGATACGTGCTGCTCTGCCTGGCCCTGGCGTCGCTCGAACGGTCAGATCCGCAGGTCTCCCTGGGCCGGCTTGCCGAGAACGTCGTGCTCCTGTCCAGGCAGACCCCGCTCGAGGGTGTCGAGTTCGCCCTCGCCACCCGCGACGAGAGGTCCGACCTGGCCGCAGCGATCCGCCTCCTGCTGGGGCTCGGGGTCTTGACCCGGGTTGCCGGGGACGAGGAGTCGTTTGTTCAGTCGGGCGGTGACGCGCTCTACGACGTCGACCGCCGGGTGCTGTCCCGGCTGCTCGTGGTGCGCCACGGCCCGTCGGTCATCGTCAACACGCCGGGCTTCGACTCCGGCGAGCTCGAGATCAGCCAGCTCGAAGGCGCACTGTTCGCCGAGCCACCCGCCTTCACCGACGACGAGACGAACCGCCGCGTGCGGCATGCGCTGACCAGCCGGCTGCTCGAAGACCCGGTCGTCTACTACGACGAGCTGGACGAGGCCGAGCGCGTCTACCTCACCCGCCAGCGAGCAGCGATCACGCGGCGCATCACCGAGTTCACGGGCCTGACCGCCGAGATGCGCGCCGAGGGGATCGCCATGGTCGACCCGCTCGACCAGCTGACCGACCTGCGGATGCCCGAGTCAGGCACCGACGGGCATGCCACGCTGCTGATTGCGGAGCACCTGGCCGGATCCGGCTCGACCGAGATCGAGCAGCTACGTCACCTCGTGCGCAAGCTCGCGGGCGAATACTCGACCTACTGGCGGCGCACCGCGCAGCAGCCGGGCGCCGAGAACGCCATCGTCGCGGACGCCGTCGGGCGCCTTGCGGGCCTTGGCCTGGTACGCATCGCGGGCACGACCGTCACCCCCCGACCGGCACTGCACCGCTTCTCCATCGGCGCACCCACGATCCGCGCAGCAGTGCTCAGCGCACCGGACACCAGCAGAGGAACCCATCGATGAACCAGGACTCCCCGGCACCTCGGCCTACGACCCGCCGCTGGCAGCCGCTTCGCCTCGGCCTCGTCGACCTCTTCTACTACGACGATGAGCAGTTCTGGTTCCACGACGGCAGGCTCCTGCTGCGGGGCAACAACGGCACGGGCAAGTCCAAAGTCCTGGCGCTCACGTTGCCGTTCCTGCTTGACGGGTCCCTGGCCGCGCAGCGGGTCGAGCCCGACGCCGACCCGAAGAAGCGGATGGAGTGGAACCTGCTGCTCGGTGGGGACCACCCGAACAGCGAGCGGCTCGGGTACACCTGGGTCGAGTTCGGCCGCGTCGACGACGACGGCATCGAGCACTTCACCACGCTGGGTTGTGGCCTGAAGGCCGTGACCGGTCGCGGGATCTCCCGGCACTGGTTCTTCGTCACGGACCGCCGGATCGGCGACCTGCGGCTCGTGGACGCGAACGGCGTCGCCCTGGCGCGCGAACGGCTGCGCGATGAGCTCGAGGACCGGGGTCGCGTCTACGACACACGCGAGGAGTACCGCCACGCGGTGGACGAGGCGCTTTTCGGGCTCGGCCCGAGCCGGTACAGCGCACTTGTCGATCTGCTCATCCAGCTTCGTCAGCCGCAGCTGTCGAAACGACCGGACGCACGCGCACTGTCCGGGGCGCTCACCGAGGCGCTCGCACCTCTTGACCAAGCCGTGATCGCCGACGTCGCCGAGTCGTTCCGCAGTCTCGAGGAGGACCGGAGCCGGCTGCTGGAGGCCGAATCGACGCACGACGCCGCTGCGGCCTTCCTGCGCCACTACGCCGAGTACGCGCGCGTGGCCTCGCGCCGCGCTGCGAAGGGCGTGCGAACCACGCAGAGCGAGTACGAGCACCTTGGCCGCGAACAAGGCGTCGCCGACGAGAAGCTCGCCCTCGCGCTGGCCGAACTCGATCGAGTGACCGGCGCCGAAACACAGCTCGCCCTGGATCGCAGCGGCCTGCTCGGCACCCAGGAGGCCTTGCGCACCAGTCCGGAGATGGATGCGGCCCGCGAGCTCGAGGAGGCGGGGAAGGCTGCCGCAGTGTCGCAGGCAGCCGCGGCTCTCGCCCTCGGCGACGTCCAACAGGCAGAGAAGCGCCGTGGAGCGACGGCGGCCGAACTCGAAACGGCGACGCGGGCTGACGGCGACGCGCGGGAGCACTTCGGCCGGCTCGACAGCAACGCCGCCGATCGCTTCGTCGCGGCGGGGCTCGGCGCGACCCACGGCGCCCTGCTCACCGACGACGGGACAGCCCGGGAGGCAGTGTCCCGGCGCCGCGACCAGCTCGACCACGTCGGGAGGCTAGTCACCACCGCGGACCAGGCACACCGGCACGCCGAGCAGCAGCGACAGGCGTTCGACGACGCACAGGCCAGGGCAGCCCAACGCAGCGAGCAGGCCGCGGCGAGCGACCGAGTCCTCGAGGACGCAATCACCGGGTACGCGGTCAGGCTCGGTGACTACGTCCGGTCGCTGACCGTCCTGGTGGTCGAGGACCACGACGACGTGCTCGACCTCAGTGCCCGCTGGGCGGTCGCCCAGGATGGTCCAGCACCCGCGCGCCGGGCGGTCGAACGGGCCGCTGCGGAGGCGACCAGCCAGATCGCGGCGAGCCGCGCACGGAGCGAGAACGAGAAATCCGAGCTGAGCGCTGAGCTCACAGAGGTACGCGCGCGGCTGGCCGAGCTCGACCAGGGCGAGACACCGCAGCCAGCCGGCCTGCCGACCCGCGACACCCGGGTGCGCGCGAGCGCACCCGGGGCGCCGTTATGGCGGCTGACCGACTTCGCGGAGAACCTCGATGCCACCGATCGAGCCGGCCTCGAGGCCGCGCTCGAAGCTGCCGGGCTGCTCGACGCCTGGGTGCGACCCGACGGCTCGGTCACGCGAGTCGCGACGGGCGATCTCGTCCTCGGCGCGGCGCCCGACGGCGGCGACGGCGACGAAACCCCACCACTACCCGCACCTGACTCCCTCGCCGCCGCCCTGAAACCATCCGTCGCCCCGGGCGGTGCGGGCCCGGACGCGACCCCGGCGGTCAGCGACGCCGTCGTACAGGGAGTAATCGCGCGGATCGGCTGGGGCAAGGACTCCGGGGCGCCGGTCTGGGTCGATCGCGACGGCAACTTCGCGCTCGGACCCGCGCGCGGCGCGTGGTCGAAGTCGCACGCGCAGTTCATCGGAGCCAGTGCACGGGAAGCCAACCGGCGCGCGGCGATCGAGCTGCAGCAGGCGCGAGCACGTGAGCTTGAGGCGCTCCTCGAGGCGTTGCTCGGCGAACTCGCTGCGCTCGAGGTACGTCGTCACGCAGCCGAGGTCGAGCAGGGCAAGTATCCGCAGGAGAGCGAAACGCTCTTGGTGCGCGCCCACGCCGCCGTGGAGGCCGCAGTCCGCGAGGTCGACGGTGCCCGCGCCGACGCCCTGGAGTCCGACCAGGCCTGGCAGGCCGCGCTGCGGGCCGCGACCCACTGCCGTGAGCTGGCCGCCGAGGCTGCCGCCGACGTCGGATCCGCCCACACAGCCGACGGGCTGCGCACGAACCGAGACGACCTGGACGAGTACGCAGCGGCGCTGCGGCTCGCCCGGGAGGGCCGCGATGCTGCCGCCCGCGCGGGGCGGGACCTCGCGGCCGCCGTCGTGCGGGCACAGGACGCTGCGGCCGACCACACCGATCGGCAAGGCCGGCACCTCGCCGCCGGCCGGGAGAACACGCTCGCGACCGCCCGGCACGCGACCCTGCTCGGTGCCGTCGGCAAGGCCGTTGCGGAGCTCCAGGAGGACCTCGCCCGGATCCGAACGGCGCTCAGCGACCTCGACGGCCTGGCCACCAGGCTGGTGCGCGAGCGAGACAGCGCGAGCCGTCTGCTCGGTATCGCCGAGGAGCGCATCGCTGGCCTCGCCCGAGAACGCGAGGCCGCCACCGGCCGTCGGGCCGACGCCATCACGGTCCTGCGCCGGTTCGCTTCCACCCAGCTCTTGCACATCGCCCTGCCCGGCATCGACACGCCCGGCGCGGAGCCGGCCTGGACAGCACGTGCGGCAACCACGCTGGCCCGGGAGGTCGAGGCCGCCCTCGTGGACGTCGCGATGGACACCGACGCGTGGGACCGGGTCCAGCAACGCACGTCCAACGCGTTCACGGAGCTGAGCGCCCAGATGAGCCGGCAGGGTCACACCGCAATCTCCGAGCAGCACGAGGAAGGGATGACCGTCCGCGTCGCCTTCCAGTCGCAGGAGCTCGCCATCGACGCCCTGGTGGACACGCTCGCCAAGGACATCGAGATCCGCCAACAGATCCTCAGCGCACGCGAGCGGGAGATCCTCGAGAACCACCTCGTCACCGATGTCGCGGGCCACCTGTCGGACCTGTTGGGTCAGGCCCAGGGCCAGGTGGACGACCTGAACCGCGAGCTGTCCGGGCGAAAGACGTCGACCGGAATGCAGCTGCGGGTGCTCTGGCGCCCCCGCCCCGACGGACCGTCCGGATTCGCGGTCGCGCGGGGCCTTCTGCTGCGCTCCGCGGATGTCTGGAACGCAGCCGATCGCGCGGCGATCGGAGACTTCCTGCAGGCCCAGATCTCGGCTGCGAGGCTCGCGGATCCCACCGCCGGCTGGGCAGAACAGCTCCAGATCGCCCTGGACTACCGGACCTGGCACGACTTCGCGGTAGAACGACAGCAGAACGGGCAGTGGCGACCCGCAACGGGCCCAGCCTCGGGCGGCGAGCGGGTACTGACGGTCTCGATCCCGCTGTTCGCGGCGGCGTCCTCGCACTACCACTCCGCCAGCAACCCCTTCGCGCCGCGCCTCATCCTTCTCGACGAGGCGTTCGCGGGCGTGGACGACGACTCGCGCGCCAAGTCCCTCGGACTGCTCGCAACGTTCGACCTCGACGTAGTGATGACCAGCGAGCGTGAGTGGGGCTGCTACCCGCAGGTTCCCGGACTAGCTATCGCCCAGCTATCCCGGGTTGAGGGCGTCGACGCCGTCGGGGTCACGCGGTGGCGGTGGGACGGCAGGAACCGCACCCTCGACGCCAGCCCCGGCCAGAGCGCCGCCGCGGGCGAACCCCGCACCAGCGAGGTCGACGCCGGAAGCCTGTTCGACTGATGCAGGCCAACGACGACGTCGTACGCCTTCAACGGCTCCTGGGCGGGCCCGAAACCGCATGGCTTGTTCGGCGGGTACGCGCACGCCTGGGACAAGGCCACACGGGGCCGTTGACTGGGTCGGTCCAGCTCCGCGAACCGAGCGCTGACCAACGCGCGGCCATCATGCGCATCGTCGGGGCGCCGCGACGACCGGGCGCCACCTTGCGGGTGGACCTCGGCGAACTCGAGGACCTGCTACGCCGAGGTGTCTGGCCCAACGGTTTGGCCGACGCCGTCGCGGTGCTCACCGGGCCGATCCCGAACCGGCCGCGAGAACGCGCAACCGCCGACGCCGCGTGGGCCGACGCACAGGACGCCTTCAACCCCGCAATCCTGGTTCACCCGACGCTGGCCGACTGGTGGCAGCAATGGTGCACGGCCGGGCACCTCAAGCGAGCGGCACGCTCCGACCCCAGCGTCGCGCGCCGGCTCGCCGTCGACGCAGCCACCTGCCTATGCGCCCTGCCGAGCACGGGCGAACCGCTGGCCGTGTTCGCCCGCCGCACCACAGGCGACGCGCACGGATTGGACCGCACACGCCCGCTGGGCCGTGTGGTCTTGGCCGCGGTCGGAGCACTGGGCGAGGTTGATGCGAAATCCGCTGCCGACGACGCACTGGGACCTCGTGAGATCTGGGCGAGCGTCGGAGTCCTTGTCTCGGCGGTGTCCTCAACGGTGCTGTGCCTGGGCGTGCCCGGAGAACCGTCCGCTGAAACCGGCGGGACGGCTGGCGCGCGCGCCACCGCGATCGCCCTGCGCGAATGGCGGAGCGCCGGGCTACCCGTCGTTCTCACTCTTGAGCAAGTGCGCTCTGGAGGCATCGGCGTCGTTCCGGCAGGCGAGGTGATCCACGCGTGTGAGAACCCCAGCGTGGTCGAGGTTGTCGCGGATGAATTGACGCGGCGCGGCGGGCCCGAAGCGGCGTCCATGGTCCCGCCCGTTCTGATCTGCACCTATGGTCAACCCGGTGCCGCCGTCCTGGAACTGCTCGACCACCTCACCGCTGCAGGGGCGGGCGTGCGTTACCACGGCGACTTCGACTGGGCCGGGCTGCGCATCGCCTCGACGCTCGCGGCCCACACCCCGTGGGAGCCGTGGCGGTTTCGCGCGCCGGACTACGCCTCGGCTGTTCACGGACTCGATTCGCAGCCGCCCGAACTCACCACCGAGCGGGAGCGACTCCCCCTGCGCGGAGCCCCTGCGGCATCGGCCTGGGACCCCGCACTGGCCGACGCCATGCGTGCGACCGGCATCGCGATCGAGGAAGAGGAGGTCATCGCTCTACTCGTCGCCGACCTCGTACCTGCACCACTCCAGAAGCGCGAACCACACTCCCCCGATCGATAACCAACGAACGAGGTCTTGCCGGTAAAACCGCTCTTCGCAGTTAGCCGGGCAGCGGGCGGGCCCGTCGTTGAGGTAGTAGGCCCGTGACCTCGGTGATTATGGCTGTAACGAGCAGATCATGGTTTCAAATCGAGGTCACGGGCTTGGTTCAGCGTCCGTAGTTCAGGTGGTTCCCGAGAGCGGCATCTCGGCTGTGTCGCGACTGTTGGATCTGCAGGGGTTGGAGGTCCGGGACGTCACCACGGACCGGCACGGTGGTCGTGTGGTCCATATGGTGACCGCCGATCTGCCCGCGTCGGTGTCCTTCGCGCGGGGAGTTCTCGACCTCGGCGAATGGCCAAGTCACGACGGCGCCGCGGGATATCCCGTACGGGGTACGGCTACTATGGTAGACACAGCGCTCATTAAAGCTGACAGTGGTTGATTTACGTACCGTAAAAAGGACTCGAGATGGCCACAAGGCCGCTGCCGGTGAAGGTCAGTCACGCCGCGACCACCCTGGGCGAACAAGTGTCGACCTGGCGCAAGCTTCAGGGACTGACCGCTGAGCAACTCGCCCAGCGCGCAGGCATCACCCGGGGCACGCTGAGCCGGCTCGAGCACGGCGATCCCGGCGTCGGGCTGGGTGTGTTTCTCTCGGTCGCCCAGGCGCTGGGGCAGATGGAAGGCGTCGTCAAGGCACTAGACCCGTACGAGACCGACCTGGGCCGCGCCCGCGCGGACTGGAACCTCCCGCGCCGGGTGCGTCCATGACGGGGGCCGACGCGACCCAGGTCTCGGTCGCGCTGCGCATCGGCGAGCAGGACGTGCACGCCGGAACCGCCTTCATCCAAGAGCGTCGGGGTGCGCTCTCCACGACCTTCACCTACACCCCGGCGTTCCAGTCCGACACCCGCGGGTTCTCGATCAGCCCCGACCTGCCACTGACCGCAGGCCGACACCACCTCACGGGCCTGCCCGGAGTTTTCGCCGACAGCGCCCCCGACCGGTGGGGCCACAATCTGATCGCCAAACGGGTCCGCGGCGAGGCCCGCCACGACGGCCGACCGGTCCCCACCGTCCTGGAGGTCGACAACCTCCTGGGGGTCAGCGACCTGACCCGCCAGGGAGCGCTGCGGTTCCGCCTCGACGACGGGCCGTTCCTGGCCGCAGATTCGCACGTGCCCACCCTGATCGAGCTACCCAAGCTGCTGCGAGCCGCGGACGCGATCTCCACCGGCAACGAGGGCGACACCCTGGCCGCGGTCAAGGTGCTCCTGGACGCGGGGACCGGCTCGCTCGGCGGGGCCCGACCCAAAGCCTCCGTGCGAGACGGGGAGCGACTGCTGATCGCCAAGTTCCCCCACCCCGGCGACCAGTGGGACGTCATGGCGTGGGAGAAGACCGTTCTGGACCTCGCCGAACGCGTAGGGATCGCCGTGCCCCGCAGGCGCCTGGTCAGCATCGACGGACGACACGCGCTGCTGCTCGACAGATTCGACCGGATAGGTGCGCAGCGGGTGCACTACCTCAGCGCGATGTCCCTGGTCGGCGGCCACGACGGGACCACGTACGACTACCTCGAGGTCGCCGAAGCGCTCGCCAGGCACGGCGCCACCGTCGCTGCCGACCTCGCTCAGCTGTGGCTGCGCATCGCGTTCTTCCTCGCGGTGAACAACACCGACGACCACCTGCGCAACCACGGGTTCCTGCGCGCACGGGCCGGGTGGTCACTGGCACCCGCCTTCGACGTCAACCCCAACCCGGACCCGCGGGCCCAGCCCGTGACCTCCATCGGGTTCGCGTCCGGCTCACGCGCCGTGCGCCGGCAGGCGCTGCTGGCCTGCGCCGGCGACTTCGGCCTCAGCCCCCAGGTCGCGAAAGAGAAGCTCGCGACCGTGACAGCGAGCGTGAACAACTGGCGTCAGGTCGCGGCAAGCAACGACATCCAAGCGGGCGAGCAAGACCTGTTCACCGACTGCTTTCAAGCCGAATGAAGGCACCGCCACGGGCGGCCGGCGAACGGAGGTAACCCCGAGCATCTCAGCGGTCAGCCGCACGTTGGCCGCGCCCGATGCCGAGCCCCGCGCGAGAACCGGCCTTCGCCCCGGCGGCCGGGAGTTCTGACAGGATCGGGCGATAACCAGCACAGGGCTCTCTCGCGGGCGGCCGGACGAGTTGCGGGAGGGGTACGCAATGGCCGAGGTTGGCGCGATCCTCGAGCCCGCGTTAACGAGGCTTGGCTCGTGACCACGAACAACTTGGCCAACGCTGTCCTTCCGCTGGTTCGCACCCGCGCCGACCTGCACCGCTGGGGCGCCGCGAACGAGCACGACCGTCAGATGCACGAGGCCGTCGACATCCTGCAAGCTGCCATCCCGTCCACAGATCCGTCCGAGGCCCATGCCGTGACCCACAAGGCGCTTGCTTCCGCGATCACGGTCATCGCCCGGGCCGACGACTCCAGCAGATCGACTGCATGACAAGGGGTAGCTCCACACTCGAGAATACAAGAATTTCACCCAGAAATCGACCGCCTCAATGTGTCACAACGGCAAAATCACGATTCGACGGCGCGAATTCTGCTCACTTTTTCGGGGTTACCGAAACAATGTCACCGAACCGTCAATCTATCGACGATCACTGCGTAGGCACCCCAGAGTGCCTATGCACAGGTCGGAGCCGATCCGCTGATGCGACCCGGCCCTCTGACCTGCTGTTATACCGTCGGGCTGACAGGATTTGAACCTGCGACCCCCTGACCCCCAGTCAGGTGCGCTACCAAGCTGCGCTACAGCCCGCCGGCCCCGGAGGGCCAGCGGAAACACTACCTCACCGGGGCCCCGGTTCCAGACCCTCGCCCGGCGGCCCGCATCACGTTCAGCTCCGCCCCCACCACCCCGAGCACCGCGAGGTCCACGACAACCCCCGCCATCGCCGCCCACTGGTCGAGCCGGAACACCGCGACCTGCGTCACCAGCAGCGAGACCAGCACCGCCCGCCGGAACCACACGTACCCCACCAGCCGGTCCCCGCGCACCCGTGCAGCCCCGATCATCACGAACAAGACTGACACTCCCCCGCTGACCACCAGCGCGCCCACGACCCAACCAGGCACCGCACTCCCGCCGACCCACACAACCAGCCCGCGCCCGACGGTCGCCACCCCGGCCAGCGAGAGCACCCCCACCGCAACCCACGGCGCCCACCGCGCCCGCACCACGAGCCTCGTCGCCCGCACCACCCACGACGCCACCGCCCCGATCGGATCGGGCAGTTCGTCGGCGTCGGACTCGACCACGTCCAGCAGCGCCCGCACCTCCCCCGCCCCGGCCACGGGCCCAGCCGAGGAGACCAGGTCGCGCGCGCGACGTCGGGCACGCGTGCTGAAGCCGCCCGCAACCCCCGCCACAGCCAGGTCCACGGCCCCAGCAAGCGCCTCGGAGGCGTGCGGCGGTCGACGCCCCTGCACACCCTCGGAGACGAGCAGCAGAGCGACCACCACGAGGTAGATCAGCGACGCCGTCGGCTCGTAGAAGTAGTCGTTGTCCGACGTGACGAACTTGCCGATCTCGTCGATGAACAGCCCGAACCCGACCCCGCCCACGAGTGCCCCGACCGGCCGCACCACGGGCCCCGCGAACGACAGCAGCAGCACGAACGCGAGCGCCATCAGCAGCCCGCCCCACAGCACGTGCGCCACGTGCAGCCCGCCGCCCCCGAGCTGCGGGTACCCCAGCGCAGCCAGCGACAAACGAACCAGCAGCACCGTGACAACAGCAGAGACGAAGAACCCCGCCACGTGCCGCCCGCCGGCCTCGTCCCGCGGCAGCCCCCAGCGCAGCAGCAGGCCCCGGCGCCGAACCCCGTCGGGTCCGGCCACCGGGGCCGCGTCGCTAGCTGAAGAGGACGAGCTCAACGCCGGCGCTTCTCCCGCACCCGCACCGAGATCGAGATCGGCGTGCCCTCGAACCCGAAGGTCTCGCGCAGCATCCGCTCGATGTACCGCCGGTACCCCGCCTCGAGGAACCCGGTGGTGAACAGCACGAACCGCGGCGGGCAGGTGGCCGCCTGGGTCGCGAACAGGATCCGCGGCTGCTTGCCACCGCGCAGCGGGTGCGGGTGCGAGGCCACGAGCTCGCCGAGGAACGCGTTGAGCTTCCCGGTCGAGATCCGGGTCTCCCACGATGCGAGCGCGCGCTCCAGCGCCGGAACCATCCGGTCGGTGTGCCAGCCGGTCTTCGCGGAGAAGTTGATCCGCGGGGCCCACTGCACCTGCACGAGGTCCTGGTCGATCTCACGCTCGAGGAACGAGCGACGGTCCTCGTCCATCAGGTCCCACTTGTTGTACGCGATCACCAGCGCGCGCCCGGCCTCGACGACCTGGGAGATCACGCGGGTGTCCTGCTCGGTCATCTTGACCGAGGCGTCCACCAGCACGACGGCGACCTCCGCCTTCTCGATCGCGGCCTGCGTGCGCAGCGAGGCGTAGAAGTCGGCGCCCGAGGTCTGGTGCACGCGGCGGCGGATGCCGGCGGTGTCGACGAACCACCACGGCTTGCCCTTGAGCATGACGAGCTCGTCGACCGGGTCGCGGGTGGTGCCGGCGACGTCGTCGACCACGACGCGCTGCGAGCCGAGCACCTTGTTCAGCAGCGAGGACTTGCCGACGTTCGGCCGGCCGACGAGGGCCACCCGGCGCGGGCCGCCCACGGGGATCGCGGCGCCGTGCGCGGAGATGGTCGGCAGCGCCTTCATGGCGGCGTCGAGCAGGTCGCCCGTGCCGCGCCCGTGCAGGGCGGAGACGGGGTGCGGCTCGCCGAGCCCGAGGCTCCACAGGTCGGTGGCGTCGGACTCGGTGCGCGGGCCGTCGACCTTGTTGGCGCACAGCACGACCGGCTTGCCGGCCTTGCGCAGCAGCTTCACGACGCGCTCGTCGGTCGCCGTCGGGCCCACCTGGGCGTCGACGACGAACAGCACGGCGTCGGCCAGCGAGATCGCGATCTCGGCCTGCTCGGCCACGCGCGCGGCGATGCCCTTGGCGTCGACCTCCCAGCCACCGGTGTCGATGACGGTGAAGTGCCGGCCCGCCCACTCGGCGCGGTAGTTCACCCGGTCGCGGGTGACGCCGGGCTTGTCCTCGACGACGGCCTCGCGGCGGCCGAGGATGCGGTTCACCAGCGTCGACTTGCCCACGTTGGGGCGGCCGACGACGGCGAGCACGGGCAGCGGCGCGGATCCGGGCTCGCCGGCCTCGTCGGCGAACTCGCCGTTGAGGAGCTCCTCGTCGTCGTCCTCGAGCTCGTAGTCGGCCATCCCGGCGCGCAGCGCGCGCTCACGGGCAGCATCGAGTTCAGTTTCGTCCGCGGCCTCGGCAGCGGTTTTCTCGGCCACGACGGGTGCCGTCACGTCCGGCACTAGCTCGTCGGGCAGGGTCTGGTCGGTTCCACTCATACCCCTATCCTCCCAGCCCGCGGGCCTTACTTCGAACCGCGCCCCGATCGCAGCGGGTCATCGGTCGGCAGAGGGAGCCGGGTGCGCGCCGCCGCGGACGTCACCAGGTCCGCCAGCGCGACCCGGATCGCCTCGTTCGCGCGCTCGAGCGCGACCCGCCCGGACGTGCCGGGCGTGCGCTCCAGCTCCAGCGGCCGGCCGAACTCGACGGCCAGGCACCGGCCCAGCCCGGGCACCCGCGCGACGCCGTCGCCGGTGCGCCGGATCCCGAGCATCGCGACCGGGACGACGACGGCCGGCGCGTTCAGCGCGAGCCACGCGACCCCGGCCTGCGCGCTGGTCGCGTCGCCGCGGCCGCGGGTGCCCTCGGGGAACACCCCGACCACTCCCCCGCGCCGCAGCACCGCGAGGGCGCTGACCAGCGCACCGCGGCCGCCGTCCTTCTCGACCGGGATCGACCCGGAGGCGCGCAGCAGCACGCCGCTGGGGCCGGTGAAGCTCTCGGCCTTGACGAGCAGGTGGACCGGGCGCGGGGTGACGCCGACGATCACAGGACCGTCCATCGCGCTGGTGTGGTTGGCGGCGAACAGCACCGGGCCGCTCGTCGGCACGTTGCCGATCCCGGTCACCCGGGTGTCCCACACCCCGTACGCGAGGAAGTGACCGACCCAGTGCGACCAGCGCGGCCCCCACACCGACGGGCCCACCCGCCCACCGGTCGCCTGCCCGACGGCGGCCTGCTCGCGTCCGGCATCGGCGCGGCCGAACCCGCGGGGTCGGGTCATGCAGCGCGCCCGGTGACCGTGGCGACCACGTCGAGCACCGCCTGGACGGTCTGCTCGAGATCGAGGTCGGAGGAGTCGACGGTGACGACGCCGTCGGCCGCGACGTGGAACTGCACCACGGTGGAGTCGTCGGCGTCGCGGCGCAGCACCTGGTCGCGGGTGGCGAGCATCGCGGCCGCGTCGGCGGTGCCGTGCACGTCCAGGGCGCGCCGGGCGAGCCGGGCGTCCTCGCTCGCGGTGAGCAGGATGCGCGCGTCGGCGTCGGGCGCCACGACGGTGGTGATGTCGCGGCCCTCGGCGAGCACGCCGCGCCCGCCCGAGAACGAGTCGGGGAGCCCCTGGGCGGCGATGGCCGCGCGCTGCAGCCGGACCAGCTCGGCCCGCACGGCGAGGTTGGTGGCGACCGCGCTGACGGCCGTCGAGATGCGGGTGTCCCGGATTGCCTCGGCGACGTCCACGCCGCCCACGTGCACGGTCGGGGCCTGCGGGTCCACGCCCATCACCAGCGGGAGCGCGGCCACCTCGGCGGCGACCGCGTCGGCGTCGTCCAACGGCACGCCGCGCTCGAGGCACCACCAGGTCGCCGCGCGGTACATCGCGCCGGTGTCGAGGTAGGCGAGCCCGAGCCGGGTCGCGACCCGTTTGGACACCGACGACTTGCCGGACCCGGACGGTCCGTCGATCGCGATCACCAGCGGAGTGGAGGGGGTCGTGCCGGGCATGTGTGCGGTTCCCATCAGCTTGCGAGCCGCCAGCCGCGCGCGGTCAGTTCGGTCTGGAGGTGCTCGGCCCGGCCGGGCAGCACCGAGATGGCCGCCATGCCCACGGGTCGGCCCGAGGAGTGCTCGAGCTGCAGGTCCTCGAGGTTGACGCCGGCCGCGCCGACGTCGGTGAGCAGGCGGGCGAGCTCGCCGGGCGCGTCGGGCACGAGGACGGTGACCACGGCGTAGACGCTGGGCGTCCCACCGTGCTTGCCGGGGATCCGGGCGACCCCCGCGTTGCCGCCCGCGAGGGTGCGCGCGAGCACGCCGAGCGCGCCGGGGACGGTCTCCGGCCCGGCGCCGGGCTGGGCCGCCTGGTCGAGCGCATCGATGAGCAGGTCCAGGTCCGCGCGCATCGCGACCAGCACGGCAGCGACGGCCTCGGCGTTCGCGGCCAGGATCGACGTCCACAGCGTGGGGTCGCTCGCAGCGACCCGCGTGACGTCGCGCAGGCCCTGACCGGACAGGTCGAGGGCCGCGTGGGGTGCGTCGCGCAGGCGCATCGCCACCAGGCTCGCGGCGACCTGCGGCACGTGCGAGACGACCGCGACGGCGTCGTCGTGCGCGCGCGGGTCCATCGAGCGGGGCACCGCGCCGAGGTCGGCGGCCAGGTCGCGCACGGCGAGCAGCGCGTCCCGGGACGACTCGCCCGAGTCGGTGATCACCCAGGGGCGACCGACGAACAGGTCGGGCAGGGCCGCGGCCGGGCCGGTCTTCTCCCGGCCGGCCATCGGGTGCGAACCGACGTACCGGGTCAGGTCCGCCCCCGCGGCGCGCAGCGAGTCCAGCACGTGCCCCTTGATGCTGGCGAGGTCCGTGACGACGGCGGTCGGGTGCGCGGCCAGCTCGGCCAGCACGACGTCGGCGGTCACGTCAGGCGGCGCGGCCACGACCACGAGGGTCACCGGGGCGTCGTCGGGCGCGGGCAGGCGACCGGCCCCGACGTCGCGCGCCAGGGCGAGCGCGGTGCGCGAGGGATCCCACAGCACGACGTCGACCCCGCGGGTGGACAGGCCGAGGCCGACGCTCGCGCCGAGCAGGCCCGTGCCGACGACCCGGACCGGGCCACGCGTGGCGACCGGAGCCGAGTCGTCCAGGCTCACGCCGCGGTCACATCCCGACCGTGGTCATCAGCGAGCCGACCTCGGGCTGGCTGAGCACCCGAGTCGTGCCCGAGCGCAGGTCGCCGAGCCGGATCGGGCCGATCTGGGTGCGCACGAGGCGGTTGACCGGGTGGCCGACCTCCTCGAACAGGCGGCGCACGATGCGGTTGCGGCCCTCGTGCAGCACGATCTCGACCAGCGCGGCCTGCGGCGTGGAGTCGACGATGTGGTACCGGTCGACCTTGGCGATGCCGTCCTCGAGCATGATGCCGTGCAGCATCTTGTTGGCGACGTTCGAGGCCACGCGGCCCTCGACGTACGCGAGGTAGGTCTTGGGCACCACGTGCGACGGGTGCGCGAGGCGGTTGGCCAGCTCGCCGTCGTTCGTGAGCAGCAGCAGCCCCTCGGTCTCGGCGTCGAGCCGGCCGATGTGGAACAGGCGCTCGTCGCGGTCCGCGACGAACCGGGCGAGCGACGGGCGCCCCTCCGGGTCGTGCATCGTGGACACGACGCCGAGCGGCTTGTTCAGCGCGATCGTCACCAGCGAGGTGTCGAGCTGGACGCGCATCCCGTCGAGGTGGATGATCGCCGTCGTCGGGTCGACCCGCACGCCGAGCTCACGCATCTGGACGCCGTCGACCGTGACCCGGCCGGAGGCGATGAGGTCCTCGCACGCGCGCCGCGAGCCGAGGCCCGCCGTGGCCAGGACCTTCTGCAGCCGGATGCCGTCGGCGACGTGCACGTCGCGCTCGGGCTCGGGCGGGGTCACGGGCCGGGCGGGCCGGCCCAGCGTCGGGCGCTGACGCGCGGGCGCTCCGCCGGAGCTGCGACCGGCTCCCCGCTGTCCGCGTTCCGGGCGGTTGCCACCAGTGCTCGTGCTCACGTGTCATCTCCTGCTACATCGTCTACGCCCTCGAAGGCGTCGAAATCTGGAAGGTACGGTGCCAGGGGCGGCATCTCATCGAGCGAACCGAGCCCCATCCGCTCCAAGAAGTATCCCGTAGTCCCGTACAGGACCGCGCCGCTCGACGGATCGGTGCCGATCTCCGCGACCAGGCCGCGGGAGGTGAGGGTGCGCACGACGCCGTCGACGTTGACCCCGCGTACCGCCGAGACCTGCCCGCGGGTGGCCGGCTGGCGGTACGCGATCACCGCGAGGGTCTCGAGCGCGGCCTGGGTCAGGCGCGCGGTCTGGCCCTCCAGGACGAAGCGGCCGACGACGTCCGCGTACGCCGGCGCCGAGTAGATCCGCCACCCGTTGCCGGCCCGGCGCAGGTCGAACCCGCGGGGTCGCGCGCCGGTGGGCCGGCCGTCGACGAGGCCGCGGTACTCGGCCGCGAGCTCGGCGCACAGCTCCTCGACGACGGCCGTCGGCAGCGCGAGCACGCTCGCCAGCTGCACGGCGGGGATCGGCTCGTCGGCGACCATGAGCACGGCCTCGAGCGCGGCGAGCGCGCCGCCGGGCAGGTCGGCGACGTCGAACGCCAGCTCGTCGGCCGCGACGTCGGGCGTGCTGGCCACGCCGTTCACCGGGCCTGCGTCGGACTCGGTCATGTGGTCTCCCCCACGTCGTCGTAGTCGTCGACGACCTCGATCTCGCCGTCGTCGGTCCCGGTCCACCGCACGGTCAGCTCCCCGAGCGGGGTCACCTGCTCGAACCCGACCGCGCCCTCGCGGAACAGCTCGAGCAGCGCGAGGAAGCGGACCACCACGACGAGCGGGGTGTCGGCGTCGGCCACGAGGGTCCGGAACGACGAGGCCCCGCCCCGGCGCAGCCGCTCGACCAGGATGGCGGCCTGCTCGCGCACGCTGACGACCGGCGCGTAGACATGGCTGAGGTCGACCCCGGGCGGGGCGGGACGCGGGGCGATCGCCCGGGCGGCGAGGGCCGCGAGCTGTTCCGGGCCGACCTGCCAGACGAGCTCGGGCAGCAGCGCCGCGAGCTGCGGCTCGAGCGAGACGGTCCGCGGGTAGCGCCGGCCCTCCGCCGCGAGCCGGACCGCGATCGCCGCGGCCACCTCCTTGTAGGCGCGGTACTGCAGCAGCCGGGCGAACAGCAGGTCGCGCGCCTCGAGCAGCTCGAGGTCCTCGGCGTCCTCGACGGCGCCCGCGGGCAGCAGCCGGGCGGCCTTGAGGTCGAGCAGGGTCGCGGCGATCACGAGGAACTCGCTCGCGGTGCCCAGGTCCCACTTCGGCCCGCCGGCGGCGTCGGAGGCGCGCAGGTACCCGATGAACTCGTCGGTCACCTCGGCCAGCGCCACCTCGGTGATGTCGAGCTTGTGCTTGGAGATCAGCCCGAGGAGCAGGTCGAACGGGCCGGAGAAGTTCTCGAGGTGGACCTCGAACGCCGAGGTGCCGACCGGGCCGGTCGCGGGTGGAGCCGTCGGCGCTGCGCTCCCGAGCGGGGCCTCAGGCCGCGTCGCCACGGGCGACGAGCTCTCGAGCCAGCTGGCGGTAGGCGATGGCGCCCGAGTGGGTCGGCGCGTAGGTCGTGATCGGCTCGGCCGCGATGGAGGAGTCGGGGAACTTCACCGTACGTCCGACGACCGTGTGCAGGAGGGTGTCGCCGAACGCCTCCTTCACCCGGTTGATGACCTCGCGCGAGTGCAGCGTGCGCGGGTCGTACATGGTGGCGAGGATGCCGTCGACCTCGAGGCGCGGGTTGAGCCGGTCGCGCACCTTCTCGATGGTCTCGACGAGCAGGGCGACCCCGCGCAGCGCGAAGAACTCGCACTCGAGCGGGATGAGCACGCCGTGCGCCGCCGTCAGGGCGTTGACGGTGAGCAGCCCGAGCGACGGCTGGCAGTCGACCAGGATGACGTCGTAGTCGTCGAGCACCGGTCGCAGCACGCGGCTGAGCGCGGACTCCCGGGCCACCTCCCCCACGAGCTGCACCTCCGCCGCGGACAGGTCGATGTTCGCCGGCAGCAGGTCGAGGTTCTCGATCCCGGTGCTGCACACGACGTCGGTGATGGACGCGGAGCGCTCCATCAGCAGGTTGTAGATGGTCAGGTCCAGCTCGTGCGGGCTGACTCCCAGGCCGACCGACGCCGCACCCTGCGGGTCGAGGTCGACCACGAGCACCCGCCGGCCGTACTCGGCCAGGGCCGCGGCGAGGTTGATCGTGGTGGTCGTCTTGCCGACGCCACCCTTCTGGTTGCACAGGGCGATGATGCGCGCCGGACCGTGCGACGACAGCAGGGCGGGGATCGGGAAGTGCGGCAGGAGCCGGCCAACCGGGTCGAGAAGAGCAGCTTCCGCTACGGCGGACGTTCCGGAACTGGGCTGGCTGCTCACGGACTCAAGTTACCCCAGCACCTCGGCGGGTCGACGCACAACGCGCCGCGCGCGCCGGGCCGCCGTGGGCGAGGGCTCGGAACTCAGCCCAGGGCCCGCGGGTGGGACGCCGCGTACACCTCGCGCAGGGTGTCCGGCGTGACCAACGTGTAGATCTGGGTCGTGGTCACCGACGCGTGCCCGAGCAGCTCCTGCACCACCCGCACGTCCGCGCCGCCGGCCAGCAGGTGCGTCGCGAACGAGTGCCGCAGGGTGTGCGGGGAGATGTGGTCGGCGCCGGGGAGTTGCGCGCGGTTCGCGGCGGCCCGCAGCACGGCCCACGCGCTCTGCCGGCTCAGGCGGGCGCCGCGGGTGTTGAGGAACATCGCCGGCGTGCCGATACCGCCGGACGCGAGCACCGGCCGAGCCCGCACGAGGTAGGCCTCGGCCGCCTGCACCGCATAGGAGCCGACCGGGACCACCCGCTCCTTGCGCCCCTTGCCGAACAGCCGGACCGAGGCGCGGCCGGGGGTCAGGTCGAGGTCGTCGACGTCGAGCCCGATCGCCTCGGAGATCCGGGCCCCGGTGGAGTAGAGCAGCTCGAGCAGCGCGCGGTCGCGGAGCGGACCGGGGCCGTCGCCCACGCTCGCCGCCTCGAGCAGGCGTTCGACGTCGGACGTCGAGATCGCCTTGGGCAGCCGCTTGGGCCGTGCGGGCGGGTGCACCGCACTGGCGGGGTCGACGGCGACCAGGCCCTCGAGCGCGCAGAACTTGTGCCACCCGCGCACGGCCACCACGGTGCGCGCGGTGGACGACGCCGAGAGGACCGCGCCGCCGTCGGACCCGGTGCGCAGCGCGGTGACGAACTCCTCGACGTCGGCCGCGGTGATCTCGGCCGGCGTCGTGCGCCCGCGGGCCACGAGGTGCGCCACGTACCGGTCGAGGTCGCGGCGGTAGGCCGCCAGGGTGTTCGCGGACAGGCCGCGCTCGACGGTGAGGTGCGCGAGGTACTCCTGCACGACGCCGACCACCGCGGGAGCGGTCGCCGTCGGGCGCGATGGCACCCCGAGGACCACGGTCGGATCAGGCACGGGTCAGATCGGCAGGAACGGGTCGACGGCCACTGCGAGGAACAGCAGCGTCAGGTAGGTGATCGACAGGTGGAACAGCCGCATCTCGCCGAGCTTGACGACTCCCGGCTGCCGGGCGCGCCGGTACAGCCCGATGCACGCCGCGAGGAACCACAGGCCCAGGGCCGCCGCCACGACGGCGTAGACCCAGGTCATCGAGGCCAGCGGGACGAGCGCGAGGGAGCTGGCGATCATCGCGACCGCGTAGGCCATCACCTCGGCCGCGACCCGCCGGTCCCCCGCGACGACCGGCAGCATCGGCACGCCGGCTGCGGCGTACTCCTTCTTGAACTTCATCGACAGCGGCCAGTAGTGCGGCGGGGTCCAGAAGAAGATCACCCCGAACAGCGCGACCGGCGCCCAGCTGAGCGAACCGGTGACGGCCGACCAGCCGATCAGCACCGGCATGCACCCGGCGATCCCGCCCCAGACGATGTTCTGCGGCGTGCGGCGCTTGAGGATCATCGTGTAGCCGACGATGTAGATCGCGAGCGCACCCGCGGTCAGCGCGGCCGACACGAGGTTGACCAGCAGCGCGAACCACAGCAGCGAGGCCGCCCCGAGCACGAACCCGAAGATCAGCGCGTTGCGCGGCGAGATCTCGCCCGTCACCAGCGGGCGCCGCTTGGTGCGGTTCATCAGCTGGTCGATGTCGCGGTCGAGGTAGCAGTTCAGGACGCCGGCCGACCCGGCCGCGGCGGCGCCGCCGACCAGGGTCGCGAGCACCAGGGCGATCGACGGGAAGCCCTGCTCGGCGAGGATCATCGTCGGCACGGTGGTCACGAGCAGCAACTCGATGATGCGCGGCTTGGTCAGCGCGATGTAGGCCCCGACGCGCTCGCGCGCCCGGGCCAGCCCGACGGCCCCCGTCCCGGCTCGCGCAGTCCGGTTCGCGGGCGTGCGCCCATCCACCGCCCCGGGCTCGCCGGAGGTGCTGTCGATCGGGATCGGGCTCGAGAGTCGCACGCGCGTGGATTCTTCCGTTCATCGGCCGGTGGAGGTGACGGGGGCGGACGGAGGCAATGCTACGGCTCAACGCGCGCTCGCGAACCCCTCCGTGACGCACAATCGTGTGACTTTGGTCCCGGATCGCCTCGCGGTGTCCAACCGACGGGCCCAGCACCCCCGCGACGCCCAGGTCGGTAGGCTCATTGCGGATCACCCCGGCCCTGGGGCGCTCCGAGTACCGATTGCGTTTCGTGACGTCCCGGGTCGTGCAGACCTGGACAGGGAAGAGGTTCGGTGAACGTGTTCGCCCCGGCCAGCCAGGTCAAATGGTCCGATCTCGATCGAAAGGCCGTGGACACCGTTCGCGTCCTGGCGGCCGACGCCGTCGAGAAGGTCGGCAACGGCCATCCCGGTACCGCGATCAGTCTGGCCCCGGTCGCCTATCTGCTGTACCAGAACCGCATGCGGCTGGACCCGTCGGACCCGACCTGGCTCGGGCGCGACCGCTTCGTGCTGTCGGCCGGGCACTCGTCCCTGACGCAGTACATCCAGCTGTTCCTCGCCGGCTACGGCCTCGAGCTCGAGGACCTGGAGGCGCTGCGCACCTGGGGCTCGAAGACCCCCGGCCACCCGGAGTTCCGGCACACCGCCGGCGTCGAGATCACCACCGGTCCGCTCGGGCAGGGCATCGCGTCCGCCGTCGGCATGGCCATGGCGTCCCGCCGCGAGCGCGGGCTGCTCGACCCCGCGGCGGCGCCGGGCACGAGCCCGTTCGACCACTCGATCTTCGTCATCGCCTCCGACGGTGACCTGCAGGAAGGCGTCTCCGCGGAGGCGTCCTCGATCGCGGGCACGCAGGAGCTCGGCAACCTGACCGTCATCTGGGACGACAACCACATCTCGATCGAGGGCGACACCGACATCGCCTTCACCGAGGACGTCCTGGCGCGGTACGCCGCCTACGGCTGGCACGTGCAGCGAGTGGACTGGACCAACGGCGGGACGCAGTACGCCGAGGACATCGACGCGCTCAACGCCGCCCTCGACGCCGCCGCGGCCGACCCGCGGCCCTCGATCGTCGGGCTGCGCACGATCATCGCCTGGCCCGCGCCGACCAAGCAGAACACCCACGGCTCGCACGGCTCGAAGCTGGGCACGGCCGAGGTGCGGGGCCTGAAGGAGGCCGTCGGCTTCAACCCCGACACCGCGTTCGACGTCGACCCGGCCGTCCTGGCGCACACCCGCGCCGTCGGCGAGCGGGGTGCGGCTGCCCGCGCCGAGTGGACCCTCGGCTACGAGGCCTGGCGCACGGCCAACCCGGACCGCGCCGCGCTGCTCGACCGGCTCCGGGCCGGCGAGCTGCCCGCCGACTGGGACGCGGCCCTGCCGGTGTTCGCGCCGGGCAAGGCCATCGCCACCCGCGCGGCCTCGGGCGAGATCCTCTCGGCCCTGGCCGACGTGCTGCCCGAGCTGTGGGGCGGCTCGGCCGACCTCGCCGGCTCGAACAACACGACCATGAAGGGCGAGCCGTCCTTCATCCCGGCGCGCCGCTCCACGTCGGAGTTCGCGGGCGACGAGTACGGCCGCACGCTGCACTTCGGCATCCGCGAGCACGCCATGGGCGCGATCC
Organism: Pengzhenrongella frigida; assembly: GCF_004168625.1. Taxonomy (GTDB): domain Bacteria; phylum Actinomycetota; class Actinomycetes; order Actinomycetales; family Cellulomonadaceae; genus Pengzhenrongella; species Pengzhenrongella frigida. The sequence goes on from NZ_SDWW01000025.1 coordinate 38,408, forward strand.
TGTCCGGCATCTCGCTGCACGGCCTGACCCGCCCGTACGGCGGCACGTTCTTCACGTTCAGCGACTACATGCGCGGCGCGGTGCGCCTGGCGTCCCTGATGGGGATCCCGGTCACCTACGTGTGGACGCACGACTCGATCGGCCTCGGCGAGGACGGCCCCACCCACCAGCCGGTCGAGCACCTGACCGCGCTGCGCGCCATCCCGGGCCTCGCGATCGTGCGGCCGGCGGACGCCAACGAGACCGCCCAGGCCTGGAAGGCGCTCCTCGAGCGCAACTCCGGCCCGGTCGGCCTGATCCTCACCCGCCAGAACGTGCCCACGTTCCCGCGCGGCACCGAGGGCTTCGCGTCCGCGGTCGGCGTCGACAAGGGCGCGTACGTGCTCCTCGAGGCGTCCGGCGGCATCCCGGCCGTCATCCTCATCGGTACCGGTTCCGAGGTCCAGCTCGCCGTCGAGGCGCGCACGCTCCTCGAGGCCGAGGGCATCGCCACCCGCGTGGTGTCCATGCCGAGCCAGGAGTGGTTCGCCGAGCAGCCCGACTCCTACCGCGAGTTCGTGCTCCCGTCCACCGTGAAGGCCCGCGTCTCGGTCGAGGCCGGCATCGCGATGTCGTGGCACAAGCTGGTCGGCGACGCCGGCCGGTCGGTGTCCCTCGAGCACTACGGGGCGTCGGCTGCCGCCGAGACCCTCTTCGAGGAGTTCGGCATCACCACCGCCGCGGTCGTGTCCGCCGCCAAGGAGTCGATCGCCGCCAGCAGCGATGCTGCGGCGTCGAGCACCCCGGCGGCCCCGACCCAGGCCAAGGCCGGCGACCAGCTCTGACGACGGGCGCCGCGCAGCACTGAGTTCCCGGGCGCCCACCCGCACGACAAGGGGGACGTCCCCGCGGTCCATCGCCGCGGGGACGTCCGTTCCGGAAGGCACTACGAGAAGGAGGACGGTCATGACCGAGAACCCATCCGCTCCGACGCTGGACGCCCTGGCCCACGCGGGGGTCGCCATCTGGCTCGACGACCTGTCCCGGGACCGCTTGCGGACCGGAAACCTCGAGAACCTGATCACCTCGCGCCGGGTCGTGGGGGTGACCACCAACCCGACGATCTTCGCGGGGGCGCTCGCCGGCGGCGACGCGTACGACGCCCAGCTCGCCGAGCTCGCCGCGGCCGGGATGCCCGCCGAGCGCGCCGTCTGGGCGATCACGACCGACGACGTCCGGGCCGCGGCCGACGTGCTGGCCCCCCAGTACGCCGCCTCCGACGGCATCGACGGACGGGTGTCGATCGAGGTCGACCCCCGCCTGGCCCGCGACACCGCCGCCACCATCGACCAGGCCCGCGAGCTGTGGGCGCGGGTGGACCGGCCGAACGTGTTCATCAAGATCCCGGCCACCGCCGAGGGCCTGCCGGCCATCTCGCAGGCGCTCGCCGACGGGATCAGCGTCAACGTGACGCTGATCTTCTCGCTCGACCGCTACCGCCAGGTGCTGGATGCGTTCCAGTCCGGGCTCGAGCGCGCCCACGCTTCCGGGCGCGACCTGGTCCCGATCGGGTCGGTCGCCTCGTTCTTCGTCTCCCGCGTCGACTCCGCGGTCGACGCCCGGCTCGACGCTCTCGGCACCCCGGCGGCCACGGCCCTGCGTGGTCGGGCCGCGATCGCCAACGCGCGGCTCGCCTTCGAGGTGTACCAGCGCGCGCTGGCCGGCGAGCGCTGGCAGCGTCTCGCGGTGGTCGGGGCCCGACCGCAGCGCCCGCTGTGGGCGTCGACCGGGGTCAAGGACCCGAGCTTCTCGGACACCCGGTACGTCGACGAGCTCGTCACCGCCGGGGTCGTGAACACCATGCCCGAGGCCACGCTCGCGGCCGTGGCCGACCATGGGAACCTGCACGGCGACACCATCGCCGGCACCTACGACGAGGCCCGCGGCGTGCTCGCCGGACTTGCCGAGCTCGGGATCGCGATCGACGACGTCACCACGGCGCTCGAGGACGAGGGCGTGCTCAAGTTCGAGAAGAGCTGGGACGACCTGCTCGCGACGATCGCCGCCGGGCTCGCGCGCGCCGCCGGCGCACGGCGCCCCGTGCACACGGGAGAAGCCGGCCGGTGAGCACGGACGAGGGGCGTCTCAAGGCCCCCGCACCCCAGTCCCCCACCCCGCCCTCCCCCGATCCCCGGCACCCCGACCGCAGGGCGAGCGACCGTCGCTCGACCGAGCGCCGGACCGCCGGTCGGCGGGTCTCCGACACCACGGCCGCCGACAGCGCACCCGCCGACCACACCGACGGCGACAGCGGCTGGGTGATGTCCTGGGTCGGCGACGGCGACGACCCCCTGCTCGAGGTCACCGCCGGGGGTGCCGCCGCGGCCGCCGTCGGGCAGCACGCGGACCGCCTCGCCACCGACAAGATCGCCTCCCGGATCGCCGCGGGCGACGCCGGCCTGTGGGGTCCGGCCGCCGAGGCCGACTCGGCGATCCGGCTGGGTTGGACCGGCCTGCACGCGACCACCCGTGCGATCCTGCCCGCGCTCGCCGAGCTGCGGACCGCCCTGGCCGCCGACGGCATCGACCGCGTCGTGCTGGCCGGGATGGGCGGCTCGTCCCTCGCCCCCGAGGTCATCACCCAGACGGCCGGCGTCCCGCTCGTGGTGCTCGACTCGACCGACCCCGAGCAGGTCCGGGCCGCGCTCGCCGGCGACCTCGCCCGGACGGTGCTCGTCGTGGCGAGCAAGTCCGGCGACACCGTCGAGACGGATGCGCAGCGGCGGGTCTTCGAGGCCGCCTTCGCGGTCGCGGGCCTGGACGCCGGGCGGCACCTCGTGGCCGTGACCGACGCGGGTTCGCCGCTCGAGGCCACGGCCCGCGCCGCCGGCTACCGGGCCGTCTTCCTCGCCGACCCGACCGTGGGGGGCCGGTTCTCGGCCCTCTCGGCGTTCGGCGTCGTGCCGTCCGCCCTCGCCGGCGTCGACGTCGTGCGGCTGCTCGACCAGGCGGCCGCGGTCGCGGACATCCTCACCGAGGATGCCGACTCGAACCCCGCGCTCGTGCTCGCCGCGGCGATCGCCGGCACGTCCCCGCTGCGCGACAAGCTCATGCTCGTCGACGAGGGCTCCGGCCTGATCGGCCTCGCCGACTGGGTCGAGCAGCTCGTCGCGGAGTCCACCGGCAAGGCCGGGCGCGGTCTGCTCCCGGTCGCCACGAACAGCCCCGCAGGTGAGCCGCCCGAGCTCTCCTCGCCCGCCACCGATGTGCTCGCGGTGCGCTTCGTCGCACTCGTCGACGACGTGGACGACCCGGCCGCCGAGGTCTCGATCCCGGGGGACGAGGTCACCGTGGCCGGTGAGCTCGGGGCGCAGTTCCTCCTCTGGGAGTACGCGACGGTGGTGGCCGCGCACCTGCTCGGGGTCAACCCGTTCGACCAGCCCGAGGTCGAGACCGCCAAGGATGCGGCGCGCCACCTGGGCGCGGCGCCCCCGGACCGGGAGCCGGCCGCGTTCGTCGACGGAGGGATCGAGGTCCGCGCCACCCCCGACCTGCTGCTCGACCCGGACGGCGTCCGGATCGAGGACGCCGCGGGGGTCATCGACGCGCTGCTCCTGAGCGTGCCCGACGACGGCTACCTCGCCGTCACGGCGTTCCTCGACCGCGCGGAGAACGTCGACCTCGCCCAGGTGCGGGACGCGCTGGCGATCCGGACCGGGCGTCCGGTCACGTTCGGGTGGGGCCCGCGCTTCCTGCACTCGACCGGCCAGCTGCACAAGGGCGGGCCCCCGGTGGGGGTCTTCCTGCAGCTCACCGGCGCTCCGGCGGTGGACTTCCCCGTCCCCGGCCGGCCCTTCACCTTCGGTCAGCTGATCGCGGCCCAGGCCGCGGACGACGCCGCAGCCCTGGCTGCGCACGGCCGACCGATCCTGCGCCTGCACCTCACCGACCGGGCCGCGCTCGCGCACGTGACCCATCTGCTCCGCTCGAGAAGAGTCCCCGCATGAGCCCTCGCACGAACCCTCACAAGGTCACCGCCGACGACAACCCGCTGCGTGATCCACGGGACCGCCGCCTGCCCCGGATCGCCGGCCCGTCCGGGCTGGTCATCTTCGGCGTCACCGGCGACCTCGCCCGCAAGAAGCTCCTGCCCGCGGTGTACGACCTGACCAACCGCGGCCTGCTCCCGCCCGGTTTCGGGCTGACCGGGTTCGCACGGCGGGACTGGGAGACGCAGGACTTCGCCCAGATCGTGCACGACTCCGTGAAGAAGTACGCCCGGACGCCGTTCCGGGAGGCGACCTGGCGCCAGCTCGCCGAGGGGATCCGCTTCGTGCAGGGCGAGTTCGACGACCCGGAGGCGTTCGAGCGGCTGGCCACGACCGTGCACGACCTCGACGTCGAACGCGGCACCGGCGGCAACCACGCGTTCTACCTCTCGGTCCCCCCGAGCGCGTTCCCGATCGTGTGCCGCCAGCTCGCGAAGTCCGGGCTGTCGAAGTCGCGCGAGGGCTCGTGGCGCCGGGTGGTCATCGAGAAGCCGTTCGGGCACGACCTGGAGAGCGCCCGGGCGCTCAACGACGTGGTCTCGGAGGTCTTCGAGCCGGACGACGTGTTCCGCATCGACCACTACCTCGGCAAGGAGACGGTCCAGAACCTGCTGGTGCTGCGGTTCGCGAACCAGATGTTCGAACCGATCTGGAACGCGCACTACGTCGACCACGTGCAGATCACCATGGCCGAGGACATCGGCATCGGTGGCCGCGCCGGGTACTACGACGGCATCGGTGCGGCCCGGGACGTGATCCAGAACCACCTCATCCAGCTGCTCGCCCTGACGGCGATGGAGGAGCCGGTCTCGTTCTCGCCCGAGGACCTGCGGGCCGAGAAGATCAAGGTCCTGTCCGCGGTGCGCGTGCCGCGCGACCTGGCCAAGCACACCGCGCGCGGGCAGTACTCCGCCGGCTGGCAGGGCGGTGAGGAGGTCGTCGGGTACCTCGAGGAGCAGGGGATCCCCGCGGAGTCGACCACCGAGACGTTCGCCGCCATCCGGGTCGACATCGACACCCGGCGCTGGGCCGGGGTGCCGTTCTACCTGCGCACCGGCAAGCGGCTGGGGCACCGCGTGACCGAGATCGCGGTCGTGTTCAAGCGCGCACCCCACCTTCCGTTCGAGTCCACGGCCACCCAGGAGCTCGGCAACAACGCCCTGGTCATCCGGGTGCAGCCCGACGAGGGCGTGACCCTGCGGTTCGGCGCCAAGGTCCCGGGCACGGCCATGGAGGTGCGCGACGTCACCATGGACTTCGGCTACGGGCATGCGTTCACCGAGTCCTCCCCGGAGGCGTACGAGCGGCTCATCCTCGACGTGCTGCTGGGCGACCCGCCGCTGTTCCCGCGGCACGAGGAGGTCGAGCTCTCCTGGAAGATCCTCGACCCGATCACCAAGAGCTGGGCCGCCAAGGGCAAGCCCGAGCCGTACCGCTCGGGCACCTGGGGACCCGCGTCCGCCGAGGCCATGATGGCCCGCGACGGCCGGACCTGGCGCGCCCCGTGACCCCCACCCGCACCGTCCCACCCACCCGCTCCTGTACCTGTACCCGCATCCGGACGAGGAGGCCCTCCCTGTGATCATCGAGATGCCGAGCACCACCACGAACGACGTGAACAAGCGCCTCGTCAAGCTCCGCGACGAGGGCGGAGCGGTGGCCCTGGGCCGCGTGCTCACGCTCGTGATCGACGTCGGCGACCACGGGGTCGAGGCGGCCATCGAGGCCGCCAACTTCGCCAGTCGCGAGCACCCGTGCCGCGTCATCGTCATCGCGCCGAACAACGACCGCGAGAGCAACGAGCTCGACGCCCAGATCCGCATCGGCGGCGACGCCGGCGCGAGCGAGGTCATCGTGCTGCACCCCTCCGGCGAGCTGCGCGGGCACGGCGACACGCTCGTGATCCCGCTGCTGCTGCCGGACGCGCCGATCGTCGCCTGGTGGCCGTACGAGCCGCCGGCCAACCCGGCGGCCGACCCGATCGGCCGGATGGCGCAGCGGCGCATCACCGACTCGACCGAGTGCAGCCAGTCCCTGCAGACCCTGCAGCGGCTGAGCACCGTCTACAGCCCGGGCGACACCGACCTCGCCTGGACCCGGATCACCCTCTGGCGGGGGCTGCTGGCCGCCGCCCTGGACCAGCCGCCGTACGAGTCGGTGACCCGCGCGGTGGTGGCGGGCAACAGCACGCACCCGAGCGTCGACCTGATCGCGGCCTGGCTCGCGCAGGAGCTGCGCTGCCCCGTCGAGATCGAGCGCCAGCCCGACGCCCCGGCGATCACCCTGGTCAGCCTCGAGCGCAAGTCGGGCCCGATCGTGCTGGACCGCCCGGACGGCAAGACCGCCGCGCTGCGCCAGCCGGACCAGCCCGAGCACCGCATCGCGCTGCCCATCCGGCAGCTGTCGGAGTGCCTCGCCGAGGAGCTGCGGCGCCTCGACGCGGACGAGGTCTACGCGGACGTGCTGACCAAGGGGCTGGCGAGGCTCTGATGGGCCCGCGCGAGGTGATCGTGCACCCGGACGCGGTCGTGCTCGCGCAGGCCGTCGCTGCGCGGCTGCTGACCCGGCTGGTCGATGTGCAGTCGGTCCGGCGCCCCGCGCACGTCGGCGTCACCGGCGGCACGGTCGGGATCGAGATCCTCGCCGCGGTCGCCGCGAGCCCGCTCCGCGACGCCGTCGACTGGAGCGGCGTGCACCTCTGGTGGGGCGACGAGCGCTTCCTGCCCGACGGCGACCCCGAGCGCAACGAGACCCAGGCGCGCCGGGCGCTGCTGGACCCCCTCGCCGGGGCGCTGCCGGCCGGGAACGTCCACCCGATGCTCCCGTCCGACGCGCCGGGGATCGCCTCCCCCGAGGACTCCGCGGCGGCATATGCGCGCGAGCTCGCCGCCTTCACCGGAGGGCCCGACGACGGCTCCGGCGCCAGGGTGCCCGCGTTCGACGTCCTGATGTTCGGGATGGGCCCGGACGGCCACGTCGCGTCCCTGTTCCCCGGCCACCCGGCACTCGGTGCCGCGGGCACGTCGACGGTCGGGGTGCACGGCGCCCCCAAGCCGCCGCCGGAGCGCGTCTCGTTCACCTTCGAGGCGATCCGGGCCGCACGGGAGGTGTGGGTGGTCGCCGCAGGTGCTGCCAAGAGCGCAGCGATCGCAGCCGCGCTGGGCGGCGCGTCGGTCGAGCAGATGCCGGTGGTGGGCGCCGTCGGGCAGGAGCGCACGCTCTGGCTGCTCGACGCGGCCGCGACCCCGGCCGCCTGACCGGCGGTCCTGTCCGGACGAACGAGACCTGACGGCGCGTCAGGGTGGCCACGTTGCCACCCTGACGCGGGACTGCTGGGTCAGGCGCCGCCGCGACGCAGGCGAAGGGCGGCCAGCGCCTCGTCGAGGATCGCTTCGCCGTCCTCGTCCGTGCGACGTTCCTTCACGTAGGCGAGGTGCGTCTTGTACGGCTCGTTCTTGACCGGCGCCGGCGGGTTGGCCTGGTCCTGGCCGGCGGGGAAGCCGCACCGCGGGCAGTCCCAGGTCACCGGGGCCGCGAGGCCAGCCTCTTCGGCGAAGCTCGGCCGCGTCTCGTGGCCGTTCGCGCACCAGTAGGAGATCCAGACCCGCGGCGCGCTGTCGCCCCGCTCGGCCTCCCCCATCGGTCCCGCACCCACTCTGGAACCACGGATCGCACTACCACTCGCCACGATCGACCTCCGATGTCGTTGGGTGACTTCTCGCTGGTGAGGTGCGTCAGTTGGTGACGCGCTGGATGAGACCCAGCAGCACGATCACGATCGCCCAGGTGACGGCGATCATGATGGTGAGCCGGTTGAGGTTGCGCTCGGCCACGCCGGAGCTGCCGATGCTGCTCGAGACACCACCGCCGAACATGTCGGACAGGCCGCCACCCTTGCCCTTGTGGAGCAGCACGAGCGGGATGAGCAGTCCGCTGGTGATGACCAGCAGCAGCTGGAGAGAGATACGCAGGGCATCCACGGTGGCGGGTCGCTTCCTGAAGGTTCGGTGGGCGCCGCCGTCGGGCGCCGGGTCAAGGGTAGGCGACGAGCGCCCGTTACGGCGACGTCCCGCGCAGGCGGGACGTCGCCGTGTCGATCAGATCGAGCTCAGGGGACTACAGGCCCACCGAGTGCGACTGGTAGCGCACGATCTTGGCGAACTCCTCGGCGTCCAGGCTCGCGCCACCGATCAGCGCGCCGTCGACGTCGGGCTTGGCCATGATCGATGCCACGTTGCCGGACTTCACCGAACCGCCGTAGAGCACGCGCACGGCGGCCGCGACGGCGTCGGTGTAGAGCTCGGCGAGCTTGCCGCGAATGGCGCCGCAGACCTCCTGCGCGTCCTCCGGGGTGGCGACCTCGCCGGTGCCGATGGCCCAGACGGGCTCATAGGCGATGACGACCTGCGCGGCCTCTTCCTCGGTCAGGCCCGCGATCGAGCCCTCGAGCTGCGCGAGGGTGTACGCGACCTGGTCGCCGGCCTTGCGGACGTCGAGGCCCTCGCCGACGCAGACGATCGGCACGACGCCCTGGCTGAAGGCCGACTTGGCCTTGGCCGCGACGAGCGCGTCGTCCTCGTGGTGGTACTGGCGACGCTCGGAGTGGCCGACGGCGACATAGGTCGCGCCGAGCTTCGCGAGGAAGACCGGGGAGATCTCCCCGGTGTACGCGCCCGACAGGTGCGCCGAGACGTCCTGGGCGCCGTAGACGAGCTCGAGCTTGTCGGCGTCGACCAGCGTCTGCACGCTGCGCAGGTCCGTGAACGGCGGCAGCACGGCGACCTCGACGGCCGAGAAGTCGTGCTTGGCGTCCTTGAGCGTCCAGGCGAGCTTCTGCACGAAGTGCGTGGCTGCGTGGTGGTCGAGGTTCATCTTCCAGTTTCCCGCCATCAGCGGGGTGCGTGCGGTGGCCACGAGGGGCTCCTTCAGTTCGGTGATGAGTGGTCGGATGAGGTGGATCAGGCGTCGAGGACGGCGATCCCGGGCAGCGTCTTGCCCTCGAGGAACTCGAGGCTCGCGCCGCCACCGGTGGAGATGTGCCCGAACTTGCTCTCGTCGAAGCCGAGCAGCCGCACGGCCGCGGCCGAGTCACCACCGCCGACGATCGAGAACGCGCCCTGCTCGCCCGCGTCCACCATGGCCTGCGCGAGGCCGCGCGTGCCGGCGGAGAACGCCTCGAACTCGAACACGCCCATCGGGCCGTTCCAGACGATCGTCTTGGCATCGAGCAGCTTGCTGCGGAACAGCGCGATCGAGTCCGGACCGATATCCAGGCCCATGCGCTCGTCCGGGATCTGGGTCGAGGGCACGACGTCGTGCGGCGAGTCGGGCGCGAAGCCGTCGGCGACGACCGTGTCGGACGGCAGGACGATCTCGACGCCGCGCTCGGCGGCCAGGGCGAGGTAACCCTTGACGGTCTCGACCTGGTCCTGCTCGAGCAGCGACTTGCCCACGGTGTAGCCCTGGGCGGCGAGGAACGTGTACGCCATGCCGCCGCCGATGAGCAGCCGGTCGGCCTTGCCCAGCAGGTTCGCGATGACGCCGAGCTTGTCGGAGACCTTCGAGCCGCCGAGGACGACGACGTACGGGCGCTCGGTGTTCTCGGTCGCCTTGCGCAGCGCCTCGACCTCCTTCAGCACGAGCCCGCCGACGGCGGACGGGAGCTTCAGGGCGATGTCGTAGACCGACGCCTGCTTGCGGTGCACGACGCCGAAGCCGTCGGACACGTAGAAGTCCGCGAGCGTGGCGAGGTCGTCGGCGAGGGCCGCGCGTGCGGCGTCGTCCTTGGACGTCTCGCGCGGGTCGAACCGGATGTTCTCGAGCAGCGCCACCTGGCCGTCGGCGAGGGCGCCGACCGTGGCCGTGGCGGACTCACCGATGGTGTCGGCCGCGAGGTGCACGTCGGCACCGAGCAGCTCGCCCAGGCGCGCGGCGACGGGGGCGAGGGAGTACTTCGCCTCCGGGGCACCCTTCGGGCGACCGAGGTGCGCGGCCACGACGACCTTCGCACCGGCGTCGATCAGCTTCTTGAGCGTCGGGACGGCCGCGCGGACGCGCCCGTCGTCGGTGATCGTCGTTCCGTCGAGGGGGACGTTCAGGTCGCAGCGGACCAGCACGCGCTTGCCGCGCAGGTCGCCGAGGTCGTCAATGGTCTTCATATCGCACTCCGAGGTTCGCAATGGGGGTCGGGACGCAACAGCGTCCGCGTGCTTCGCGCGACCCGAGGGTGGTGCGAAGCACGCGGACGCATGTCAGCTGCTCAGATCAGGCTGCGTCAGAGCCGCTCGCCGACGTACGTGGTCAGCTTGACGAGCGAGTTGGAGTAGCCCCACTCGTTGTCGTACCAGGAGACGACCTTGACCTGGTTGCCGATGACCTTGGTGAGGCCGGCGTCGAAGATCGACGAGGCCGGGTTGGTCACGATGTCCGTGGAGACGATCGGGTCCTCGGTGTACTCAAGGATGCCCTTGAGGCCGGGGGTCTCGGACGCCGCCTTGATGGCCGCGTTGATCTCCTCGGCGGTGGTCTCGCGCGAAGCGATGAACGTGAGGTCCGTCGCCGAGCCGGTCGGGGTCGGAACGCGCAGCGCGTAACCGTCGAGCTTGCCCTTGAGCTGCGGGAGCACGAGCGCGACAGCCTTGGCGGCACCGGTCGACGTCGGCACGATGTTGATCGCGGCGGCGCGGGCACGGCGGAGGTCCTTGTGGGGGCCGTCCTGCAGGTTCTGGTCACCCGTGTAGGCGTGGATCGTCGTCATGAGACCGCTGACGATGCCGACCGTCTGGTCGAGGACCATGGCCATCGGGGCGAGGCAGTTCGTGGTGCAGGACGCGTTCGAGATGATGTGCTGCGTCGCTGCGTCGTAGTCGGTGTGGTTGACACCGACGACGAACGTGCCGTCCTCGTTCTTGGCCGGAGCCGAGATGATGACCTTCTTGGCGCCGGCGGTGATGTGCGCCTTCGCCTTGGTCGCGTCCGTGAAGAACCCGGTCGACTCGATCACGATGTCGGCGCCCAGGGCGGCCCAGGGCAGGTTCGCCGGGTCGCGCTCGGCGAGGACCTTGAACGACTTGCCGTCCACCGTGATGGACGAGTCGTCGAACGTGATCTCGGCGGGAAGCTTGCCGAGGATCGAGTCGTACTTGAGGAGCATCGCGAGAGTCTTGACGTCCGTGAGGTCGTTGACACCCACGATCTCGATGTCCGCCCCGGAAGCCAGAATGGCCCGGAAGAAGTTACGGCCGATACGGCCAAAGCCATTGATACCGACGTGAATGGTCACGTTGCCTCCTCAGCGCCGGCCATCGCCGGCGCACACGATTGCCATGACAAATGAATACACACTGGAAAGCGATTCCGATGCCCCGCGGGATCTCGCCTGCGGACCCGCTGTGGCTCACCGGATGAAACGAGCCTATACCGCCGGCTCACCGGTAGCAGGGACCAACGTCACTCGTGAGACGGCGCCCGCCACCGCACGTGACGCCGCGGGGTCTGACCTGGTCAGACGCTACAGATCGAGCTGGTCGGGACTGAGCCCGGACTCCGTGTCGCCGATCCCCAGCTCGCCCGCGCGCTTGTCCGCAGTGGCCAGCAGCCGCCGGATCCGACCGGCCACGGCGTCCTTGGTGAGCGCGGGCTCGGCCAGCTTGCCCAGCTCCTCGAGCGAGGCGTGCTTGTGCGCCAGGCGGAGCTCGCCGGCCTCGCGCAGATGGTCGGGCAGCTCGGCGCCGAGGATCTCGAAGGCCCGTTCGACCCGTGCGCCGGCGGCGACGGCCGCGCGGGCGGACCGGCGCAGGTTCGCGTCGTCGAAGTTGGCCAGCCGGTTCGCCGTGCCGCGCACCTCGCGGCGCATCCGGCGCTCCTCCCAGACCATCATCGCGTCGTGCGCGCCGAGGCGGACCAGCATCGCGCTGATCGCGTCGCCGTCCCGGATGACGACCCGGTCGACACCGCGCACCTCGCGTGCCTTCGCGGTGATCCCCAGCCGGCGAGCGGCGCCGACGAGCGCGAGCGCGGCCTCCGGTCCGGGGCAGGTCACCTCGAGCGAGGCGGACCGGCCCGGTTCGGTGAGCGAACCGTGCGCGAGGAACGCACCTCGCCAGGCCGCCTCGGCCTCGCCGATGCCGCCGGAGACCACCTGCGGGGGCAGGCCGCGGACGGGTCGACCCCGGTTGTCCAGCAGCCCGGTCTGCCGCGCGAGCGACTCGCCGTCCTTGACCACGCGCACCACGTACCGGCTGCCACGCCGGATGCCGCCGGCCGACACGACGATGACGTCGCTCTTGTGGCCGTAGACCTCCGCGATCGCCTGCCGCAGCCGGCGTGCGGCCACCCCGGTGTCGAGCTCGGCCTCGATGACGATCCGGCCCGAGATGATGTGCAGCCCGCCGGCGAACCGCAGGGTTGCCGAGACCTCCGCCTTGCGGCAGGAGGTCTTGTCGACGTGGAGCCGAGCGAGCTCATCTTTCACCTGTGCCGTCAGCGCCATGGCGTCATCCTGCCATCTACCGTGTCGCTGTTCCGACGTCTCCGAGGAAGTCGTCGAAGACATCGCGATATGCCGCCGCGAGCCGGAGCGGATCGTGCCGGGCCGTCCCGTCACCGGTCCCGACCTGACGAAGCAGCAGGCGAGCGCCCATTTCGGCCGCGGCCGCCTCCAGCGGCGCGACGTCCTCGACCGCGCGGGGATCGGCGATCACGGCGTCGACCCGGAGGTCGGGTGCGTGCTGGTGGAGCACCCGCAGGTGTGCGGTCGCGGACATGCCGTCGGTCTCGCGATCCTTCTCCGGGGAGAGGTTCAGCGTCACGCAGCGCCGGGCGGGCGTGTCGTGCAGCGCCGCCGCCAGCTCGGGCACGAGCAGGTGCGGCAGCACCGAGGTGTACCAGGAGCCCGGCCCCAGGACCACCCAGTCGGCGTCGTTGATGGCGGCGATCGCCTCCGGGCAGGCCGGCGGGTCCGCGGGCACGATCCGGATCTGCTCGATCGTCCCCTGCGCCACCGCGACCGCGCTCTGCCCGTGCACGACGCGGCGGGTCAGGACCGGCCCGTCCGGCCCCGGCAGCAGGCGGGCGACGTCGGCCTCGATCGCGAGCGGGACGGCCGCCATCGGCAGCACGCGGCCCTGCGCGTTGAGCAGGCGACCGACCCAGTCGAGGCCGGCGACGGTGTCTCCGAGCTGTTCCCACAGCGCGACGATGAGCAGGTTCCCGACCGCGTGCTGGTCGAGGCCGCCCGCGGAGGTGAACCGGTGCTGCAGGAGCCCGCTCCAGGTGCGACCCCACTCGGAGTCGTCGCACAGCGCGCTCAGCGCCATCCGCAGGTCGCCCGGCGGGAGCACCCCGAGCTCGTTGCGGAGCCGACCGGACGAGCCGCCGTCGTCCGCGACCGTGACGACCGCGGTGAGGTGGTCCGACATCAGCCGCAGCGCCCGGAGGGTGGCCGCCAGCCCGTGACCGCCACCGAGCGCGACGACGACGGGTCCCGCAGCGCGGGCAGCACTCACGCGGCTACTCCTTACCGAGGTCGCGGGCGCCGACCGTCACCTGCTGGCCGAGCGCGCGCAACTCCCCCGCGATGGCGTTGCTGATCGCGACCGACCGATGCTTGCCCCCCGTGCAACCGACCGCGATCGTGACGTAGCGCTTCTCTTCCTTGAGGTACCCCGCGAGCACCGGCTCGAGCGCGGCGACATACCGCTCGACGAACACGCGCGCCCCGGGCAGGCCCAGCACGTAGTCCCGGACCGGGGCGTCCTGGCCGGTCAGGTGGCGCAGCTCCGTGACCCAGTACGGGTTGGCGAGGAACCGCACGTCGACCACGTGGTCCGCGTCCAGCGGGATCCCGTACTTGAAGCCGAACGAGATGATGTTGATCCGCAGCACGTCGTCGGCCGTCCCCGCGACGGCGGAGCGCACCTCGCGTGCCAGGTCGTGCACGTTGAGCTCAGAGGTGTCGATGATGACGTCGGCCCGCTCGCGCAGGTCCGACAGGAGCGCCCGTTCCGCGCTGATCCCGTCCAGCACTCCCCCGGCGCCCTGCAGCGGGTGCGGCCGACGGACCTGCTCGTAGCGGCGCACGAGAACCGCGTCGGACGCATCGAGGAACAGGATCCGGTACTCGATCCCCAGCTCGCGCAGCGTCTCCAGCACCTGCGCGAGGTCCACGAAGAACTCACCGCCCCGGGCGTCGACCACGGCCGCGAGCCGCTGGACCCCGACGCCGGGTGCGCCGCGGTTCATCATCCCGATGAGCGGTGCGAGCATCTGCGCCGGCAGGTTGTCCACGACGTACCAGTCGAGGTCCTGGAGCACGGCGGCAGCCTTGGTGCGCCCGGCACCGGACATGCCCGTGATGATCAGCACCTGTGCGGCGTTCAGCCGAGGTGAGGGGGTCGCCGCGTCCAAAGCAGGAATGCCGAAGGGGACGGTGATCGGATCTGGTTCGCCGGTCATGCGTCCAGCATGCCAGCCCGATCGCCCATCGCCCGCGGGCTCGCCGGGTCGGGGGCGGCCGACTCGGTCACGTCCGCCGAGCCGGCCCCGGCCCGCGGGTCGTCGTCGGCCGCCACGTCGTCGTCGGCCGCCACCGCGTTGTCGGCTGCCACTGCGTCATCGGCCGCCACCGCGGGGATCGCGGCGCGCGCCGTCGCGGCCAGCGCCTCGACGACCGCGGCCGCGGTCCGCTCCCCCATCCCCGGCACGGACGCGATCTCCTCGACGGAGGCCATCCGCAGCCGCTTGAGCGAGCCGAAGTGCTTGAGCAGCGCGTTCGACCGGGCGGGCCCGAGCCCGGGCACGTCGTCGAGCACGGAGACCGTCATCCCCTTGCCGCGGCGCTTGCGGTGCGCGGTGATGGCGAACCGGTGCGCCTCGTCGCGGACGCGCTGCAGCAGGTACAGCCCCTCCGAGCTGCGTTCGAGGATGACGGGGTAGTCCTCCCCCGGCATCCAGACCTCCTCGAGGCGCTTGGCGAGCCCGCACAGGGCGACGTCGTCGATGCCGAGCTCGGCCAGGGCGCGGGCGGCCGCGGCGACCTGAGGCAGGCCGCCGTCCACCACCACCAGGTTCGGCGGGTAGGCGAACCGCGCCCGCTTGGCTGGGACCTCGGCCCCGACCTCGCCGCTGATCCCCGCGCCGTGCACGGCCAGGCTGCCGGGCCCCTCGGGTCCGACGGCGGTCCTGGGCGCGCCGGGTGGGGCGTCCTCGTCGACGCCGAGCTCGAGCTCCACGTCGCCGGACTGGGAGCGCTCCGCCAGGTAACGCCGGAACCGGCGGGTGATCACCTCGTGCATCGCGGCGGTGTCGTCGCGCGCGCCGTCGCCGTCGGGCCCGCGGAGCGCGAACGTGCGGTACTCGCTCTTGCGCGCCACCCCGTCCTCGAACACGACCATCGAGGCCATCTGGTAGGTGCCCTGCGTGTGCGAGATGTCGTAGCACTCGATGCGCAACGGCGCCGTCGACAGGTCCAGCCCCTCTTGGATCTCGCGCAACGCCTGGCTCCGCGTGGTCAGGTCGCCGGCGCGCTTGGTGCGGTGCAGCGCGAGGGCGTGCTCGGCGTTGCGCCGCACCGTCTCGGCCAGCTCGCGCTTGTCGCCGCGCTGCGGGACCCGGACGTCGACCCGGCTGCCGCGCAGCCCGGCGAGCCAGGCGGAGACCTGGGCCGGGTCGGGCGGCAGCACCGGGACGAGGACCTCCCGCGGCACGGCCCCCGCCGCGGCCCGGACCGCAGGAGCCGGCTCGCCGCGGGACCGCGAGCCCGAGCCGATGAACGCCAGCTCCTCGGCGCCGTAGACCTGCTGCAGCAGGTGCTCGACGAGCTCGGCGTCGGTGACGTCCTCGACCTTCTCCACGATCCAGCCGCGCTGGCCCCGGATCCGGCCGTCGCGCACGTGGAACACCTGCACCGCGGCCTCGAGGTCGTCGCCCACGAGCGCGAAGATGTCGGCGTCCGTGCCGTCCTGCAGCACGACGGCGTTCTTCTCGGTCGCCCGCTCGAGCGCCCCGATGTCGTCCCGGAGCCGGCCGGCCTGCTCGTAGTCCTGGATCGCTGCCGCCTCCTGCATGCGCTCGGTCAGCCGCCGGATGAACTTGGCGGTGTCACCGGCCATGAACGCGCAGAAGTCCTCGGCCAGCGCGTGGTGGTCGGCCGGGCTGATGCGGCCGACGCAGGGCGCCGCGCACTTGTCGATGTAGCCGAGCAGGCAGGGCCGGCCCTGCTGGTTCGCGCGCTTGTAGACGCCGGCCGAGCACGTGCGCACCGGGAAGACCCGCAGCAGCAGGTCGACGGTCTCGCGGATCGCCCACGCGTGCGCGAACGGGCCGAAGTAGCGGGTGCCGGGCCGCTTGGCGCCGCGCATCACCTGCACGCGCGGGATCTTGTCCGCGAGCGTGACCGCCAGGTACGGGTAGGACTTGTCGTCGCGGTACTTGACGTTGAACCGCGGGTCGAACTCCTTGATCCAGGAGTACTCGAGCGAGAGCGCCTCGACCTCGGTGCCGACGACCGTCCATTCGACGGAGGCGGCGGTCGTCACCATCGACTGGGTCCGCGGGTGCAGCGCGGACAGGTCCTGGAAGTAGTTCGCCAGCCGTGAGCGCAGGCTGTTCGCCTTGCCCACGTAGATCACGCGGCCGTGCTCGTCGCGGAACCGGTACACGCCCGGTGAGTCCGGCACCTGCCCCGGGGCGGGGCGGTACGTCGCGGGATCAGCCATGTCGGTGAGCGTAGTTCGTCCTTCTGACAGCCCCCACAGCCCCGTCACCCCCCACCGCCCCGGCGGACCAACCCCGGCACGCCCGGCAAAGCAGGGCATTCGCCCCGGCCCGCCGCACACCGATAGCGTTCCTAGATGACCGCCACCCACACGTACACCGTCGACGTCACCTGGACCGGGGCCGGCCACACCGGCACCACGAGCTACACGGCCTACAGCCGGGACCATGACATCTCGATCCC
Organism: Pengzhenrongella frigida; assembly: GCF_004168625.1. Classification (GTDB taxonomy): domain Bacteria; phylum Actinomycetota; class Actinomycetes; order Actinomycetales; family Cellulomonadaceae; genus Pengzhenrongella; species Pengzhenrongella frigida. Next base: position 55,394 of record NZ_SDWW01000025.1, read on the forward strand.
CGGTCGGCCGGTGCTGCTGGGGTCCGCCGACCCCGCGTTCCGGGGCGACCCGGCGCGGTACAGCCCGGAGCAGCTCTTCGTGGCGTCGTTGTCCGAGTGCCACATGCTGTGGTTCCTCCACCTCGCGGCGCGCGACGGCGTCGTCGTCGTCGGCTACGAGGACGAGGCCGTGGGCACGATGCGGGTCGAGTCGGCGGGTGCCGGCCAGTTCATCAACGTCGTGCTGCGTCCGCGCGTCACGGTGCGGCTGCCCGCGGCGGACGACCCGACCTCGACCCGCCCGGTGACCGACGCCCGGCTCGCGGCCGTGCACGAGCTCGCGCACGAGCACTGCTTCGTGTCGCGGTCGGTCAACTTCCCGGTCCTGATCGAGCCCGCCCGGCTGACCACCGCGGACTGACCCGGCTCCGCGGGCCGACCCCGGTCAGCTCGCCTTGGCTGCGGCCCGGGCCTTGGCGCTGCGCGCCGGCGCCTTCCGTTTCGCGGCCTTCGCCGGTGCGGTGACCTTCGCCGGACCGCCGGCGCCGAGCGCGCTCGTGGCCAGCAGGACGCTCGCGGGCGCGACCGCCGGACCCGCGGCGAGCGTCGCAGCGAGGAACTGGCCCGTGTAGCTGCCGGCCACCGAGGCCACGTGCTCGGGGGTGCCCTCGGCCACGACCATCCCGCCGCCGCTGCCACCCTCGGGGCCCATGTCGATGACCCAGTCGGCGTTCTTGATCACGTCCAGGTTGTGCTCGATGACCAGGACGCTGTTGCCCTTGTCGACCAGCGACTGCAGCACCCCGAGCAGCTTGCGGATGTCCTCGAAGTGCAGGCCGGTGGTCGGCTCGTCGAGCACGTAGATCGTCCGGCCGGTGGACCGCTTCTGCAGCTCGGCCGCGAGCTTCACGCGCTGCGCCTCACCGCCCGAGAGGGTCGGTGCAGGCTGGCCGAGCCGGACGTACCCGAGGCCGACGTCGACCAGCGTGCGCAGGTGCCGAGCGATCGCGGGGACGGCGGCGAAGAAGTCGGCGGCCTCCTCGATCGGCATGTTGAGCACGTCGGCGACGGTCTTGCCCTTGAAGTGCACCTCGAGCGTCTCGCGGTTGTACCGCGCGGAGTGGCACACCTCGCACGGCACGTACACGTCCGGCAGGAAGTTCATCTCAATCTTCAGCGTGCCGTCGCCCGAGCACGCCTCGCAGCGTCCCCCCTTGACGTTGAACGAGAACCGGCCGGGCGCGTAGCCGCGGACCTTCGCCTCGGTCGTCTCGGCGAACAGCCGGCGCACGTGGTCCCAGACGCCGGTGTACGTGGCCGGGTTCGACCGCGGCGTGCGACCGATCGGACCCTGGTCGACGTGCACCACCTTGTCCAGGTGCTCGAGGCCGGTGACGCGCTTGTGCCGACCGGCCACCTGCCGCGCCCCGTTGAGCTCGTTGGCCAGCACCGTGTACAGGATCGTGTTGACCAGGGTCGACTTGCCCGAGCCCGAGACGCCGGTGATCGCGACCAGCGCGCCGAGCGGGAAGGACACGTCGATCCCGGTGAGGTTGTGCTCGCGCGCACCGACCACCGTGAGCATCCGGTCCGGATCGATCGGCCGACGCTCGCTGGGCATCGGGATCGACCGGCGGCCGGAGAGGTAGGCCCCCGTGACGGAGTCCTGCGCTGCGAGCAGCCCCGCGAGGTCGCCGGAGTGCACCACCCGACCACCGTGCTCGCCCGCCCCCGGGCCGATGTCGACGATCCAGTCCGCCGAGCGGATGGTGTCCTCGTCGTGCTCGACGACGATCAGGCTGTTGCCCAGGTCACGCAGGCGCGTGAGCGTCTCGATGAGCCGGCGGTTGTCCCGCTGGTGCAGGCCGATGCTCGGCTCGTCGAGCACGTAGAGCACGCCGACGAGGCCCGAGCCGATCTGGGTGGCGAGCCGGATGCGCTGCGCCTCCCCACCGGACAGGGTCCCGGCCGGTCGCTCGAGCGAGAGGTAGTCGAGCCCGACGTCGAGCAGGAAGCCCAGCCGCGCCTGGATCTCCTTGAGCACCTGGGCCGCGATGGCCTTCTCGCGCTCCCCGAGCTCGAGCGCGTCGAGGAAGTCCCGCGCCTCGCGCAGCGGCAACGCGCAGACCTCGGCGATCGAGGCGCCGCCGACCTTGACGGCGAGCACCTCGGGCTTGAGCCGCGCACCCCCGCAGGCCGGGCACGGCACCTGGCGCATGAACGCCTCGTACTTCTCCTTGCTCCAGTCCGACTCGGTCTCGCCGTGCCGGCGCTCGAGGAACGTCATCACGCCCTCGAACCCGGTCGAGTACTGCCGCTCGCGACCCCAGCGGTTCTTGTACTTGACCTTGACCTCGTGGTTCTCGCCGAAGAGCACCGCGTCCTTCGCGCGCTGCGGCAGCGCACGCCAGGGCATGTCCATCGAGAAGCCGAGGTCGCTCGCCAGGGCGGAGAGCACCCGCGCGAAGTACTCCGAGGAGATCTGCGCCCAGGGCGCGACCGCGCCGTCGGCCAGCGACAGGTCCTCGTCCGGGACGACGAGCTCGGGGTCGACCTCGAGCCGGCTGCCGATCCCGGTGCACTCGGCGCACGCGCCGTAGGGAGCGTTGAACGAGAACGTGCGCGGCTCGATCTCCTCGAGCGCGAGCTGGTGGTCGTTGGGGCAGGCCCGGTGCTCGGAGAACCGGCGCTCGCGCTCCGGGTCGTCCACGTCGGCGTCGACGAGCTCGACGACGAGCAGCCCGCCGGCCAGGCCGAGCGCGGTCTCGACGGAGTCCGTCAGCCGACGGCGCACGCCCTCCTTGGACACGAGCCGGTCGATGACCACCTCGATGTCGTGCTTGAGCTTCTTCTCGAGCGTGGGCGGCTCGGTGAGCTGGACGACGACGCCGTCGACCCGGGCCCGCGCGAAGCCCTTGGCCTGCAGCTCCTTGAACAGCTCGGCGTACTCGCCCTTGCGGCCGCGCACCACGGGCGCGAGCACCTGGTACCGCACCCCCTCGGGCAGCTCGAGCAGCCGGTCGACGATCTGCTGGGGGGTCTGCTTGCTGACCTGCTCGCCGCACTGCGGGCAGAACTGGGTCCCGGCACGTGCGAACAGCAGCCGCAGGTAGTCGTACACCTCGGTGATCGTGCCGACGGTCGACCGCGGGTTGCGGTTGGTCGACTTCTGGTCGATCGAGACCGCCGGCGACAGGCCCTCGATGAAGTCGACGTCGGGCTTGTCCATCTGCCCGAGGAACTGGCGCGCGTACGCGGACAGCGACTCGACGTACCGGCGCTGCCCCTCCGCGAAGATGGTGTCGAACGCGAGGGACGACTTGCCCGAACCCGACAAACCGGTGAAGACGATGAGCTTGTCCCGCGGGAGATCAAGGTCGACGTTGCGGAGGTTGTGCTCGCGAGCACCCTGGACTACGAGTCGGTCGTTCACGTCGACCATGCTACGGCGAAATCCTCGATCCGTACACCTGTTCGAAGACGAGCGGTCGCCGGGACGCCGCGCCTCGCCAGCGGCAGACTGGCACCGTGCCCCGTCCCGCGCCCGTCGCCCCGGATCTGCCGCCGCGCGCGGCCCGGCACGCACCGGGGCGCCCGTCCACCCCGATCGAGGAGTACGCGGTCCTCGGCGACGGCCGGACGGCCGCGCTCGTCTCCCGGCGCGGCTCGGTCGACTGGCTCTGCCTGCCCCGCTTCGACTCCCCCGCGTGCTTCGCGGCCCTGCTGGGCGGGCCGGACCACGGCCGCTGGTTGCTCACGGTGCCCGACGCCGTCCGCGTCACCCGCCGGTACGACGGCGACTCGTTCGTGCTGGTGACGACCTACGAGTCGCCGTCGGGCACCGCCGTGGTGCACGAGGCGATGCCGGTCGAGGACGGGCGGGCCGACCTCGTGCGCCGGATCGAGGTGGTGCGCGGGACGGTGACCGTCGCGCACGAGTGGATCGTCCGGTTCGGCTACGGCGCGTTCGTCCCGTGGGTGCGGCGGGTCACCGACCCGGACGGCCGCAGCGCCATCCGCGCGATCGCCGGCCCGGACTCGCTGCTGCTGCGCGGCGACCGGCTCCCGGTCGCGGCCGACCGCCGTCATCGCGACGTGTTCCAGCTGTCGGTCGGCGAACGGGTCGAGCTCTCCGCGACCTGGTCGCGGTCGTGGGAGCCCGTCCCGCGGGTGCGGTCGATCGCCGACGCGATCGACCGCACCCGCGTCCAGTGGAGCCGGTGGGCGCGCAGCTGCGCGTACCAGGGGCCGCACCGGGCCGCGGTGGTCCGCTCGCTCCTCGTGCTGCGGATGCTCACCGACAACCAGACGGGCGGGATCGTCGCGGCGCCGACGACGTCGCTCCCCGAGGATCCGGGCGGCGTGCGCAACTGGGACTACCGGTTCTGCTGGCTGCGGGACGCCGCGCTGACGCTCGAGGCGCTGCTCGAGTTCGGGTACCGCGCGGAGGCGACCGGTTGGCGGGACTGGTTGCTGCGCGCCGTCGCGGGGAGCCCCCAGGACCTGCAGATCATGTACGGCGCGGACGGCCGCCGGGACCTGCCCGAGCGTGCGCTCGACCACCTGCCCGGCTACGCCGGGTCGCGCCCGGTCCGGATCGGGAACGCCGCGGTGGGTCAGCTGCAGAACGACGTGCTCGGCGAGGTGATGTGTGCGCTGCACCTGGCCCGGCACGCGGGGCTCGAGGACACGGCGGACAGCTGGGCGCTGCAGCGACGCCTGGTCAACCACCTCGAGCTGGTGTGGCGCGAACCCGACCGGGGGATCTGGGAGGTCCGGGGCGAGGCGCGACATTTCACGCACTCCAAGGTGATGGCGTGGGCCGCGTTCGACCGGGCGGTCCTCGCGGTCGAGCACCACGGGCTGACCGGTCCGAGCACCCGCTGGCGGGCAGCCCGCGACGAGATCCACGCCGACGTGCTCGCCCACGGGTACGACGCCGACCGGGGCACCTTCGTGCAGTACTACGGCGCACGCCACACGGACGCGGCGCTGCTGCAGATCGCGCAGGTCGGCTTCCTGCCCGCGGACGACCCGCGGTTCGTCGGCACCGTGGCCGCGATCCGGGCCGAGCTCGAGGTCGACGACGGGCTCGTCCACCGCTACCGGACCGAGCTGGCCGCCGACGGCCTGCCCGGCGGCGAGCACCCGTTCCTCGCGTGCAGCTTCTGGCTCGCCGACGCCCTGGCGCGATCGGGTGACGTCACGGAGTCCGGTCGCCTGCTGGCCCGGCTCGTCGGGCTGGTGAACGACGTCGGCCTGCTCGCCGAGGAGTACGACGTCGCAGGTGGGCGGATGGTGGGAAACTTCCCGCAGGCCCTGTCGCACCTCGCCCTGGTGCGCGCGGTCTACAGCCATGACTGTGCGGTGCGCCGCGCGGCCCGAGAGACGCGGCCCACCGCAGAACGGCAGGAGAGCACCCATGCCCTACACCGGTGAGGTCGTTCGCGGCGGGCCGACCGCCGTCCGGGAGCTCAGCGAGCTGATCGTGCGCAAGGCAGCGGTCGGCCCCCTCAGCAACAACGCCTACCTGTTGACCTGCCGGGCCAGCGGTGCCCAGCTGCTCATCGACGCCGCCGACGAGCCCGACCGGCTGCTCGATCTCGTGCGCGAGGGCTCCCGGGGGGCGCGCCTCGACCTGGTCGTGACCACCCACCGGCACGCCGATCACCACCAGGGGCTCGAGTCGATCGTCACGATCACGAGCGCGCTGACCGCTGCCGGGGCCGACGACGCCGCCGGGATCGAGGTCCCGACCAACCGCCGGCTGCGGCACGGCGACGCCATCGCCGTCGGGCACCTCACCCTCGAGGTGATCGCCCTGCGCGGGCACACCCCCGGGTCGATCGCGCTCGCCTACCGCGAGCCCACGCACGGAGCGTCCTTGCCACCCGCGGCCGACGACGTCGTGCCGGGCCGGGTGCACCTGTTCACCGGGGACTCCCTGTTCCCCGGCGGCCCGGGCAAGACCGCCGGTCCGGCGCAGTTCGCGCAGCTCCTGGGTGATCTGGAGTCCCGCGTGTTCGCCCGGTTCGACGACACCACCTGGGTGTACCCGGGGCACGGCGCCGACACGACCGTCGGGGCCGAGCGCCCGCACCTCGCCGAGTGGCGTGCGCGCGGCTGGTGAACGCGAGGCTGGTGAACGCGGCCGGTCGCGGGCTGGCCTACGCTCGTTGCCCGACGCATCGCGACCCGCTTGGAGACCGCCGTGACATCCGCCCCTGGTCCCGCCCTCGACCCCGACGAGACCGGACCGCAGCACTGGTGGCAGGGCGAGCGCTGGTCGCGGGCGCTCACCGCGGTGGGGTCGCAGCTGCGCCCGCCCGCCGAGGAACCGCTCGCCGACGCGATCCCCGCGGCGACCGGAGCGGGCTTCCCGTTCACCCGGCCCTGGCGGCGCGACTGGGTCTTCTGGTGGGCGATGACGCTCACGGCGGTCCTGCTCGTGGGGTTCGCCGTCGACGTGACGAACCGCTATGCCGGGTTCAACCTGTCGGCGTGGCTGATCGACAGCGCGATCGGGCTGCCGCTGGTCTTCGTCGTGCTCGTGCTCCCGGTCGCCGTGATCCGCGCCCTGGTCCGCGCGCAGCGCACCCGGTCCGCGAACCGGCGCGCCGGGCTCTGAGCCGCCCGGCCGCACGGGTCGAGGACGGTCGGCGGCCCGGGCTGCGGCAGGATGGCCGCCATGACCACCTTCGCTGTGCAGTACACCTATGACGACCGCGCCGACCGCCGGGACGAGGTCCGCCCCGCCCATCGCGCGTTCCTGGCCGGCCTGTACGGCACCGGTGCCCTGCTGGCCTCGGGCCCCTTGGCCGACGACGACGGCGCGCCCGGCGCGCTCCTCATCGTCGCGGCGACCTCCGATCAGGAGGCCGCCGAGCTGCTCGACGCCGACCCGTTCGCCCACGATGGCCTGATCGCCGCGCGCGTGATCCGCGGCTGGGTGCAGGTCTACGGGCCCTGGACCGACTGAACGGCGGCGCGGGCGGCCCGCCGGTCGTCCCGACGGACCTTCGCCAGGCTGAACACCGTGGTGAGGGCGAGCGTCACCACGATCATCCCGAGGGAGACGCCGATGGACAGCTGAGGCGCCCACCCGACCGGCTCCCCGCCGTTGATGAACGGGAGCTCGTTCTCGTGCAGCGCGTTGAGCAGCAGCTTGACCCCGATGAAGCCGAGCAGCACGGCCAGCCCGACGTTGAGGTAGACGAGCCGGGTCAGCAGCTCGCCGAGCAGGAAGTACAGCTGGCGCAGCCCCATCAGCGCGAAGATGTTGGCCATCAGGATGAGGTACGGCTCGCTCGTCAACCCGAAGATCGCCGGGATCGAGTCGAACGCGAACAGCAGGTCGGTCGCGCCGAGCGCCACCAGGACGAGGAGCATCGGCGTCACCAGACGCTTGCCCCCTTCGCGGACGGTGAGGTTCACGCCGTGCCAGTCCGGGGTCGAGGGCAGCACCCGCTGCAGCCAGCGCAGCACGAGCGGCGGGTGGAACTCGTCGTCCTCGAGCTCCCCCTCGCGGCCGACCTTGATGGCCGTCCAGATCAAGAACGCGCCGAACAGGTAGAACACCCAGGAGAAGTTCGAGATCGCGGCCGCGCCGAGCGCGATGAAGATCCCGCGGAACACGAGCGCGAGGATGATCCCGACGAGCAACGCGGACTGCTGCAGCGGTCGCGGTACGCCGAACTTGGCCATGATCAGCAAGAACACGAAGAGGTTGTCGACCGACAGCGAGTACTCGGTCAGCCAGCCGGCGTAGTACTCCCCTGCGTACTGGCCGCCGCTCGTCGCCCAGACCCCGAGTCCGAAGACCACGGCCAGACCCACGTACAGCCCCAGGTAGCGCAGGCACTCGGCGGTCGACGGCACGTGCGGGCGCCGCCCGACGACGACGACATCGACCACGAGCAGCGTCACGGCGAGGCCGAGCGTGACCAACCAGACGAGCGGGGACACATCCACGAAGCAAACCTCCGGTGCGAAGACTGACGGGGACCGAAGGTCTCCTCCGCCCGGTCGCGAACGACCTGGACCGATGGCACCGGGACGACCTCTCAGTCGGCCGTGCTGACGACGCCACCGCGCGGGAGTACTCCCCAACGACGCCCCACCCTATGCCCTCGGCTCGATGCCCTCACGCTCGGGCCCGCCCCGCCGGTGGCGTCGCGACGGTCAGGCCGTAACGGTCAGGCCGTGGCGGCGTGCATCTGCCGCAGCTCCTTCTTGAGCCCCGAGATCTCGTCCCGCAGCCTGGCCGCCAGCTCGAACTGGAGCTCGGCGGCGGCGGCGTGCATCTGGTCGCTGAGCTCCTGGATGAGCTCGGCCAGCTCCCCCGCGGCGATCCCCGCGAGGCCGACCCGGGACCCGACCGGCGCGGCGCCCCGGCCGGTCACCGCGGCCCTGCCCCGGGGGTCCTTGCGGTACCCGCCGGCGAGCAGCTCCGCGGTGTCGACGTCCTCCCGGTTGAGCATGTCGGTGATGTCGCCGATCTTCTTGCGCAGCGGCGTCGGGTCGATGCCGTGCTCCAGGTTGTAGGCCACCTGCTTCGCGCGCCGACGCGTCGTCTCGTCGATGGCCTTCTCCATGGCAGCCGTGATCTTGTCGGCGTACATGTGCACCTCGCCCGAGACGTTCCGGGCGGCGCGGCCGATCGTCTGGATGAGCGAGGTGCCCGACCGCAGGAAGCCCTCCTTGTCCGCATCGAGGATGCTCACCAGAGAGACCTCCGGCAGGTCGAGCCCCTCACGCAGGAGGTTGATGCCCACCAGGACGTCGAACTGCCCCATGCGCAGCTCGCGCAACAGCTCGACCCGACGCAGCGTGTCGACCTCCGAGTGCAGGTAGCGCACCCGCACCCCCTTCTCGAGCAGGTAGTCGGTGAGGTCCTCCGACATCTTCTTGGTCAGGGTCGTGACGAGCACGCGCTCGTTGCGGTCCGCGCGCACGCGGATCTCCTCGAGCAGGTCGTCGATCTGGCCGGCGGTGGGCTTGACCACGATCTGCGGGTCGACCAGCCCGGTCGGGCGGATGATCTGCTCGACCGTGCCGTCGGCCATCGACAGCTCGTAGTTGCCGGGCGTCGCCGACAGGTAGACCGTCTGGCCGACCCGCTCGACGAACTCGTCCCACCGCAGCGGGCGGTTGTCCATCGCGCTGGGCAGGCGGAACCCGAAGTCGACGAGGTTCCGCTTGCGCGACCTGTCCCCCTCGTACATCGCGCCGATCTGCGGCACGGTGACGTGCGACTCGTCGATGACGAGCAGGAAGTCCTCGGGGAAGTAGTCGAGCAGCGTGTGCGGCGCCGTCCCGGGATCGCGCCCGTCGATGTGCCGGGAGTAGTTCTCGATCCCGGAGCAGGACCCGATCTGCCGCATCATCTCGATGTCGTAGGTGGTGCGCATGCGCAGCCGCTGGGCCTCGAGCAGCTTGCCCTGGCGCTCGAGCTCCTCGAGCCGGAGCGCGAGCTCCGCCTCGATCGACCCGATCGCCTTCTCCATCCGCTCCGGCCCGGCGACGTAGTGGGTCGCGGGGAAGATGAACATCTGCTCCTCGGAGCGCACGACGTCGCCCGTGAGCGGGTGCAGGGTGGCGATCGCCTCGATCTCGTCCCCGAAGAACTCGATCCGGATCGCCAGCTCCTCGTACACCGGGATGATCTCGACCGTGTCGCCGCGCACGCGGAACGTGCCGCGCGTGAACGCGATGTCGTTGCGGCTGTACTGCATCGTGACGAACTTGCGCAGCAGGTCGTCCCGGACGATGTGGTCGCCGACCGAGAGCCGGACCATCCGGTCCACGTACTCCTGCGGCGTGCCCAGGCCGTAGATGCAGGACACCGACGCGACCACGATCACGTCCCGCCGGGTCAGCAGCGAGCTCGTCGCCGAGTGCCGCAGCCGCTCGACCTCGTCGTTGATCGACGAGTCCTTCTCGATGAAGGTGTCCGTCTGGGCGATGTAGGCCTCGGGCTGGTAGTAGTCGTAGTACGAGACGAAGTACTCGACCGCGTTGTTCGGCAGCAGCTCTTTGAACTCCGTCGCGAGCTGGGCCGCGAGCGTCTTGTTCGGCGCCATGACCAGCGTCGGGCGCTGCAGCTTCTCGATGAGCCAGGCCGTGGTCGCGGACTTGCCGGTACCGGTCGCACCGAGCAGCACGACGTCCTTCTCCCCGGCCTGGACCCGGGCGGTGAGGTCCGCGATCGCCGTCGGCTGATCGCCGGACGGGGTGTAGTCGGAGATGACCTCGAACGGCGCGACGGTTCGCTGCAGATCAGTGACAGGACGCATGCGACAACCGTACGACGCGCCACCCCACGGTGATGATGGCAACACCTCGTTCAAGGTGTGACTCAGCCACCCACTGACGTTCTTGTGGACTGTCTTGTGC
>NZ_SDWW01000026.1 GCF_004168625.1 Pengzhenrongella frigida
TGGGAAAAGCGCACGAACTCTTGGAAGTGCTTACCAAGAGCTCGCAGGACGACGCCGAGCACACCAAGCCCTGATGGACATCTACCGTGAACTGACCGTCGTCGGGGTCCCGACCCGGGCCGCGTCCGCGCTGGTCGGAGTGCCGCGGGCGACCGCGACCCGCAAGCCCCGCACGCCGACGGTGACCAAGGTGAGGGTGCCGGCGAACAAGCTGACCGACGCCGAGCGCACCGAGGTCCTGGCGGTCGTGAACAGTCCCCGGTTCGTGGACCTGCCTCCGATCCAGATATACGCGCACCTGCTCGACGAGGGCGTGTACTTGGGGTCGATCTCCACGATCTACCGGATCCTGGCGGCGAACTTGCAGGTCAAGGAGCGTCGCCGCCTGGCGCGGCACCCGGCCCGCGCCATCCCCGAGCTCGTCGCGACCGGTCCTGGGCAGGTCTACAGCTGGGACATCACCAAGCTCGCCGGACCGGTCAAGGGCAAGTACTTCGACGCCTACGTGATGATCGACATCTACTCCCGCTACATCGTGGGCGCGCACGTGCACGCCCACGAGTCCGCCGTCCTGGCGGCGGAGATGATGCGGGAGATCTTCGGGGTCCACGGGATCCCGAACGTGGTGCACGCCGACCGGGGCACGTCGATGACGTCCAAGACCGTCGCGGCGTTGCTGTCCGACCTGGAGGTCACCAAGTCGCACAGCCGGCCGCGGGTGAGCAACGACAACCCGTACTCGGAGTCGTGGTTCAAGACGTTGAAGTTCGCCCCGGTCTTCCCCGAGCGCTTCGCCTCGCTGGGGGACGCCAGGAGCTTCATGGCCGAGTTCGTCGAGGGCTACAACCATCACCACCACCACACCGGCATCGGGCTGAACACCCCCGCCGACGTGCACTACGGACTGGCGGCCGCGAAGGCCGCCGAACGGGCGCTCGTCCTGGCCGCCGCACGCAGCCGGCACCCCGAACGATTCGCCACGACCCAGGACCCCAAGATCCTGGCCATCCCGACCACGGCGTGGATCAACCAGCCCGCCGACAACACCGGAATCGGGTTAGCCGCTTAACACCCACCGGCCTCAACTACCTTGACAAATTCCGCCTCGCCGGACTCACCGATCCGGGCGGCCCGCAGGGTCACCCATAGGCCGTCCGCGACATGCACCCGCGCCATGGGTGCGCTCATGTCGACGCCGGCCTCGACCGCCCCAAGCTGCGCGGCCACGTTATAGGCAGCGGCGGGGACCGGCGCCCGGCCCCCTTCGGGCGGGACCAGCGCACGGAGGTAGGCCTGCGTCTTGGACGTCAAAGCCCGCACGACAAGCTCCGGGGAGAGCAGCAGGACCAAGGGATCGATGCGATGCCGGCCAGCCGGTGCGGGAACGACGAAGGTCTCGGCCTGGCTGCGCCGCAACGCCTCGGTGACCGGTGCAGCGGCCTGGGCCAGGAAGTCGGCGTCGCCCGCAGTGAAGGGGCCGCTGTCGCCGATCCGCCAGAGATCGAGGAAGCTCCAGCAGCCGTAGCGGTCGCGAAAGACCGTCGACGCGATGTCGGTGACGTCGTATCGATGGAGCAGTTCCCGCCAGACACGACTACGCGCCAACTCCCCACCGGTAGCGTCCTGCAGGCGCGCGACGGGTGGGTCACCCAGCGTCGTCCACCGGCTCACTTCGGTGAGGTACTTGAGCCGGATCAGGTCGGGCAGCTCCGACATGCACGGCACGTCCGCCAACGGCGCCGAGCCCACCGAAGTCTCCGGATCGGTCATCAACCAGGCATAGGCATCGAACGGCACGGCGCGGCGGATCACCTCGAGGATCCGCCGCCGCAGTGATCTCGAGTCGCCCGTCGACCGGCATGCCTCGATGATGCCCGCCGCAGCCAGCGCGTACACCGATCGCGTCGCCACACCGCCACCGTACGCGGCCGGTGACATGCGGAGGCCGCCGGCCCGTGGTGCCGGAGGACACCGTGCGAAAAGACCACCAGAACCTGGGATGGACCCTCGACACTCGGCTCTCATAGCGTCGCGAGCACGAGGCATCACACATCAAGGAGCCACCATGACCACCCTGCACATCGAGCACCCGATCACCGACTTCAACGTCTGGGTCGCAGCCTTCGAGGGCTTCGTCGAGGCCCGGCAGCGGGCCGGCGTCCGCGCCCACCGCATCCAGCGTCCAATCGACGACCCCAAGTACGTCATCATCGACCTCGACTTCGACACCGTCCCGCAGGCCGAGCAGTTCCTCGCCTTCCTCCGCACACGCGTCTGGGCCTCCCCCGCGACTGCCCCGGCACTGGCCGGGGAACCGCGGACCCGGATCCTCCAACCTGTGGGCGCCACCGGCTCCGTCGGCACAGATCGCTGAGCCGCCAGGCACAACCGGCCCGCCGCACCCTCACACCGATCCGCACCGCGAACCCGGGCGCTCGCATCGGGGTTGACACCTATGGCGAGCGCCGTTCGCTCGGCACCGACCGGATCGACGAGTGCGTCACCGAGCGCGGGGGCTTCCCCCAGCCGTGTACCGGCGCCCGAGGGTTTGCCCGGGGCCTGCGTGTGCCCCCGTTGCGAGGCCGGCGGGAAGAGGAGCGGTCGCCCGAGCCCGCGGAGCGCGGCGTCGACATCCCCCTGTCGGGGCGACCGAGCCTGCGCGGCTCCGGCTCCGGTACCGGCTCGGCAGCGCCGGCCGGGCCAAGGGCGCTGTTCACGGTCTGGCCACGGACGATGTCGATGTCGATGTCGATGTCGATGAACGGTGCCATCGACCCGTACGACTGCTGCGGACACCGAGAGCGCCGCCACTGTGCCCGCGGCCGACGAGGCGCGAACCACCAGCAGCCGCGGCCGCCGCGGTAGCGCCCGCAACCGCACCCTCGCCCTCGCCGCACCCCAAGACATGGCGCTCGCGATGCTCTCGCTGTCGCTGAAGGGACGCCGCTTCACTGTCGTCAAGCGTTGTTGACGCGGCGGGCACGTGCGTGGCGGAGTGCGGCGTTTGTTGACTGCCAATCAGTGGCGAGAAGCACGCTCGCGCGCCGGGCTGACGCCTCTGGGCGCCGATGCAGGGTTGGTGCAGATTCGCCCCAGCTCGGAGTTGAGTCCGCCTCGGCATTGGGGCTGGGGTGCGACGATTCGGGGCATGCGCCCTCACCGTTCAGTGATCGTTGGGGCACTCGTCGCGGTGGTTGGCTCGGTTGGCGCCTGCTCTGCAGATGTCTCGCACGAGCCCGCGCCTTCGGTCCGGGTGGTCGGACGTGTCTTCCTGCCGGCCCCTCGCGTATCCGACGGGCCGGCCGGTCCGTGCACGACCACCGACCTCGACTTCGTGGTCGAGGCATTCAGCCCCACGATGGGGAACTCCTGGGCGCAGCTGCGCACGATCAACCACGCTGACCGCCCATGCGTGCTCGATGGCCTCCCTGAGGTGACGATCGACCAAGCCGGTCACCGGCTCCGGCTGACCATCGATCACAGCTCAACGCTCCTCGACGGGACCGACGTGCCGACTCAGCTCACGCTCGAGCCCCAGGCCTCAGCGACAGCAGAGTTGTTCTGGCGCGGCTACCGCGACGCCGCAGACCAGACGACGGCGCAGTTCGCGCGCGTAGTACTCGCCGACGCGTCAAGCAAACCTGCCTCAATGGGCACATACGTGCCAGCCGCCCCGTTCGACATCGTCGACGGTGGCGTGATGACGGTCGGCCCGTGGGTGGCAGTTGGCTACGGAGCGCCCTCCTACGACTGGCCACACGAACCGGTCCAGTCGAGCCAGCGATGCCGTGCCCGTGACCTGGTCGCAACCATCACTGGCCCGCACAATGGCACCTCCTCCGACGACGAGGGACCCACCGCGGAACTGGTCGTCGTCAATCTTGGACTTGAGCCGTGCATCGTCGCCGGAGATCCAACCGTCGCCGGGCCGAACGGCCAGCTCGTTGGCACTTCGAGGGAACCCGGTGAGCCAGGTCAGCAGTGGGTGCTTCGCCCCTCCGACGGGCTCTCCAGGACCCTGCCTTGGGCGGCGGTAGCGCCCGTCATCGACGCACCCGACACCTGGACGGCTGTTGCCGGCGGCGACGAACGAGTGCCCATCACGACCTGGGATACCGGCTCTGACGCGGCCGAATGACTTGGAACCGAGTCCCTCGGCCGAACATCTACCCCGGCAGGACGGCCGGCGCTGCGCCGCAACGCAACCTATCTGTCGTCATGCGCTGTGCTCATCCGTGCAGCGTCGTTGCCGACCTACGTTCCCGCGGGAACGCGTCGACGGAGCCCGTGGACGATTCCATCTCAATCCTTGGGACCAGACGTTCCCGCGGGAACGGCTCAGCACAGAGCCGCTCGCCTCCGAGCAGGACGCCTGAGGTCCGCCTTCGGCGCGCAGGACCAAGTCACCGGACCTGGCCGTGCCACTGCCTGGCGCGCAACTGGCCGCTGCGGATCACGCCCTCGCGCCCCGCAGCACCAAGGGCCCGTTGCTCGAAGGCGAGGGTGCCGCCGTCAGGGGTGACCAACGCGTGGGCCTCGGCCCGGTCCCGCAACCGCTGACCGGACGTGAGACCGAACCACTGCACGCGCCCGCACCATCCTCGCTGGAACGCTCGGCCAGCAGGACCTCGACGTCCGCGCTGGTCATCGGCCGGAGCACTACGAGATTGGACATCGGGCAACCTCAGGGGCCGGCGCGGCCGGGCGTGCCCGCCTCCCGGCGCCAAATCCTGCGTGGCTCTCGACTCTTCTGACCGCGACCTGAAGGACGACAACGCGTACGCGATCGTGCGGACGCTCGCGTGGCGGTGATGGGCTCGACGGTTTCGTTCGCGACCAACTCGCTCGCGAGGTTCGCTCTCGGGGGTTTGACTGGGCTGGGCACAGTTGTTGTCTACCTGGCTTGGCTCCGCGGCGTGCGATGCTCGCCCGATGACGACCGTGCCAGCGGGGCTGCGCCGATCAGTGGCGGGCGCCGAGGGTGGCGACGAGTGGCTCGCGGCACTCCCGGCGCTCGTGGTGCGCGTAGCCAAGCGGTGGCGGCTGATCCTCGGGCGGCCGTTCGAGGACGGCACGGCGGCGTGGACCGCTCCCGTCACGCTGGGGTCAGGCGCACTTGGGGTTCTGAAGATCTCCTACCCGCATCTCGAGGCGCGGCACGAGGCGGCGGCCTTGAGAGTGTGGGCAGGCAGCGGTGCTGTGCGGATCCTCGACTCGCACGAGGATGACTGGGCACTGCTCCTGGAGCGCTGCATGCCGGGCACATCGCTGCGGGACCAGGGGCTAGAGCACCTCGAGCACGTACAGATCGGTGCCACGCTCATGGAGCAGATGGCCATGGCAGCAGTTCCGGTCGGCGGGCCGTTCCCCACGTTGGTCGCCGTCGCGGCCGGGCTCGCCGACCTTGCGAGCGAGCGGATCGACCGGCTCGTCGGCTCGGCGCCGATCTCGTTGGACAAAGGCCTCCTCGTTCATGCCGTCGACCTCCTGCGGACCCTGCCGCTCGACGCCCCCAGCGAAGGGCTCGCGCACGGCGACCTCAACCCTGGCAACATCCTGCGGGACGACTCTGGCGGCGCGGCGCGCTGGGTCGCCATCGACCCCAAGGCCGTGGTCGGCGACCTCGCCTGGGATCCCTGGCCCCTGATCACGCAGGTCGGCGACTGGGCGACAGCTGTGACACCGGCGGGCGAGCTGGCGGAGCGCACCCGCCTGCTGTCCGACCTGACTGGCCTCGACGCCGCGCGGATCGCGGCCTGGTCGACGGCCCGAGGGGTCGAGTCCGCGCTCTGGGCCGCGAACCGGGGCTGGTGGACGGGTTTCCGCGGGGCCGACGGTGACCTCGTGCGTGCCCGCGAATGGGCGACGGCGGCGACTCTGCTTGGCACCGGCTGAGGGCTTCGGGTCGACCCGCCAGCATTCACAGCGTCACCGCAAAGCAGGCGCTGATATTTGTCGCCATGCCTACCTTCCGCTACTCGAGCTGGAGCACGAGCAGCGGAACACCCCACAGCGCCAGGAACAGGAGGCCGGCCCCACCGCCTTCGGGGGCAGGGAGAGCACGTCCTGATCCCGTGCTGGGGTGGTCCCCTCGAAGGCGGATTTCGTGAAATCTGAGACGAACGCAGGACCGCCCGCGGCGCTGGTCGCCGCTCGGGGGCCGGAACACCTGGCGCCGAGATGGCCCTAGCGCCCGGAAACGTGACATCGCCAAGTCAGTTCAGTTGCCGCTCGTGGCCGCTGGCCGGCACGGCGCCATACCGTTCACACGGTCATGCCGTATTGGATGGCCGCGTGAAGCGCATCGGCGTTGATGACGGAGAGGCGCTTGAACCTGATGCAGTAGCCCGTGACGCTGGCATTGCCGATCGAGGCGCTGTAGGTGCGCGAGAGGTAGGTCTTGTCGTCGAGGCCAAGGACGTAGACCGAAATGCCCGTCGTGTTGGCGCTCAGGCCGATGCGATAGAACTCACGCGAAGACCCATTGGCGTAGTTGATCGTGTAGACGCCATAGCCGATGTTCGGGTTGGCCACGACCTTGCCGCCCTCGTTCGTGCCGTCGGTGAACCACAGCCTGCACCCAGGAAACTCCGCCACCACGCGAGCGTGCAACTGTCGGAGGTCGGTCTGCTTGGGCTGGGGTTGACTGGCGAGGTAAGCCTCGATCTGCTCAGGGATATCCATCTCGGGACCAGATGCTAGCAACGCTGAGACGTGGCGGAACGGGGTCCAGCAGGCCGAGAACGACGAGCGTCACCGGCCCGAGCGACCACGGCCGAGGCCCAGCGGACGCTCAGTCGGGCTCCTGAGTCACTCCCCGGTGGGAGTCGAAGCGATCAGCAACCTCGCCGACCTGGAGAACGCACTCAGGGCGACATGACCCGCAAGATCGGCGGCACCGAAGGTCACCCCTGCTGGTCGCGACGGCGTGATCTCCCCGGGGCCGGGACCTACTCACCGCTCAGCAGCCCGTTGCGGCGGGCCGCGTCCCGGAGATTCGCCTCGGCGGCCCGTCTGAGCGGGTCGGGCTCGGCCGCCGGCATCCACGGGAACGGTGTGGCGGCCAGCTCACTGCCGTGCTTCGACGTGACCTGCACGGTGTGCGGCTCGGCCGGAGCCTCGGGCCACGCCACCAGCAGGTAGTCCTCGACGGGCTCCTCGGCAACCAGGTCGTAGAGCAGGTCCCGTCCGCGAGCGTGCGCCCGCACCCGGTACCACCCGGTGCCGCCGTCGACCAGGTCGAAGCGCAGATCGCGGTGCTCGACCCACGGTCCGCGTACGAAGACGGGCCTGCCGTCCGCGAGGATGCTCACCTCGCCGACGTCCTCCCAGCCGGCCTCGACGACGTCGGGCCGGGCGTCGAGCGTACGAATCGTGACGCGGGCAGGTCCCATCACGATGCCGGCAAGGAGGTGGACCGGCTGCTCGGCGCCCATGCGGACGATCAGCCCTCCGGCAGCGAGACTGGTCGCCGTCGACACCTGGTCGGACGAGCCCACCTCGAGCACGCGCAGGTCGACCCGGGTGACATAGCTCGCCTCCACCATGGACGGCACACTAGCCAAGCGCGGCCACGGTGCGCTCGATCGTGGCGATCGCGTCGAGCGAGAGCATCACCAGCGACTGGCGCAGCGACGTGTCGCTGCGCCACCGGCCGTCGGCGGTCCAGCCTGCGGCGAAGAAGAAGCCCACCTCCGCGAGCACGGCGAGCAGGGCCGAGCGGGCGACGTCGTCGTCCATGAAGCGTGCCAGGGGCGTGTCGAGCGTCCAGGGCGCGGGGTCCACGGCGGGCGGGGCCGGCAGCGCGCAGGTCCAGGTGTGCTCGCCCGAGCCGACCTCGACCGCGTCGTCGGCCCCGGGCAGGGTGACCAGCGCGCGGGTGTTGGCCGGGACGCTCGCCCGCAGAGTGAAGGTCGACCCGTCACCCTGGACCGCGGCGCCCTCGACACCGGTGCCTTCGACCGCGCTGCCTTCGACAACCCAGTCGACGGTCACCACGCCGTACCCGGTGTCGAGAGACGCCGCCGCCGAGGTCAGTCCCCCGCCCGGCACGGGCGCGATCGCCACGGTCGCGTACCCGGGCTCCGCGGGCGCGATGCCGCCGATCGCGCGGTGCATCCAGTCGGCGACCGCCCCGAGCGCGTAGTGGTTGAACGACGTCATCTCGCCCGGGTTGATGCGTCCGTCCGGGAGCATCGAGTCCCAGCGTTCCCAGATGGTCGTGGCCCCCATCGTGACCGGGTAGAGCCACGACGGGCAGCCCTGCTCGAGCAGCAGGCGGTAGGCGACGTCGGCGTGCCCCGTGCGGGTGAGTGCGTCGGTCATCAGCGGCGTGCCGACGAACCCGGTGCCGATCCGGTACCCGAAGGCCCGGACCAGCTCCGCGAGGTTGGCGCCCAGGCGCGCCCGCAGCGCCGGCTCGGTCACCAGGCCGAACTCGATGGCCAGCGCGTACGCGGTATGGGCGTCGCACATCATCCGCCCGGCGGGGGTGACGTACTCGGCCACGAAGGCGAGCCGGATCTGCTCGGCGAGCGCGGCGTAGGTGTGCGCGTCGTCCTCGCACCCGAGCACCTGGGCCGCGCGCGTGAGGGCCGCCGTCGACCGGTAGTAGTAGGCGCTCGCGACGATGTCGGAGTGGGTGCGCGCCTGGTTGGGCTTGTCCGGCGGGGCCGAGGGGTCGAGCCAGTCGCCGAACTGGAAGCCACCCGTCCACAGGTTGCTGTCCCCCGCGATCGCCCGCAGGTCCTCGACCCAGGCCCGCATGGACGCGTATTGGCGCGCGAGCGGCTCGGGATCGGCGTAGTGCGCGTACAGCGCGTCCGGGACGATCGTGGCCGCGTCGCCCCAGGCCGCGCCGGGCGGCGAGCCGAACGGCAGCGGGTTCGGCACGACGATCGGCACCGTGCCGGACCGCGCCTGCTCGACGGTGAGGTCGCTCAGCCACGAGCCGAGGAAGCCCGCGGTGTCGTACAGGTAGCTCGCCGTCGGCGCGAACACCTGGATGTCGCCGGTCCACCCGAGCCGCTCGTCGCGCTGCGGACAGTCGGTCGGCAGGGACACGAAGTTGCCGCGCATGCCCCAGCGCACGTTGCTGTGCAGCTGGTTGAGCAGCGGGTTGCTCGTGGTGAGCTCGCCGGTGCGCACCAGGTCCGAGTGCACCACCTCGGCGGTCACGTCGGCGGGGTCGAACGCGCCGGGCCACCCGCTCACCTCGACGTACCGGAAGCCGTGGAACGTGAACCGCGGGTGCCACTCCTCCGGCCCGTCGCCACGCAGCGTGTAGCGGTCGGTCGCCTTCGCGAACCGCAGCGGTCGCACCCCCAGCTCGCCGTCCTCGAGCACCTCGGCGTGCCGCAGCGTGATGACGGTGCCGGCGCGCCCGTCCACCCGCAGCCGGACCCAGCCGACGAGGTTCTGGCCGAAGTCGAGGATCGTCGCACCGGAACCGCTGGTGCGGACCTCGCGCACGGGCAGCGTCTCGATCACCCGCACCGGCGGGGACGACGCCGGGACCAGTCGCGCGGCCGTGAGGTGGTCGGCCGCGTCGTCGTCGGTCAGCACGTCCGCGAGCAGCCGCGCGGGCAGCGCCGCCGGCAACGTGACCCCGGGCACCGCCGCCGCGTCGTCGTCCAGGCGCGCGTCATGGCTCTCGCCCTGGTAGATGCTCGCGGAGGTCACGGGCCCGACGACGGACGTGGTCCAGTCCGGCCCCGTCGTCACCCAGGTGACCGCGCCGGCCTCGTCGACCAGGCGCAGCTGCGCCGCGAGCGCCACCGGCCCCGGGTACGCGCGCGCGAAGTTCCCGTCGAAGCCGAACCGCTCGCCGTACCAGCCCTCGGCCACGGTCGCGGCGAGCACCACGTCGCCGTCGGCCGCCGCCGCGCGCACGAGGGCGGTGACGTCGTGGGTCTGGAACGCCAGCCGGTCGCGGTAAGCCGTCCACCCGGGGGTGAGCAGCTCGTCGCCAACGCGCACCCCGCCGACGGTCGCCTCGTACAAGCCGTGCGCGGTCACCGACAGCACCGCGGACGCGAGCCCGGCGGGCGCGGTCAGCTCGGTCCGGAACCGCGCCGTGCCGCGTTCGGGCCAGGCGTCCGCCGCGACGGCTGGTGTGATCAGCGGCGCGCGCCAGTCGTCGCCGCCCAGCGGACCCGTGCGCACCTCGACCCAGCTGCTCAGCGCCGACGCGGACCCGTCGGTCCCCCGGACCCACACCCGGACGGCCGCGCTCTCGTAGGCCGCGAGGTCGCGCGCGGGCCAGGGCTGACGCTGCGAACCGGCCCCGAGCAGGTCGAAGCCCGTGACCACACCGTCGAGCCGGACCTCGATCTGCGCCGACCGCTGTGCCCAGTCGGTGCCCTCGGACTCCACCGCCCATGACACCGTCGGACGCGCGGTGGCCAAGAACTCGGGCCGGCCGCGGTCCCCCACCCACAGCGCGACGACGCGGACGGCGGGCGGGTCGGCGGTCATCGGGAGATCTCCTCGGCGGGTGCTGCGGTTGGGGTGGTCGGCGTGGTCCGCGTGGCTGCCCCGGTCGGGGTGGTGCGCGCGTGCCGGGCGAGCTTGGCGTACAGGTCGGTGAACATCAGGCGGTTGTCGAGGTGCGTGTAGACCCGGATCGGTCGGCCGTCGGGGCGCGGCAGATAGCTGCCGTCGTCGGCGATCCGCGGGGCGGGGAGCACGACGTGCCGGCTCGAGCTCGAGTCGGCCTCGAAGGACGACAACAACGCGGTGAGCAGCACGAGCGGGCTGTCACCGAGGATGTACGTCTCGCCCAGGTCGTAGGCCGTCCCGGCACACATCCGCCGCACGACGTCGAGCGCGTCGACCAGGTGCGCGCCGAGCGGGGCGGCCGGGCGCAGGTGCTCGTCCAGCTCGTCGAAGCTCACCAGGGTCTGCCGGTAGGCGTCCCGCGGCACCTGCCACAGCGGGATCGGCGAGTCGAACACCACCTGGGCGGCGACGAGGTCGATCTTCAGGTTGTACTCGGGTCCCACCGACCCGGGCGGAGCCTCGGCCAGCCCGGGGTGCTCGGGCCCGCCGATCCAGACCGCGGTGAGCCGGTCGGCGATGCGCGGCTCGAGCAGGTACGCGCTGGCCAGCTCCGTCAGCCCCGCGCCGAGCACCACGTACAGCGGCCGGTCCGTGTCCTCGCGCAAGGCCTCGGCGATGATCGCCGCCGCCCCCGCCGAGCGGTGCGGCGTGACGGCGTCGACCAGGGCGTCCTCGGCCCCGACGACCACCTCGACGCCGGTGCGCCCGGCCAGCGCCACGACCTTCTCGGCCGCGACGCCTGCCGACTCCGCGGTGCGGCCGGAGGTGTCGAACGGGTCCCCCGGCGCGAGGTGCGAGCCGATCACGGCGCGCACCTCGACCGAGGGCGACAGCAGCAGGTGGGCGAGCTGGATCAGCCCGTCCGGGTCGCCCGAGTAGTCGTTGTCGCTGATGACCCGCAGGCGCGCCGACATCAGAGCCCTTCGGTCCAGACCAGCTCGCACGCGAGCGGCAGGTCCGCGCTGGACGAGCCGGCCTCGAGCTGGAACGCGCCGTGCTCGATGTCCCAGCCGTGCGTGTCGACGTCCCAGTGCTCGAACCCGCGCACCGGCAGCGACACCTGCACGGTGACGACCTCGCCCGGGTCGGCCTCGACCGCGGCGAAGCCCGCCAGCCAGCGCACGGGCCGCTCGAGGTCGCTGCCCGGCCGGGACAGGTAGACCTGCACGACCTCGCGGCCGCGGCGCGTGCCGGTGTTGCGTACCCGCACCTCCGCGACGCCCGCCCGCAGGTTCTCGAGCATCGGCGCGACCGGGACCTCCAGCGCGGTGTACTCCCAGGTGGTGTAGCCGAGCCCGTGCCCGAACGCGTACAGCGCGTCCCGGTTCGGGTCGCGGTAGCCGACCAGCAGGCCCTCGCCGTACACGACCCGACCGTCGATTGGGGTCGTGGACGGCAGCCGGTCCTCGGACACCGGCCACGTGGTGGGCAGGCGCCCGCCGGGCTCGACGGCGCCGAGCAGGACGTCGGCGAGCGCGTTGCCGAGCTCCTGGCCGGGGAACCAGACCAGCAGCACGGCGCCGACCTCGTCGGCCCACGGCATCAGGACCGGGGCGCCGGCGTTGACGACCACGACCGTGCTCGGGTTCGCCGCCGCCACGCGGCGCACGAGCTCGTCCTGGCGGCCGGGCAGCGCGAGCGAGTCGCGGTCGTAACCCTCGGACTCGACCTCCTCGTTCGTGCCGACGACGACGACGGCGACATCGGCCGCGCGGGCCAGCTCGACCGCGTGCGCGATCGCGTCGTCGTCCGACGCGTGCGGGGGCTCGATGTTGAACTGCAGCATCGTGCCGAGGTCCACGCCCGCCTCCTGCAGGCCGCCGCTGCCGACATCGTGGGTGAGCACGACGTCGACGCTCTCGCCCGCGGCGAGCGTGACCGGGTGGACGCTCTGCGGCGGCGTCATCATGCCCTCGACGATGTCGGCGCCCGGGGGCAGCGCGAGCTGGACGTCGAACACCTGCTCGCCGTCGACCGTGAGGCGGTACCGGCCCAGGCCCGAGCCGCCGATCTCGTAGGTGCCGGCCTCGACCGCGCGCACGGTCGCCGCGATCTGGATGGTCGCGACCTGCCCCGAGACCTCGGTGCCGAACCCGGCGAGCCAGTTGAACGTCCCGCCGGTGCGGGGCTGGGTGGCCAGGACGACGCCGGCCGCGTCGACGAACCGGATCTCGACGCCCGCGCTCCCGTCGGGGCGGGCGGTGAACACGTCCCGCGCCGGCGAGGTGCGCGCGTGCGCGCGGACCCCGGGGGCGGAGGTCACCTCGGCGCCGCCGGGCAGGGCGGCCAGGGCCGCGCGGATCCCGTCGAGCGGGGAGACCGCGTACGGCGGGTACACGGTCGCGCTGCCGCCACCGAGGGTCCGGCCGACCTCCGCGTTCGGTCCGAGCACCGCGACGCGGGTCACGTCCGCCGGGATCGGCAGGACGCCCTGGTTGCGGACCAGCACGAACCCGGCGGCCGCGGCGGACCGCAGCTCGGCGGCGATCTGCGCGTCGGAGTACGTCGGCGCCTGCGCGACGGCGGCGATGCCCTCGAGCGCGCCGACCCGGGCGGCCAGCCGCAGGATGCGCAGCACGTGGTCGTCGATCCGGGCGAGGTCGACGTCGCCCGCGAGCACCGCGTCCACCAGCGCCTGGCCCCAGGGACCGGCCGGGCCCGGCATCGCGAGGTCGAGGCCGCCGTTGCCGGCGGCGACGGTCGAGCGGGTCGCGAACCAGTCGGACATGGTCACGCCGTCGAAGCCCCACGCGTCGTGCAGCACGTCCCGCAGCAGCGGGTTCTCGGTCATGGTCGTGCCGTTGACCTGGTTGTACGCCGCCATCACGGCCCACACCCCGGCCTCGCGCACGATCGCCTCGAACGGCGCAAGGTACAGCTCGTGCAGGGTGCGCTCGTCGACGAGCGCGTTCAGGCTCATCCGGTCCGTCTCGGAGTCGTTCGCCACGAAGTGCTTGACCGTCGCGCCGACCCCGCCGGCCTGGACACCCTGCACGTACGCGACCCCGATCCGCGCCGTCAGGTACGGGTCCTCGCTGAGGTTCTCGAAGTGCCGACCGCCGTACGGGGTCCGGTGCAGGTTGACGGTCGGCGCGAGCAGCACGTCGACCCCCTTGCGGCGGGCCTCGAACGCCAGCAGGCGGCCGATCCGCTCGACCCGGTCGACGTCCCACGTGGCCGCGAGCGCCGTCGGCGAGGGCACGTTGGCCGACGTGTCGCGCTCGTCCCAGGTCTCCCCGCGCACACCCGCCGGACCGTCCGAGACCACCAGCCGGCGCAGCCCCGCGGCGGGTTCGGGATGCAGCGCCCAGAAGTCGGCGCCGGTCAGCAGGCGCACCTTCTGCTCGAGCGAGAGCGCACCGAGGCGGGCCGAGAGGTCCGCCTCGTCCACGGCCGGGGCCGCGGTCGGGGCGGGCGTCGGGACGGGTGCGTCGGCGGCGGGGGCGGCGATCGAGAGGTCAGTCATGGCGTGCTCCGGAGGTGGTTCGTCGTGGTCGGTCGAGGAAGACGGTGCGGGTACGGGTGCGGGTGCGTCAGGGGGTCTCGCGCAGGACCCGCACATCCCACGGGCCCAGCGCGAGCAGCTCGCCGGCGGCGAGGGCGACGTCGTCGAGCACGTCACGCACCGCCGCGGGCAGCCGATAGGTCGCAGGTTCCCACGACCAGTTGTGCACGAACCGCAGCCGCTCCCCGGCGGCGTTGACCGCCGCGGTGACGGTGACGGTCTCGGGCCGCGCGTCGCGCCACGGGTCGACCGGCAGCGACGTGCGGGCCAGGTACCGGGCGAGGTGCCCGGCCAGCTCGCGGTCGGGGACGGTGCCGACGGTGGTCACCCGACCGGCCCCCGCCACGCGCGTGGTGACCGCGGCGAACTGGCCCAGGTGCGGGTGGTCGTACCCGGCGAGCACCTCGGCATCGTCCACCAGCAGCCCGTCGGCCCACGCGGTGCCGGCCCCGGTCCACCCGGCACCGGTGACCGGGACGGGATGCACCAGGTTGGTGTACTCGAGGTAGTGCACCCCCGCAGCCCCGCGCAGCACGCCTGGTGCCACGGTCGAGCGCACGACGGCGTCGGCGTCCGCATACCCGGTGCGGGGGGTGAGCACGAGGTGCCCGCCCGCCTCGGCGTACCGACGCAGGAGGTCGAGCGTGGCGTCGTCGGCGATGTAGAGCCCGGGTACGACCAGCACCCGCCAGCGCGCGACCAGGGCGGCCGCCGCGGCGTCGTCGGGCAGACCGGGCCCGACGTCGGCCAGCTGGCCGGGCGAGACGATGTCGGCGGCGAGGCCGGCGTCGAACAGGCCGCGGTAGAACGCCGCCAGGATGCGATCGTACGAGCCCGGGTCGCCCATCCAGCTGTGCGCCGGGCCGGCGAGCGGTCCCATGCACTCCATCGCCCAGCGGCTCTCGGCTCCCACGAGCACCCCGACGTCGCTGACCGGTTCGAGGCCCGCGAGGGCGTCGGTCGCCGCGGTGAGCTCGTTCGCGACCCGGGACAGCTCGGCGTAGGTGCGGCCCGGCTCGAGCGAGTGCCCGAGGATGCCGCCCCAGTACGTCTCCGCGCCGTAGTGCAGCGTGTGCCAGTGCCAGTAGTTCAGCAGCCGCGCCCCGCGGGCCACCATGTGCCACGCGGTCTGACGCCACTGGCCGTCGTAGGCGGGGAAGTTGTCGGCCGTGCCGCCGATCGAGGTCGCGTTCGTCTCGGTCACCAGGAACGGCGCCTGGCGCGTCCCGCGAGCGGTGTCGGCCTGCAGCGACAGGTACGCGGGCCCCGACCACGGCACGAAGAACGACGCGAGGCCGCCCTCGAGCCCCTGGGCGCCGGGCAGCTCGAGCCCGTCCTGGGTCGCGTAGTAGAGGTTGGCGCCCGCGACGTCGAGCGGCTCGCCGATGACGGTGATGTCCTGGCCCTGCTGGCCGAGCGCGATGCAGGTGGTGACGAACTGGTCGGCGGGCACGAGCGAGCGCACCAGGTCGGTCTGCCAGCGGATGAGGTCGTGGCCGAGGGTCGCCTGGTAGCGACGCCAGGCCAGGTCGTACGACGGCGTGGAGTTGCCGTCGGGCGTCCACAGCTCGGACCAGTCCGCGATCCGGTGCGACCAGTACGTCAGGCCCCACCGGCGGTTGAGCTCGTCGACGGTGCCGTAGGTGTCCTTGAGGTGCTCGACGAACCCGGCGAAGACCTGCGGGTTGTAGAAGATCTTGTGGCCGGGCTCGTTGTCGACCTGCCACCCGATCACCGCGGGGTGGTCCGCGTAGCGGCCGACGATCTTGCGCACGACCCGTTCCGCGAGGTAGCGGAACGTGGGGTGCGAGTAGTCGACGTCCTGGCGCATCCCGTACGGGATCTCGACGCCGGTCGCGCTGTGCGCGGTGGTCTCGGGGTACGTCTTGCGCAGCCACGGCGGCACCGCGTACGTCGGGGTCCCGACGACGACGGCGATGCCGCGCGCGTGCGCGCCGTCGAGCACCGGCTGGAGCCAGTCGAGGTCGAAGACGCCGTCGCGCGGCTCCCACGTGGACCACACCGACTCCCCCACCCGGATCACGCCGAACCCGCCTGCGGCCATGAGGTCGAGGTCGGCCTCGAGCCGCTCGTACGGCTGGTACTCGGTGTAGTACGCAGCGCCGAGCAGGATCCGCTCGGGCAGCCCCGGCACGGGAGCCGCCGGGTTCGGGTCGGTCGACTCAGCCATGGTGTCCCTCATAGGTGAAGTGCTCGAACGCGACGTCGCCGGCGGCGGCGTACATGCCCGTGACGCGCCCCGTGAATGAGGCCGTCGTGTCGGAGGTCAGGTAGCGCCCGTCCATCGCGGCGACCTCCACGGCGTCGTCGCCGGTGCCGTACCCGAGGCGGACGACGTCGCACGTCATCCCGGCCAGGCCCAGCCCTGCGGCCACGGGCGGTTCGGTGGTGATCCACAGCTCGACCGGGCCGTCCGGCGCGGGCACGGCCCAGGTCTGGTCGACCTGGTCCAGCCGCACCCGGGCGAGCACGACGCCGCCGCCGACCTCGATGTCGTAGTGGTGGGCCTCGTCGTACCGCACGCTGAGCCCGCCGACCCCGGTCGTTCCGGTGTCCACCAGCGCCGCGCACCGCGAGGTGACGTGCTGCTGACGCCGCCCGAGGAACCGCGGCCGTTCGGCATCCATCGCCACCGCGCCGGCGTCGGCGTCGGCCGCGTGGAGCCGGAGCCAGCCCGGGCGCGCGTCGAGCGTGGCCCACGGGCGGTCGGCGTCGCGCACCGAGAGCCACTCGAGGCCGAGGTCGACGCCGGCGTCGAAGGTCGTGCGGACCGTGACCGGCGGTCGGTCCGCCGTGAGCTCGAACCGGTCCACGACGGGCCAGCCATCCACCCACGACAGCGTGGTCGCGAACGTCTCGCGGCCCATCGGCGCGAAGGCCTGGGTCATGCCGCCCGGCCGCGTGCCGAGCAGGATGACCACCCAGCCGGTGTCCGTGCGCACGAGGTCGCCGTGACCGGCGTTCTGCACGGGGTGGTTCGTGCTGCGGTGCGAGTACACCGGGTTGGCCGGGCAGCCCTCGAACGGACCCGTCGGGCTGTCCCCGCGCGCGATCGAGATCGAATGGCCGCGCTCGGTGCCGCCCTCGGCGATCATCAGGTACCAGGCGCCGTCGATCTCGTACAGGTGCGGCGCCTCGGGGAACTTCAGCCCGGTGCCCGACCACAGCGACCGCGGCTCCTCCAGCGCGAGCCCGGTGGTCGTGTCCATCCGCACCTGCTGGATGCCCAGGTGCCGGCCGATGTCCTCGCCCTCGAGGTTGAGCCCGGAGAACGTCACGTAGCAGGCGCCGTCGGCGTCCCACGCGATGTCGTGGTCGATTCCGGGCGCGCCCTGCATCGCCAGGCCGTCGCTCCACGGCCCCTCGGCCCGTTCGGCGGTGAAGATCAGCGCGCCGCGGCCCATCGCGTCGGTCACGGTGATCCAGAACAGCCCGTCGTGGTGCCGGATCGTGGGGGCCCAGACCCCGCCGCCGGTCGGGACGTGCTCGACGGCGATCTGCCCGGGGCGGGTCACGACGTGCCCGATCGGGGTCCAGTGCTCTGCGTCGGTCGAGTGGAACAGCGGGATGCCCGGGAAGTACTCGAAGCTCGAGCACGCGAGGTAGTAGTCGTCGCCGACCCGCACGACGGACGGGTCGGGGTGGAAACCGCAGACGGCAGGGTTGAGCACGGGTCAGGCCTCTCGGGAAGGATCGGTGGAATGGGCCTCGTCGCCGCCGACGCCGGCGCCGGCCTGCTCGTCCTGCGCGGCGAGCTGGGTCGCGAGGCGCTGCCGGTCGGCGCGCCGCTGCAGCTGGCGGACCGGGTCGGGCACCGGTGCGGCGAGCAGCAGCCGTTGCGTGTACGGGTGCTCGGGGGTCGAGGTCACCGCGCCGGCGTCGCCGGACTCGACGATCTCGCCGTGGTACATCACGGCGACCCGGTGGCTGATGTGACGCACCACCGACAGGTCGTGCGTGATGAAGAGGTACGCGACGCCGGTGCGCTCCTGGATCTCGATGAACAGGTCGAGCACGCGGGCCTGGTTGGACAGGTCGAGCGCGCTGACGGGTTCGTCGCACACGATCACCTTCGGGTCCCGCGACAGCGCCCGGGCGATCGCGATCCGCTGGCGCTGACCGCCGGAGAACTCGCGCGGCAGCCGCTGGCCGGCATCCTGCGGGAGCTTGACCTGGTCGAGCAGGTCGCGCACCCGCTTGTTCGCGTCGGTGCGGGACACCCCGGCCACGAGCAGGGGCTCGGTGAGGATGTCGTTGACCGTCATCGCCGGGTTGAGCGACGTGTACGGGTCCTGGAACACGACCTGCAGGTCGTCGCTCAGCGCGCGACGCTGCTTCTTGTTGATCCCGGAGATGCGGTCACCGGCGTACCGGATCTCGCCGCCCGTCACCGGCGCGAGGCCGAGCACGGCGCGCCCGAGGGTGGTCTTGCCTGAGCCCGACTCGCCGACCAGGCCGACGGTCTCCCCCGCCCGGATGGACAGCGAGACCCCCTTGAGCGCCTGGAACGGCGGGGCCCGGAAGCCCTTGCCCGGATACTCCACGACGAGGTTCTCCACCACGAGGAGCGGTTCGTCCGTCGCGGCGGATCTTCCCGCACCTGGCCGGTGCTGCGTGACGGCGCTCATGCGCTCTCTCCGGTCGGGGTCGTCGGGTCGGTGGCGAGGGTGGTGTCGGCGGCGGTGCTGCCGGTGGCGGCCGCACCCACCGCGGCGAGCGCGCGGCGCGGGACGGAGTCCTCGAGGGTGGAGTCGAGCAGCATCCGGGTGTACGGGTGCTGCGGGTTCGCGAACAGCTCGCGGGCCGGGGCCGTCTCGACGATCTTGCCGGTCTGCATGACGGCGACCCGGTCGCAGATGTCGGCCACCACACCGAAGTTGTGGGTGACCAGGATCATCCCCATCTCGCGTTCGGCCTGCAGGGACCGCATCAGGTCGAGGACCTCGGCCTGCACGGTCACGTCGAGCGCGGTGGTCGGCTCGTCGGCGATGAGCAGCTCGGGGTCGCACGACACGGCCCCGGCGATCAGCACGCGTTGGGCCATGCCGCCGGAGATCTCGTGCGGGTACGCCGCGAACGTGCGCTCGGGGTCGTTGATCCCCACCCGCGCCAGCAGCCCGAGGGCCTTCGCCTTCGCCTGCGCCTTGGACAGCCCCAGGTGCTGCCGCATGGGCTCGACCAGCTGGAAGCCGATCCGGAACGACGGGTCGAGGTTCGACATCGGCTCCTGCGGCACGTACCCGATGCGGCGCCCGCGGAGCTCGTTCATGGCGTTGCGCCCGAGGCCGGCGATCTGGCGGCCGTCGAACGAGATCGTGTGCGCCGTGACCTGCGCCTCGGGGGGCAGCAGACCCAGGATGGAGAACGCGGTCTGCGTCTTGCCCGAGCCCGACTCCCCGACCAGGCCGACGACCTCACCCTTGCGCACGGTGAGCGAGATGCCGTCCACGACGACCGACTCGCCGCCGGACGTCGGGTAGGCGACCCGCAGGTTCTCGACCACCAGCAGCACGTCGGCCTCGGGCGTGGCGGCATCGGCAGCGGCGTCGTCGTCGTCGGAAGCGGCGTCGTCGCTGAGCACGATCGCGGGGGTCTTCGCCGACGGTGTGACCCGGGCCGCGGACTTCGCCGCCCGAGCCTTGCGCCGCGCGGCGCGTGACGGCTTGATGGCCGTGGCCCCCAGCGAGTCGCGCAGCGCGTTGCCGAGCAGCGCGAACGCGGAGACCGTGATCGTCAGGGCCAGACCCGGCCACACGAGCAGCTGCGGCGCGACGTAGATGTTCGAGAAGGCGTCGGAGAGCATCGAGCCCCAGGAGGACTCGGCCGACGACCCGATCCCCAGGAACTGCAGACCCGCCTGGATCATGATGGCGATGCCGAACATCTGGGCGGCCTGGATGATCGTGGGCGCCGCGACCACGGGCAGGATGTGCCGGCGCATGATCCGCGCGTCCGACAGCCCCGACACCCGCGCGGCATCGACGTACAGCTCCTCGCGCACCGCGACCACCGAGGCGCGCACGAGGCGGAACACCCCGGGCGACATGAGCACCCCGAACACGATCATCGCGGTGCTCGTGCTCGCGCCGAGCGCGGTCATGACCACCAGGAGGATGACGATGGCCGGGATCGCCATCGTGAGGTTGGCCGTCCAGCTCGCCACGGCGTCGAACGCGCCCTTGGCGTACCCGGCCAGCAGCCCGGACGGGACACCGATCGCGACGGCGACCAAGACCGCGATCAGGGCGCCGATGAGGCTGACCTGCCCGCCGTAGAGCAGGCGGGCGAAGATGTCCCGGCCGACGCCGTCGAAGCCGAGCGGGTGGCCCGGCGCGGGCGGCCCGAGCGTGTTGGCCAGGGACGGGGCGGCGGGATCGGCGCTGGTGAGCAGCGGGGCGGCGAAGCTCGCCGCCGCGATCACGATCAGCAGCACGATCGAGACGACCGCGGTCGGGTCTTTCAGGAGGCGACGGACGAGGTGCGCGCGCTTGGGCAGCGCCACGCCGACGAGAGCCGCCGCGTCGGGAGCGACGCCTGCGGTGCCATCCGGAGAGGGGAGAGTCATCAGACACGCACCTTCGGGTTGAGCCAGCCGTACGCGACATCCATGAGCAGGTTGACGAGGACGATGATGAGGACCATGACCACCACGACGCCGAGCACGAGGGGCTGGTCACCGGAGCTGGACGACGAGAACACCAGGGTGCCGATGCCGTACAGGCCGAAGACCTTCTCGACCACGACGGCCCCGCCGACGAGGCCGATGAACTGGAGCGACAGGACGGTCAGGGCAGGTGGCGCGGCGTTGCGCAGGGCGTGCCGGAACAGCAGGCTCCGCGCCGACAGGCCACGGCTGCGCAGCGTGCGGACGTAGTCCATCTTCAGGACGTCGATCATCGAGCCGCGGACCTGCTGCGCGGTGGCCGCGATCGCCCCGATCGCGAGCGCGATCGCCGGCAGCGTGATCGACTTCGCCCATCCGCTGAACGACTCCGCGAGCTCGACGTACCCGACCGCGGGGAAGATCTGGAGCTTGACCGCGAAGATGGCGGCCAGCACGAGGGCGATGAGGAAGCTGGGCAGGGCGAACCCGATGATCGCGAGCAGCTGGACCGCGCGATCGACCCATCCGCCCTTGACCGCGGCCGCGACGCCGATGATGACACTGAAGATGGTCCCGACCAGCAGGCCCACGAGCAGGATCGACAGCGTCACGGGGAGCTTCGCGCCGATCGTGTCCGTGACGGGCTGGCCGGTGAACCACGATGAGCCCAGGTCACCCTGGATCGCGCTCCCGATCCAGTCCAGGTAGCGGGTCACGACCGGCTGGTCGAGGCCGAGCTCGGCGGACTTGGCCGCCACCTGCTCCTCGCTGGCGGTCTGTCCGGCGATGTTCCGCGCGACGTTCTGGCCGGTCATGTTCATCAGGACGAACATGAGCGACGCGATTACGACGATGAGCGCGAGGCCGGAGCCGATCCGGCGTAACAGGAAGCTGAGCATCGTTGCCCCTTGTGGCTGCTTGTGGCTGCGTGTGGCTGCGATTCGGTGAACGGGCGGGCGCCCGGGGTAGGGCCGGTGTGTCGACCGACCCCGCCCCGGGCACCCGGGTCGTCAGCTGGCGGGGCTGAAGTTGTACAGGCCGGGCGAGGTCGCGAACGCCTGCGTCGTGACCTGCACGTTGTCGGAGTACGCGAACGTGCTCTGCACCGCGCTCCACGGCGCGTTCCAGGCCTGCTCGACCGTGTACGCGTTGATCTCCTTGAAGAGCGCGTCCTGGTCAGCACCGGTCGCGAGCTGCGACTGGTTGATCAGGTCGGTGAGCGTCGGGTCCTCGAACTTGAGCGGGTTCCAGAGGGCGTCCGGCGTGAGCTGGATCTGGATCGTGTCCCACGGGCGGAACGAGGCGAGCTGGAAGAAGGAGGCGGCCCACTTGCCTGCGAGCAGGTCGTTGATGACCGTGTCCAGCGGGACCGTCTCGAGATTGACCGTGATGCCGATCGCCGCGAGCTGCTCGACGACAGCCGCCTGAGCCCCCGCGGAGAAGGCCGACAGGTCAGGCATCGTCAGCTCGAAGCCGTCCGGGTAGCCGGCCTCGGCGAGGAGCTTCTTGGCCTCGTCGACGTCGTACGGGTAGGTGTCGTTGAGCTCGGCGTCGTAGGCAGCCGTGTCCGGGTTGAACAGCTGGGTCGAGAGCGACCCGGCGCCACCGAACGCGGTGTCGATGATCGTCTGGCGGTCGAACGCGAGGTTGATCGCCTGGCGGACCTTCAGCTCACCGAGCGCGGGGACCATGACGCCCGCGCGGTCCCAGATGTACAGGCCCGAGACGTCGCCCGAGGCGTACTGGACCGTGTTGAGCCCGGCACCCTCGAGGGTGGCGATGTTCTTCTGGTCGGAGACCAGGGCGCCGTCCACCTGACCGGCCTGGAGCGCGTTCATGACGGCGTTCGAGTCGGTGAGCGGCGTGAGCACGACCGTGTCGAACGGGAACGCCTCGGTGTTCCAGTAGTCCGGGTTGCGCACGAAGGTGTACTTCGCGTCGATGGTCGTGTTCGCCTCGTCCATCATGTACGGACCCGAGCCGACGGGCGTGGTCTGCAGCCCCGGGGTGCCGATCGCGGCCGGGCTCGCCATCATGCCGGCGGTCGAACCGAGGTTCGGGACCAGCGACGGGTCGGGCGCGTTGAGGTTGATCGTCGCGGTGAACTCGTCGACGACGTCGACCGAGTCGACCGACTTGAGCTGGTTGGCGGCCTCGTTGGTGCCGCTCTTGGTGTTCATCAGGTTGGCCTTGACGGCCTCAGCGTTGAACGCCTCGCCGTCGGTGAACGTGACGTCGTCGCGCAGCGTGACGGTGAGCTTCGTGAGCGTCTCGTCGTAGGTCCACTCGGTGGCCAGGTTGGGTCCGACCTCGGCCTTCGGGTCGAGCCGGAACAGCTGGTCGTAGACCGGCTGGTAGTAGATCGTGTTGTTCCCCAGCCCGGCGTCCTTGAGGTCCCACGGCTGCGCGACGACGATCGGCGCGAGGGTGAGGGTTCCGCCGCTCTCCGCGGCTCCGTTCGAGGTGGTTTCGTCCGACGAGCCGCCCGAGCAGGCAGCCAGGCCGAGAGCGAGGACGACGGCACCGGCCGCCAGCAAACGTCTGCGCATTTTCTCTCCCTTGAGATGCACGCCGCGACCCACGGTGGTCTACTGATGCGTGTAGGTGATTCGTTTCAGTACGTTAATCCCCGACAAGCCAGGACGCAAGAACCATCACAGGATCGTTATCTGAGCCACAGGTCGACCCGAGGCGGAGCGAGCGCGTCAGGCAGGGCGCGTCAGGCAGAGCGAGCGCGTCAGGCAGGGCGCGTCAGGCAGATTCGCGCACCACGAGCGTCACGACGTCGGCCGCGCGGGACCGCGGCGGACGCCGACCGGCGATCGCCGCGACGATCGTTCGCGCCATGAAGGCCGCCACCGCCTCGAGGTTCTGATCGATGGTGGTCAGCGGCGGGGTCGCGAGCTGGGCCAGTGGAATGTTGTCGACCCCGATCACAGCGAGGTCGCGCGGCGCGGCCAGCCCGAGGCTATACATCCCGGACAGGATCGCGAAAGCGGTCTCGTCGTTGTAGGCGCACACGCCGGTCACCGGGTTCTCCCCCGCGCGCCACGCGCGGACGGCGGCCTCCCCCGCCGGCACGTCGAGCGAGACCGGCAGGACGTACGGCTCGTCGAGCCCCAGGTCCAGGCACGCCGTGCGCACCCCGTACAGCCGCAGGTGGAAGTACTCGCTCACCCGGGCGTCGTCCGGCGCGGCGTACCCGATCCGGCGATGGCCGGTCGCTGCCAGGTGCTCGACCTGCATCCGCCCGACGAGCGTCTGCGGCACGCTCAGCATCGATCGACCCGACACCGGCGACAGCAGCGCACTGACCACATGGATGCCGGCCTCGCGCATCTCGAGCTCGTCCTGCTCGCCGAACGAGGACAGCCCGATGACGGCCACCGGGCGCAGCTCGCGCCAGAGCCCGGACACCGGGGTGGAGTCGCGCGTCCGCCGGGTGATCGCGGTCAGACCATGAGGTTCGAGCTCGTCGGTGATCGACTCCATGAAGTGGGCGATGTTCGGCCCCAGCGGCACGTCGGGCAGCACGAGAAGCACGAGATCGCTGCTCCCCCGCCGCAGCGCCCGGGCGGCGGCCGACGGCGTGTAGCGCAGGGCGGCGACTGCGGCCAGGACCCGCTCACGCGTCTCGTCGGAGATCTTCTGGTGCGCGGTGTTGTTGATGACGTAGCTGACGGTCGCCTGGGACACCCCGGCCTCGCGCGCGACGTCCTTGGCCGTCACCCGTCGGGTGGCGCCGCTTCCGTTGCCGCTGCCGTTCCCCGTGCCGGTGCCTCTACCGTTCGATGCCGAAGTGATGGCCACTGGCGCCGCCCCCGTCCGTCTCGACCGCTGCCGACACGTCTCTGCGCGCGTGCCACTGAATCGTAACAGCGCAGTTCCGCGGTCCGTCGGCAAGACGCGCGGCGAACGGTCGCCATCGGCCACCCGTCAGGAAGGTCGGACCTCGGCCCACAGCGCCTCGTAGCTCAGCGCCGCACGGCTCAACGGGGCGAAGGCCGGCACGGGGGCCCGGCGCTCGGCCATCTGCTCGATGATCGACAGAGCGGGGATCACGGTCGTGGCCACCCCCGCGGCACCGTCGAACGCCTCGATCACCTCGCGGTGCAGGCGCTTGCGCCGATCGGCCATCGAGAAGAAGGCAAGCACCTCGGGGCGCGGCTTGGCCGACTCGGCGACGAAGGTCTTGAGCTGGTCGAACGTGCGCAGCGAGAGCGCCGCCGGGATCAGCGGCACGAGCAGGGTGTCGGCGGCGTGCAGCACGTTCTCGGACAGCAGCGAGATGCTCGGCGGGCAGTCCAGGAAGACGACGTCGTAGTCGGCCGTGAAGCCGGTCAGCAGCTGCCCCAGCCGACGGGTCCGCTTCTTGGCGTCGTCGAGGTCCAGGTCCAGATTCCGGTAGCTGAAGTCGGCCGGCAGCAGGTCGAGGTTCTCGAAGTCGGTCGCCTTGAGGACCGACTCGGCCGGTCGCCGGCCGGTGACCAGACCGTGCGCGCCGCCCTTGACCTTCGGCCGGACCCGGAAGAGGTACGTCGCGGCGGCCTGCGGATCAAGGTCCCACAGGAGCGTGCGCTGCCCCTCGCGTGCCGCAAGGTAGGCGAGGTTCACCGCCGTCGACGTCTTGCCGACGCCACCCTTGATGTTGTACGTCGCGAAGATCCTCATGTGTCGCCTCCGGGTCGGTGCAGGGGTGCGCGTCCTGACGGTCGGACGAACCGCGTGAACGCCTGGTCGAACTCGCGCCGGGCCTTGCCCTGCTCGGCGTCGAGATGCGCGATGAGCTCCCCCATGGCGAGCAGGGCCGCGGCGGGCACCCCGGAGGTCAGCATCTCCTCGGCGAACTCACGCAGCGCGCGACGTTGCACGTCGGCGTCCTGGAACCGGCCGAGGACGTCCTGCAGGCCCCGGAGGTCCGCGACCACCCGCCGCGACGGCGGCGGGTCGACCACCGGGGCGAACACCTCGAGCGCGTACCGCAGCTCCTTGCACCGCCCGCGGAGCCGGTGCAGGTCGTCGGCCGGGGAGCCGGCGCCGATCGCGGCACCGTCCCGCACGACCTTCCGGGAGGCCCGGGCGAGGACGCGACCGCCCAGCACCCCGGCCGACGTCGACCGTTCGGTGCCGGTCGCGGTGCCGGTCGCACGGCCACCCAGCGTGACCAGCGCCCCTTCCCAACCGGCCAGCAGCCGGCGGAACCGGGCAGACCTGAGCCCGTCCACCATCTCCTGGCGTGCGATCGCGCGCCGCTGGGTGAGATGCCGGCCGAACGAGTCGAGGTCGGTGGCGTCCGCCGCGACCAGCCAGCCCGACATGGCAGGCAGGCCGAGCAGGTAGACATCCAGATCGCGGACCGGCGTCGTCAGGGCGCCGAGCCCGGCGAAGGCCGGCTCCCACTCGCTGCGGAACTCGGCAGGCAGGACCTCCCGTCCCCACCGGAGGGTGGAGCGGGTCCGACGCAGCGCGACCCGGAAGTCGTGCAGGAACTCGGTGTCGATGTCGGCCAGCACCCCGGGCAGGTTCGCCCTCATCACCGCAAGGAAGCCGGACAGCGCCGCCGCCAGCAGCGCGGTGGCCGGGGCGTCCGCGGCGACGGGCGCCGGGACGTCGTCGGCCAGGTCGTCGCCGTCGGGCATCCCCGCCAGCCCGGCCAGGCCGGCCTCGACCGGGCGCAGACCGAGTCCGGTCAGGAGGCGGTCGACCCGGCGCGCGTGCTCGTCGTAGCCGCGCAGCGCCCGCACGGTGACCCGGCCCGCTCCTCCGACCACGGCGAGCGGCTCGTCGAGCTCGACCCGGACGACCGTCTTGCCGTCGGCGTCGCGCAGGTCGAGCTGCCGCCACGAGTGGCGCTCGTCCGAGACCACCAGCAGGGCGCGGATCCCGGCGACCGGAGCGACCGCGTCCCGGACCCGACCCGCCCGCAGCACCTCGGCGCCGGCCGGCCACCGCAGGTCTCCGGTGACCGCGTCGGTCGAGGGTCCGTCCGCGCCGTCGAGCACCACGCGGCGGGCCCGAGGTTCGCTGTGGTGCTCGAGGGTCAGGCCGGCGGCCCGCAGGCGCCGGTCGAAGGTGTCGAGCCGACGACGACGCACGGTCCGCGGGCGGCCGGCCTCGACCGTGTACCGATCGGCCAGCACGCCGACGACCGCGTCGAGCTCGAGCCGACCCTCGTCGACTCCCTGGAAGGCACGGGCCGGGCGCGTCATGGTGCACCCAACCTAACCGCGCCAGGGTGCACGATTCCGGCAGATTGCCCTCGCAGGCCCGCGTGTCTGCCTCACAGGAGGTTGATCGCCCGGGCGACGACCAGCGCCGCCAACGACAACGAGATCAGCGACTCGATGATCATCCCGAGCTTGGCCCAGCGCTTCACCGCCGACACGTCCGTCGGCCCGAACGCGGTCGCGGTGTTGAACGAGAGCGCGAGGTAGTCCACGAACTGCGGGTACCAGGTGGCGGGGACGAGCGTGGCGTTGGTCATCTCGGGGAACACGAACGCCGGATTGCTGGTCGCCCCACGCGCAGCCCGAGTGCTCGCACCGCCGCCGTCGAGGTCCCAGAACCACAGCGCGAACGTGAGGATGTTGATGAGCCAGACGATCGCGCCGATGGCGAGCAGCGGGCCGGCGGTGTCGAACGATCCCGGTCGCAGGATGCCGGCGACCAGGCGGATGGCGGCGATCACGTTCACCGACGTGATCAGCGCGATCAGCAGCCCGGTGGTCACCCGCAGCCACCGCCGGTCCCGGTCGATCAAGCCCGGGTCGCCCGCGACCAGCAGCACCAGGAACACGACGAGAACGGACGGGTACACCCAGTGGGGCGACACCCGGAAGTCCGCCGGGAGGAACTGGTGCAGCACTCCGGCGGTCAGGGCGGCGATGGCCATCGGCCAGCGATGCTCCCCACGGCGGTGCACCGGGACCGCACCTCGGGACGACCGCGCGTCGTCGGTCACGGCGGCCCCCGTCACCCGGTCGACAGGCGCGGGCCCATCGACTAGATCCCGCTCTGCGCGGTCACCCGACCGGAGCGCACGGCTTCCACGAGCAGGGCATGATCGAGCTCGTTCAGGTCGGCGTAGGACGTGGCGAAGTCGGCGATCGCCTGGTCGAACTCGTCCCCCTCCCCCAGGTACCCGGTGATCGCGACCCGGTCCCCCGACCGCGCATGTGCGCGGGCCAGCGCCTGCCCGCAGAGCCGTCCGTACAGGCCCATCGTGTCGGGAGCCTGGCTCTCGACGATGGCCGACGCCTTCCCGTCGCGGAGCTGGCGCAGGTAGAAGTCGCGCTCGACCCCGTCGGGACCGAGCACGCGGTCCCAGCCGAGGAAGATGTCGCTCGTCGCCTGCATCAGGTGCTGGCCGGCCACGACCCGCTCGCCCTGGTTCTTGAAGCCGTTCGCCTTGGTGAAGCCGGACAGCACCGACTTCTGAGCCTCCTTCGCCTGCAGGAACAGCGGGTCGGTGCCGTCGAGGCCCTCGAAGAGCAGGATCCAGGCGCGGGTGCCCACGCTCCCGACCCCGACGACCTTGCGCGCGATCTGCACCAGCGTGAACTGCTCGAGCAGGTGACGACGGTCGGACTGGAGGGTCCGCCGGTACGACCCGAGCAGCTTCGTCAACCGCTCGTAGGTCACCTTCGCCTCGTCCTCGCCCCACAGCTCCTCGACGGGGACGACCAGCGGCGGCTGGCTGACGATGCGGGGGCGGCCGTCCACCATGGTCGTCAGCTTGGCGAGCGCCTGCACGCTGTCCCGGGTTCGCGCCTTGGCGAGCATGGACCTCATCCGGGTCTCGCGCTTGGCATCGAGCTGCTGACCTATCTGAGGCAGCAGCTCCTCCATGTCGAGATGGGAGTACCAGACCTCGAGGTTGCCCCGGTGGGAGAAGCTGGTCACCGTGTCGCGATACCCGGCAACCGCCTGCAGGACGACCTTGCGGCACTTCTTCGCGGAGAACCCGTTGCCCCGGGCGGCCACCTCCAGGCTCGCGGCGAGCCGCTTGACGTCCCACTCGAACGGTCCGGGGTGCGTCTCGTCGAAGTCGTTGACGTCGAAGACGAGCTTGCGCTCGGGCGAGGCGTAGACCCCGAAGTTGCTCAGATGGGCGTCGCCGCACAGCTGCACGATCAAGCCGGAGTGCGGGCTCTGCGACAGGTCCGACGCCATGATCAGCGCGCCGCCGCGGTAGAAGGTGAACGGCGAGTCGAGCATGCGCCCGTACCGGATCGGGACGAGCTCGGGGACCCGGCTGGCGGCCTGGCCCTCGAGCTGCGCCACCGGGTCGGACCGACCGGCCGTCACGAGCGCGGCCTGCGCCGCGAGAGGCACCCGGTCGCGGACCGCTCTCCCGGCGGTCGCCCGCTCCTCCCGGCTCGCCACAGCCCCCGAGCTCGACCCGATCACAGAACCACGCACGGCCGTCTCCTTTGCCATCTTCCGCGTTCGCGGGGTGCCCGCGCCCTCAGGTCCAGGCGACTG
Source organism: Pengzhenrongella frigida (assembly GCF_004168625.1). Classification (GTDB taxonomy): domain Bacteria; phylum Actinomycetota; class Actinomycetes; order Actinomycetales; family Cellulomonadaceae; genus Pengzhenrongella; species Pengzhenrongella frigida. Next base: position 29,175 of record NZ_SDWW01000026.1, read on the forward strand.
TCAGGCGCCTGCACCCTCCGAGAGCTCGTGCGCGAGCTCCTTCTCGTCGCTCTCCGAGAGCGAGGTCTTCAGCAGCGTCCCGCCGTACTTGCTCATGGCATCGGCGAACTTGTCCTCGGTGATCTTCGACGCCATCACGACGACGGCGGCTCCACCCGGCTTGAGCAGCGACTTCACCTGCGACCGGAACTCGTCGTTCACACCGGACTTGCCGAGCTTGCCCATGAGGGCACCCATCGCACCACCGAGCGCGAGACCGACGAACGGGACGAGGAAGAGCAGGCCGATGATCATGCCCCAGAGCGCGCCGGATGCGGCGGAGACGCCGACGATCTTGGTCGGGGTCTCGACGTGGGTCTTGCCGGCGGAGTCCACCTGCACGAGCGCGAGCCCGGTGAGCTGGACGACGAAGTCCTTCTGGAGGCCGATCACCTCGTTGTACGCGGACGTGGCAGTCTGCTGGTCGTCGTACCCGATGACGATGAGTTCGGACATGTCGTACTCCTTGGGGCTGGGGAACGGGTGCTCGGGAAGATCGGAAGAACTCGGGCCCGGTCCCGTGGCGATCGGCGATGCCGATGCCCCGGGACCGGGACGTTCGATGTGTCCAAGACGTGCGCGACCTAGCGGCGCCGCGCGACTCGGCGAGATGTGCGCCGCGCCACCCTGCGTGATGCGAACATGGCGACCTCCTTCCACCTGGACGGGTCCGCGTGCGGGCTGGTGGTGCTATCGGGCTCCGGAGCTCATCGCGTCGATCTGCTGGGCTTCCTCGACCGTGTGCAGGCCCAGGGTGACCAGGTCGAGCGGGCTGATGAACCCGTCGCTGATCCGGTACCCGTGGGCCCGGGCTACCGCGTCGCGGAACGGGACCGCCCACCGGTGCTCGAGCAGGATGAGCGCAGCGGCGGTGCCCGCGGGGATGTCGTCGATGACGTCCCAGGCTTCTTCGTCCGTGAAGACCTCGAGGCCCTCGGCCCCGGCCTCCGCGCCGGCGGCCGCGCCGATGTCGATGCCCCGGTCGCCCTCGATCTCGAGGCCGATGAGCGCGCCGATCGTGCTGCCGAGCTCGATCGCGTCGTCCTTGGTGAGGTTGCTCAGGTGCATGACCTCGATGTCACCGGCAGTGTCCTTGTAGACGGCCAGTGCGTCGATCACCCGCACGACGTCGGAGTCGCGGAGCCGCTCGAGCTCGTCGACTATCTCGCCCCGGAAGTCGGGGTGGTCGAAACCCAGGACCAGTAGCTGAACAGGTCCGATTGTCATGTGCTGTTCCTCCCTCGGGTTGGTCGATGCTCATGGGTGCAGAGCACCGGACCGCCGGGGCGCGCCGAGCACGGTGCGCCCTGGCGGTTCAGATTCAGCCAAAGATGCGCTTGAGCCGCCGGTCAGGCGTCGATCGACTTCATCTCCCGGCCGTGCACGATGACGGCCCAGATCACCAGCACGTCGATGGCGATCATGATCGTCGACCACACCGGGTACGCGGCCATGAACCCGATGTTCACGACGGCGCTGACGAACGCGATGATGACGGCGATGACCCGGGCCCACATCTGCCCGACCAGCAGCCCGAGGCCGGCGGCTACCGCGAGGGCGCCGAGGACGATGTGCGTCCAGCCCCACTGGGTGTAGTCGACGTTCACCGTCAGGCCGTTCTCGCCCACCAGGTAGTACTCGGTCTGGAACAGCGCGATGAACCCCTGAATCACGTGGAAGGTGCCGAGGAGCAGCATCATCGTGCCGGCGAAGGCGATCCAGCCGACCCAGCCGGTGGGTCCGCGCTCGGTCTGCCACGACGTGTTCTCCACGGAGGTGTCGCGCGAGGATTCCCGCCTCATGTCAGTCATGTCAACTCCTTCTCGCTGTGGACAACATTCAGCGTCGTCCGGTGCCGGAGCGGGGGTCCTCATCCCCTGCGGGTGAGAGGAGCGGGGCCGGCCACCCCGGTCGGCTGGCGTCACAGGTCCGGTGGGGCTACGACGGTTCGAGGGGACAGTCCCCGTACCGGTTCAAGGAGGCAGCAAGATGACCGACACCACCGTGCAGCTGTTCGTCGCGGCGTTCGACAACGAGCCGCAGGCGGCCATCGCGCTGCAGGACTTCCGGGAGATGGACCGGGCGGGGGCGATCGACCTGATCGACGCCGCCGTGCTCGTGCGCCACACCGACGGCAAGGTCAAGTTCGAGGAGACGGCCGACCCGAGCGGGAAGAAGTGGGCCGCGCGCGGCGCGGTCGTCGGTGGCCTGGTCGGGCTGATCTTTCCCCCGAGCATCATCGCGGGCGCCCTCATCGGCGGCGCGGGCGGCGGGGTCTGGGGCAAGATCCGCGACAAGGGCTTCAAGGACGAGGACCTCAAGGCGATCGGCGAGAGCCTCGAGCCGGGGACGTCGGCCATCATCGCGATCGCCGAGGACAAGGTCATCGAGCGGCTCGAGGCGGGTCTCGAGGGCTACGAGCGGATCGCCAAGCACGCGCTGAGCGCCGAGGCCGCCGCAACGATCGAAGCCGAGATCACGAACCCCTAGCGAGGGGCAGGGTGGGGTCCGGCCGGGCAAAGGGGATTCTCAGCAGACCAACAGCATGCCTTCAGCGCCCTGCGGCATCGTCGATCCCATGACCACCACGACAGCTCGTCCCGCTCCGCTCCTCGACGGTCGACCCCGTCGCGCCCTCACCGGCGATCGGTCCCGCTCGTGAAGCGGGACCCGGTGCGCCGCATCGTCCTCGCCACCGGCACCACGCTCACCGGTGTCGCGCTGCTGCTCTCCTACTCGGCGAGCGTGAGCCGGTCGGCCGCGACCTCGATCGTCAGCGGGTCGACCACCGCGTCGGCCGCCTCCGTCGACACCGGGGCGAGCACGACCCAGACGTACGACGGCGCGGCCGCCTCGACCCGGTTCGGGAACGTGCAGGTCCGCATCACCGTCACCGACGGCGTGCTCACCGCCGCCGAGGCGATCGACTACCCGGACTCCGACGGGCACGACCAGCAGATCAACTCGTACGCGATCCCGATCCTCAATGCGGAGGCCGTGGACGCGGGCACCGCGAGCATCGACATGGTCTCGGGCGCGACGTACACCAGCAACGGCTACGTCCAGTCCCTGCAGGACGCCCTCGACCAGGCCGGGCTCTGACCCGTCAGTTGCCGGGTCTGATCAGTTGCCGGGCCTGATCAGTCGCCGGCCTTGATCTCGACGCCGCCCATGATCGCCGTGACGTGCACCGTGAGCACGGGGGCCTCGGGATCAGCGGGGGGCACGGTCTTGTTCTCCCACCCGCCGAGCACCGGAAGCCCACTGACCTGCACGCGCCAGGTCGGCGGGACCTTGATCTCGACGCCGCCCCAGAAGGTGAAGACCGAGATCTCCGCACCGTCGGCGAGACCGGCCTGACGAAGGTCCACCTCGATGCCGCCCATGATCGCGCTGAGGCTGCCACCTTCGAACTGCTGCGACGTCGTCCGGCGTGCGGAGCCCCACCAGATCACCGCGGAGTTGATCGTCCGGTCGTCCGTGCCGCGCGTGCCGAGGTTCGTCAGCAGCGAAAGGCCGACGAAGATGATCACCAGCGGCCACAGGAGCTCCCCGACAGCCACGTCGAGCAGGTCCAGGTTGTCCAGCTGGAAGAGCAGCCCGACCGTCACGATCAGGGTCGGACCGATCCAGGCGCGCGGTGCCGCGACCAGCGCGGCGAGACCGACCAAGATGATCGCCAGCGGCCACCAGGTCGAGAAGAGATCGTCGAGGCTGAGATCGACCAGCCCCATGGCGCGCAGCAGCCCCACCACGCCGACGACGACGATGACGACCCCGAGCACGATCTGCGGCAAGGGGCGTCGGTTCATGGTGACACCTTAGCGGCGGGTGCGTCGCTCCACGGCGAGCCGTGCGCTCTCGGCGAGCTGGCCCTGCCGCCGCGCACTGCGCTCCAGCGCCTGCAGCCGCTGCCGGCGGTCTGCCTCCGGCACGTCCCACGCGAGCCGGATCCGGTCACTCTCCTTCGCGCGGATCAGCGCCTCGAGCTCGGCGAACCTGCGCGCACGTCCGGGTGCCGGTGCCTCGATGGTCGGTGCCGGGCGGGCGAGCTGGAGGGTTGCTGCGCGGCCGCGGTCCGGCGGCCGCTCGTCGAGTGTGACCACGCGATTCTCCTCAGTGCGACGCCTTTGAGCGCTGACGAGTACCGACCAGGCAATCCCGGTGCACGCGCGGTGACCGGCTCCCTGGCCGAGGAACTGGCCGTGATGACGGCTACCTCCGGTATAACACCTCTCCCCCCGCGCGCCATCCGAACCGCGCTCAGCCGGTGTTCTGCAGGCCGGCGGCCACCCCGTTGACGCTCAGCAGGAGCAGGCGGCGCACATCTTCGACCTCGTCCGCGGCGACACCGCCGCGCAGGCGCTTGAGCGCCCGGAGCTGCAGCAGGGACAGCGCGTCGATGTAGGGGCTGCGCAGCTGGACCGCCCGACCGAGGACCCGCCGGTGGGAGAGCGTGCTGTCCGAACCGGTGGTGGCAAGCACCCAGTACCGGGTGAGCCGCATCTCCTCGAGGACGAGAGCCGCCAGGTCGGGCCGGTCCCCGAGGGCGAGATACCGGGCCGCGATGCGCTCGTCGGTCTTGCCGAGCGACATCTCGACGTTGTCGATGAAGGTCGCGAACAGGGGCCAGTCGGCGTACGCGGCCTGCAGCTCGGCCAGATCGCCGACGGCGGCGAGCGCGGTGCCCAGACCGAACCAGCCCGCGAGGTTGGTCCGGGCCTGCGACCACGAGAACACCCAGGGGATCGCGCGCAGGTCGTCCAGCGATTCGACGGACAGCCCCCGGCGGGCAGGGCGTGAGCCGATCGGGAGCAGCCCGATCTCCTCGAGCGGCGTGACCTCGGCGAACCAGGCGGGGAAGCCATCGGCGCGGACGAGCTCGTAGAACCGGGCCCGCGAGGTCTCGTCCAGCACGGCGGCGAGCGGGGCGAACCGCGCCGTGGCGGCCGCGTTCCGCTGGCCGAGCGCGGGCGAGCCGGCGAGCAGCGTGGCGGCCGCCACCTGCTCGATGTGCCGCGCAGCGATCACCGGGTCGCCGTACCGGGCGAAGATGACCTCACCCTGCTCGGTGACCTTGAACCGGCCGTCGACCGAACCGGGCGGCTGGGCGAGCAGGGCGCGGTTGGCCGGGCCGCCCCCGCGACCGAGGGCGCCGCCGCGACCGTGAAAGAGCGTGAGGGTGATGTTGTGCCGCCCGGCCCACTCGGTGATCCGGCTCTGGGCGACATCGAGGGAGAGCGTCGCGGCCACGGGGCCGACGTCCTTGGAGGAGTCGGAGTAGCCGAGCATGATCTCGACCCGGCGACCGTTGCTCGCCAGGCGTCGCTGCACGGCCGGGAGGTCGAGCATCGCCTCGAGGATGTCCACGCTGGCGGCGAGGTCGGCGAAGGTCTCGAACAGCGGGATGACGTCGATCACCGGCGCCTGCGCGGGATCGGGGAAGACCAGGTCGGCGAGCTCGTACACCGCCGCGATGTGCTCCGGGCGCTGCGTGAACGACACGATGTAGCGCCGCGCGGCCTCGACGCCGTGGCGCCGCTGGACGGCGCCGATCGAGCGGAAGGTGTCCAGCACCTCGCTCGTGCGGGCCGACAGCGGACCGTCGATGCCGAGCTCGGCGATCTCGGCGAGCGCGGCGGCGTGCACCTGGGAGTGCTGACGCACCTCGAGCTCGGCCAGGTGGAACCCGAACGTCTCCACCTGCCAGATCAGGCGCTGCAGGTCTCCGTAGGCGGCGCGGGGCGCGCCGGCGGCGACCAGGGAACGCTGCACCACGGCCAGGTCGGCCAGGAGGTCCTCCGAGCGCGCGTACGCCAGGTCGGCGTCGCGACGCTTGGTCGCGGCGATCCGCGCCGCCACCACGAGCAGGGCTCGGCGGTGCGGCTCGTTCGGCGAGCTGTCGGCGACCGTCGAGGTGAGCGTCTCGGACAGCTCGCGCTGGCGCTGCCAGAGCGTGAGGAGCTCGGCCGAGGCCGGCGTGCCGTGCCCGTCGTGCGTGAGCGCGCGGCCCGTGCGCCGCGCTGCCTCCTCAAGGGCCGTCAGGACGTGCTCGGACGCGATCACCGCGGCGGCCCGGGTCACGTCCGGCGTGACGTTGGGGTTGCCGTCGCGGTCCCCGCCGATCCAGGAACCCAGGCGGATGAACGGGCGGACGATCGGAGCCTGGGCACCGGCGGCATCGGCCTGCAGCCAGTCGTCGAGCCGCCGGTAGACCTCGGGGAACACCTCGAAGAAGGTGGCGTCGAAGACCGCCATGACGGTGCGCACCTCGTCGAGCACCATCGGCTTGGCGGCCCGCAACGGCGAGGTGCGCCACAGGACGTCGATCTCGGCGAGCAGGCTCCGCTCGTTCTCGGCCAGGGAGGTTCCGCCCACGTGCAGCGCATCGCGCTCGGCGACCAGGTCGGAGATCCGTCGGATCGCGCTCGCCACCGCGCGGCGGCGCGCCTCGGTGGGGTGTGCCGTCACGACCGGACGGAACTCCAGCTCCTGCAGGCGCGCGATGGCGGCGTCGAACCCGATCTCCTTGGCGAGCTCGGCCACCGCAGCCGGCAGGGAGTCGTCGGAGGACAGCTCGTGCGGCGCGAGGACCGACTCCCGGCCGTGCAGTGTGCGCACGCGGTGGTACTCCTCGGCCAGGTTCGCCAGATGGAAGTAGCAGGTGAACGCCCGCGCGACCTGCTCGGCCCGGGCCGGCGAGAAGCCCTCCACGAGCGCCTCGGCCTCGAGCAGCGCGTCCATCCCCTGCTCGTCGTGCGCGCGGATCGTCAGCTCCCGCAGCCGCTCGACGTCGGCGAGAAGCTCCGCACCGCCGGCCTCGCGCAGCACGGTTCCGAGGAGACCGCCCAGCAGGCGGACGTCGTTGCGCAGCGCGTCGGGCACGTCGTGACGGGCGAGGCCACGACGGGCATCCTGCGGGGGGTTCTGAGCGATCACGGGCGAAACACTAGGTCAACGACACCGATCCCGGGCCCGATGACCAGGAACCGGTCGTCGCCATAGTTGTCATGTCGACTAATTGCGTGCTCTACTAGAGCATGATCCTGGCGCGTCTCGTCCTCGGCCTGCTCAACCTCGCCCCGATGACGGGCTACGACCTCAAGAAGGTCTTCGACTCGAGCATCAGCCACTTCTGGGCCGCCGACAAGGCCCAGATCTACCGCACGCTCAACACTCTCGTGGCCGAGGGCTATGCCACGGTCGAGGTCGTGCCCCAGGCGAACTACCCCGACCGCCAGGAGCACCACATCACCCCGGCCGGCCAGGCGGTGCTCCTGGAGTGGCTCACCTCGGAACCGACGCCGCACGCGGCCCGCGAGCCGTTCCTCGCGCGCGTGTTCTTCGCCGGAAACCTGCCGCGCGCCCAGGTGCTCGACCTGCTGCGCGAGCGTCGCGCCGAGGCCGAGGCGATGCTCACCCGCTTCACGGACAAGCGCGAGAGCCTGCGCCCGGCGGAGGCCGACCGGGCGCGGTACCTGACGATCGCCACGCTGGACAACGGCATCGCCCACACCAAGGCCGAGCTGGCCTGGCTGGACACGGTCGAGCAGGACCTGCCGTGACGGCGGCCGCACCCGGCCCGGCGCCGACCACGCCTCCGTACCCGGTCGAGCACCCGTCCGCCGGTCCGCACGCCGGCACCACCATCGCGTTGGTGCACGGCGGCAACGTCGCCAACTGGATGTGGGAGCCGCAGGTCGCCGGACTCGCGGACTTCCACGTGCTCACTCCGCACCTGCCCGGTTTCGGCGCGCGCGCCGCGGAGACCTGGCGCGACCTCGATGCCGCTGCCGACGATCTGGCGGCCACGATCGCCGACCTCGCCCGCGGGGGCCGCGCCCACGTCGTGGGACTCTCCCTCGGCGGGGTGGTCACCACCCGCCTGCTGGCGCGTCACCCCGACGTCGTGCACTCGGCCCTGATCAGCGGGGTCCCCCTCGCCGGGGTGCACGGCAGCACGCGGGCGCTGGCCGACCTGCAGCTGCGGTTCTGGGACCGGCGCTGGTTCTGGCGGGTGCAGGCGCGGGCGTTCGGCCTGCCCGCGGACTCGCGCGAGCTGTTCGTGTCGCACGGGCTGACCGTCAGCCGGGCCAATGCCGTGCGGCTGATGCGGGAGGTCTACGACGGCGGCGTGCCGACCGGACTCGACCGCTACCGGGGCCCGCTGCTCGCGATCGCCGGGGGGCGCGAGGCCGCCGTCGTCCGATCCTCGTTCCCCGCGCTGCGCCGGGCCGTGCCACACGCGACCTGCCGGATCGCGCCGGGGATGCACCACGCCTGGAGCATCGAGGACGCCGGCCTGTTCACCGAGGTGGTCCGCCGGTGGGTGTGCGACGGCGTCGTCGACCCGCGGCTGCAGCCGGCCTGACCCGACGAGGCACGGCGGTACCGTCGAGGACGTGGCCCCACCAGCAGCACGACGTGAAAGCAACGCCCCCGTCGTCACCGTCCTCGCCGGCGCGGGCATCTCGACCGGCTCCGGCATCCCGGACTTTCGCGGCCCCGACGGCGTGTGGACGCGCGACCCGGCGGCGGCCCAGCTGCTCGAGCACAGCCGCTACGTGACCGACGCCGCCATCCGGCGGCGGACCTGGCAGATGTGGCGCGACAGCCCGGTCTGGCGGGCCGAACCGACGCCGGCGCACGCGAGCCTCGTCGACCTCGAGCGGGCCGGTGCCCTGCGCGCCATCTGCACGCAGAACTTCGATGGCCTGCACCAGCGGGCCGGCTCGTCGGTCGGCAAGGTGCTTGAGCTGCACGGAAGCCTGACCGGGTCGCGGTGCCTGCGGTGCGGCGCCGCCGAACCCACGGCCGGCATCCTGGCCCGCCTCGATGCCGAACCCGACCCGCACTGCACCGGCTGCGGCGGCCTGCTGGCCACCGACGTCGTGATGTTCGGCGAGCCGCTGCCCAGCGCGGTGTTCGACGCGGCGATCGAGGCGGCGGCCGGCTGCGACGTCTTCGTCGTGATCGGCTCGACCCTGACCGTGCAACCGGTCGCCAGCTTGACCACGGTGGCCGCCGAGGCAGGGGCGCGCGTGGTGATCGTGAACGCCGAACCGACTCCGTACGACCACCTCGCGGACAGGGTCGAGCGGCGCCCGATCCAAGAGGCGCTGCCGGCCCTGGTTCGTGAGCTGCTCGCCGTCTGACCTGCCACAATCTGACCTCGCCCCCGCGGCGACCCAGCCCGATCGACCCACCCGAAAGCGCGGACCATGCCTGGACGCACCATCATCATCACCGGCGCCAGCGACGGCATCGGAGCCGCCGCAGCCCGCCGCCTCACCGCGCAGGGCGAGACCGTCGTCGTCGTCGGCCGGTCGCGGTCGAAGACCACGGCCGTCGCGGCCGAGATCGGCGCGGACTCGTTCGTCGCCGACTTCGCGCAGCTCGACTCGGTCCGCGAGCTCGCCGCGGGCCTGCGTGCGGCCTACCCCCGGATCGACGTCCTGGCCAACAACGCCGGTGGCCTCATGGGTGCGCCCGAGACCACCACGGACGGGTTCGAGAAGACCTTCCAGGTGAACCACCTCGGACCGTTCCTGCTGACGAACCTGCTCATGGACACGCTGGTGGCGAGTCGGGCGTCGGTCCTGAACACCTCGAGCGTGGCTGCGAAGCGGTTCGGGCACCTCGACCTCGACGACCTCGACAACGCGCGCGACTACTCCCCGACCAAGGCCTACGGCGACGGCAAGCTCGCCAACGTGCTCTTCACCCGCGAGCTGCACAGGCGCTTCCACGACGCGGGCATCTCGACGGCGGCCTTCCACCCGGGGAACGTCGCGACCAGCTTCGCCTCGGACACCACCAGCGTCCTGCGGTTCGTCTACCACACGCCCCTCAAGCGGCTCGTGCTGATCTCGCCGGACCGGGGCGCCGAGGACCTGGTGTGGCTGGCCACGAGTGAGCCCGGCACCGCCTGGACCTCGGGCGCGTACTACGCCAGGAAGAAGCTCGCGAGCACGAACAAGCAGGCCGACGACGCCGACCTCGCGCGCGAGCTCTGGGACCGCAGCGCCGAGATGGTCGGCGTGCCGGCGGCCACCGCCTGAGCATCGCTCCGCCCCCGGGCTCGCCGCGTCGGGCGTCGGTCGAGGCGCAGGCCATAGCCGAGAGCAGGGCCACCGGCGTAAAATTCTTACCCGTCACGGACGACGTCGTCTGACGGAGCGGAACGGCCGACCCCGCGGGCGGGACGTCCGGAACCGGAAGGAGTAGTCCCATGTTGAAGGATCTTCATACTGTCCTGCCGGCGGCGGATCTGCAGCGAGCACGGGAGTTCTACCACGCCGCGCTCGACCTCGACCCAGTCGAGGAGCACGCTGGGCTCCTCATGTACCGGTACGGCGAGAACACCGGGTTCGAGATCTACGAGACGCCCAACGCGGGCACCGCCCGCAACACCCAGATGAGCTGGATGACCGACGATCTCGATGCCGACATGGCCCGGCTCCGAGCTCGGGGAGTCGTCTTCGAGGACTACGACATCCCGGGCATGAAGACGGTGAACGGTGTCGCGACCACCGACGAGACCAGGGCTGCCTGGTTCCGGGACACGGAAGGCAACTTCCTCTGCATCACCCAGATGCTCTGAGCCCTCCGCACACGGCACGTCCGAGCGCTGACCTCCCGCCGGGAGTCAGCGCTCGTCAACGGTGACGCACCTGACGGAGCGGCGGGCTAGCGTGGTCCGACTTCACCCGTGCCAGGAACTGAGAAGGACACCGTGGCTCTCCCGCCCCTCGTCGAACCCGCACCCGAGCTCACCCCGCATGAGGTCCAGCGCTACGCCCGCCACCTCACGTTGCCTGGCATCGGGCACGAGGGGCAGCGCCGGCTGAAGAACGCGCGGGTGCTGGTCGTCGGCGCCGGCGGGCTCGGCTCCCCCGTGCTGCTGTACCTCGCCGCTGCGGGCGTCGGCACGCTCGGGGTCGTCGACTCCGACGTGGTCGACGAGTCCAACCTCCAGCGCCAGGTGCTGCACGGCACGCCCGACGTCGACCGGGCCAAGACCGCGAGCGCACGCGACGCGGTCGAACGGCTCAACCCGCTGGTCCACGTGCAGGAGCACGACCTCCGACTCGACGCCGCCACCGCGATCGAGACGCTGCGGGGCTACGACCTGGTCGTGGACGGCACCGACAACTTCGCCACCCGGTACCTGGTCAACGACGCGTGCGTGCTGCTCGGGCTCCCGCTGGTATGGGGGTCGATCTACCGCTTCGACGGGCAGACCTCGGTGTTCTGGGCGGATCCCCCCGCCGGGTCCGGCTACGAGGGCATCCACTACCGCGACGTCTTCCCCACGCCTCCCGCGCCGGGCACCGTGCCGAGCTGCGCCGAGGGCGGCGTGCTCGGGGTGCTGTGCGGGGCGATCGGCTCGGTGATGGCGAACGAGGCCGTCAAGCTGATCACCGGCGTCGGCGAGCCGCTGCTGGGCCGACTCCTGACCTTCGATGCCCTGACGACGCGCTGGCGCGAGATCACGGTGCGCCCGGACCCGGACCGCGCTCCGATCGGTGACCTCGCCGACATCGAGATCGCGTGCGCGGTGCCGGCGCCCACGCCCCTTCCCGCCGGCCTCGTGATCTCGGCGCGTCGACTCGCCGAGCGGATCGCCCAGCGCGCTCTCGGCGCCGACGACTTCGACCTCGTCGACGTTCGCGAGCCGTCCGAGCACGCCGAGGTGGCCATCCCGGGGGCCCGGTTGCTGCCGCGGGGCGGATTCATCGACGGCTCCGCGTTCGCCACCCTCGACCGCGCCCGGCCGCTGATCCTGCACTGCGCGTCCGGGATCCGCTCCGCGGAGGTGCTGGCGATCGCACGAGCCGAGGGATACGACGTCGTGCATCTCGAAGGTGGCATCCTGGCCTGGGCCAGCCAGCCCGCGCCGCCCTCCTGAACCTGCCTGACCCCGCCGCCCCCACCGGGCGGACCTCCGTGAGAAGGACCCCATGCCCGACACCCTGATGGTCACGCTGCGGTACTTCGCGGGAGCCGGCGCCGCAGCCGGCGTCGAGGAGGAGCAGGCGGCGCTGCCGGTCGGCTCCACCGTGGCCGATGCGCTCGGCGGTGCCGGCGACCGCCGCGGCCCCGCGCTGACCCGCGTCATCGCGGCCAGCAGCGTCATGGTCGACGGCGTCCACCAGCACACCCGTGAGGCCACCCTGCGCGACGGTGCCACGCTCGACGTGCTGCCGCCGTTCGCGGGCGGCTGACGGGACGGGACGTGGGCGCGCCGCGCTGCGTCGGTGGCGCAGCTGCGATCACGTCCGCGCACGGATACTTGACCGCTCGAGCAGCGCCTCCGGCTGCGGCTCCTGACCGGGGGTGAGCTGACCCGCCCGCGCGAACCGCACGCGCAGCCGCGCCTCGGCCTCCTCCCACATGGCGCCGAGCGCACGGTCGATGTCCTGCCGCGCGATCCACCTGCCGCCGGGCTCGGGCGTGATCTCCCCGAGCACGACGCCGTCGGCGTCCTCGAACAGGTCGACCCGCAGCGCTGCGCGGGGAACGGCCGAGCTCACCAGGCTTGCGAGCTCGAGCAGCTCGCGGCGGCGGACCGGCAGCGGGATCGTCGGGTCGAGCGGGACACCCGAGAAGGCAGAGCTGAGGTCGCGCCACTGCGGGTCGAAAATCCGGAAGCCCGCCCCGCCGCCCGCGGAGTCCCGCTCGTGCGACTTCGCCACGATCAACCCGACGCGCCCGAAGAACGTGTAGACCTTGTAGTCGATCGGGGGCAGCCCAGGCATCCGGGGGTCCACGATCAGCTTCTCGACGAGCACGGCCGAGGAGATCGCGTCGGTCGCGACGAGGTCGCGGTACTCCCGTTCCACGTCTTGACGTCGGATATCGCGCCCCGAGCGCAGCTCCCGCCAGCCGCCGTCGACGCGCTGGAGCAAGAACACGCCCATGCTGGTCGACCCCCGGAACGGCTTGATAACGAACTGCTCCGGGAGCTCTTCCCAGGGAAGGTCGCCGACCTCGGCGTAGGTGCCGAGCAGGTCGGGGATGCGCACCCCCAGCGCCCGGGCCCACTCGTGGGTCTTGTCCTTCCCGTTGATCGCGAAGACCGGATCCGAGCAGCTGAACTCCCGCATGAGCTCGAGCACCCGGCCCGCCTCGTGACGCTTGTACGTGTATGACGGCGCCCGCAGGTTCTGACTGCGGATGGTGCGGTACGCGCGAATCGCCCGGTTTCGTGCACGGCGAAGAAGGATCATCACGGAGAACTCCCTGTCAGGCGACGGGACCTGCGCCGAACGGGTGTGCGCACACGGCTCTGCATGCCGCGGCCGGAGTCCTGACCACCCGGTTCGATTCCCAGGTCATGGCTCCACATCACGCTATCGCGAGCGGTTCCGTCCTGCGATGCGAGCGCGGGGCAGCAGTGTCCTCTCGCGCGGGACAGCAGTGTCCTCTCGCGCGGGACAGCAGTGTCCTCTCGCGCGGGACAGCAGTAGCCTCGAGAATGTGCCCGTGCCGGACGCCGCCTGTGTCGCGAAGGTGCGCGGCCGTGTCCAGGGTGTCGGCTTTCGCTGGTGGACCCGCGACCAGCTGTCGCGGCTGGGCCTGACCGGATCGGCGCGCAACCTCGACGACGGCAGCGTCGAGGTCGTCGCGCACGGTGACCCGGCGGCGATCGAGCGGCTGCTCGCGGCGCTGCGCGGTCCCCACACCCCGGGTCGGGTCGACTCCGTCGAGGTCACGCGCATCCCCGGGTAGTGGCGAGGTGGGAGCATCATCTGACCCGCCCCGACCCCGGAGACCCGATGCCATCCGCACTGCCCGCCCATGCATCCCTGCCCTCCTCTGTGCGCGTCGGCCCCGGCCACGGGGGCCTGCCGGTGGTGTTCGTCGCCGGTCGCACCGGATCGGCCGAGATCTACCTGCACGGCGCGCACGTCACGCACTGGGCGCCGGCCGGGGCCGCGCCGGTGATCTGGATGAGCGCAGCGAGCCGGTACGTGCCCGATGCGCCGCTGCGAGGTGGGGTGCCGCTGTGCTTCCCGTGGTTCGGCGCGCACGACGGCGACGCGGCCGCCCCCGCGCACGGCTTCGCGCGGCTGCTCGACTGGGAGCTGGCGGACGCGCAGGACGACGGTGACGACGTCGTGGCGACCTTCCGGCTCGCCGACTCCCCCGCCACGAGGTCCTCCGCGTGGCCCCACCGTTTCGAGGCCCGCTACACCGTGACCGTCGGCGCCCGCCTGACGCTCGCGTTGGAGGTCACGAACCTCGACCCGAGCGACGTGATGTTCGAGGAAGCGCTGCACACCTACCTGCGCGTGAGCGACATCGCCTCGACCGAGGTCACCGGGCTCGAGGGCGCGCCGTTCCTGGACCGGCTCGGTGGTCCAGATCCGCAGGCGGGCGAGGATGGTCCGGTGCGGTTCGCCGGCGAGACCGACCGCATCTACCTCGGCACTCGCAGCGCGGCGACGGTGGTCGATGGCGCGGTGGTCGACGGCGCGGTGGTCGACGGCGGGGTGGTCGACGGCGCGGTGGGGCGACGGGTCAGGATCGACAAGCTGGGCTCGGGCTCGACCGTGGTGTGGAACCCCTGGGTCGACAAGTCCGCGGCAATGGCCGACTTCGGCGATGACGAGTGGACCACGATGGTGTGCGTCGAGACGTGCAACATCCGCACGGACGCCGTGCGCCTCGCACCCGGGCAGAGCCACACCATGACCGCTGTCCTGGGGCTCACCGCCTGATTGCGCCCGGCCGCGGCCGTTGCCGCATCCGGACAATCAAATGCCCTCTCACCTGGGACGATGTGCCTTGCGACGGACAGATCGACCAGACCGAGAGGGCATCTGACAGAGGCCATTCTGTCATGCCCCGGAGCCCGTCCCGGACGAGAGGGGCCGCGGCGACCGCCCCGGGTCGGAAGGGACCAACGTCCCCGACCCGCACGCCGCCTCGACGCGCAGACTGTCCAGGCAGCCGGGGACCGCCTGTCTGGACAGCAAAGGAGCACCGTGCAGTCTCGACCGGAGATGACGGCCACGCCGACTCAGGCGACGGGAATCATGGGGGGCAGCCGGCTGGACTACGGGCGCCGCCCGATGCTGGTCTTCTGGGAGACCACCCGCGCGTGCCAGCTCGCATGCCGGCACTGCCGCGCGAGCGCGACCGAACAGGCATTGCCCGGTGAGCTCACCACAGCACAGGGCCACGAGCTGATCGACCAGGTGGCCGGCTTCGGGCGGCCCTATCCGATCCTCGTGCTCACCGGCGGCGACTGCCTGCTGCGCCCGGACCTGTTCGAGCTCGTCGAGCACGCGACCGGGCTGGGCCTGCCGACGGCCCTGGCGCCGTCGGTCACGCCGTCGCTCACGCCCGAGATGATCGACCGGATCGTCGCGAGCGGGGTCAAGGCCGTCTCGATCAGCCTCGATGGTGCGCTCGCGGCGACCCACGAGGGGGTGCGGGGCATCGAGGGACACTTCGACGCCACCGTGCACGCGATCCGCACCCTCGCCGCCGCCGGGCTGACCGTGCAGGTCAACACCACGGTGATGCGCGCGAACGTGGACGAGCTCGCGGACGTCGCCGCCCTGATCTCGAGCGCGGGCGCGCACATCTGGGAGGTCTTCTTCCTGGTCCAGGTCGGCCGCGGCGTGGCTACCGAGGCGGTCACCCCCGCCGAGCACGAAGACATCTGCCACTTCCTGTTCGACGCCTCGCAGCACGGGTTCATCGTCCGCACGGTGGAGGCCCCGTTCTTCCGCCGCGTGGTCAAGTGCCGGCTCGCCGGTGACCCCGCCCCGACCACCCCGCTGTACGAGCGGTTGTCCGGTCGGCTCGCCACGCTGATGGGACCGTCGATCGGTCGGGCCCGGGCGCACACCGCCGCCACCCGCGACGGCAAGGGCATCGTCTTCGTCGCGTACGACGGCGAGGTCTACCCGGCCGGGTTCCTGCCGGAGCCCCTCGGCAACGTGAAGACCACGCCGATCGCCGAGATCTACCAGGACAACCCGCTGCTGCGCCAGATCCGCGCGGCCGAGTTCACCGGTCGGTGCGGTCGGTGCGAGTACGCCGACCTGTGCGGGGGTTCGCGCGCCCGCGCGTTCGCTGCGAGCGGCGACCCGCTGGGCGAGGACCCCGCGTGCCCCTACCAGCCCGGCCCCCAGCAGCCCGAGGCCGTCCTGGTCTCCTGACCGGGAGCGTCGAGCGGCGCCCGCCTCGCCCGCTGGGCCCCATGCTCGACGCCGTCCAGCTGTCACCAGGTGCGGCGGGCGACCCGAATCAAGCGTATGATGAACTCATCAACTGATTGATTGAAGAACTTATGTTCTTCACGGACCTCGAGCGGGAAGGGCGGTGCCCCGATGCCTGAGCCGATCGACAAGCTGAAGGCCGAGTTCTTCAAGACCCTCGGACACCCCGCTCGGATCCGGATCCTCGAGCTCCTCGCCACCGGTGAGCACTCGGTCGGTGAGCTGATGCCCGAGCTCGGGCTCGAGGCCTCGCACCTGTCGCAGCAGCTCGCCGTGTTGCGCCGGGCCGGCGTCGTCGTCGCCCGCAAGCAGGGCAACACCGTGATCTATTCGATGGCCTCGCCGGACATCGCGGCGCTGCTCCTGCTTGCCCGGAAGGTGCTGACGGGGCTGCTCACCGAGCAGATGGACCTCCTCAAGGACCTCCAGTCCGCCAGCGAGCCCACCACGAGCAACTGACCGCTCCGGCGGTCCCGGCCGGCACCTCGTCGCACCGCTGAGCCGCACACGAAAGTAGGGACGCATGACCTGGATCGGCAAGATCCGCCGAGTCGGGCGGATCGTGGAGCCCGCGCCCGCTGCACCCGAGCCGACCGTCGCACCCCCGACCGGCGTGCGCGGATCGCTCCAGCTGCGGCACGTCGACGCCGGCTCGTGCAACGGCTGCGAGCTGGAGCTCGCCGGTGCGTTCTCGCCCGTCTACGACGCCGAGCAGTACGGCGCGCGCCTGATCGCCTCGCCGCGCCATGCCGACGGGCTGATCGTGACCGGGGTCGTCACGCACAACATGCATGAGCCGCTGCTCAACACGCTCGCCGCCGTGCCCGAGCCCCGGGTCGTCATCGCGGTGGGCGACTGCGCGTGCAACCGCGGCGTGTTCGCGACGGCGTACGGCGTCGTGGGATCGGTCGCCGACGTGATCGACGTCGACGTCCAGGTGCCCGGCTGCCCGCCCACGCCCGACCAGATCGTCACCGCACTGCGTTCGGTCACCGGCAAGTGACCACCACCGTGCTCCCCGCCGCCGCTGCCGAGCTCGGCGAGGGTCCCCGCACTGCTCGCCTCGCCCGCGAAGCCATCGCCTCCGGCCTCGCCACCACCCTGCTCGGCGCGCTCGGCCTGGTCCTCGGCGTGGTCGCGATCTTCGGCCCGACCCGGCACCTGCGGATCGACTGGCTGCTGCCGCTCGCCGGGGTCCGCTTCGACGTCGACCCGCTCGGCGGCCTCTTCATCGCCGTGACCGGCGCCGTCGCGGTCGCCGTGGGCATCTACACCGTCGGGTACGCGCAGCGCGAGCACTGGGCCCGGTTCCCGATGGTCGTGCTGCCCCTGTTCGTGGCCGGCATGCTCCTCGTCCCGGCCGCCGGGTCGGTCCCCACGTTCCTGCTGGCCTGGGAGCTGATGGCCGCCGCGTCGCTGGTGCTGGTGCTGTCCGAGCACAACCGCGGGGCGGTCCGGTTCGCCGGGGTGTTCTACGCGGTCATGACGCAGCTGGGCTTCGTGATGATCCTGCTCGCGCTCGTCCTGCTGTCCGCCGCGGCCGGGGGCGACGCGTTCACCACGATCGCGGCCCACGCGGACGACATGTCGGCCGGGACGCGGACAGCCGTCTTCGTGCTGACCGTCCTGGGGTTCGGCTCGAAGGCCGGCCTGCTGCCGCTGCACGCGTGGCTCCCGAAGGCCCACCCCGAGGCACCGAGCCCGGTGTCGGCGCTGATGAGTGCCGCGATGGTCAACATGGGCATCTACGGCATCATCCGTATCGACCTGCAGATCCTCGGCCCCGGGCCGCAGTGGTGGGGTCTGACGCTCATGATCCTCGGTGCCGTCTCGGCGGTCTTCGGGGTGCTGCAGGCCACGGTCGCCACCGACCTCAAACGGCTGCTGGCCTACTCCACCACCGAGAACATGGGCCTGGTCACGCTCGCGCTCGGGACGGCGTCGCTGCTGTCCGCCTCCGGGGCGCCCGACGTCGCCGCCATCGCGATGACCGCGGCGCTGCTGCACGTGCTCGCGCATGCGGCGTTCAAGACGCTCGCGTTCCTCGCGGCCGGCTCCGTGCTCGCCGCGACCGGGCTGCGGGACCTCGACAAGCTCGGCGGCCTCGCCCGCCGGATGCCGGTCACCACCGTGATGTTCGGGATCGGAGCGCTCGGCGCGTCGGGCCTGCCGATGGGTGCCGGGTTCGTCAGCGAGTGGATCCTGTTCCAGAGCCTCATCCACTCCCCCCCCGACGGCAACACCCTCCTCGCCCTGGCGATGCCGCTGTCCGTGGGCGCGGTCGCGCTCACGACCGGGCTCGGGATCGCCTCGATGGTGAAGGCGTTCGGCGTCGGCTTCCTCGCGCGGCCGCGATCGGTCGCCGCCGAGGACGCCCGCGAGTCCCCCATGAGCATGCTCACCGGCATGGGGCTGGCGGCGGCGGCCTGCGCGGTGTTCGCGTTCTGGCCGGCCTTGGTGGCACCCGCCCTGCGCGGCGTGCTCGACGCGCTGCCCGAGGTCGGCGGGGACACCGCAGGGGTCCAGCTGGCGACGTTCCTGCGCCTGCCGGGGATCGACGGCTCGCTCTCTCCCGCCCTGCTGGCGGTCGCCCTCGCTGCCGGCGTGCTCCTCGCGTTCGCGGCGTCCCGCTGGGGCGCCCGGCACCGGCCCGCGCCGGTCGAGGTTCCCCTGTGGGCGTGCGGCGCCGAGACCCTGAGCCCCCGGATGCAGTACACCGCGACCTCGTTCGCGGAGCCGCTGCAGCGCGTGTTCGACAACGTGCTGCGGCCCGATACCGACGTGGAGGTCACTCATTTCGCCGAGTCGCAGTACCTGGTCGAGAAGGTCACCTTCACCACTCGGCTCGCCGACCCGGTGGAGCAGCGGCTGTACACCCCGGTGGTGGGCGCCGTGATCGCACTGGCCCAGACCGTGCGCCGCGCCCACAACGGCAGCGTGCACCTCTACCTGCTGTACGGCGCCATCGGGCTGCTCGTCGTGCTGCTGGTCGCCCAGTGAGCGCCCTGTCGATCGTCGCGGCCGTGCTCCAGGTCGTCGTCGTCCTCGTCGGCGCCCCGTTCGTGGTCGGTGGGATGCGCCAGGTGCGCGCCCGCCTCGAGGGCCGCGCCGGGGGCGGCGTCGGGCAGCCGTGGCGGGACCTGCGCAAGCAGCTCCGCAAGCAGCAGGTCACCCCGCGCGGGACGACGCTCGTGTTCGCGGTGGCCCCGGCGATCGCGGCCGGCACCACCCTGCTGATCGCGGCGATCCTGCCGATCTTCGCTCTCGGCTCGCCGCTCGACTCCGTGGCCGACCTGTTCGGCGTCGTCGGGCTGCTGTTCCTGGGGACGGTCGCCCTGACCCTGGCGGGTCTGGACACCGGCACGGCGTTCGGCGGGATGGGCTCCAGCCGCGAGATCACCATCGCCGCGCTCGTCGAGCCGACGATCCTGCTCGCGGTGTTCGCCCTGTCCATCCCGGGCCAGTCGGCCAACCTGTCGGCCATCGTCTCGGCCACGCTCGACAACCCGGGCCAGGTGTTCTCCCTCGGCAGCGTGCTCGCGTTCGTCGCGCTCGTGATCGTGATCATCGCCGAGACCGGGCGGCTCCCCGTGGACAACCCCTCGACCCACCTCGAGCTGACCATGATCCACGAGGCGATGGTCCTCGAGTACGCCGGCCCGAAGCTCGCGCTCGTCGAGTGGGCCAGCGGGATGCGGCTGACGGTGCTGCTCGCGCTGCTGGCGAACCTGTTCCTGCCGTGGGGCATCGCCGGGGCCGATCCGTCGCTGCTCGCGGTCCTGATCGGCGTCGTGGCGATCGCCGTCAAGGTGTCGGTGCTGGCCGGACTGCTCGCGGCCGGCGAGGTCTTCATCGCCAAGCTGCGGTACTTCCGCGTGCCCGAGCTGCTCTCCGGGTCCTTCCTGCTCGCGCTGCTCGCGGTGACCGCGTCCTACTTCCTCGCCACCCCGACCCGATGACCGGAAGGATCCGCTGATGTCCCTCGCGACCTATACCGGCGTGCTCGACCTGACCGCAGGTGCGTTCCTGCTCGCCGCGGTGCTCATCGTGTGGCGCCGCGAGCTCCGCTCGATCGTGCACCTGCTGGCCTGGCAGGGCGTGGCCCTCGCCGCGATCCCCCTCACCGAGGGGCTCTACGAGGGCAACCCGGGCCCGGTCATCGTCGGCCTCGTCGTGCTCGTCCTGCGCGCCGGCGTGCTGCCCGTGCTGCTTCTGCGGGCCGTCGGGACCGCGGACGCCGAGCGCCGAGAGAGCACACCGCTGGTCAACACGACGTCCTCCCTGCTGATCACCGCCGCCCTGACCATGCTCGCGTACGCGGTCACCCGGCCGATCATCGCGCTCGACCAGGCCGCGGCCACCCGCGCCGTGCCCGCCGCGTTCGCCGTGATCCTCATCGCCCTGTTCGTGATGGTGAGCCGCCGTCGGGCCCTGTCCCAGGCGGTCGGGTTCCTGATGCTCGACAACGGCATCACGGCCACCGCGTTCCTCATCACCGGCGGCGTCCCCCTGATCGTCGAGCTCGGCGCGTCGATGGACGTGCTCTTCGCCGTGTTCGTCCTCGGGCTGCTCACCGGCCACATGCGTCGCGCCTTCGGGGGCACCGACCTCGATCAGCTACGGGAGTTGCGCGACTGATGAGCTATCTCTTGCTCGTACCCATCCTCGCCCCGCTCGTCGCGGCCGGCCTCGCCGCGCTGCTCGGCTGGCGGCGCCTGACCGCGTACGTCACGCTCGCGGCCGCCTTCGCCGTGCTGCTCAGCGGCGCGATCCTGGTCCACCGGGTGGAGTCCGGGGCGGTCTTCGCCGTCGGTCACCTGCTGCGGGCCGACTCCCTGACCGTCACCATGCTGCTCGTGATGGGCACGGTCGGCACGCTCGCCACCTGGGCCAGCGTCGGCTACATCGACGCCGAGCTCCGCGACGGGCACACCGACCGCGCCGGCGCGCACCTGTACGCCGTCCTCCTGCCGCTGTTCCTCGCGGCGATGGCGCTGGCCGTGGTGGCCAACAACATCGGCGTCATGTGGGTCGCCATCGAGGCCACCACCGTGGCCACCGCGTTCCTCGTCGGCCACCGCCGCACCCGGGCGGCGTTCGAGGCGGCCTGGAAGTACGTCGTGATCTGCTCGGTCGGCATCGCCCTGGCCCTGCTCGGCACCGTGCTGCTCTACTTCGTCAGCCTCCACGCCGGTGCCAGCAGCGCGCACGCACTCGACATCGACACGCTGCTGAACAACGCCGCCCAGCTCGACCCCGACGTGACCCGCCTCGCCGCGGGGCTGCTGCTGCTCGGCTATGGCGCCAAGGCGGGGCTCGTCCCGTTCCACACCTGGCTCGCCGACGCCCACAGCCAGGCGCCCGCGCCGGTCTCGGCGCTGATGAGCGGCGTCCTGCTGTCGGTGGCGTTCGCGTCGCTGCTGCGGGTCAAGTCGGTCGTCGACCTGACGCTGGGCACCGGGTTCCTCCGGGCCGGGCTCCTCGTCGTCGGGCTCCTCACGGTCCTGATCGCGGCCTCCCTGCTGGTGGTCCAGACGGACTTCAAGCGGATGCTCGCCTACTCCTCCATGGAGAACATGGGCCTGGTCGCGATCGCGGCGGCGGCCGGCACCAAGCTGGCGATCGCCGCGCTCCTGCTCCACGTGCTGGCGCACGGCATCGGCAAGTCGCTCGTGTTCCTCGCGGCCGGCCAGCTCCAGGCCGCGCACGACTCCACGGCGATCAGCGCCGTCACCGGCGTCCTGACCCGGTCCCGCCTCGTCGGGGTGGCCTTCGCGGTCGGGCTCGCGGTCCTGATCGGGCTGCCGCCGTTCGCCATGTTCGCGAGCGAGCTGTCCATCGCACGGGCGCTGGCCGGAGCGAACCTCGGCTGGGTTCTCGGTGCCACCCTGCTGCTGCTGACCATCGCGTTCGCGTCCTTGGTCCGCAACGGCAGCCGCATGCTGCTCGGTCCGCCGCAACCGGACGCCCCGACCATCGCCCTGCCGGGCACCGTCGCCGCGGCGATGGTCACCGGCATCATCCTGAGCCTGGCCCTCGGCCTCAGCGCGGGTCCGCTCACGGCGCTCTTCCAGTCCGCTGCCACCCAGCTCGGAGCCAGCTCATGACCGTCCCCCAGCCCCCCATCGGCGCACCCGCCGGCCTCCACCGCACCAGTCGGACCCTGCTGCCCGAGGAGCTCGCCGGGCAGGCCGCGTCGCTGCTCGAGGCCGGCTTCCGCCTCGGCCTGGTCGCCGCGCACGACGACGGCGCGACCCTGCGGGTGGTGTACCTGTTCCTGGCCGGCGACCCGGACCGCCGGGTCGAGCTGCAGGTCCGGCTCCCCGCCGACAACCCGCGGATCGCCTCCCTCGCCCCGCTGTCGTTCGCGGCCTCCCGGTTCGAGCGCGAGATGCACGACCTGTACGGCATCGTGCCCGTCAACCACCCGCTCCCCCGCCGCATGGTCCGGCACGCGCACTGGCCGGCGGGCTGGTACCCGATGCGCTCCGGCGCGGGCGACGTGCCGCCGTTCCGCGACACGGGCGCCGACGCCTACCCGTTCATCGCGGTCGAGGGCGACGGGGTCTACGAGATCCCGGTCGGGCCCGTCCACGCCGGGATCATCGAGCCGGGTCACTTCCGCTTCTCCGTGGTCGGCGAGAGCGTCCTGAAGCTCAAGGCCCGCCTGTGGTTCACCCACCGGGGCATCGAGAAGCTGTTCGAGGGCTTCGCCGCGACCGAGGCCGTCCACCTGGCCGAACGCATCAGCGGAGACACGTCCGCCGCGCACGCACTGGCCCACACGCTCGCGGTGGAGGACGCGCTCGGTATCACCATGCCCGCAGCCGCCCAGCAGCTGCGCGCCCTGCTGGTCGAGCTCGAGCGGCTGTACAACCACGCAGCCGATCTCGGAGCGCTGCCGAACGACGTCGGATTCTCGCTCGCCAACGCGCACGCGCTGCGCATCCGCGAGCAGCTGCTGCGGATCAACCTCGCCACCACCGGCCACCGGCTGCTGCGCGGCGGCATCCGGCCGGGGGCGGTCGAGCTGCTCAGCCTGCCCGACCCGGCCGAGCTGGACCGGATCGCGGCCGACCTGGCGGAGGTCGTCGAGCTCTCGCTCGCGAACTCGGTCATCCGCGACCGGTTCACCGGCACGGCGGTCCTCACCCGCACCCAGGCCTACGACCTCGGCTGTCTCGGCTACGTCGCCCGCGCGAGCGGCCTGGCCACCGACGCCCGGACCGACCACCCGGCCACCCCGCTCGCGGTGACCCCGGCCACCGCGACCGACGGCGACGTGCTCGCCCGGTTCACCATCCGGCGCGACGAGTTCGCGTCGTCGGTCCGGTTGGTGAAGCAGCTCATCGCGGCCGCCGGCCCGCTGAGCTACCGCGCCGAGCCGGCCGAGCGGTCCGCGGCCGAGCCGACGTCGGCCGCCGTGCGCAGCGGGGTCGGCATCGTCGAGGGCTGGCGCGGGACGATCGTCCACCGCGTCGAGGTGGCCCCCGACGGGCTGCTGACCCGCGCCAAGGTCGTGGACCCGTCCTGGTTCAACTGGCCGGCCGTACCGCTGTCGATGGCGGACACGATCGTCCCGGACTTCCCGGTGACCAACAAGAGCTTCAACCTGTCCTACGCGGGCAACGACCTGTAGCGCACCCGCGCACCGCGTCATCGCGACCGTCGGCTCGCAGCCGCGCCCGAACCGGCGCCGCCGGAGAAGACCGCGCTCACCCCGAGCATGAAGCCGAAGTTGTACCAGTTGCCGTTGTTGTGCACCTCGTAGATGTTCACGTCGGAGTTGAACAACGAGACGAGGAACGTGATCGGGCTGATCAGGCCCTGCCAGAGCCCGAGCCAGAAGCCCGCGACGTCCGGGTTGCCGACCCCGACCGAGTCGTTCGGGCCGGCAGCACACCCCGCGAGCCCCAGCAGCGCGAGCCCGCACACCCCTGCCACGAGCAGAACCATCCGCAGACTTCTGGTCCGGGTCATCTCCACCACCTGTCGTCGGTCTCCATCATGGACGTCCGGCGCACGCACGTCCCGCGATCGTGCGTGCTGGTCAGCCGAGCACGCGGACGGGCGGCGGGACCGCCAGGGCGTTCACCGCCGCGAGCTGTCGGCCGGTGCGGTAGCGCAACGCAGCGAGCCGGCGCGGGGTGAGCCGTTCGCACACCCAGTCCCAGTGCAGCGAGCACCAGTCGCCGGGGCGCAGCGGTCCGGCGAGTCCCAGCCCGTCCATCGCCACCACGACCTGGTCGAGGTCGGGCGGTCCCTCGCGCAGCACCCGCCCGTCCCACTCGAGCGGGCGGCTGCGCACCACGGCGCGATCGCCGACGACGTCGACCACCCGGCCCCACCGGACCCGGCACCGGTCCAGCACCCGCAGCGGTTCGTCGACGCGGCCGGACCGGAGCAGCCCGAGCCACGGGTAGACGCCGAACACATGGAAGCTGTGGTGCGGCTGCGCCCCCGGGATGGCCTCGGTGAACTGCGACCACGACCGCCCGGCTCGGGCGCGGAACCGGTCCTCGAGCGACCCGCCCATCATCGAGACGGGAACGCGGTCGAGCAGCACGTTGCCGATCCAGTACGCCTCGACCACGCGGACGTCGAGCGGGTCCCCGATGCCGTTGGCCGCCGCGATCAGCTCGAGGTACGGCCACGCGCCGGCGAAGCCCCGCGCCAGCTCACGCAGACCGCCGTCGTCCGCCGGGCCGCTGACCAGCTCGAGAAGGTGGTGGGGCGCGTCGGGGCCGCAGAAGCCCAGCTCGTTCGGCGGATAGGCGTACCGGGCGAACAGCACGGGTCCGCTGACCGGCCGGCCACCGACCCGCGCCGGCGCGCCCCGACGATCCCGCACCGCATCGGAGACCGGCGACGTCCCGCCCTCGAGCACGATCGGCCCTAGACCGCGAGCGCGCGCGGGAGCTCGTCCGCGCTGCGCCACACGTGCCAGGACAGCAGCATCCCGCCACCGAGCAGCAATCCGAGCCAGACCAGCTGCGGCGAGACGCCCGCACCACCGACCGCGGCCTGCAGCCCGGCGGTCACCAGGGCCCCGAGCACGAGCACCGCGGTCACGTCGACCGCCTGCGCCCGGGCCAGCGCCGCGAACCAGGTCGACACGAAGCCGGCCAGGATCACCCCGGTCAGCAGCACCCAACCCCACTGCGCGGCGTCCATCGACACCAGGATCGCCGCCTGGCCGCGGACGACGACCCATGCGACGAGCAGGAGGGCCCCGATCCCCATCCGGGCCAGCCCCACCGTCCACGACGACACCTCGCCGAGCAGCCGCTTGGCGACGACCACCTCGACCGACCAGAGCAGGGTCGCGGCGAGGATCATCAGCTCGCCGGAGCCGACGGCGGTCGTGATCCCGCCGACGAGACCGATCTGGCCGATCACGAGCAGCGCGATCGCCACCCAGTGGAAGACGGACAGCCGCTCGCCGAGCAGCGCCACGGCCAGCACCGCGACCCAGACCACCAGGGTCTTGTGGAGGAACGCCGACTGGACCGACGACGCCCGTGCGAGCCCCTCGAAGAACAGCAGGAACGGGATGCTGCCGCCGATGACCCCGACCGCCGTCAGGCCGAGCCACTGGCGGGCACCGTGCGGACGGGTCACCCGCGCACCCGCGCGGCTGCCGGCGGTCACCACGACCAGCAGGACCACCGCCGCGACGAGGTTCTTCGCCGTCGTGTAGACGGACGCGTTGCCGAAGGCCTTGACGCCATAGCTGTTGAGGAAGACCGCGACGCCGCTGAGCGCGGCCGTGGCGAGGGCCAGGAGAAGGCCCGTCCGTCGGGTGCTGGTCATGCCGATCCCTCCAGGGGGGTGCGGGGTGCAGCGGTGGCAGCAGGTGACAGACCTGCTCGCAGGGCCAGGGCGTCCTGCGCCTCCGCGACGCTCAGCCGGTCCAGGGCGAACCCGGCGTGCATCACGACCCAGTCGCCGACCTCCACGGGAGCGTCCAGCGTGACGAGCGAGACCGCCACCGTGCGGTCCGCGGTGTGCACGCGCGCCCAGCCGCCGCGCCGGAGCTCGACGACGCGGCCCACCTCACCGAGACACATCGAGATCGACCTCCTGGGCCGGAATCTGGTGCTGCGCGGGGAGCTGGCGTGCGAGCGCGCCGACGACGGCGGCGACCGCCGCGGGCAGGGCGTCCTGCACCGTGGCCGACAGCGAGGTGGAGTGCTCGACGGTGGCCGCCTCGACCCCGACGAGCACGAGCCGCGGCGGCAGCCGGTGCAGGGCGCGGGCCAGCTCGACGGCGG
The DNA here is from genome assembly GCF_004168625.1 of Pengzhenrongella frigida. GTDB lineage: Bacteria > Actinomycetota > Actinomycetes > Actinomycetales > Cellulomonadaceae > Pengzhenrongella > Pengzhenrongella frigida. Next base: position 55,726 of record NZ_SDWW01000026.1, read on the forward strand.
CGGCGAGCCCGAAGGCGTGCGTGCCGCCGCGTCCGGTGCGGGCCCACGCATCCGCGGTGAGCGGGGGCGCGTCCGCGCCGGCAGCCAGCACGAACAGCGCTCCCGGTGCTGCGCCCGATCGGACGGCGTCGACCACGAGGGCGAGGTCGGCCTGACCCCACACGTCGATCAGGCCGGTCGGGTCCTCGTGCTCGATGACGGCCACGCCCGGCAGCCCGAGGGCCGCCACCCGCCGTGCGACCCAGAGCCCGACGGCGTCGTCCCCACCGTCGGGACTGCCGAGCCCGATCACGAGGTCGGTCATGTCCGCTCCACGGTGAGGTCCAAGAAGTGCGTGGCGCACGAGATGCAGGGGTCGTAGTTGCGGATGGCCGCCTCGCACCGGTGGGACAGGTCGTGGTCGGACAGCTCGAGCCAGCTCTCGGCGAGCGTGCGCATGTCGGCCTCGATGCTCGGCTGGTTCTGCGACGTCGGCGGGACGATCTGCGCGTCGAGGATCGTGCCGTCGTCGTCCAGGCGGTAGCGGTGGAACAGCACGCCGCGGGGTGCCTCGGTGGCGCCGAACCCCTCGCCCGCGCGGGCCGGCACCGGGACGGACGGCGCTGTCCCGTCCCGCCAGGCGTCGATGATCCGCAGCGCCTCGCTGAAGACCTCGACCAGCTCCACCGACCGCACGATGATCGATCGGAACGGGTTGCGGCAGGTCTCACCGAGGCCCGCCTCCCGGGCGGCCTGCTGGGCGAGCGGCGACAGCCGGTCGAAGTTCAACGTGTACCGCGCGAGCGGCCCGACGACGTAAGGCCCACCGCCGTCGAGGCTGGCGTGCAGCGCGTTGGAGTGTGCGACGTGGTGCTCGGTGATGTGCTCCGGGAAGTCACGCACGTCGAAGGCGGTGCCGGCCGTCGTCACCACGCTGCCCGACTCGATCGGGTAGCCCTGCTCGGGCCGCAGCGAGAGGTAGGTGTACGGCTGCTCCAGGTCGGGGAAGTCGAAGGTCGACACCAGCCGCACGGTCGCCAGCGCATCCTCGAGCCCGCGTTCGAGCGCCGGCCTCAGACCGCCCAGCTCCGCGACCGTGGGCATCCGGTAGAAGCCGCCGAGCTTGACGTTGATCGGGTGCACCGACCGGCCGCCGACGAGGGTCATGAGCTCGTTGCCGACCTTCTTCAGCCGAAGCCCCTGCTCGACGGCGGCCGGGTGGTCCTTCGCCATCTCGATCCCGCCCGGGTAGCCGAGGAAGTCCGGGGCGTGCAGCAGGTAGATGTGCAGGGCGTGGCTCTCGATCCACTCGCCGCAGTACAGCAGGCGGCGCATGGTGCGGATCGTGTCGGGCACGCTCACGCCGCAAGCGTCCTCGAGCGCGTTGCACGCGCTGAACTGGTACGCGACCGGGCAGATGCCGCAGATTCGTGCGGTGATGTCAGGCGGTTCGGTCCAGGACCGGCCCCGCAGGAACGCCTCGTAGAACCGGGGCGGCTCGAAGATCCGCAGCTCGACCGCACCGACGTGCCCGTCATGGATCTCCAGGTGCATCCCGCCCTCGCCCTCGACCCGCGAGAGGGTCCCCACGTGCAGCACCTGGCCGCCGTCGGTCAGCTTGTGGCTCATGTCAGGGCCTCCTCGTCGCGCGCGGGCTCGTGCCGCTCGCTCTCCCGGCGAAATGGCTCGGAGGCGGCGTTGAAGGTCCGGTAGATGCGCATGACCTCGTCGTCGGCCATCCCGAGCGAGATCAGGCGGTCGGACATCGCCGCGGTGTTCGGCGAGTCCTGCGGCCCGAAGCAGCCGTAGCAGCCGCGGGCGAAGGCCGGGCACAGGGCCCCGCAGCCCGCCTGCGTGACCGGGCCGAGGCACGGGGTCCCGTTGGCGACCGCGACGCACACCGCACCACGCCGCTTGCACTCGACACACACGCTGTAGGTGGGGATCCGCGGCTTGCGGCGCTGGATGTAGGCGGCGAGCACCTCGAGCAGCTGATGCTTGTTGATCGGGCAGCCGCGCAGCTCGAAGTCCACGTCGACGTGCGCGGAGATCGGCGTCGACCGCGCCAGCGTCGACAGGTACTCCGGATGGGCGTAGACCACGGACCGGAACTCCGCGATGTCCCCGAAGTTGCGCAGGGCCTGGATCCCGCCGCTGGTCGCGCAGGCCCCGATCGTGACGACGTTGCGCGACATCTCGCGCACCTGGCCGATGCGCTCGATCTCCTCGGGCGTGGTGACCGAACCCTCGACGAGCGAAACGTCGTACGGGCCCTCGACGACGGCGCGCGTCGCCTCCGGGAAGTACGCGATCTGCACCTCGCCCGCGAGCGCCATCAGCTCGTCCTCGCAGTTGAGCAGGGTCAGCTGGCAGCCGTCGCACGAGGCGAACTTCCATACGGCCAGCTTCGGCAGGGCCTGGGTCTGGATCGTCATCACAGCTCCCGACTGGACAGCAGCGGGGCGAGCCGGTCGTAGGTCAGCACCGGCCCGTCGACGCAGACGAACAGCTCGCGCAGCTGGCAGTGCCCGCACAGCCCCACGCCGCACTTCATGTTGCGTTCCATCGACATGCGGATCCGGCTCGGCCGCACCCCACGGTCGGCGAGCGCTGCGGCCGAGAACCGCATCATCACCTCGGGCCCGCACACGAAGGCCGTCGTGTTCCGCGGGTCGAACCCCGCCCGGGGGATCAGCTGGGTGACCAGGCCGACCTTGCCGCGCCAGGCGTGCTGCCCGTTGTCGACCGTGACGCCCACCACGATGCCGTGGTCGTGGGCCCAGCTGCGCAGCTCGTCGCCGAAGATGATGTCCTCCGGGGTGCGTACCCCGTACAGCAGGACGACCCGGCCGTACCGGTCCCGCTCGGAGATCAGCTCGAGCAGCGCCGGGCGCAGCGGCGGGAACCCGATCCCACCGGCGATGAACACCACGTCACCGCCCGCGCCGAGGGACACGTCCCACGAGGTGCCGAACGGGCCCCGCACGCCCAGCAGCGTGCCGACCGGTGCCGTGATGAGCGCGTGGGTGACGACGCCGACGTCGCGGATGGTCTGCTCGAGCGGCCCCCCGCGGGCCGGGTCCCCGCTGATGGAGATCGGTACCTCCCCGACCCCGAAGGCGTCGAGCATCGTGAACTGACCGGGGCGGTAGGCCAGCGGTGGGCCCTCGGTCGGCTCGAGCTCGAGGGTGAAGGTGTCCCGGGTGTCCTGACGGGTGTGCGCGATCCGGTACCGCCGGGGTCGCATCGGGTCGGCGAGCGTCTCCGGCGACGTCCCCGCCCGGTGGAGGTGTTCGACCATGCTCATCGTCTGCTGCTCCCGCCCTGTGGATCGCCTCAGCTGCGGCCCGCGGCTGGTTGCGGGGTCCAGCGCAGTGCTGCGGCCTCCGCGGTGATGTCGATCGCCGCCGGGCACCAGGTGATGCACCGGCCGCACCCCACGCACCCCGACATGCCGAACTGGTCCTGCCAGGACGCGAGCTTGTGGGTGATCCACTGGCGGTACCGCGACCGGATCTCGGGCCGGATGGCGCCGCCGTGGATGTAGGAGAAGTCCTCGGAGAAGCACGAGTCCCACACCCGCCGCCGCTCGGCGACGTCGCCGGTGAGGTCGGCCACGTCCTCGACCGACGTGCAGAAGCAGGTGGGGCACACCAGCGTGCAGTTGGTGCACGCCAGGCACAGGGAGGCGACGTCGTCCCAGCGGGGGCTCTCGGCGTTCGCGTACAGGACCTCCTTGATCCCGTCGGTGTCGAGCGTGCGGCCCATGTGCGCGACGGACCAGGCGACGGCGTCGTCGGCGGCCCGCACGTCGTGCGCCGGCGCGGACGTCGTCGGGACCTCGGCGAGGACCTCCTCACCCCGCGGTGTGCCCACCTCGACGAGGAACCGGTGCGGGCCGTCGTCGAGCAGCTCGGTCAGCGCGAGGTCGTAGCCGGCGTCCGGCCGCGGGCCGGTGCCCATCGAGGCGCAGAAGCAGGTGCCGCCCGGAGCGGTGCAGGTCACGGCCACGACGAAGGCGCCGGCCCGGCGGGCCGCGTACCGCACGTCGACGTGGTCGCGACCGAGGAGCACGACGTCGTGGATCGCCAGGGCGTGCAGGTCGCACGATCGGACCCCGAGCAGCGCGTACGGCCCCTCGTCCCCGGCACGCTCGGCCCCGTCCTCGTTGACCGTGAACTCCTCGCCGGTGCGCCGCCCACGCCAGATGAGCTCCTCGGCCGGGAACAGCACCGGCTTCGGGGACTGCGCACCGGCGGCGAAGCCGAACAGGGCGTCGTCGGCGCGGCGTCGGAGCCGGTAGTGCGCGGCGTCCTGGTCGTCGCCCCAGCCGCGCGGGAGGTCGTCGATCGTGGCGATCGGCGCGTGCACGATCGCCCCGTCCCGCACCGTGGGCCCCACGACGGCGTAGCCGCGAGCACGCAGAGTGTCGATGAGCCCCTGCAGCCCGAGCAGATCAAGAACCCGCATCTCGGCATCCATGAGACGCCTCCCCATCGATTCCCTCCCCACGCTTGCACGCGCGGACAGCACCCTCCAGGGACCTTTGTCCGCATACGTCCGTTGTGCCCGAAGCCGGAGGCGAAACGGTTCAATCCCGACATTGATAGGACCATTGACCCGCCTTTGGGGCTGAGCGGGGGCAAACATGAGATAAGACCCGAGGACCTTCTGCCTTCCATCCGAGAGGACACACCGTGACCGCCCCCACCACCGATCGCCCCACCACCGGAGGCGTTCCGCGGCGTTCGTTCCTCAAGTGGTCCGGCGTCACGGGGGGTGCCGCGGCGCTCGTGACCACCGGCGCGCACCTCGGTTCCGTTCCCGGCGTCGGGGCAGCCAATGCCGTCCTCGTCTCCGGCGGGCTCGACGTCGACCGGACCACCTGGTCCGCGTGCATCATCAACTGCGGCTCGCGGTGCCCGCTGCGGCTGCAGGTCAAGGACGGCACCATCGTGCGGGTGCTGCCGGACGACACCGGTGACGACGAGATCGGGTCGCAGCAGATCCGGGCGTGCGTGCGCGGTCGATCGATGCGCCAGCGCATCTACAACCCGGACCGGCTCAAGGCCCCGCTCAAGCGCGTCGGCAAGCGCGGGTCGGGCGAGTTCGAGGAGATCACCTGGGACGAGGCGTTCACGCTGTTCGCCGACAAGCTGAAGTACACGATCGAGACGTACGGCAACGAGGCCGTCTACAAGCAGTACGGCTCGGGCACCTGGAACGGCCTGCTCTCGACCAGCGGTGGCTGGAAGCGCCTGCTCAACCTCATGGGCGGATTCCTCGGCTACTACGGCAACTACAGCTACGCGCAGATCGGCACGTGCACGCGGTTCCACTACGGGAACACGGACGAGCAGATGGGCAACAGCTTCGAGGACAGCGCCGAGAACTCGAAGCTCATCGTGCTGTGGGGAAACAACCCGCAGGAGACCCGCATGAGTGGCGGCGGCGTGCTGTTCACCTCGATGTGGGCCAAGAAGAAGGCCGGCGTCAAGATCATCGTGATCGACCCCCGCCAGTCCGACTCCGTCGTGACCCTCGCAGACGAGTGGCTCGCGCCGCGTCCCGGCACCGACGCCGCCCTGGTGGCCGGCATGGTGCACACGATGGTGTCCGAGGGGCTGCACGACCAGGCCTTCCTGGACACGTACTGCCAGGGCTTCGACGAGGCACACATGCCCGCGGGGGTCCCCGCGGGCAACTCCTACCGGAGCTACGTGATGGGTGAGGGCCCCGACGGGATCGCGAAGACCCCCGCCTGGGCCGCCTCGATCAGCGGGGTGCCGGCCGACGCGATCGTGCGGGTCGCCCGCCAGATCGCCCTGGCCGGACCGGTCAACATCGCCCAGGGCTGGGGCCCGCAGCGGCACGCCAACGGGGAGAACCAGGCGCGCGCGATCTACACGCTGGCCGCGGTGACCGGCAACGTCGGCATCCCCGGCGGCGGCACCGGTGGGCGGGAGGGCTACTACTGGCCCGTGTCCGAGTGGTTCCCCGACGGGAAGAACCCGGTCAAGACCCAGATCTCGGTGTTCGGCTGGACCGACGCGATCGAGCGGGGCGCGGAGCTGACCAAGCTGCGCGACGGCGTGCGAGGCAAGGACAAGCTCGACGTCGGCATCAAGTTCATGCTCGCCTACGCCGGCAACATGCTCTCGAGCCAGCACTCCGACATCAACCGCACGCGCGAGATCCTCAAGGACGAGTCGCTGTGCGAGTTCATCGTCGTGGTCGACAACCAGATGACCGCCTCGGCCAAGATGGCCGACCTCATCCTGCCGGACACCACGACCGCCGAGCGCTGGGACATGGCGCCGAGTGAGTACACCGGCGACACGGCGTACGTGATCATGTGCGAGAAGGCGATCGAGCCGCTGTTCAACTCCATGCCGTCCTACGACATCTGCACCGGGATCGCCAAGAAGCTCGGCATCGAGGCGGAGTTCACCGAGGGACGCACCGAGGAGGAGTGGGTGCGTTGGCTGCACGACCAGACGCGTGCGGAGCACCCCGACTTCCCCGAGTTCGACCAGCTCCGCGAGCAGGGGATCTACCGCTACAAGGACCCCGAAGGTCCCACGATCCCCCTCAAGGCGTTCCGCGCCGACCCGGTGGCCAACCCGCTCGAGACGCCGTCGGGCAAGATCGAGATCTTCTCCTCCGAGCTCTGGGAGATGACCCAGACCTGGCAGTTCGACAACCCTGGCCCCGGCGACAAGCTCACGGCCCTGCCGGAGCACGTCGACACCTGGGAGGGCGCGGTCGAGGCGCGGACCAACACGAAGTTCCCGTTGCAGGTGATCGGGCACCACTACAAGGCCCGCACGCACTCGACCTACGGGAACGCCGCGTGGCTGAAGGAGGCCCATCCGCAGAAGGTCTGGATGAGCACCCTCGATGCGGCGGCGCGCGGGATCGCCAACGACGACCTGGTGGAGGTCTTCAACGACCGCGGCCGGATCCGGCTGCCCGCCAAGGTGACCACCCGCATCCTGCCGGGCGTGCTGTCGGTGCCGCAGGGGGCCTGGTTCAACCCCGACAAGGACGGGGTCGACACGGGCGGCGCGGTCAACACCCTCACGAACATCCACCCCACCCCGCTGAGCAAGGGCAACGCCCAGCACACCACGCTCGCTCAGGTTGAGAAGGTTTGACGGTCATGGCGGACAAGCTGGGTTTC
>NZ_SDWW01000027.1 GCF_004168625.1 Pengzhenrongella frigida
CCGGCCGAACGACCACCGAGACCGGGGCCCCCGGTTCGCGCGCCACGACGGGCGGCGCGACCAGGACCGTGCCGAGGGCGACCACGAGGGCGCCGAGCGCGACCGGACCCACGACCATCCGGCCGGAGCGCCCGCCGCGCGCGGCGGATCGCGGCGCGCGGACCGCCGCGGCCCACCGGCCGACGGCGCCGCGCCGGACCGGGAGCTCGACCCACCGGTAGGAGGCCTCCGCCAGGACGAGCGTCACCCCGAGCCGCAGGACGGCCGCGGCGACGCCGTCGAAGGCGAGCTCGAAGCCCGGCCGCGACAGCATGAGCACCGGCCAGTGCCACAGGTAGATGCCGTAGGAGCGCTGGCCGAGGTAGCGCCAGGGCTGCGTGCCGAGCAGTCGGCCGAGACGCGCCCCCGGGTGGGCCAGCGCCGCCACGAGCAGCGCCGCGAGCACGCTCACGATCCCGAACCCGCCCCGGTACAGCGCGACGGACAGGGAGCTGGTCCACCAGTAGGCCCCGACGAGCCCGACCAGACCGACGACCCCGAGCCCCTCGAGCCACCAGGGCGCCGACCGGACCTGTCCACGAGCGGCCGCCGCCGCCGGCGCCGCCCCGGCCCGGGCCAGCGACGTCGTCGTCGTCCACGGCGCCCAGACCGCCCCGAGCGCCGAGCCCAGGAGCAGGCCCATCGCGTGCGACGCCGAGCCGAGGTAGGCGGGGCTGGGATCGTTCGGGATCGGGAACCCGCCGGCCACGGCCATCGCCGCCATCAGCGCCGTCGACGCCGCGGCACCCCCCAGCGCGACCCGCGCGATCCGTCGTGGCCCGCCGGGGCCGGCCCTGCGGAGCAGGAAGGCCACGGCCACGGGCCAGAGCAGGTAGAACTGGCCCTCGATCGCGAGCGACCACAGGTGCTGGAGCAGCGGCGGGCGACCGCTGGCCTCGAAGTACGACTGGTCCCCGGCCAGGCTCGACCAGTTGGAGAGGTACACGAGCGCTGCCGGGACGTCGACGCGCAGCTCCGCGAGCTCGGCGCGCACGGCGAGGGCCGCCGTCGTGCACACGACCAGGAGCATCAGCCACAGCGCGGGCAGCAGCCGGCGTGCGCGTCGCAGGAGGAAACGCCCCAGGTCCAGGCGCCCCGAGCGCCGGTGCTCGACGACGAGGGACGACGTGATGAGGAAGCCCGAGAGCACGAAGAACACGTCGACCCCGAGGAAACCGCCCGGCACGGCCGGGGCACCCAGGTGGTAGAGCACGACGGCGAGCACGGCGAGCGCGCGGATCCCGTCGAGGCCGGGCAGGTACGGGATGCGGGTGGTCTCGGGGGTCACGTCGCGGAGCGTGACCTCCCGGAGGCTCGCGCCTCTCAGGATGTCGCCTGGACCTTGGCCGCCGCCCCGATGTCGCCGCGCACCACGGCCTCGACCAGCTGGCGCGCCCACGCGAGGATCTCCGCGCCGTGCAACGGTCGCCCGCCGATCCGCGCCGTGGTCGGGAACGGCACCAGGATCGTGCGCAGCGCCGGCTTGAGGACCGTGCCCGGGTACAGCCGCTTGAGCCGCAGCTGCGCGGACTCGGGCAGGTCGACCGGCGCGAACCGGACGACCCGGCCCTGCGCGGTGACGTCGGCGAGACCGGCCGCGCGGGCCACGTTGCGGAAGTCCGCGACCGCGAACAGGTTCTCGACCGCGTCGGGGATCGGCCCGTAGCGGTCGATCAGCTCGGCGCGCACCTCCGCGAGCGCCGCCTCGTTCTCAGCGACGGCCAGCTTGCGGTAGGCCTCCAGCCGCAGCCGCTCGTGCGCGATGTAGCCGTGCGGGATGTGGGCGTCGACCGGCAGCTCGATCGTGACCTCGGGCACCACCTCGTCGACCTCGCCGCGGAAGTTGGCCACGGCTTCGCCGACCATGCGGATGTACAGGTCGAAGCCGACCCCCTCGATGTGCCCGGACTGCTCGCCACCGAGCAGGTTCCCGGCGCCGCGGATCTCCAGGTCCTTCATGGCGATCTGGATGCCCGCGCCCAGGTCGGTGTGCGCCGCCATGGTCGCGAGCCGGTCGTGGGCCGTCTCGGTCAGGGGACGCTCGGGCGGGTACAGCAGGTAGGCGTAGGCACGCTCGCGTCCGCGCCCGACGCGCCCGCGCAGCTGGTGCAGCTGCGACAGGCCGAGCACGTCCGCGCGTTCGAGGATCAGCGTGTTGGCGTTCGAGATGTCGAGCCCGGTCTCGATGATCGTGGTGCAGACCAGGACGTCGAACTTCTTCTCCCAGAAGTCTCCGATGACCCGCTCGAGCGTGTGCTCGGGCATCTTGCCGTGCCCGACGGCGATCCTCGCCTCGGGCACCAGCTCGGCCAGCCGCGCTGCGGCCCGGTCGATCGACGCCACCTTGTTGTGCACGTAAAAGACCTGCCCCTCGCGCAGCAGCTCGCGGCGGATCGCGGCGGTGATCTGCTTCTCGTCGTACGCCCCGACGAACGTCAGCACGGGATGGCGCTCCTCGGGCGGCGTCGCCAGCGTGGACATCTCCCGGATCCCCGTGATGGCCATCTCGAGCGTGCGCGGGATGGGCGTGGCGCTCATGGAGAGCACGTCGACGTTGGTGCGCAGCTGCTTGAGGGTCTCCTTGTGCTCGACGCCGAACCGCTGCTCCTCGTCGACGATCACCAGGCCGAGGTCCTTGAAGTGCACCTCGCCGGTGATCAGGCGGTGCGTGCCGATGACGACGTCGACCGTGCCGTCGGTGAGCCCGGCGAGGACCTCGCGCGACTCGGCCGGCGACTGGAACCGGGACAGCGCCTTGACCCGGACAGGGTACGGCGCGTACCGCTCGGAGAACGTGTCGAGGTGCTGCTGGACGAGCAGGGTCGTCGGCACGAGCACCGCGACCTGCTTGCCGTCCTGGACGGCCTTGAACGCCGCGCGGATCGCGATCTCGGTCTTGCCGTACCCGACGTCGCCGGAGATCAGGCGGTCCATCGGGACCGTCTTCTCCATGTCCGCCTTGACCTCCTCGATCGTGGCGAGCTGGTCGGGGGTCTCGACGTAGGCGAACGCGTCCTCGAGCTCGCGCTGCCACGGGGTGTCGGGTCCGAAGGCGTGCCCGGCCGTGGCCATCCGCGCCGAGTACAGCTGGATGAGCTCCGCGGCGATCTCCTTGATCGCCTTGCGGGCGCGGCCCTTGGTCTTGGCCCAGTCGCCGCCGCCCATCTTGCTCAGCGTCGGGGACTCGCTGCCGGTGTACTTGGTCACCTGGTCGAGCTGGTCGGTGGGCACGTAGAGGCGGTCGCCGGGGTGGCCGCGCTTGGACGGCGCGTACTCGATCACGAGGTACTCGCGGGTCGCGGCGCCGGAACCGGACCCGATGGTCCGCTGGACGAGCTCGACGAACCGGCCGACCCCGTGCTGCTCGTGCACGACGTTGTCCCCGGGACGCAGCTGGAGCGGGTCGACGACGTTGCGGCGGCGCGAGGGCATCCTGCGCATGTCCCGCGTCGAGGACCCGGCCCGCCCGGTGAGGTCCGACTCGGAGAACACCGCGAGGTGCAGGTCGGTCGCCACGAACCCCGGCCCGACGGGGGCGGGGGTGACGAGCACGACGCCGCCGTCCGGGTCGGACCCGATCTCGCCGACGAGGCGCGCCGGCACGTCGGCCGCACCGAGCTGTTCGACCATCCGGCGGGCCGGGCCGTGCCCCTCGGTCGTGAGCACCAGCCGCCAGCCGTCCCGCTGCAGCGCGCGCACGTCGGCGATCGCGCGCTCGACGTCACCGCGGTAGGAGGTCACGTCCCGCGCCGTGATGCTCAGGCTCACCGCACCCTCGTCGTCGGGCCCCGCGCGGAGACCGTCCCGCGCGCCGTCCGACCCGTCGGTGGCGGCGCCGGGGGTGGCGGCGTCGGGGGTTGCGGCGTCGGGGTCCAGGCCGAACGCGCTCAGCGTCCACCAGCCCAGGCCACGCCGGGTCGCGATGTCCCGGGCCTCGGCGAAGGTCGCGAACGACGCCGCGCGCAGGTCGATCGGCGTGCTGCCACCCGCCGCGGCCGACGTCCAGGCGGCGGCGAGGAACTCCTCGGTGGTGGCCACCAGGTCGTGGGCCCGACGACGCACGCGTTCGGGGTCGGCGACGACGAGCAGCGCGTCCGCGGGCACCAGGTCGAGCACGGGGACCATCTGGCCCGCGAGCACCGGCGCGAGCGACTCCATGCCCTCGACGACGATGCCCTCGGCGAGCCGGCCGAGCATCTCCACCGCCCCCGGGAACTCGTCCGCGAGCGCCGCGGCGCGCGCCCGGACCTCGGCCGTGAGCAGGATCTCGCGGCACGGCGGTGCCCAGACCCCGCGCTCGGCGACCTCGAGGCTGCGCTGGTCGGCGACGGCGAACCAGCGCACCTCCTCGACCTGGTCACCCCAGAACTCGACCCGTAGCGGGTGGTCCTCGGTCGGTGGGAAGACGTCGAGGATCCCGCCGCGCACCGCGAACTCGCCGCGGCGCTCCACCATGTCGACGCGGGCGTAGGCGGCCGCGACGAGCCGATCGGCGACCCCGGCGAGGTCGGCACGCTCCCCGACGTGCAGCTCGACCGGGACCAGCTCACCGAGTCCGGCCACGACCGGCTGGAGCATGGCCCGCACGGGCAGGACGAGCACGCGGATGGGACCGGTCTGGCCGGCGTCGGGCGACGGGTGGGCGAGGCGCCGGAACACGGCGAGCCGGCGGGCCACGGTGTCGCTGCGGGGCGAGAGCCGTTCGTGCGGCAGCGTCTCCCAGGCCGGCAGGACCGCGACGTCGTCGGCGGGGAGGTACCCCCGCAACGCGGCGGCGAGGTCGTCGGCATCGCGGCCGGTCGCCGTCACCACGACGAGCGCCCGCGCGCGGGCGTCGGGCGCGGGGAGCGCGACGGGGGTGCCCGACGACGTCGGCCCGGTCGCCCGCGCCCCGGTCATCGCCGCGAGCAGCGGCGGTCGGATCCCCGGCGGCCCGACGACGTCGACGGCGCCGCGGGTGCGAACCAGCTCGACCGCCTCAGCGGCAGCGGGGTCGGCGAGCACGGCAGACAGCAGTCCGGTGAGGTTCATGCGCTCCAAGCTCCGGGCAGGCGCACGCCGAGCGAACAGGACGTGCCGGGGACCGGCTAAGCGTACGCGTGCCCGTCCCCGCTCCCGCGAGCGCTCCAGGCCGGCCGAGTCCCCCATTCGGGTCACGACGGGGTCGCGTGCCGTGCTGCAGGATTGGGGCCCCACCGGACAATCTGTGGCGAACCACGCCATACAGGGGAAACTGTGCGTAAGCCCACCAGGGGGACGGCCGACGGCCACCCATGGTGACCTGCAGGGCACAAGAGAGGTCGGACATGAACATCGCTGTCGTGGGACTCGGATACGTCGGAACGGTGACGGGCGCATGCCTGGCCGAGAGCGGCCACACCGTCGTCGGGGTCGATGTGAACCCGGTCAAGATCGGCCAGCTCAACGAGGGCATCAGCCCCGTGACAGAGATCCGCCTGGACGAGATGGTCCGGAGCAACGTCGACGCCGGTCGCCTGCGTGCGACGAACGACATCGCGGCCGCGGTCGCGGACGCTGACGTCGTCCTGGTCTGCGTCGGCACACCCTCAGGTCGAAATGGTGATGTCCACCTCCAGGACGTGCAGAAGGTGGTCGCCGAGATCGGGCGCGCACTGGCGCGGCTCGACGACTGGCGCCTGGTCTTGATCACGTCGACCGTGCCGCCGGGTACGGTCGCCGACGACATCATCCCGTTGCTCGAGCTCAACTCGGGCAAGCGCTGGCCCGAGGGGTTCGGCGTCGCCTTCTCCCCCGAGTTCCTGCGAGAGGGAACTGCGGTCGCCGACTTCCTGTCACCCCCGAAGAGCGTCGTCGGGGCCGACGACGACCGGTCGTTCGAGACCGCCCGGTCGGTCTACGCGACCTTCGCCGACGACGTGACCCGCACGTCCATCGCCGTGGCCGAGATGGTCAAGTTCTCGGACAACGCCTGGCACGCGCTCAAGGTCGCGTTCGCGAACGAGATCGGGCGGGTCGCCGACGCGCACGGAGTCGACAGCCACGCCGTCATGGCGATCTTCAAGTCCGACACCCGGCTGAACATCTCGACCACCTATCTCACCCCAGGCTTCGCGTTCGGCGGCTCGTGCCTTCCGAAGGACCTGCGAACTCTCACGTACCGCGCCCGGAGCAACGGCGCGAGCGTGCCGGTGCTCGAGTCGATCCTGCCGAGCAATGTCGCGCACCTCGACCTCGCCATCGACAAGATCACGTCGATCGGCGCCAAGAAGGTTGCGCTGCTCGGCCTGGCGTTCAAGAACGGAACCGACGACCTGCGCGAGAGCCCTGCGCTCGAGCTCGCCGAACGCCTCCTGGGCAAGGGCTACACCGTCACGATCCACGACGAGCACGTCAACTTGTCGCGACTGATCGGCGCGAACCGTGAGTACGTCCTGAACGTGCTGCCGCACGTCGCAGAACACCTGTCAGGCGACTACCGGGCAGTCATCGCCGATGCCGACGTCATCGTCGTCACGCAGAACAACCCCACGTATGCCTCCGCTGTCGCCGACGCCCGGCCGGACCAGACGGTGCTCGACCTCTCCGGCGTGGCCCGGCAGGGCCAGGGCGCGGACAACTACATCGGCCTCACCTGGTGAGCTAGGTCCCGCATCCTTCGGCGCGGCCCGAGCAGCTGTCACCGGGCACGGTCCTCCACCGGCAGACCCCGTCGCCGGGGCGACGTCCTACGTGCTGACGACGACGACCTCCGGGCCGGGGGCGACGACAGCCGGCGCTGCGCGGGTCGCTCGACGAGGTGGTGCAGCCCGATGGCCAGGACCATCGCGACGCCGAGCGCGAGCACGGCGACGGCGGCACCGCGCAGGTCGGCCCAGACGACGACCCGGATGACCAGCTCATGCACGAGATAGAAGGCGAAGGAGATCTTGCCCGCGTAGACGAACGCGCGATGTCCCAGAGCTCGGGTCCGGCGACGGACGTCGCCCATGACGGCGGCCACGACGGCGATCCCGAACGGCACCGCCATCACCCCGTCGGTCACCCCCTGGTTCAGGTTGAGCAGGGCCAGCACCGCCGCGACGACCACCGTGACCACGATCACCACCCACAGGCGCCACCGAGGTCGCCACCCGTCCCTGATCGCCAGGGCCGCCACGACTCCGAGGACGAACTCGCCCATGCGAGCGAGCGGGAAATGGAAGGTGAAGCCGCCCAGCCACACGCTCTGGCTGGCGAGCACGGCCACCACGGTGAGCCACGTGGCCGGGATCGCCCACCGGAGGGCCGGCCGCAGCGGCGTCAGCCCGCGGACCAGGAGCGGGAAGCACAGGTAGAAGACCGCCTCGCAGCTCAGTGACCACGCGGGCCCGTTCATCCCGAACACCACCGCCGGGTCGGCAAACCACCCCTGGACCAGAAGGAGGTTGGCGAGGAAGACCGTCGGCGTCAGGCTCGGCGCAGCGATGGCGAGCTGGACCGCGAGCACGATCACCAGCACGACGAGGTGGCTCGGGTAGACCCGGGCGAACCGCCGACGGTAGAACTGGCGCGTCGAGGTCCCGGGCTGCAGGCTCCAGGTGAGCACGAACCCCGAGAGCACGAAGAAGAAGGACACCCCCGTGTATCCCATCGTGGCTCCGGGGATGGACACGACCCCGAACAGCCCGAGGTGGAACACGAACACCGCGAGGGCGGCGCCCGCCCGGAGCGACGTCAGGCTGGGAAGGTCCCGCGGCAGGGACTCGGACGTGGTCACCACGGCGGCCGTCATCGTCGCCGTCCCCGGCAGGGGGTCATCTGCGTGCGCTTCGTCATCGGTGCCCCCGGTCGCGGTGCAGGAATCGGTGAACCGTCTGCCTCCGCTCGGAGGGCAACGGGCGACATTCAGCCGCCCGACGTCGATCATCATCCGCGAAGGACCGGACGCGCGCGGGCAAATGGGTCATAGTGATCGCGAAAGCCTCCGAGGAAAGGTGCTCGCCGTGGCACGCGTGGTCGTCATCGGGGCCGGAATCGTGGGACTCGCGGTGGCCGCCCGGCTCGCTGCCCGGGGCGACGAGGCGGTCGTCATCGAGAAGGAGGGCGACCTCGCGCGGCACCAGACCGGTCGCAACTCGGGGGTCATCCATTCGGGCCTGTACTACGCCCCCGGCAGCCTCAAGGCCGAGTTCGCCGCCGCGGGAGCGCGGACGATGGTCGCGTTCGCCCGCGAGCACGAGGTCGAGGTCGTGGTGTGCGGCAAGCTGGTCGTCGCGACCAGCCCGGCACAGCTGCCGGCCCTGCGCGCCCTGGCCGCCCGGGCCGACGCCAACGGCGTTCCGGCCCGCTTGATCAGCGCGGCCGAGGCCCGCGAGTACGAGCCGCACGTCCGCTGCGTCGGCGCCCTGCGCGTGGAGAGCACCGGGAGCGTGGACTACGCCGGGGTGTGCCGGGCCCTGTCCCAGATCGTCACCGACCGCGGCGGCGAGGTCCGCTACGACGAGCAGTACGTGGGCGCGCGGACCCGCGGCGACGGTGTAGAGGTCCGCACCGCGCGGGACGTCCTGCGAGCTGACGCGCTCGTGGCGTGCGCCGGGCTGCACGCCGACCGGGCCGCCGTCGCCGCCGGCGTCGACCCGGGTGCGCGCATCGTGCCGTTCCGGGGTGAGTACTTCGAGCTCACTCCCGAGGCATCCACGCTGGTCAACGGTCTGATCTACCCCGTCCCGGACCCCCGGTTCCCGTTCCTCGGCGTCCACCTGACCCGCATGATCCACGGCGGCGTGCACGCCGGTCCCAACGCGGTGCTCGCGCTCGCCCGCGAGGGCTACCGCTGGCGCGAGGTGAACGCGCGGGACGTCGGCAGCGCGCTGTCCTGGCCGGGCCTGTGGCGGATGGGGGCGCACAACGTGCTCCCCGGTGCGCGCGAGGTGCTCCGATCGCTCTCGCGCCGCAGGTTCGCGGCAAGCCTTGCGGAGCTGGTCCCCGGGATCACCGCAGCCGACCTCGTCCCCGCCCCGGCGGGGGTCCGTGCCCAGGCGTTGTCACGCGACGGCAGCCTCGTCGACGACTTCCTGCTCCGCACCGCCCCCCGGCAGGTCCACGTGATCAACGCCCCCTCCCCCGCCGCGACGGCCGCGCTGCAGATCGCCGAACGGGTGGTGCGCGAGCTGGATGCGGTCACCAGGTAGTGGCACGCCACGGGGGAGGCTCGATGTCGGCGATCCGGAGCTGGTGGGGGCGGTACGCGCGGCACGAGCCGCGGACGCTGCTGAGGACCGGCCTGACGATCCTCGTGCTGCTCTGCGTCGCCTACCTGGGGTGGGTCCGCACCCGGACGGGCCAGATGGTCGACATCGACCTGTTCAGCCGGGCGCAGTCCGTCGACGCGGCGCTCGCGCCACCGGCGGCGCTGCTGCGCCGCGGGCTCCCGCCGGTCGGGGCGGTGGCGGTGGTCCTGCTCGGCCTTGCCGCCGTGCGTCGGGGCGCGTGGCGGGAGACAGCGGCGGCGGGCCTCGTCGTCGTGACGTCCGTGGCACTGTCATCGCTGCTCAAGGCCACGCTCGAGCGCCCCTACCTCGGCGACCTGGGGTACGTGCAGAACACCTTCCCGTCGGGGCATGTCACCGCGACGGCGGCGCTCGCCGTGGCGGTCGTCCTCCTGTGGCCGAGGCCCCGGCCCCGCAGCGTCCCGCTGACCGCGGTCGCCGTCTGCGCGATCGCCTCCCTCGCCTCGGTCATCGGCTACGCCCACCGGCCGAGCGACACCATCGGGTCCCTGCTTCTCGTGCTGCTCGTCACGACCGCCGCTGTCGGGGTCTTCCCCGATCGCCGACCGGTGCCGGTCGAGCGCAGCGAGGTCTAGCGGGCGCCCCCGGCCACCCACTGCAGGTACCGGGCGCGCGCCCCGGCGTCGGGCACATCCAGTCGCAGCGGCCGTCCCGGGCTGCGCCGTCGACGCTCGCGCGCCTCGATCCGCCGGGCCTCGACCTGCGAGCGGAGCAGCACCGCGGCGCTGGTCGGCAGCGATCGGCGGGCGCTGCGGTAGACCGCGCCGCTCAGGTGCGGATCGCCCGGGAGCCCGGGGAACCGGACCCGGGCGTCGGTGCGGCGCGCCAGCTCGCCCCAGGCTCCCGGTCCAGGGCCCACCGCGCGGAACGAGGTCCCCACGCTCCCGCCAAGGGTTCGCTGGACCCGATCCAGGATCATCCCGAGCGGCACCTCGAGGCGCATCGCCCGCGCCCGCCGCGCGATCGTGTCCCAGTCCACCGTCGGGCCGACGGCGGCGTAGTGCAGGTCCGCGAGCCACATGAGCCTGGTCGCACCCTCCTGGGCCGCGTGGAAGGCCAGGTGCACGAGGGTGTCCTCCGGGTCGAGCACGCCGACGTCGAAGCCCTGCGGCAGCGGCACGCGCCGCGACCGGGCCAGCATTCCCGGGACGTCGGTGCGAAACCCCCGCCGGAGGCGCGGCGCGACGGCGATGTCCCAGTGGAGGTCGACGGGCGTCCCGTTCGGGGCGAGCAACGTCAGCTCCGCGCGCCGGGAGCGCTCGAGCAGCGGCCAGTTCCGATCGAGCAGCCGCAGGCCCGCCTCCGCAAGGACCGACATCGCGCGGGCGAACTCGCCCCGATCGACCAGGAGGTCGAGATCGAAGTACTCGCGCATGTCGACGGACGGCCAGATGAGCTCGGCCGCGACCGGCCCCTTGATCGCGACCCACCCGATGCCCGCGGCGTCGAGCGCGGTCGCGATGATCCGAAGGTCGGCGACGGCTCGCATGTGCCGGGCGATCTGGGCGTGCCTCGCCGGGGCGAGCACCCGCGACCATTCGGCCGGGACCTGCGCGGCCGAGGCGAGCGCACGCGCCACGGCCGGCGCCACGCGATGCAGGCTCGAGGCCTCGAGCACGTCGGCCGCGGCGTACCCGCTGAGCTCCGGCCCGACCTCCGTCAGGGTGCGCCCGAGCGCGCTGTCGACGAGCAGCCGGGAAAGCGGTCGCAGACCGGTCGCATCGGCCATCTGGGTCCCCCTTCGGCGCAGGTCACCAGCACCGTCCGCATGGCTTGGTTGAATGTACCGACTGCGCACGCTGGCGTGCGGTACTTGGGGGGAAAGGTACTGCGATGACCTGGACGCGCACCGGCTCTCGGACCACGCCCGCAGGGGTGGCGCAGCCCCCGGGCCCGACGCAGCCCCAGCCCCAGCCCCAGCCCCAGCGCAAGTCGTTCGGCAACCTCGTCCGGCTCGTGCGGGCCAGCCTCGCGCTCGTCTGGTCGTCCGGGCCCCGGCTGTTCCTCGGGCTGCTCGCGCTCCAGGCCATGGTGGCCGGCGCACTGGCCGGGCAGATCCTCGCGGTCCAGCACCTGCTGACGGCGATCCTCGAGGTCGCCGACGACGCGCAGGCCATCTCGGAGATCGTCGCTCCCGTGCTGCTCCTCGCCGGGCTGACCGCGCTGACGTCGATCGCGGGTGGCCTCCAGGGGCATCTCCAACGGGTCCTGGGTGAGAACGTGGCCCGCGCGATGTGGCGACGCGTGCTCGACGTGGCGACCGCCGTGGACCTGCGTCACTTCGAGTCCTCGGACTTCCACAACCAGCTCGAGCGGGTGCAGTCGAGCGCGCTGACCCGCCCGTACCAGGTGTCCCAGGGACTGATCACGCTGGTGGGCTCCCTGCTGGCGGGCATCGGTGTCGGCGTCGCCCTGGCGGGAATCTCGCCCCTGCTGCTTCCCCTCCTCGTCGTGGGGGGACTGCCCCTGCTGCTCACCAGCCGCCAGGAGAGCAGGCTGGAGTTCGCGTTCGCCGTGTCCCAGACGCCCACCCTGCGGCTGCGCACCTACCTGACCCTCCTGCAGACGGGCCGCGACGAGGCCAAGGAGGTTCGCGCCTTCGGTCTGGCGCCGTGGCTGCGCGGGCGCTTCGACGCGGTCTACGAGGAGTACCTGGCGGAGCTGTCCACCCACGTGCGTCGCCGGTCGCGACTCACGGCGGTGGGCAACATCGGCTCCGCCGTCGTGCTGGCCGCGATCCTGCTCGTGCTCGTCTGGCTGATCGGCGAGGGCGCGGTCGGGGTCGCCGGGGCGGGCGCCGCGATCGTCGCGATCCGCATGCTCGCCAGCCAGGTGCAAGGCGTGTTCGGGGGGGTGCGTCAGATCTTCGAGTCCGGGCTGTTCCTCGCCGACCTGGACGTGTTCCTCGCGCTGGGGGCCGCCCAGACCCCGCCGGAGGCGCGCGGACCGGCGGCGCCGACGTCGTTCGGCTCGATCACCGCGCGCGACCTCGTCTTCACCTACCCGGGGGCGGCCGCCCCCGCCCTGGACGGTGTGTCCATCGATCTGCGGGCCGGCGAGGTCATCGCCCTGGTCGGCGAGAACGGCTCCGGGAAGACCACGCTGGCCAAGGTGCTCGCCGGGCTCTACGACCCCGACGCGGGGGCGGTGGCCTGGGACGGTTCCGACCTGCGGGAGTTCGACCGCGGTTCGCTCCGCGCCCGCATCACAGTCGTGTTCCAGGACTTCGTGCAGTACGCCCTGACCGCCACGCAGAACATCGCGGTGGGCCGAGCCGACGATCCGGTGGATCCCGAACGGGTGCAGGCGGCGGCGCGGGCAGCCGGTGCGGACCGCTTCCTCGCCGGGCTGCCCCACGGCTACGACACGATCCTGTCGCGGCTGTTCGTCGGCGGACAGGAGCTGTCGGGGGGGCAGTGGCAGCGGGTGGCCCTCGCCCGCGCGTTCTACCGGGACGCGCCCCTGATGATCCTGGACGAGCCCTCCGCCTCGCTCGATCCACGGGCCGAGCATGAGCTGTTCGCCAACCTGCGGACCGTCCTCGGTGGTCGCACGGCGCTGTTCATCTCGCATCGGTTCTCGACCGTGCGCGGCGCGGATCGGATCTACGTCCTCAAGGAGGGCCGGGTGGTCGAGCACGGCACGCACCTCGAGCTGCTGCGCCGCGGCGGGCACTACGCCGAGCTCCACGCGCTCCAGGCCGAGGCGTACGTCGCGGCGGGTGAGGCCACCCCGTCGGGTCAGTGAGCGGGGACGCCCCCGACGACCTCGGACACGGCGTCGAGGAGCTGGCCGACCAGGCCGGGCTGGAACGGCGGGCCCCACGGCACCCGGGCGACGACCACCGGGATGCGCCGCACCAGCGCGCCCGTCAGCTCGAACTGGTTCTGGAGCACCCCCTGGTCCTGCCAGCCCAAGATCCGAGGGAAGCCGAGCAGCGCGAACAGCGCCTCTCGCGTACCCAGCTGCTCGATGACGACCCGGTCGAGCCCCGGGCTGGGCTGCGGGATCACGAGCGCCCGCAGCGGCAGGCGGTCCCGCGCACCGTCGGAGAGCCGGAGCACCTGCCGGGCGTCAGCACTCGTGCGACGTCCGGGGACGTGCGAGTCGAAGCGCTCGGCCAGCGAGTCCGCCCCCTTGCGCAGGCGGATCTCCGTGGCACCGAGCCTGGCGACGGGCACGGTCGTGACGTCGTCGATGCGCAGCACGTCGTCCGTGATGAGGCGAGCGCCGTCGGAGCAGAGCAACGCCGCCATGGTCGACTTGCCCATGCCGGAGTTGCCGACGAACGCCAGCGCATGATCGCCCAGATCCACCGCGCTCGCGTGCAGCACGAGGTGCGAGCGCCGGTACAGCAGGAACGCGAGGCTCGCACCGGTGGTCAGCACCTTCTCGATCCCGGGCTCCGCACCGGGGGCGCGACGCACGGTCATCTCATCGAGGCCGCGACTCACCACGACGTCGCACGACCCGTGGAACCTCAGCAGGGCTGACCCGTCCGGCCGCTCGACCATGGTGTAGTACTTCTGGTCCCCCACGCCGTACCGCACGAGGCATCGACCGTCCAGCGGCTCCGCCGGGACGTCGACCTCGGGCCCGACGCGAACGCGCACGTCGACCGGTGCCCGGGCCGGGCTCGGACGATCCTGGTTCAGCTCCAGGTCGGAGTGGATCGTGAGGCCGTAGAGCAGCTGTGCGGCGTTCATCCTGTGAGCGTTCCCTTCATGGTCGGCACGACGGCGGTGAACCGCGCCGAGCCCGTCGGATCCAGATTGACGCCGTCGGCCACCAGCCACGCGTGGGCGGTGACGCGACCGTCGGACTTGGCGACCCCGATGTGCAGCACGGGCGCGTACGGGCGCAGCACGTGCCCCACCAGGAGCGCTCGCCGCAGGCACGTGTCCGCGAACGGCCCCCGGCGCAGGATGCGGTGGGCATCGAGCACCCCCTGGCGCTCCACAGCCGTCAGCGGCAGCGTCGTTCCCGGGGGCGATGCCTCCTCGGGGAGCGATGCGCCACCCTGAGCGGGGCCGTCCGCCGCAGGGCCGTCGCCCAGGGTGACCCCGACGAACCGCACGAGCCGGGGCAGCGGTGCGACGCGCAGACCGACCTCGATCAGGACCGACCAGAGGGCGAGGCGCACGAGCTGGACCGTGCCGCGCAGCCCGCGGCGTCTGAGCCCCCGAACGAGGCGACCGGACGCGCTCACGATCCCGCTCCCTCGCGGGCGATCCCGGCCGCCGCGAGCCACGCCGCGTGCAGGAGCAGGGCGGGGGCGCCGGAGGGTCGCTCACCCAGCCAGTGCGCGCGCAGGGCGTCGACGCGCACGAGGCGCGGATCCAGGCCCGCGCCGTCCCACGACCGGACGAACTCCCGCTCGATCTCACCGAACCGGGAGGCGCTGAACGACGCCTTCGTCGAGCGCGACAGCACGGGTTCCGGGAGCAGGTCCCCGAAGAGCACCCGCATGAGGTCGGTGCGGCCGCAGTAGCCCCAGGCGCCGCCGGCGCGGGCGAGCGCGGCGAGGAAGCGCGGCTCCTCCAACGGGTGGCGCACCCGGACGGAGTGCTCCCGGGCGAGCACGCCCAGGTTGTGCTCGAGCACGACGGTCGGGCGTCGGCGCGCGAGCGCGAGCGTCGCCGCGCCCCAGTGCCACGGCGCGCGCTCCAGCCGGCGGACGGACCGAGCGTCTGCTGCGCGTCGGGCGGCCCCCCGCAACCACGGCGCCACCGCCCGGCGCCACGGCGCGGCACTCGGAAGCGCTGACCGGGACAGGTCACGTACCAGCCGTCGCCCCGGCGGGCGGTGCTCCCGCAGCAGGAGCGTCCAGGGTGTGACCCGTCGGGCCCCGAGCACCTCGTCGCCGCCCTCCCCCGTCAACACCTGCCCTCCGCGCACGAGGGCCAGGACCGGATCCTCGAGGTGCAGCGCCGCCGGCCAGAGCAGCCCGCGGCGGGCGAGCGAGGCTTGCGCCACGGGGCCGAGCAGGCTCGAGTCGTCGTCGGCGCGTACGACGATCCGCTCGGTGATCCGCAGGTGCTCGAGGACCATCGTCTGCCACGAGGACTCGTCGGCCGCCGGGATCCCGGGGTAGGTCATGGTCACGGGGACGGGCAGCGGGAGCCCCTCCCGACGCGCGACCTGCGCAGCCACGGCCAGCACGGCCGACGAGTCCCGCCCGCCGGAGAAGGTGACGAAGCAGCGGCCCGCGGTCAGTGCCTCGAGAGCTGTGGCCTCGAGTGCCGCGCGTGGGGTCAGTCCGGGACCGGTCGACCTCGCGTCGGCGCAGACGCCGAGCGGCCACGCCAGGGCGGTCTCGAGGGCGTCGAGGCGAACGAAACCCTCGCCCGGCGCCGGTCTCGGTGAGACGGCTCGCAGGGCGGGCGCCGAAGCCACCCGCCCTGCGAGCCGGGGATCAAGAGACCCGGGAATCAGTACCCCAGGCGAACCACAGGAACTTGTCGTCGTTCCCGTTCCATCCCTGCGCCAGGGTGAGATCCCTGACCGACCCAACCTCGGTAATGCGGGGAGATTCGTACATGCCGAGCCCTACTTTCGGTCGACCGGTGAAGCATGACGTTCGGAGTGTTGCAGAGCCAATCCGTTGATATCGGGTCCTTTCGGGTGATTCTTCGCCATCTCCGAGAATTCACGCACACGGGACGAGCCGACGCGGTGGGATGGGTGCGGTGGCCGGGCGCCGGCCCGCACAAGGGGGAGTTTCGATGAGAATGCGCAGCGAGGGCTTGTCGTGGCAGGAGATCGACGGGGAGCTCGTCATCCTGGACCTGACCCACGCCGCCTACCTGACGACCAACCGGTCCGGGGCGTTCCTCGCCAAGCGGCTGCAGCAGGAGAGCAGCCGGCAGCAGCTCGTCGACGCGCTCGCGACGGAGTACGAGATCGGCGAGGACCGGGCCGGCACGGACGTGGACGTCTTTCTCGCGACGCTCGCGGAGAAGCGGCTCCTCGCCTGAGCCTGAGGTGGGGTCAGCGGACCGCGGTCCCCGCGCCGACCTCCCGGTAGATCCCCTCGTATCGGGCTGCCACATCGGCCCAGGTGTAGCCCCGGACGGCGGTCCGCCCGGCCGTCCCGAGGCGCGCGGCCAGCGCGGGCTCGTCCAGGAGCGTGGCGATCGCGTTCGCGATCTGCCCGCGGTCCTCGGGATCGACGAGCAGGCCTGTGACCCCGTCCGCGACGAACTCCGGCGGCCCGCCCCGTCGTGTCGCGACGACGGGGATCCCGGCGCGCCAGCCCTCCAGGATGGTGATGCCGAAGGCCTCGATCCGGCTCGGCACCACGAGCGCCGTCGCGCCGGCCATCACCGCGACGACCTCCGCCCGGCTCAGGCGACCCGGCAGCAGCACCTGACCGCTCAGTCCCAGCGCGTCGACCTGCGCGCGCAGCGCTCCCAGCTCCGGACCGTCACCCCCGATGACCAGCCGGACGTCGTCGCGGTCCAGCGTCGCGAACGCGTCGATCAGGAGATCGAAGCCCTTGTTGTGCACCAGACGGCCGACACCCAGCACGTACGAGACCGGCAGCCACGGCGGCGCCTGCCCGCCGGCCTCCTGTGTGTCGATGCCGTTCGGGACGACCTGCCCCCGGCCAGCAGGCAGCCCGTACCCGGCCACCAGATGCGCCGCCGTGAACGCGGAGCAGGCGGTGACCGCATCCGCGCTGCGCAGCGCCGCCCGCAGCGCACCCCGCAGCAGGGCCGACGACTCGAACGCCCCGTCGGCGTCCATGAAGGTCTCGCCATGGCTGCTGACCACCAGCGGCGTGCGCGCGCACCGCGAGAGCGCCCAGGCGTACACACCGTTCGGCCCGAAGCACTGCACGTGCAGCACGTCGGGTCGGTCGGCCCGCCAGGCCGCCACCCACCGGGCGACCGCCGCCGGCAACGCCGCGACGAAGTGCAGCATCGCCTTCCCGGAGCGGGCCGGCAACGGACAGGGCAGGTAGCGCACCGGGATGCCGTCGACGGCCCGCGGCACGTCGTCGTCCCCCTGCTCGACCGCCCACACCACGACGCGGTGGCCGCGGTCGCGCAGCTGGCGGGCGACGTTCAGCGTGTGCTCCTCGACCCCGCCGAAGCGGGGCAGGAACGAGCTGGTGACGAGGACGACCGCCGGCATGCCCACCTCCGCGCGATCGGGTCGCGCGGGGCCGAACTCCGCCGACATCTGGGCCCGATCATAGGCAGCCAGACGGCCCGCGTGAGGGAAGATGACCGAGCAGAACCCGGCCCGTGACAACCCGTGCGAAGTGGAGACCTCGTGACCAGACGGCTGACCATCGCGACGCTCGTCGTCGGCCAGCCGATGGGGCAGCAGGTGTACGAGGAGGAGGTCGCCGCTCGGGCGCCGGCTGCCCTGGGCCCCGGCATCACGGTGCACCGGACGGTGGCGCGGTCGCTGCGTTCCCCGCTCGCCGGCACGGTGCGCCTGCCCCACTGGGTCCTGCGCGAGGCGCCGTCGGGCGCGCGACGCGCGGTCGGCGCCGTGATGTACCCGGGGGCCGACGTGGTGCACCGCATGGGGCTGTCGCTGCCGCCGGCGCGGGTGCCGGAGATCGTCACCGTGCATGACACCGTGGCGTGGCGGTTCCCCGACGAGTCGGCGCCGGAGCCGTTCGCGGCGCAGGAGACGCGCCGGGCCGCGGCCGTCGTCTCGGTCTCGCAGTTCGCCGCCGACGACGTCGCCGAGCGGCTGGGGCTCGACCACGTCCACGTCGTGCACAACGGTGTCGACGGCCGGTTCTTCGACGCTCCCCCGCTCTCCTCGGCGCAGCTCGAGGGGCTCGGCGTGACGGGGCCCTACGTCCTGCACGCCGGCGGGTCCTCGATCCGGAAGAACCTCGACGGGCTCGCCGCCGCGTGGCCGCTGGTCCGCAGCAGCTACCCGGGGATCTCGCTGGTGCTCAGCGGTCCACCGTCCGAGCGACGCAACACCCTGTTCGGCGCCCTGGCCGGCACGGTCCTGGTCGGGCGCGTCCCGGCCGCGATGGTCCCGGGCCTGATCGCCGGCGCCCGCGCCGTGGTCGTGCCGTCCCTCTACGAGGGCTTCGGGCTACCCGCCCTCGAGGCCATGGCGTGCCGGGTACCCGTGGTGGCGGCCGACCGGTCCTCGTTGCCCGAGGTGTGCGGCGACGCCGGCATCCTCGTCGAGCCGGACGGCCCGGCGCTGGCCGACGGGCTCGTGCACGCGCTGCGGCGGGACGGCGACGTCGAGGAGCGGGTGGCCCGCGGACGGGCCCGCGCGGCCGGGTTCACCTGGGAGGCGAGCGCCGCCGGCCACGCCGCCATCTGGCGCGAGGTCCTGGACCGGATCTGACGGGCCTCGCCCGGAGCCGGACGATTCACCCGCAAGAGGGCATCTGCCCACCGGGACCTGCGGCTACGGTTCAGCGGTGAGCGCATCCGCCGCATCTGCGATCGTGGCCTCGGGCCTGGGCAAGAGCTATCGGATCGCCCTGTCCGGCGACCGGCCCACCACCGCCGTCGAAGCGATGGTGAAGCGGATGCGCAATCCCGTCCGGCGCAACGCGTACGAGTCCTTCGACGCGCTCGAGGATCTCACCTTCGAGATCCCCTGGGGGGAGGCCGTCGGGATCATCGGCCGCAACGGCGCCGGGAAGTCGACGCTCCTGAAGGTGCTCACCCGGATCACCGCACCGACCCGTGGGCGGGTCGAGCTCGCCGGACGGATCGGCAGCCTTCTCGAGGTCGGGACGGGGTTCCACCCGGAGCTGACCGGGCGGGAGAACATCTTCCTCAACGGCGCACTCCTGGGGATGGGCCGCAAGGAGATCCAGCGCCGCTTCGGGGAGATCGTGGACTTCTCGGGCGTCGGCAAGTTCCTCGACACCCCCGTCAAGCGGTACTCGTCCGGCATGTACGTCCGGCTGGCGTTCGCGGTCGCCGCCCACCTGGACACGGAGATCCTCGCCATCGACGAGGTGCTCGCGGTGGGCGACGCCGAGTTCCAGGCCAAGTCGCTGGCGAAGCTGCGCGACGTGGCCACCGACGGACGCACCGTCCTGTTCGTGAGCCACCAGGTCCAGACCGTCACCGCCCTGTGCACGTCTGCCATCTACCTGGACCGCGGGCGGCTCGCGTACCACGGCGACGTGCCCAAGGCGCTGGAGCTGTACCGGTCCAGCTTCGAGAAGTTCGCACTCGAGCAGCAGGACCCCGATCGGCGGCCCGGTTCCGGCGAGCTCCGTGCCCTCGCGGTCGAGATGGGCGAGGACCAGTTCGAGCCCCACGCCGAGAAGAGCGTCGTCATCCACCTCGGTAAGGCCCCCGACCTCGTCGGTCAGTACTTCGTCTCGTGCCACATCAACGATCTCAACGGCAGCGTCATCGCTCAGTGCGACTCCCGGCTCGTCGGCGGCTGGTTCGACGCCTCGCGCGAGCACACGGTCCGGCTGACGATGCGCACCCCGTGGCTCAAGCCGGGTCGGTACACCGTGGACGTCTTCGTCTGCAAGACCGGTGTCCTGGACGCCTGGGAGGGGGCGGCAGCCTTCGAGGTGCTCCCGCACAACCCCTACCCGGAGCTCGCGGGCGACGAGGCGACCGGCAACGGGCTCGTTCTCGCCGACTTCGGCTACGAGAGCGAGTGACGCCATGACCCGCATCGTCATCACACCGCCCGCCCGCTTCTCGCTGCCGGCGCCGCGCGAGCTGTGGGAGGCCCGCGAGGTCCTCTACCGCTTCGGGCTGCGAGACGTGGTGCTCCGCTACCGGCAGACGGCGGTCGGCGTGGCCTGGGTGCTGCTGCAACCCCTCGCCGCCGCAGGGATCTTCTCGATCGTCTTCGGTCAGGTCGCCAACCTGCCGAGCGCCGGGATCCCCTACTTCATCTTCAGCTACGTCGGCATGCTCGCGTGGAACCTGTTCAACGGGATCGTCGGGCGGTCGGCGCCGTCACTGGTCGGCAACCAGGCGCTGATCTCGAAGGTCTTCTTCCCCCGCATGCTCGTTCCGCTGTCGAGCAGCATGGCCGTGCTCATCGACTTCGTCGTGGCGCTCGGCCTGGGCATCGGGCTCCTGGTCGTCTACGCGATCAACCCCGGGTGGCCGATCCTGCTCCTGCCCGTGTGGGTGCTCCTGATGGTGCTCCTGGGTGCGGGGATCGGGCTCGCCGCCTCCGCGGTGATGGTGAAGTATCGCGACGTCGCCTACGTGCTGCCGTGGGCCCTGCAGATCCTGTTCTTCGCCTCGCCGGTGGCCTACTCGCTGGACGCCGTCCCGGAGCGCCTCCACGCGCTGTACAACCTCAACCCGCTGACCTGGTACCTCGAGGAGTTCCGGTTCTCGCTGCTCGGGCTGCCCGCCCCCGCGCCCTGGCAGATCGCCGGGTCCGTCGTCGTCGCCCTCCTCGTGTTCCTCGGCGGCACCCTGGTCTTCCAGCACCTCGAGCGCGAGTTCGCAGACGTGATCTGATGCGGGTCAACGCGTACGTGCTGGCCGCCGACCCGAGCTTCCTGGCCGAGAGCATCAGGGCCTACTACGACCGTGTCGCACGGATCGTCGTCTCCTTCGACCGGGACTCGACGTCCTGGCGGGGAACCGCGCTGCCGGTCGAGGAGTGCCTCGGCATCATCCGGTCGCTCGACGTCGACGGCAAGTGCGTCTTCTCCGCCGGCCACTACGCACGCGGTGGTGAACCGCTGGTGGATGAGACCTACCAGCGGCAGACGGCGCTCGACGAGGCGGCGCAGGACGCCGACTGGGTGCTCCAGCTGGACACCGACGAGGTGATGCTGGACCCCGGGGCCTTCTTCCGGTCGCTCCAGCACGGCGAGGACGCGGGCGCCGCGGCGCTCGACTACCCCGCGCGGTGGCTGTACGCACGCGTGGGCCCCGGCAGGTACCTGGAGGCGAGCACCCGCTTCGGGCGCCCGTCGGCGACCTATCCCGGCCCGCTCGCGGTCAGGTCCGGCACGACCCTCCGGTTCTGCCGCCAGGCCGACGCCACCCTGTACCGCGTGGACCTGCGGCCCTGGAACACGGACCCGTTCCACCCCCGCGCGGCGGTCGTCCACGAAGTGGTCGAGCCCGCCGAGGCCGTGCTGCACTTCAGCTGGGTACGCCCGGACGAGACGATGCGCAGGAAGTTCGCGTGGTCCGGGCACGCCGAGGACTACACCCGGCCCGTGGTCTACCGCCGCTGGGTCAGGCGCGCCCGCTACCCGCGGACGACCGCGCTGACCTCGCCGTTCCGCCGGTTCGACCCGTTCCGCCTGGTGACCGTCGCCGAGCCGCCTGGAGGCCAGCCGTGACCCCGGGCGGCCAGCCCCCGTCGGTGACCGTCGTCATCAGCACGCACGCCCGGCCGCAGCACCTCGGGCCCTGCCTCGACCACGTGTCCCGCCTGCACACCCCACCGGCCCAGGTGATCGTCGTCGACTCCTCCCCCGACGACCGCACCGCAGGACTGGTGGACGATCACTTCCCCACCGTGACCTACCTCCGCAGCGACGTCGGCCCGGGGACCGGGGCCCGGCAGATCGGCTTCGCCGCGGCGGTCGGGGACGTCGTGGCCTTCCTGGACGACGACGCCCTGGTCGACCCGGCCTGGCTCGACGAGCTCGTCGCCCCGTACGACGACCCGGCCGTCGTGGGGGTCGGGGGGCGGGTCGACCACGACCTTGCCGGGGAACGGTCGGCGGGGCTGGGCCAGATCGGCCGCCTCCTGCCGAACGGCCACCTGACCGGGAACTTCGGGGCGGACCCCGGACGGGCCGTCGTGGTCGACCACCTGTCGAGCGCCAGCATGTCGTTCCGTCGCAGCGACCTGCGCTCGATCGGCGGCCTCCTCGGGAACGCCCCCTGGAGCGGCTCGTGCGAGGGTGCGGACCTCTCGTTGCGGCTGCGTGCCGCCGGTGGCCGGCTCGTGTTCACCCCCCACGCCGTCGTGGCACAGCCGGCACCGCCGTCCCGAGCGGGGAACGAGCGGTTCGACCACCGCCGCTGCTACCGGGCGCGCCGCGACCACGTCGTGGCGCTGGTCCGCGCCTTCGGCCCGCGGGCACCCGTGGTCCGCCGCATCGTCGTCACGACGGTGCGGGACGACCTCGACCTCGTCCTCGCCGTCGTCCGCACCCTCGTCGGTCGGCCGTCCAGCCCCGGCGTCTCACCCACGGTCCACCAGCGCCTGCGTGCCCCGGCGACCCTCGTGCGCATCGGACCCGAGACCGCGGGACTGGTCGCGGGACTGATCTCGGGTCTGGTCGCTGCCGTTCGCCGATCACCGTCCGAGGTCAGGACGCCGACGGCACCTCCGCCACGACCTCGGGTCGACGCAGCGGCCCCTCGGCGAGGGTGATCCGCGTCGTCGCCCCCAGGCCTCCGGCCACTCCCCCGAGGGTGACGAAGAACCGGGCCACGCCGTTGCCGACTCCCCGGACGATCGACCCGTCCTCCTGCCGGTGCCGCCTGCCGAGCGCCCGCGCGGCATAGCCCAGCTCGCCGCCGGCGGCCCGCCCGGCGACGACCAGGTACCGGCGAAATCTCACGTCGCGAACCCCCACCGTGCGGGCGAGCAGCACGACGTGGTTCCGCTGCGCGTAGTAGGAGTACCTCAGGTCGAACCGCCGACCCTTGGCGTAGGGCCCCGCGACGTGCACCACGACGGCGTCCGGCGTGAACACGATCCGGTAGCCGGCCAGGCGCAGCCGCAGGGCGATGTCCGTCTCCTCGCGCAGGCAGGTCCCCGGGTAGTGGTCGTGGATCCCGCCCACCTCGAGGACCGCCCCGCGCCGCACCGACATGTTCGCGCCGAGCATGTGATCGACGTCGACGTCGGCCCCGGGGTCCGCCGCGAAGAAGCCCGTGAGCGTCCCGTCGGCGCGCAGCAGCCCGATCGTGTCCGCACCGTCGACCTCCTCGCCGGGCTGGCCGTTCAGGGCGCGCCCGCCGACGGCCCCCACGCGGGGGTCCGCGTAGCGGCGGGTCAGCTCGGCGAGCCAGGTCGGTGCCGCGTACGCGTCGTCGTCGAGGAACGCCACGACGTCGCTCGTGACCTCGGCGACCCCGATCGCCCGGGAGGTGGCGGTGGACCCGGCGCCCAGGTCGTTCCGCAGGTACCGCACGCCGTCGAACTCCTCGACCACGGCGCGGGTGTCCGCGCCGGGCGAGGCGTCCACGACGAGGATCGCCTCGGGGACCTGCGTCTGTCGCAGCAGGTGCTCGAGGCAGGTGCGCACATGGTCCGGACGGTTGTAGGTCGCGATGACTACCGATGCCGAGGTGAGGGTCCGCTGCATGCCCTCATTGTCCGGATCGCGGACGGCGATACGGGCAAGTCGGGGGTTTTTCACCCCGGCACTTGCGAGGTGGAGAGCAGCAGGAGCCAGTCCTCGTCGCCGTCGTCGTTGGTCCCGGGCGGTCGGAGCGACGACGCCACCGCCACCGGGTGGGCCGTACCGCTCGCCGGATCGATCCAGGTCGCCGAGACCGCCGGGTCCAGCCGGCCGAGGTCGAGGGTGATCGTGCGCGCGGTGGGCACGTAGACGACGGCGAGCGTCCCGTCCGGGGTGCGGGCGGCGGTGACGTAGTCGCTGTCCAGGACATCCATCGGGGTGTCGTCCCGGACCTGCTCGCCCCGGCCCGCGGTCACCAGGGCACTGTCCTCGTCCGGGACCAGGTCCCACCAGCGCAGGCCCGCGAACAGGTCCCGAAGGTCCGAGATCTGCCGGACGGCGTCGGTGTCCAGCCGGCCCGCCCAGCCGTCCTGGAACTCCCAGTCGTCGCTCCCGTAGAACTCACCGGCCGCCCCCGAGGTGAGTGCCCACAGCACCTGGCGCCGGAGCGTCTCGTTGGTCGTGGGCGGCGAGTCCGCCTGGTTGTTCTCGCGCTCAAAGTTCCCCTCCCCGAAGACGGCCGGGACCGCCGGGGACCAGCCGTACGCGTCCAGCACGGCGCGGTAGGTCGGGTAGTAGCTGTAGGCGAAGTTCCAGTCGACACGACGCGCCCAGTAGGGGTTGTCGGTGGAGACCGACTTCTCGTACCCGAGCTGGATCGAGAAGGGAGCCGTGCTCCCGGCCGCGCGGATCCCCCGGAGCATCGCGTCGAAGCAGTGGTCGACGTCGCTGCCGTCGGCGGGTTCGTTCGTGATCGGGAAGTAGTCCCCGCCCGTCATCCACACGAGGTTGGCCAGGTCGGCGAACCGCTCGCCGACCTTCTGGCCGTACTCGGCGCACTGACCGATCGACTCGGGGACGACGGCGTGGTCGACGGTCCAGCCGTCGATCGGGTAGAGGAACACGGTCATCCCCCGGTCGGCGGCCATCTGGAGGTAGTCGTGCGCGCGATCGAAGTACGCCTCGTTCCACGTCACGAGGTCGCCGTCGACGAACGGCGCGATGCCGTCGAAGGTCGATCCGTCGTCTGCCGGACCACCGTTCGCGACCGCCCCGATCAGCGACACGATCAGGGAGTTGACGCCGTGGTCGGCGCGGTTCGCCAGGTAGGTCTCGACCTCGCCCGGCGCCAGATCCGTCATCAGGGACCACGGCGAGTCGCCCCGGACGGCGACGGGCTGGCCGTACTGGTCGACGAAGTACCGACCGTTCTCGCTCACGGCCGTGACGAACGGCGGCCCGACGGCGGCCGCCGGGGACCCGGCCGCCGCGGCCGGCGGCTGCAGGTCGGGTGCCGGGTCCGCACCGGGCGGGATCGACAGGTCCTGCTCGGGGGGGCTGAGCCTCGAGGCGACGAGGCCTCCGCCCAGGACCACCACGATCCCCACCGCCAGCGCGATCGCGAGGCTGCGGTTGCGCCGCTGGGGTTTCTGCCCGTCGAGAGCGTCCACATCCGCCACCTTTGCCGAGGCTGCTCACTAGGATCGGCGTCAACTGCACGCCGAAGGGGGCCCATCGTGCACCACGGTCTGGTCCACGTCATCACCCCGGGGGACCACTTCTCACCGCGCACCGGCAGCGCGATCCCGACCGTGGTCGACGGGCTGTCGCGGGCGACACCCGCCGGCGCCCGCCGACCGGCTGTGCTCGTCGCCCGCGGGACGTACCCCGACCGGTACGACAGCGCGGACGTCATCGAGTACGACCGCGCCCGGACGCACCGCTTCGACCGGTACGTCGACGCGGGCCTGCCCCGCCTGCGCCTGCCTCGGGTCATGGCCCGCCACGAGTTCGCTGCGGCCGTCACGCAGCAGGACGACTGGGACCCCGCCGTCGTGCTCGCCCACAATGCCGTGCAGGCGATCCCACTCGTCGATGCACGGCGCCACACCCCCGTGCTGTACGCGCACAACCTCCTGCTGCGCACGTACGGACGCCGCGAGATCGCCCGCACGCTGGGCCCCGCCGCCGCGATCGTGTGCGTCAGCCAGGCCCTCGCCGACCAGACCTCCCGGTACCTGACCCCGTCGCTGCGCGGCCGGGTCAGGGTGGTGCTCAACGGGGTCGACGCGGCGGCCTTCGCGCGTCCGGCCGCGGCTCGCCGCGGCGACCTGCTCCGGGTGGTCTACGTCGGCCGGATGATCCCGGACAAGGGCGCGGACGTGCTCATCGAGGCGGTGCGGCTGCTCGGGCGGTCCGATCTCCACCTCACCCTGGTCGGCGGGCGCGGCTTCGCCGCGAACGACGCCCTGTCTCCCTACGAGCTCGACGTGCGACGTCGGCTGGCCCAGCTCGGCGACCACGCGACCGCGGTGTCGTTCGTCCCCCGCGCCGAGGTCGTCCGCCTGCTGCAGCAGGCCGACGTCGTGGTCGTCCCGTCGGTCTGGCAGGAGCCGTTCGCGCTGACGGTGCTCGAGGGGATGGCCGCCGGTGCGGCCGTCGTCGGCTCCGACATCGGTGGCATCCCCGAGGCGCTCGGCGACGCCGGGGTCCGCGTCCCGCCCGGCGACGCGGCCGCGCTGGCGGACGTGCTCGCGGCCTTCGCCGACGACCAGGGGCTCCTCGAGCGGACGCAGGCGCGGTGCCGTGCGCACGCCGAGGCGAACGACTGGCGGGCGGCCCGATCGCGGCTCGGCGCGGTGCTTGGCGCGATCGTCTGACGGCGGCATCGTCTGACCGACGACGTCGGCCGACCGCTCGTACGGGATGCCGTCAGGAGCGGACCGGGCCCACCGCGGTCAGCACGTCCCGCGCCATCCCGTGCCACCGCGGGAGGGCCCAGTAGGGCGCGATCTGCGCCCAGCACCGCACCTTCTCGACCGCGGGGAGCGACGACGCGGTGACCGCCCGGTACAGCTCGATGTTCAGGCGGGTCTGCGGGAACGCCAGGCGCACGCTCGAGTCGGGCGCGTACCACTTCACCTGCCCCTCCCCCTGCGCGGAGAACTGCTCCTCGTGCCGGCGCTGCCAGAACGACCGGTCGTCCACGAGCACCATGCGGCCCTGGCAGAACAGCTCGGTCAGCAGCACCATGTCGTCCCCGATGACGGGTCGGACCCCCCGGGTGCGGCGCAGCGCCGACGCCCGGATGGCGCCGTACACGACGTGGGAGGCCTGAGACCTCAACAGGTTGCGGACCCGCTCGTGCGGCCGGGCGGCGTCCAGGCCCATCGACCCGTCATGGAGGTCCTCGAACACCGCTCCGTCGCCGTCGATCAGCTGGGTGCGCGGGCAGGCCATCACCACGGTCGCGTCGGCCTCGGCCAGGGCCGCCACGCACGACGACGCGAATGACGGCCGCTTGATGTCGTCGGCGGCCATCCAGGAGAAGACGGGCGACGTCGAGCATTGCGCCACCCTCGTGTAGTTCCACGCCCCGCCGTGGTTGACCGGGCTCCGGAGATAGCGGATCCGCGCGTCCGTGCGGGCGGCCTCGCGGCAGATCTCCTCCGTCGCGTCGGTGGAGCCGTTGTCGGAGATCACGATCTCGATGTTCTCGAGGTCCTGCTGCTGCACGGAGGCGAGCGCGGCCGGAAGGTACTTCTCCCCGTCGAAGACCGGGATCCCAAAGCTGAGCTCCGCCGTCATGCCCCCGCCCCGATCCGCAGCACGGACTTCGACACCACGAACGCCTCCGCGTAACGCGACCGGCACTCGACCCCGCGGACCCTCATCAGGCCGAGGAAGAGCTCCTCGTCCCACCAGTCGCGGTCCCGCTGCGAGGGGTAGCACTCGTCCAGGTGCCGCACCTTGCGCCGGGCGTTCTCCTCCGACACGGGCAGGTACACGTTGGGCCGGCCGAGGTCGCCGTCCCACTTGGGGATCTCGTAGTGCAGCA
Organism: Pengzhenrongella frigida; assembly: GCF_004168625.1. Lineage (GTDB taxonomy): Bacteria > Actinomycetota > Actinomycetes > Actinomycetales > Cellulomonadaceae > Pengzhenrongella > Pengzhenrongella frigida. The sequence continues at coordinate 27,503 of NZ_SDWW01000027.1, forward strand.
CGAGCGAGTCGCGCCACACCGTCGACGCCAGCGAGCCGATCAGGCGGTGGTCCTGGTGCGCATCGTCCTTCGAGGGCGCGAGCACGAGGTCGGGCACGGGGGTGTCCTTGGCGAACCCGTGCATCGCGTCCTGGACCTCGGCCCACCGTGCGGGCAGGCGGCCGTCGGGCAGGCCGACGAAGGTGGACGTCGACCCCGGCGAGAACGCGGCCGCAGCCTCGCGTGCCTCGGCCTCGCGCTCCGGAGATCCGGTCAACGTCAGCCAGGACAGCTGACTGTCGGGGCGCGCCATGAGCTCGAGGATCGTCCCGCCGCAGGCGATCTCGACATCGTCGGGGTGCGCCGCCAGGCACACGACGCGGAGCGGCCCGGGGGGCAGACCCAGGCCCATCACCGGCCGTCCACCGCCTGCCGCTCGTCGATCAGGTCCGCGAGGTCCTGGTCCTGCTCGGCGAGCTCCTCGCGGAGCCGGTGGAGCGTCGTCGCGATCAGATCCGCCCACCGAGGTCGCTCGACGAGGACGGACTCGACCTGCGCCATCACCGACCCGGCGTCGAAGCCCGAGATCGGCTGGTGGTACGCGCCCATCCCGAAGCACTCCATGAGCTGCTGCTGCTTGGTGCCGTAGCCCAGCGAGATCGCCGGGACCCCCTGCCGAAAGGCGGCCACGAGGTTGTGGTACCGCGACGCGACGACGACGGCCGCCGAGCTCATGGCCGCCTCGACGTCGTCGAGGCTCTCCACGTGCGGGACCTCGAGCCAGTCGGGGCAGCCCTGCGGCGCGACCCGCGCCACGAGCTCCGCCACGATCGAGCGATCGGGTGCCGCGCCGGCCACGAGCGTCACCGGCAGCGCGGCTGCGTGCAGCCGGGCGATCAGGTCCGCCACCTCGTCGACGTAGGCCCGCCGGTCGGCGTCGCCGCGGTCACGATCCCCGTCCATGCCGAAGTAGTCCATCACCCCGACGACGACACCTCGGGGGTCGCCCGACCCGGCCCCGGACGCGAGGGGGAGGCCGAAGACGAGGTCCGGTCGCACGAGCACCCGCCGACCGCCGACCACCGAGGCGACGGCGCGCAGGGAGTGCTCGTCCCGGACGGTCAGGTACGTCGCAGCACGCAAGGTGGTCGCCATCAGGAACCGGCTGACCCGGTCCGCGGGGGGATCGGCGCCCACGCTCAGGACGAGGAACGGGCGGTGCAGCACCCGTACGGCGAGGGAGAGCCAGAACAGCGAGAGCGGGATGCCGCCCGGACTGATCCACAGGTCCTCGAAGATCCCCGTCCCGGGGACGACGACGACGTCGACGGCCGCCACCGTGTGAAACGTCCACCGCGCGTCCTGGACCTTGCCCAGCACCCGGCGGAGGGTTCCGGTCCGGGCCACCCCGGCCGGACAGATCGGGGTCGCCGGCACCTCGTGCTCGTCCGCGACGCGGGAGGGCGTGTCGCAGACCGCGACGAACTCGAGCCCCGGGCGGCGGCGCAGGACGTCGAGCGCGGCGCGCAGGCTCGCCTCGTTGCCGAAGTTCCGGACGCCGAACTGCCCGAACAGCGCGACGGTCATCGGTCGCTCCGCGCGACCGCGGCGCCGGTCCAGCCACGTCGGGAGCGTCACCGGCGAGCTCACCCGGCGCTCCGCCAGCGTCACGGAAGGCCTCGTCGGGGCGGGACCACGGCGGGGACCGAGAGCTCCGGCACCTCGACCGGGACCTTCCCTTCGCCGTCGTGCCCGTCCCAGACCGCCCACGGACGCTTGCCGATGCGGTTCAGCTCTTCGAGCTGTGAGCGTTCCTTCAGGGTGTCCATCGGCGCCCAGAAGCCGTCGTAGCGCACGGCTCGGAACTTCCCGTCCTTGGCTGCGCGCACACAGGCGTCCATCACGAGGTCCTCGCCCTCGTCCAGGTAGTCGAAGATGCCCTGCCGCAGCACGAAGTAGCCGCCGTTGATCCGCATCTCCATGCCCGCGACCGGTTCGATGCCGGTCAGGTTCCCGGCGGGGTCGATCCCCACCACGTGGAAGGAGTCCTGCGGGTTGACGGCGAGCAGGCTGCCGACGGCGTCGGTGGGCAGGAAGTCATCGATGATGTCGTTCATGGGTGCATCGGTGAGCACGTCGCCGTAGTTGGCGAGAAAGACCTCGTCGCCGTCGAGGTACTGGCGGACCCTGCGCAACCGCTCGCCGATCGCGGTGTCCATCCCGGTGTCCGCGAAGGTGATGCGCCAGTCACTGATGTCGCTCGACATCAGGTCGATCTGGTCGCCGCCGCGGGAGAAGACGAAGTCGTTCGAGTGGGTCTCGCGGTAGTCGAGGAAGTAGTCCTTGACGGCGTTCGCCCCGTACCCGAGGCAGAGGATGAACTCCGTATGACCGAAGAACGCGTAGTACCGCATGATGTGCCAGAGCACCGGGCGTGCGCCGATCGGCATCATCGGCTTGGGCAGCGACTCGGGGCCGGAGCGCATCCGCATGCCGAGCCCCCCGCAGAACAAGACCACCTTCATGTGTGCACGTCCTCGTTCGGAGCGCCGAGATCGGGTAGGCGCCGGGGTGCGGCCAGGGGGCGAAGCGCCGGCGCGACCGGGCGCCCGCGCAGGAATCCGTCGGTGGTGCCCGCGGCCAGCGCCTTCGCGTAGATCCGGCACGCCTGCCGGACGGCCTCGATCGTGACGGCGAGATCGTCGTCCGTGTGGGCGGCCGAGACGATGAACGACTGCCCGAGCACCCCGCCGCGAAGCAGCTCCTGAAGGAACAGTGCGCGGAAGGCCTGCGACGGGTCACCCGCCGGGTCCCTCGTGCCGAACACCAGGCAGGAGGGCCGCCCGGTGACCGTCACGTGCTCGGCGACTCCTGCCTCGCGGGCGGCCTCCTGGACCCCGGCGGCCAGCTTGGCACCCTGCACCTCCATGATCCCGACGACGTCGCGGTCGTCGTAGGCGTCCGCCACCGCGAGGTAGGCGGCCAGGCCCGTGGTCTCCGGCCCGTGCGTGGTCGAGAGCAGGAAGGTCCGCGGGTCGTCGGTCGCCAGTCCCCCGAGCTCCATCAGCTCACGACGCCCCGCCAGTGCGGAGACCGCGAAGCCGTTGCCGAGGGCCTTGCCCCACGTGGACAGGTCCGGACGCACTCCGTAGACGGCCTGGCCACCGCCCGGCGCCCAGCGCATCCCGGTGATCATCTCGTCGAACACCAGCACGAAGCCGTCCCGATCGGCGAGCTCGCGCAGGCCCTCCAGGAAGCCGGGGGCCGGCTCCGCCGTCGCGGTGGCCGGCTCGAGCACGAGCGCGGCGATGCGTCCCGGCCAGGTGGCGATCAGCTCACGGACCGAGTCGAGGTCGTTGTAGCGGAACGAGACCGTCAGGTCGCGATGCGAGGCCGGGATACCGGCGGGCATCGCGGTGGTGCCGATGAACCAGTCGTCGGTCGAGAAGAACGGCTGGGAGCCGCAGATCGCGACGAGCTCCCGTCCCGTGGCGGCGCGGGCGAGCCGCAGCGCCGCGGTGGTCGCGTCCGACCCGTTCTTGGCGAACTTCACCATATCCGCTCCGGGCACCGTCCGCAGGAACCGTTCGGCCGCGTCCAGCTCCCGGACGCTCGGCCGGGTGAAGCTCACGCCCCCCCGCGCCGCCTGGCACACGGCCTCGACGACCGGCTCGAAGCCGTGACCGAGCGTGACCGAGCGCAGTCCCATGCCGTACTCGACGAACCAGTTGCCGTCGACGTCCTGCACCCGGGCACCGTGACCACGCACCAGGACGGGCGCCATCCCCTCGGGATACTGGTCCGAGCCGCGCGCGTAGGTGTGCGCGCCCCCGGGGATGATCTCGTGCAGCCGTCGCTGCATCTGCGCCGACCGCGAGTAGCAGGTCGCGCCGACCGCCGCGTCGCGCGACTCGTCGTCGATGAGTGCTGCCATGCGCGCGTCCCCCTTGTGATCCCAACGCCAGGCTTGGGTCACAGTGTTGCGGTTTGTCCCCCCCGCAGGTGGGGGGACGCCCAGACTTCACCCGCCGGGATTCCACCCACCCGCGGGCCGGCGCCCGGCTACCGTGACCGGCATGGAGATCATCGACACGGGCGTCGCCGGGCTCATCGAGCTGCGCCAGGAGTTCCACCGCGATGCGCGGGGCTACTTCTCCAGGACCTTGGACGTCGAGGTCCTGGCGCACGCCGGCATCGACCCGGCGGACTTCGTCCAGGAGAGCCAGTCCCGCTCGTTCCGGGGAGTCGTGCGGGGCCTGCACGGGCGCTCGGGCGGCGGCGAGGCCAAGCTCGTCCGGTGCGCGCACGGCGCGGTGCTCGACGTCGTCGTCGACGCGCGCCCCGGCTCGGCGACGTTCGGGAGGGTCGCGACGTTCGTGCTCGACGACGAGACCGGGACCCAGCTGTACATCCCGCGGGGCTTCCTGCACGGGTTCCAGGCGCTGACGCCGGTCACGGACGTCGTCTACCGGATCGACGCACCCCATGACCCCACCGAGGACGTGACGGTCGACTACGCGGACCCGGACCTGGCGGCGCCCTGGCCGGACCCCGTGACCCTGATGAGCGAGCGCGACCGGAGCGGCCGGTCGTGGGCCGACTACCTCGCCGATCCCGCCGCCGGAGCAGACGGCACCCACTGACCGATCGGGTCCGCAGGCACAACCCTCACAGTCAGGTGACCGGTTGGACCTCACGTGGCATGGGGTCGAGGACGACCCATCGTCCGCCGCTCGCCTCGATCTCGGGCAGGGCCGCGCGCACCTCCGGCAGGAGATCGGGCACGAACAGCAGGACCCGGTCGGGCCGCAGCGCGACGAGCTCGGTCGGGCCCACGATCGGGACTCGGCTGACCGGCAGCATCCGGCCCTGCTTCGCCGACGACGCGTCCGCGACCGCGGACAGGTCCTGGCGACCCACGCCCGCGCACTGGAGCAGGGCCGCCGTCCGCGACGCCGCGCCGTAGCCGGCGACCGTCAGCCCCGCCCTCGAGACGCCGCGCAGATAGGCCCGGATTGCCGCGACCGACTCGAGGAGGTCGGAACCCAACGTGGCGACCCGTCGGGGGTCGGTGACCCCGTCCGCGATCTCCTTGGCGACCAGTGCGGTGACGTCGGGGTGCTCACGAGCCCCACTCGCGCCGGCCGCGGCGAGGACCAGCATGACCGTGCCCCCGTACAGGGGGTACTCCCGGGCCGCGACCGCGACGAGCCCCAGCTCTCGTGCCATCGCCACCAGCGCGGGCGTCGAGTAGTAGGCGACGTGCCCGTGCCGCAGGGCGTTCCACGCACCCGTCCGCAGGATCGTCGCGAGCGAGTGGTAGTGGAGCGCCAGTGCGCCACCCTCGGCGAGGCACGCCGCGCGGGCCGCGAGCGCCGCCCGTTGGTCGGCGTCGTGCATCATCCCGAACGAGTCGACCACCAGGTCCGCCGGTCCGCCGCCCACGGGGTGCAGGCCGCGCTCGGCCAGCGGGCCGAGCCAGCTCCCCCCGTGCGGGCTCGCGAACTCGAGGACGCGCCCGCCCGGGCGCGCGATCCCGGCGTCCGCGAGGTGCCCGACGGCGTCCAGCCCCTGCCGCACGAGCGCTTCCGGCTCGACCCCCCGCGGCTCCTGCGCCGACGTCGGGTCGTCCTCGATCTGCGCGAGATGGCATGCGGCGCACATCACCATGCGCAGGCCGAACGTCCTGTCCGGGGTCGGCGCGTTCGCTGCGGGGAAGTCGTCCGCGGCCGGCTGGTCACCGAGGTCGAGGACGATCGTGCCTGCCTGGGCCCGGCACCAGCAGCACCGCCAGCTCGAGACCGGGGTGCTGGGCGCCGGGACGTCAGCCACCGGGCTCGAGGACCTCGAGGCCCGGCAGGGCGACCACCAGCTGGCCGCCCCACCCGGTGACGAAGTCGAGCTGGGCGGCGATCTCGGTCCGCAGGTTCCACGGCATGATGACGACGATGTCGGGCTTGGCCTCGGCGATCGCCTCGACCGGGTAGATGGGGATGTGCGTCCCCGGCAGGTACAGGCCCTGCTTGTGCGGGCTGCGATCCACCGTGAACCGCATGAGGTCCGCCCGGACCCCGCAATGGTTGAGCAGGGTGTTGCCCTTGCCCGGAGCGCCGTAGCCGACGACGGTCTTGCCGTCGCGCGAGCAGTCCACGAGGAAGGACACGAAGTCGTTCCGTACCTTCGCCACCTGCGCCGCGAAGCCGTCATGCCCCTCGACGGTGTCCAGCCCGGCGGCGGCCTCCTCAGCGAGCACCCGGGCCACGTCGGGACCGGGCGCCTGGGCCCGCTCGCTGGGCACGGACCAGGTCCGCAGCGAACCACCGTGACTCTTGAGCTCCTCGACGTCCACCACGGTGAGCCCGGCGGCGGCCAGGACGCGCTGGGTCGTGAGCAGCGAGAGGTAGGAGAAGTGCTCGTGGTAGATCGTGTCGTACTCGTTGCCCTCGATCAGGCGCAGCAGGTGCGGGACCTCGATGCTCACCCGGCCGTCGTCGGCCACGAGGGCGCGCAACCCCTTGGCGAAGTCCACGATGTCCGGGACGTGGGCGAACACGTTGTTCGCCACCACGAGGTCGGCGCGGCCGTGCTCAGCGGCGATCCGTCGTCCCGTCTCCTCGCCCAGGAAGTCGACCTGCGTCGGGATCCCCTTGGCGATCGCCGCCTGCGCGACGTTTCTCGCCGGCTCGACGCCGAGGCACCGGATCCCCCGGGCCGTGACGTGCTGCAGCAGGTAGCCGTCGTTGCTCGCGATCTCGACGACGAAGGCGTCCGGGCCCAGCCCCTCGACTGCCTTGTCGACGAAGGTGGCGGCATGCGCGACCCACGAGTCCGAGTAGGAGGAGAAGTAGGCGTAGTCGCTGAAGATGTCCTCGGCCGCGATGTAGGTGGGGAGCTGGACGAGGAGGCACTCGGTGCACACCCGCACGTGCAGCGGGTAGAACGTCTCGCCCTGGTCGAGCTGCTCGGCCGACAGGTAGCTCTCGCACGGTGGCGACATGCCGAGGTCGACGAACGTGCGCGTCAGCGGTGCCCCGCACAGGCGGCAGGTCGGCAGGCTCATGACGGTTCCCCCGTCATCCGCAGGCTCGCCATGTCGAGCCGCCCGGACGCGCCGAGCTGTTTGATCTTCTCCAGCCGCACGAATCTCGCCCCCTCGAAGTCGTCCGACGTCAGGCCGCGCTCACCGGCGTGGGCCCAGATCTCACGCACGCCGTCCGGGATCGTCCAGCGGGGCTCGAACGCGGGCAGCTGCGTGCGGATCTTGGTGAAGTCCACCTGGTAGTTGCGGGTGTCCGGTCCGGCGTCGGCGGCGAACGACACCGGGGCGCCCGTGATCTCGCTGACCTGCTCGGCGATCGTGCGGACCTGCACCACGTCCTCGTCGCGCCCGACGTTGAACGCCTGGTCGTGCACGACGTCCCGCGGCGCCTCGAGGACCGCGAGGAACGCTCGCGCGATGTCCTCGACGTGCACGAGCGGCCGCCACGACCTGCCGTCGGACTGCAGCCGGACGTCCCCCCGAGTGAACGCGGCACCGGTGAGGTTGTTCACCACGATGTCCGCGCGCAGGCGCGGTGAGGACCCGTACGCGGTCGCGTTGCGCAGGTAGGTGGGGCTGAACCTGTCGTCCGCGAGCGCCGCGATCCCCGTCTCGGCCCGGACCTTGCTCTCGCCGTAGGGCGTGACCGGATGGAACGCGCCATCCTCGGCCACCGCGCCGTTGCCCCCCGCGCCGTACAGCGAGCAGGAGGAGGAGAACAGGAACCGCCCCACCCCGGCCTCCTTGGCAGCGCGGGCCATGTGCACCGCGCCGGCCGCATTGACCGCGTAGGTCGCCTCCGGGTTGAGGTGGCCGATCGGGTCGTTCGAGATCGCGGCGAGATGCACGACGGCGTCGAAGCCCTCCAGGTCGGCCGCTCGCACGTCGCGGATGTCACCGGTGCGCTGCTCGTACCCCGCGGGCTGGGCGCCGAAGTCGCACCCGTCGTACCACCCGACGTCGAACCCGACGATCTCGTGCCCGGCCCGCTGGAGGTACGGCACGAGGACCGCACCGATGTACCCGCGGTCACCGTCAACCAAGACGCGCATGGAATGCCCTTCGTCGCGAACGGCCTGCTCTGTGAAACGCCACGCGGCTTCGGCAAGCAGGCCGGGCGACAGGGCAAACCTACGCATTCCTGCCATCGCCGGGGGTGGGCTATCGGGTGAATCGCATCGGATGAAATCCGACCGATGCCACAAAAATCGACCACCCGATGGGAAACAATCCCGGCATGAGGGTCTTGCGCGTCTCACACAGCGCGGTCGTGGACGCCTGGCGGGACCGGGAGCGGCAGCTGCGCGCCCAGGGTGTCGACGTCCTGCTGCTGTCGGCCCGCCGCTGGGACGAAGGGGGTCGTCGCGTCGCGTTGGAACCCCGCCCGGGCGAGGACGTGCGTGGGGTCCGGACCCTCGGGCAGCACCCTGCCCTCTTCGTCTACGACCCGCGACCGCTGTGGCGCGCGCTGGGCGAGCGCTGGGACGTGCTCGACATCCACGAAGAGCCGTTCGCGCTCGCGACCGCCGAGATCCTCGCGCTGCGCACCCTGCGCCGCATCCTGACCCGCACCCCGCGAGGCGCACTCCCCTTCATCGTCTACTCGGCCCAGAACATCGACAAGGTCTACCCGTGGCCCTTCCGTCGCTGGGAGCACCGAGCGCTCCGCGACGCCGCAGCGATCTCCGTGTGCAACCACGAGGCCGGCCGCATCGCCGTCGCCAAGGGGCTCCGGGGCCGCGTCGAGGTCATCCCGCTCGGGATCGACCCGGAGATCTTCTTCCCCGTGGCCCGCGGGCACAGCGGCCGAGCGAGCGAGGCCGCCCACGGGCACAGCGGCCGAGCGGGCGAGGCCGCCCGCGGGCACAGCGGCCGAGCGGGCGAGGCGGCCCGCGTCGTCGTCGGCTACGCCGGTCGCCTCGCTCCGCACAAGGGTGTCGACGTGCTGATCGACGCGGTCGCGCTGGACGACCGACTGACCCTCGTGATCGCCGGCGACGGCCCGTCCAAGAGGTCGTCCGTCGAACGCGCCCGACCGCTGGGCGACCGCGTCGTGTTCCGCGGCCCCCTCGACACCGGCGACCTGGCCGACTTCTATCGCAGCCTGGACGTCCTCGCCGTGCCGTCGTTGGCGACCCCGGGCTGGGTCGAGCAGTTCGGGCGGGTCGCCGTCGAGGCGATGGCGTGCGGTACGCCCGTCGTGGCGAGCGCGACCGGCGCCCTGCCCGACGTCGTGGGCGGAGCCGGGCTGCTCGTGCCGCCGGGCGACCCGATCGCCCTGCGCGACGCGCTCGTGCGGATCGGCACCGACGACGAGCTCGGCGGACGCCTCCGCTCCCTCGGCCCCGAACGGGCCGTGGCGTGCACCTGGGAGGTGGTCGCCCAGCGTTACCGCGAGCTGTACGAGCGGGTCGCGCTCCGGGCGCCCGCGGGCACGACCGACCCGGCATCGGCATCGGCATCGGCGCCGCCCGAGGTGGTCCTCGTCGCGTATGGATCTCCCGAGCTGGTCAGCTCGGCGCTCGCACCGCTGGTCGGCAAGTACCCGATCACGGTCGTCGACAACTCCTCGCTGGCCACCATCCGCGAGGTCACCGAGCTGGCTGGCGGGGTCTACCTCGACCCCGGCTGCAACGGCGGCTTCGCCGCGGGCGTCAACCATGCCCTGGCCCACCGGCAGTCCCCCGGCGCCGACGTGCTGCTGCTCAACCCGGACGCGACGATCGAGCCCCCGGACGTCGAGGAGCTGCACCGGGCGCTGCGCGCGGAGCCCGACCTCGCGAGCGTGGGGCCGGAGCAGGTCGACGGGCACGGCGCACCCGCCCGCGTCGCCTGGCCCTTCCCGTCGCCGGTCGGTGCCTGGGTCGAGGCCGTGGGCCTCGGCCGGCTGCGGACTGCCGACGACTTCGTGATCGGCTCGGTGCTGCTCCTGCGCGCGGAGGCGATCGACGACGTCGGTGACCTCGACGAGCGGTTCTTCCTCTACGCCGAGGAGACCGACTGGGCGTACCGGGCACGTCAGCGGGGGTGGCGGCACGCGGTCGTCCCGAGCGCGACGGCGATCCACCTGGGCGGGGGCACCAGCTCGGACGCCTCGCGCCGGGAGATCCACTTCCATGCCTCGCAAGAGCGCTACCTGCGCAAACACTTCGGCACGCTGGGCTGGGCGGCAGCCCGGGCCGCTGCCGTCGTCGGCGCCGGCGCCCGGGCCGTCGCGCTGCGCGGGGACCGACGGGCATCGGCGACCCGGCGCGCGGCGATCTACCTGCGCGGGCCGATCCGGACCGAACGGGCCCTGTCGGGCGGCCGGGACCGTCGACCACCTCCCGGCGCACCGACGGTGGCCCGGTGAACCGCCTGAGCGTGATCCGGTTGGCGGTGACGGGCCTCATCGCTGCGGGGCTGCTGGCGTACGGGCTCGCGGCACCCGTCCACCCCACCTACGCGCTCGGCGCGGCCGTGATCGTGCTCGCTCTCGCCTTCACCACCTATCAGCCCGCCGCCGTTCCCCTGCTCGCGATGCCGCTGATCGTGATCATCCAGCGGGTCGGTGGCGAGTCCGTGAACCTGTCGATCTCCGACTTCGCCCTGTTCGGGGCCTTCTGGTTCGCCCTGGTGCTCGGGTCGCGTCCGTACTCGAACGCGATGCGCACGATGCTGTGGCTGTCGTTCACCTACCAGGCGGCGACCCTCTTCACGGTCATCGCGAACCCGTACCGCGCCAACACCGTCGAGTGGTTCCACGCCTGGATGCTCGTGGGCGGCGCCCTGGTCGTGGGCTGGGCCGTCGGCAGCTCGGGCCGCGCACGGCTCGGCATGACGCTCCTGATCCTCCCGTGCCTCGTGATCGCCATCCTGACCTGCGTCGACGCCGCCACGCAGCTGGCCGTCGGGGAGACCGGCGGCGTGTACCTCGACTGGCCGTTCGCGATGCACAAGAACTACATCGGCGGAGTGCTGGGCTTCGCGGCTGTCACGTTGTTCGCCCGCCCCCCGTGGCTCGGCTGGCATCCGGCCTTCAGCTACCCCTCGTTCGTGCTGTGCCTGCTCGGGGTGATCGCCTCGCAAGCACGCCAGGCGCTCGTCGGCGTGGCGATCGCGCTCCTCGTCGTCGCGTTGCGCAACACCCGCGATCGTCGGCGAGCCGTACCGATCCTCCTCGCGGTGGTCCCCGCGCTCTGGTTCGCGCTCGCCTCGGTCCGCGACCAGCTCACCTCCGGCAGCGAGTTCAACTCCGCGAACCAGCGGCTCACCTGGTACACGCAGGCGCTGGAGGTCTGGGAGCGCAACGAGTGGTTCGGGGTCGGCCTGCGGTGGTGGACCACGGGACGCACGGAATACGGGTTCCAACCTCCCAACGCCGAGCTCGAGGTGCTCTCGTCCGCGGGGGCCGTCGGCCTGCTCGGCTTCCTCATCCTCATGATCGGCGCCCTGGTCGTGCTGTGGCGCGTCGATCCGCGGTACGGCACCCTCGCGTTCGCGATCCTCACGCTCCGGCTCGTCCAGGGGCAGCTGGACCTGTTCTGGGTCGCGGTGCAGGTGTCCGTCCCGTTCCTCGTCGTCGGGGTGTGCCTCGGAGCCCAGGCGTTCGACTCGGCCCGAGCGCAGGCGGCCGAGGCAGTCGGCACCCGCGGCCTGGTCCCGGTGCCGGCCCGGCGTCCTCGCCGAACCGACGCCACTTTCGACCCCGCTGTCGCCACCCGGGCCGACGCCCTCGCCGACACCGCTCCCGGCGCGACCTCATGAGACGGATCGTCCAGATCGCCCCGGAGATCGCCCCGGGGAGCGGGGTCGGCGGGGTCGCGCACCACCTCGAGGTGCAGTGGGCCTCGCTCGGACGGGACACCGATCGCTTCACGATGCGGGAGGCCCACGGCGACTGGCTGCCCACCCCGGGACCGGGGATCCGGGGCAGGCTCGCCCTCCTCACGCGGGTCGTGTGGTTCTCCACGATCGGCACCGTCCTGGCGCGCCGCTACCTCCGACGCCACGGCGACGCGGTCGCGGTGTGCCACAACGACGTGCTCGTGGGAGACGTCTACGTCAACCACGGGATCCTGCGGGCGGCGATGAAGGCACGGGGGCACTATGCGCTGCGCATGCTCCGCAACCCGCTGCACCTGTTCACGGCCGCACGGGACGCCGTGCGGTACCGCACCGGCACCCACCGCGTCGTCGTCAATCTCACCGACGGTGAGCGCGCGACGCTCCGGCGGACCTACCCGCACCTGGCCGCGCGGGCGGTCGTGATCGGCAACGGCGTGGACACCGGCCGGTTCCGGCCGGCGACGCCCGACGAGCGCCGCACGGCCCGGGCCACGCTCTGTCCCGGCGGCGCCCTGCCAGCGAGCGCGACGTGCCTGCTGTTCGTCGGCCACGAGTTCGACCGGAAGGGGCTCCCCCTCGCCGTCGAGGCGCTCGCCGGGACCCCCCGTTCGGTGCACCTCCTCGTCGTCGGAGGCACGCCTGACCTGGTGGCGACCGCACGTACCTGGGCGCTCGCGGCGGGGGTCGCCGACCGCGTCCACCTGGTCGGCCGGCTCGTGGACCCGCTGCCGGCCTTTCACGCGGCCGACGTCTTCACCCTGCCCAGCGCGTACGAGGCCAACGCGCTCGTGGTGCTCGAGGCGCTGGCCTGCGGCCTCCCGGTGATCGCCACCCCCGTCGGGTACGCGCCCGACGTGGTCGTCGACGGCACCAACGGATACCTCGTCGCCCGGGACGTCGAGGAGCTGCGGGCACGGTTCACCGCCATGGTCGACGCCGACCTCGCCGCCATGTCGCGGGCGGCGCGCGAGAGCTCCCTCCCCCATTCCTGGGACGTGGTCGCGCGGCAGTACCTGGCCCTCTTCGACGAGCTGGAGGCCAGGCCGTGAGGATCGTGCACGCGGTGCGCTCGGACGGGTTCGCCGGCGTCGAACGCCATGTCGCCCGCCTCGCGCAGGCGCAGGCGGCGCACGGGCACGACGTCGTGGTGGTCGGCGGCGACCCCGACCGGATGCGTGCGGCACTCGGGGAGTCCCGGGTCCTGGTGCTGCCGGCGGCAACTGTGCTGGACGTCATCGCGCGCGTGCGTCACGCGGCGCGCGGTGCCGATGTGGTGCACGCGCACATGACCGCCGCCGAGATCGGTGCCACGGTCGCCGCCTGGTCCGGTGGGACCTCCACCCTCACCGTCCCGCTGGTCACCACGCGGCACTTCGCTCGCGCCCGCGGGACCGGCGGGCTCCGGGGACTGACCGCCGCGGTCGCCCGGTCCCGGGTCCGGGCCCAGATCGCGATCAGCACGTACGTGGCCGACCGGGTGGATGGCTCGAGCGTCGTCGTGCACGCCGGCGTCGACGTGCGGCCCGACGCGGTGCCCGCCGTCGAACGCCGACGCACGGTGCTCGTCGTGCAACGTCTCGAGCAGGAGAAGGCCACGGACATCGCCCTGCGTGCCTTCGCCTCCTCGGGGCTGGGCGGCACCGGCTGGACGTTGGAGGTGGCGGGCGACGGCGCGCAGCGACGCGCGCTCGAGACCCTCGCAGACGCGCTCGGTGTCGCCCGCTCGGTGCGGTTCCTCGGCGCGAGCGACGACGTGGTGACCCTGATGAGCCGCAGCGCCCTCTTGCTCGCGCCGTGCCCGGTCGAGGGACTGGGACTGAGCGTGCTCGAGGCGATGGCGTGCGGGCTGCCCGTCGTTGCGTCCGCAGCGGGCGGTCACCTCGAGACGGTCGGCGTCCGGGGCCAGGACGCGATGTTCCCGCCCGGGGACTTCGCGACGGCGGGCGCGGTGCTCGGCGCCCTGGCGGCCGACGAGCACCGGCGCGATGCCCTCGCCCGCGCCGGGCAGGACCGGCAGCGCACCGCGTTCACGCTCGATGCCCAGGTTCGTCAGACCGACGAGATCTATCGGGGTGTCCAGTGAGCCACCGGGCGCACGCCGCCACCCCGGCCGGTGCCGATCTGGCCGAGCCGACGGTCGACCTCGTCGTCGCCTCGCTCGAGGCGTGGGACGACATGTGGCGCCGCAACCAGCATCTCGTCGCGGGCCTGCTGCGGGCCCGTCCCCGGCTTCGCGTCCTCTTCGTCGAACCGCCCGCGGACCCGCTGCATGCGCTGATCCGCCGCGGGCCGCCCCGCCGCGGGGACGGGCTCCGACCCGGTCCGCCGCTGGACGGGGTCGGGGACGGACGGCTGTGGCTCCTGCAGCTGACCAAACCGCTCCCTCGGCGTCTCGACCCCCACGCCGACCGGCGCCTCGCCCGCGGTGTCCAGCGCGCCTCCCGTCGGCTCGGCATGAAGGTCGGCGCACTGTGGGTCAACGACCCGTCGGCCGCGGCCTGGCTCGAGGTGACGGCGTGGCCGGCCCTGTACGACATCACGGACGACTGGACGGCGGCGCACCGGAACCGCGCCGAGGCCGAGCGTCTGGTCGCGAACGAGCGCCTCCTGCTCGACAGGTGCGTCGAGGTCACGGTGTGCTCCCCCGCGCTCGCCGAGCGCAAGCAGGGTTGCGCACCGACCACGCTCATCACGAACGGGGTGGACCTCGCGCTGTACCGCACCCCGGCTCCCCGGCCCGCCGACCTGCCCGCGGGGCGGCTGGTCGTCTATGTCGGCACGATCCACCGGGACCGGTTCGACGTCGACGCCTGCGCCGCGACCGCGCGCGCGCTCACCGCCCGGGGCACGTCGACGAAGGCGACCGTGGTGCTGGTCGGTCCCGCGCTGCTCGACGCCGTCGACGACCAGGCGCTGCGCTCGGCGGGCGTGGTCGTGCTCGGGCCGCGCCCGTTCGACTCCGTTCCCGCCTACCTCCAGCACGCCGACGTGCTGCTCGTCCCGCACATCGTCGACGCGTTCACCGACAGCCTCGACCCGCTCAAGCTCTACGAGTACCGGGCCGTCGGGCGGCCGGTGGTCTCGACCCCGGTCGCCGGCTTCCGCGACTCGACCAGCGCACTGGTGACGACCGTCCCCGCCGCGGCGTTCGGCGAGGCGGTGGCGGACGTGCTCGAGCGCACGCCCCGCGGCGCGGGGCTCGGTCCGGTCGACGGCGACGTGCCGACGTGGGACACGCAGGTCACTCGCTTCGGCGACGTCCTCGACCGCCTGCGGCGACCCGTTCCCACACGGCCGTGACCGTCTCGGCCGTGCGGGCGATGGGGAAGCGCTCCACCACGGACGCCCACGCGGCCTCCGCCCGGCGGCTCGCGGCGTCCGGATCGCCGAGCACATCCAGGATCGCCTGGGCGAGGTCCGCGGCGTCCCCGGGCACGACGAGCACACCGAGCGCCTCGTGGTCCCCACCGGGCTCGACGATCTCCGTCACCCCACCTGCCCGGGTCGCGACGACGGGCACCCCCCGCGCCATCCCCTCTGCCACGACCTGACCGAACGGCTCGGGCACCGGTGAGGCGTGCACCAGGACGCTCAGCCGGTCCATCTCCGCCCCCGGGTCCGGGACCCAGCCGGTGAACTCCAGGCGGTCGCCGAGCCCGAGGTCGTCGGCGAGGACCCGGACCCCCCGTTCGTACGCCGCCTCGGCGAACAGCGCCGAGCCCACCACCCGGAAGCGCACCGCAGGAAACTGCCCGGCGACCTTGGCGCAGGCCTCGACGAACTCCCGCTGCCCCTTCGTCGGGCTCACCCGACCGACCAGGCCCACCGCCGGCGGGTCGGGTTCGCGCCGGCGGTCGGCGCGGCCGGTCGGCAGGATCTGGTCGGGGGCCAGCCCCGGGTACGCGAGCGTCCACCCCCGCGGCAAGGGCAGCAGGCACCGCGCGGTCGCCTGCGAGTTCACCACGACGTGACGCGGGACCCGCCGCGCCAGCGCCCGCACCAGCCGTCCGAGCCGCGGGGGCAGGTAGTCGTCGTTGACCAGGTCGTGGACGTGCCAGACGAGCGGGCGGCGCACCAGCGCCGCGACCGGCACGGCGAGGAGGTCCGCCTTGAGGGACGTCGTGTGCACCACATCGGGGCCGATCGCGCGCAGCAGGCGGGCGAGGCGCACCACGAACGGCAGCGCCGTCGCCACCGAGAGCGCGGCGCGTGCCACCGTGCCGGCCTCCTGACGACCGGTCGTCGCGATCGCGTCCGCGAGCGGAAGGACGTGCACCTCGATCCCGAGCGCGGTCAGCCTCGCGACTAGCGGCCCCGAGGAGAAGAGCACCACCACGACCTCGACCCGCTCCGGGTCGAGCGCGGCGCAGAGGCGGACGAGCGCGAGCTCCGCTCCGCCGAGCTGTCCCGTGTGGTCGAGGACGGCGACGCGGAGCGGTCGCGTCACCCCTTCTCCACCAGGACGGCCGCCGGCGCGGCCGCCGGCTCCTTCGAGCTCCGAGCGGGCTCCGGGGGGCCCTCAGGTGCGGGCGTCGACGAGTCACCGGTGAACGGGTAGGACGCCGCATGGGTCCCTCGCCGCTCACGTCCGCCGTCGAGGACGATGCCCAGCAGCCGGGCGTTCGCGGCCCGCAGTCGATCTGCCGACTCTTCGATGGCGGCGGTCTCGGTCTGGCCGATGGTCGCGGCAAGGAGGACCCCGTCGGCGTACCCGCCCAGGATCGACGCGTCGGCGGCGACCAGCATCGGTGGGGAGTCGATGATCACGACGTCGGCGGCCGCACGGAGCCGCTGGACCAGGTCGCGCACCTCGTCGCTGGCGAGGAAGTCGGCGGGGTCCAGCTCGGTCCGCAGCTCCGGGTGGATGCTCAGGCGAGGGATCGACGTGCGCGCGGGAGCGAGGCCCACCGTGCTGGAGGACCTCGGCCCACGGGCGGCCCGGGCGGGAGCCTTCCGGGACGAGCCCTCCTGTGCGGGCAGCATCGCGTTGAGCCGAGGCTGACGCAGGTCCCCGGACAGCACGATCACGCTGCGGCCGCTCAGTGCCCAGGACGCGGCGAGGTTCGCCGCGAAGAAGCTCCGGGGTGCCTCGAGGTCGGCAGAGGTGACGACGATGACGGCACCCGTGCCGCCGTCCATCGCCGCCTGCACCGCCGTGCGCAGCTCGCGCACGGACTGCGTGTAGGACGTCCCCGTCCGGATGGCCACCGGCAGGTCGCCGGTGCGCTCATACCCGCGCCGCGCCACCGCGGTTCCGTGCAGCCGGGCGAGGACCGGCGCACCGACCGCTCGGCGCACCCCGCCTGCCGTGCGGACCTTGGAGTCCAACCCGCCGCGCGCGACCGCCAGGCCCATCCCGAGGAAGAGGCCGCCGAGCCCGGCGATCAGCAGGGCGGTCAGCGGCGCGACACTGGACAAGGCCGCCGACGAGGCGGTCTGGCGGACCGAGGCCGGCGACGCGAGCACGTTGGCCTCGGCGACCTGCGACAGCAGCGTCTGGTACTGGTCCATGCTGGCCGCGTACTGCGCTTCGAGCAGGCCGCCGACCGTGTTGAAGCCCCGCGCGGCACGGCTCGCATCGACCGCCGCCTGGTTCTGCTCGATGGAATCCCCGAGGACGTCGAGCCGGGACTGGAGCCCCGCGACCTCAAGGTCGAACCGCGACTGCAGCTCCGCCACGTACGCCGCCGCGACGGCATTCGTGGCGGCGACCGCGTCCGCAGGGTCGTCGCTGGCGACCGAGATCGTGACGAGACTCTCCGTGGCACCCGCGTACGCGGCGGTCGACCGCCCGGCGATCTCGGCGGCGCGACGACCGTCGCCGAGGGCGGTCGCGGCGGCGGTCGCGACGTCCGCACCCGAGACGAGGCTCGGATCGCTGTCGAGCTGCACCCCTGCCCCGGCCAGTGCCTCGGTGCCCACCCGCTGAACGGTGGCGTGCGCGACGTAGGCAGGTTCCTGCCGCGACAGGTAGAGCCACGCACCGGCAAGCGCGAGAACGACCGAAACAATGACCAGCCAGCGGCTGAACCGCACCGTCCTGACGAGTTCTCGGAGTGTCATGCCGCGCCTTTCGCTGGGGTCACTTGCCGGTGTTGCCCGGGGGCTCAAGCCCGGCTGCGCTCCTCCTCGACCACGGTCCGGAGTCGTGCGACAAATCGAGGTTCTGCGAAAGCTCGAGCGTGTTCTTGCAGAGAAGCCGTGTCCCAGTCGCGGGCCAGGGCCCGTTCGATGGCCCCGGCGACGGGGTCCGGTTCGGGCGCGTCAAAGAACTCGCCGGTGATCGAATCCTTGACGGTATCCAAATAGCCGCCGTCGCGCAGCACGATCGAGGGACGACCGAACGCCGCCGCTTCGAGCGGGGACAGACCAAAATCCTCATAGGAAGCAGCGACGAGGGCCGCGCAGTTCTCGTAGAGCCACCTCAGCTCAGCGTCCGGGACCCGGCCGAGAAGACGGACTCGAGGGTCCGCGTGCGTCATCTCCTCGAGTCGGCTCCGGTCGGGCCCGTCCCCCACGATCACCAGGCGCCGTCCAGGACTGCGGCGGACCGCCTCCACGACGACGTCGACGTTCTTGTAGGGCAGCAGCCGCGCGACGCACAGCAGGAAGCCGGGCTCGAGACCGGTGACCGCCGTCGCGGGGCCGGCGGGCAGGATCGCGGGCGGCGGCGGAAGAATCTCGGCCTCGATGCCGTACAGGTCGTGCACGGCCCGAGCCGTGACCGTGGAGTTGGCCAGGTACCTGTCCGCACTCAAGGCCGCATCGAGGTCCCATCGGCGCAGCGCCGGGCCCATGAGCCCGAGGGCGCGAGCCGCCACCCACCGGCGCGCACCCTCCCGGGCGCGGTCATCGTTCTGCGGCCCCAGGTAGCGCTCGCGCTGGTACAGCCAGCGTGCCGGCGCGTGGCAGTACACGATCTTGCGCCCCTTGGTCTTGAAGCCATGGGCCCAGCCGGACGAGCTCGCCAGCAGCACACCGGTGTCGATTCGCGTGGAGGTCACGGCCGAGGCGAGCAACGGCAAAGCGAGCCGATGGTTGCGTCGGAGCACGGCCAGCCGATCGATCCCGCACCGCCGCAGGTCCAGATCGCCAAATTCCGGGAACGTGCCGATGGGGTCATACAACGTGGTGTACATCGGCGCTTGGGGAAACGCATGCGACATCATTAATGCCACCCGCTCGGCGCCTCCGCGCTGCGTGGCGTAGTCGTGGGCGAGCACTACCGGTTCACCCCCGGAGTATTCACCCACGAATTCCTCGCCGCGCGGCTGGACCTCGACGATACTGTCCGGGCGCCCGGGGGGTTCATGAACGGTCATAGGTGACCTCCGAAAGACGCGCGCCGGTCCCCCGACTCATGGCCGAGTCATTTTCCGACGTCGCTTCGACGCTATTAGGCCGGACATATCCCCGCAGCCATTCGAAACCAACGCTCGGTGAACCCGGGGTGAAAACTCTCGCGGGCGACCGACCCCCCTCGGCCGGCGACTCGACCACCCCGGCGGCGCGACGGGTCGGCGCACGGTCGCCCGCCAACGGCGTGGCGCGTCGAGGCGAGTCTCGGCAGGCTCCGGTGCCCAAAGCAAAGAAGTCGGCCCAATTGGGGCAGACTTGGCGCAGACCGCAGCGGGACAGTGGGAAGTCGGCACCGCGTGCCTTCGAACAGGAACGAGAGGGCTCGACATGAAGATCGCCGTGGTGGGGTTGGGAGACGTCGGGACGGTCACGGGCGCGTGCCTCACCCAGACCGGTCACACGGTCATCGGCGTGGACGTGAACCCGGTGAAGATCGGCCAGCTGAACGAGGTCGCGAGCCCCATCACCGAGATCCGCCTCGACGAGATGGTCCGGGCTGAGGTCCGCGCAGGCCACCTGTGGGCGACGAGCGACATCGCCGGTGCGGTCGCCGCCGCCGACGTCGTGCTGGTGTGCGTCGGGACTCCCTCGGGCCGCGACGGCGACGTCCACCTGCAGGACGTCCGGAGAGTCATCGCCGAGATCGGCGGCACGATGGCACACCTCGACGGCTGGCGCCTGATTCACATCACGTCGACGGTGCCGCCCGGCACGGTCGCACACGAGATCGGTCCGCTGCTCGAGCACAGCTCCGGCAAGTCCTGGCCCGACGAGTTCGGGGTCGCGTTCTCCCCCGAGTTCTTGCACGGCGACACGGCCACGGACGTCCTCTCACTGCCGCAGAGCGTCGTGGCGGCAGACGACGACCGGTCGTTCGAAGCCGCTCAGTCGGTGTATGCGGCGTTCGCCGACGACGTGATCCGCCGGTCCATCTCCGTGGCCGAGATGGTCAAGCTCTCGCGCCTCGTGAGCCACGCGCCGCCTACGTCTTCGCGGCGTCGGCGGATCTTGATCCTCGTCGAGAACCTCGCTGTGCCGTTCGACCGCCGGGTCTGGCAGGAGGCGCGAACGCTCCAGGAGGCGGGATACGACGTCAGCGTCATCTGCCCGAAGTCGACCCAGCACCCCGAGTCCTTCCAGACCCTCGAGGGCGTCCGGATCTACCGGTACCCGAGCCCGTTCGAGGCGCGCCGCACCGCGGGATACCTGATCGAGTACCCGCAGGCGCTCGTGTCCCAGCTCGTCTTGGCGATCAAGGTCGCGCGGGCCGGCCGCATCGACGTCATCCAGGCGTGCAACCCGCCGGATCTGCTGTTCCTGGTCGCACTACCGTTCCGTTTGCTGACGGGGACCCGCTTCATCTTCGACCACCACGACGCGTCTCCTGAGCTCCTGATAGCGAAGGGGCGGCGCCGCGGCAGCAGGATCGTCCGGTTCGCCGAGCTGCTGGAGCGGTGGACGTTCTCGGGCGCCACCGTCTCCATGGCAACCAACGAGAGCTATCGTCGGATCGCCGTCGAGCGGGGCGGGATGTCGCCTGACGACGTCTTCGTCGTGCGGTCCGGGCCTGACCTGTCGCGCTTCGCGGCCGCACAGGTGGACCCTGAACTTCGCCGCGGCAAGCAGTACCTGGTGGCGTACGTGGGCGTGATGGGGATCCAGGAGGGCATCGACTACCTGCTCGAGGCCGCTGACCTCCTGGTGAACAAGCGGGGGCGGACCGATGTCCAGTTCACCCTCGCCGGGTCCGGTCCGGAATTCAGCCGCGTCGTCGACCGGGTTGCGGAGCTGGGCCTCGCGGACAACGTCGCGCTGCTCGGCCGGGTCAGCGAGGAGGTGCTTGCGGCACTGCTGACCACTGCCGACCTGTGCGTAAACCCCGACGAGTGGAACGAGATGAACGACATCTCGACGATGAACAAGATCCTCGAGTACATGGCGCTCGGCAAGCCGATCGTCCAGTTCGACCTGCGCGAGGGTCGAGTCTCGGCCGGCGGCGCGAGCCTCTACGCCCGACCCAACGATGCCGAGTCCCTCGCCGACGGAATTGCCGAGCTCCTCGATGACGAGGCTCAGCGGGCACGGATGGGTGCGATCGGACACGAACGGTTCGAGTCGACCTTCTCGTGGGAGCACTCCGCGCCCGCACTGCTTGCTGCCTACCGCCAGGCCTTGGCCCGGACCTCACGCGTCGAGCCGCCCACCGGAGCGTCGCGACGCTCTGGTGGGCGGCGGGTCCTGGACCGGGTCAGGGCAGGACGCTGAGCAACGCCGGACGGAGCTACAGGAGTGCGTTGCTCGCTGCCCAGACCGAGTTCGGGCCGATGTTTGCCTTGATGCCGTATCGGTAGTTCTTGCCGAACTTGTTGTCCGAGAACGAGCAGGCCGCGCCCTTCGTGCCGCTGCCTCCACCGTTGACGGTGTAGTTGCCACCGTTCATGTAGTTGTTCTGAACCGTGCAGCTGCGCACGGCGCCGTCGTCCTCGCCGTACATGAACGACGCGTTGCCCTTGACCCCGGTGTCCGGGTTGTAGGCGAGCAGCGTGTTGTGGCGCAGCACGATGTTCGACCCGGACACGGCCTGGATGACGTCGGTGTGGTTCGAGCCGACCTGGACCATGTGGTGCAGGTAGGAGTCCTCGATCGTCACGTTGCCGCCCGCGATCCGCGGACCCTCAGCGACGTGGTGGATGTTCACCCGACGCAGCGTGTAGTTGTTGTACGCCACCGCCGGGATGCCTTTGCCCTGACCGTTGATCTCGGTGTCCACGACCAGCAAGTTCTTGGCCTTGTTCCGGATCGGGATCGACCCGGTGTTCATCAACCGGGTGTTCTTGATCGTCACGTTGTCGGCCGACACCGTGATCGTGCCGGTGACCAGCAACCCGTCGATCACCGCGCCAGGCGTGGTGATGTTGAGCGAACCGGAAGCCTTGAGGACCGTTCCCGCGGGAACGCCCGTCGTGGTCGCGTCGGGATAGACCGGCGTGACCGCTTGGACTGCGGCAGCAGGCACGGCCGCTGCGGCACTGGGAATTCCTACGAGGCCCCCGCCAACTGCGGCAGAGACCAACAATGCCACGAATGACAATGCGGTGCGCTGGGTTGCCTTCTTGCTGACGGTGAAGTGCATGTGAAGCTCCGTTGAGTTGGGTAACGGGATCGCCACCAACCCTGCCTTGCACATGCGAACGAAATGTGTGGTCGCTGTGCGAGACACGCACAGGCTGGCACCAATTATGTCCGCTTTGCCACCCTCGCAAATCGTTCGTCCGGTTCGTCACTCGAGTCACCGCACTCGGCGGGGCCACCGGGGTCCCGCCTGAGGGTCGACATGCGCGGCACTCCGCAGACCTCCCTCCGACGGGAGCCGGGGGGGGGTCTCAGCAATTGCAGCGAGAGCACGCGAGCCACCGAAATTCAACGTCGACAAAGCCGCCCGCCCGAGCATCTTTCGATGCTCGGGCGGGCGGCTGGATCCTGAACTATGCCAGGTCAGGATTGTTGAAGCGTGCGGCAACGATCACAGGTACCCGTTGCTCGAGGCCCAGACGGAGTTCGGTCCGACGTTGGCCTGGATTCCATACCGGTGGTCCTTGCCGAACTTGTTGCTCGTGAACGAGCAAGCCGCACCGGTGGTTCCGCTCCCGCCACCGTTGACGGTGTAGTTGCCACCGTTCATGTAGTTGTTCTCTACCGTGCAGCTACGCAACGCACCGTCGTCCTCGCCGTACATGAACGACGCGTTGCCCTTGACCCCGGTGTCCGGGTTGTAGGCGAGCAGCGTGTTGTGGCGCAGCACGATGTTCGACCCGGACACGGCCTGGATGACGTCGGTGTGGTTCGAGCCGACCTGGACCATGTGGTGCAGGTAGGAGTCCTCGATCGTCACGTTGCCGCCCGCGATCCGCGGACCCTCAGCGACGTGGTGGATGTTCACCCGACGCAGCGTGTAGTTGTTGTACGCCACCGCCGGGATGCCTTTGCCCTGACCGTTGATCTCGGTGTCCACGACCAGCAAGTTCTTGGCCTTGTTCCGGATCGGGATCGACCCGGTGTTCATCAACCGGGTGTTCTTGATCGTCACGTTGTCGGCCGACACCGTGATCGTGCCGGTGACCAGCAACCCGTCGATCACCGCGCCGGGCGTGGTGATGTTGAGCGAACCGGAAGCCTTCAAGACCGTTCCCGCGGGAACGCCCGTCGTGGCGGCGGTGGGATAGCCCACCGTCGCGGCCGGCGCGGGGGCCGGAGCCGGAGCCGGAGCCGGGGCAGGTGCCGGAGCGGGAGCAGGAGCCGGCGCGGGCACCGAAGCCGGAGCCGTGACCGTGCCGAGCGTGACCGGGCTCGCAGCAACCGCTGCCGACGTGCCCGCGCTGTTCTTCGCAGCCACGCTGTAGGAGTAGGTCCGGTTGGTCGCCAGGATCCCCGACGTACGGGTCGGCGTCGTCAGCTCCCAGCGGGACGTCGTCTCGGTGAAGACGTACGACGTCGCACCCGCGACGGCGTTCGCCGAGATCGTGATCTTGTTCTCACCGGCCACCTTGGTGGCGACCACGTTCGTGGGCGCGGCGGGGACTGCCACCGGCACCGGAGCCGGGGTCGGCGTGGGGGTCGGCGTCGGTGTGGGAGTCGGCGTCGGGGTCGAAACCGGCGTGCCCACCGCCCCGAACACGCGACCGGCGTCCGCGTACTTGAAGTTCGACACGCTCGCCCCGGAGTTCGCCGTGTCGTGGACGACGACCAGCCCGTTCGGGTACAGCGGCCCCATCGGGACGGTCGCGATCGCCATGCCGTCGGTCCCGGAGACGGAATCGACAGTGCCGCTCGAGCCGACCGTGAACTGCGCACGGTGCGCGTACGGGGCTGCGAGGTTGTACGCGGCGAACCGCGAGTCACCCTGGGACGACGCAACCAGGTAGTTCCCGGTGGGCGTGTAGGCGATCGTCAGGCCCTCGGCGTCCGCGGCCAGGTTCGGCCCCGAGACGAGGTCCACCGTGGTTCGGCTGGTGCCGCCGGTCGGATCGGCCGAGTAGCGGTAGATCCCCGCGTCCTCCTGTGCCAGGAACACCGACTTGGATGCATCGTCAGCCACGCAGCCCTCGGACTGCGACGACGTGCTCATGTCCCGGACCTTGGCGCCGGTCACGGCAGTTCCCACGCTCAGCTTGAACTGGTCGAACTGGCCGGACGTCGTCGTCGACTGTGTGACGAAGGCGTACACGCCCCCGTCCGTCGGGCTGACGTACAGGCAGGTGCCGTACGGCTCAAACCCGACAGCGGTGGAGCCCGCCGCCGAGAGCACCCGCGTGGTGGGGTCGAGGAAGAAGTACTTAAGGGTGTTGTCGGTGCGGTTCGACGCAACGACGACGACCTTCCCGCCGACCGTGCGGATGTCGACGTTGTTCAGCTCACCTGCGGACAGGAACTGGATCTGCGCGCCGCTCAGGTCGTAGACCGCAAGGCCGCCGCCGGAGGCCGCCTTCTTCGAGCCGATCACGACCGACTTGCTGGAGTCGGTCGGGTTGACCCAAATCGCCGGGTCGTCGGCGATGTCGCCGGATCCCGAGGAGAACACCTGCGTCTCGGCCTTCGCCTGCACGACACCGCCCACCGGGTACACCGGTTCAGCGGCGCTCGCGCTCGATGCGCCGATGAGTCCCCCACTCAGAGCGACGGAAACGAACAATGCCAAGAGCGAGAACGCAGGAAGCTGCGCCCTCTTCTTGCTGACAGCGAAGTGCATGAGAACTCCATGGGGTGACGTCCGAGTAGCGGGATCACTTCCAAGAGTGCTCGGCCCATGCGGATGAGTTGTGTCGAGCCTGTGCGAAGAAGGGGCAGGTGAACGTCAGTTTTGTCCGAGTTGTCACCCACACAAGGGATTTGTCACGAAGAGAACCCAAGGAGCACGCTGGGGCCATGCGGCCCCTACGAGGCGCACGGACGTCAGGCGAGACCACCGCGTCGGGGGCAGAACTCACCCGCTCAACCCGTGAGCAAGGCGGGAGTCTCGCAGTCGCAGAAGGAATCAATGCGCCCCTCGCGAATTCCCGCCGAAATCTATCGGAACCATTCTCGGCCCGCACGAAAGAAGGGCGCGACTGGCCCATTGCTCGTTGCTCCCGGTGAGCCCGGGCTCTCTTTAGCGGATCCTCGCGCCCCGACGGTCAGGACCGCGCGACTGACTGCCGGCCGCCCCTATTGGCGAAAGAAGGCCCAGCGCATGGGGCGGCATTGATTGATTGACGGGATCGGGTACCCGAACGCGTTTGGGTGAGGCCGAGGCCGCGGCGCGGTTGAAGAACGCGGCCTGTCAGCTTCCGTTGCTCCGCAGGGCGAGGATCTGGGTGATGGACGCCGCGGACCCGCTCGCCGTGCTGGTCAGGGGCCCGGCGCTCGACGTCGTGTCCGCGGCGGACGTCGTCAGCCGCGAGGACCCCGAATTGGTCACCTCGGTCCGCTCGACCAGATCCCCCACCGTCGTGAACGTCGTGACCCGCGCCGAGGTGAACACCCCGACCACCATCGACCCCGCCGGCGCCACCAGCGCCGGTGTCGTCAACGTGGACCCCGACGCCCGCACGATCCCGTCATGCGCGACAACGGGATCGACTGGATCGACCCCGCCGTACGCGAGCACCTGCACCGCCGTCGAGATCGACCGCGCCAACCGGAACGTCCAGCTCGCCGGCGCATCCGCCCCGACCGTCGTGGTGTAGATTCCCTGCCGCATCGTCGTGGACAGGTTGTTGTCGCTACGCACCAACGTCCACCCCGCCGGAGGCGTGATCTCGACCTGCCCCCGGATCGAGACCACCGCCACCAGCACATCACCGGCCACCGCCCCCACCGGAAGCGGAGCCGACACCGTCGACCCGCTCGCCGTCGACGCCGCCGACGCACCATGGAACCCCGGCGCGCTCACCACCACACCGGGCGTCGTCACGCTCGTCGGCTCCGACGGCGCCGACGTGTTCCCCGCCGCATCGAAGGCCGCCACGGTGTACGCGTACGACGTGGACGCAGCCAGCCCCGTGTCCGTGAATGACGTCCCGACCACCGTGGCCACCAACAGGCCGTCCCGCAGCACCCGATACCCCGTCACCCCCACCGCGTCCGACGACAACCCCCACGACACGTCCACCCGATCCGACACCGACGAAACCGCCTGCACCCCCACCGGAACCGACGGCGCAGTCGCATCCACCGGCGGCGACGCTCCGTTGCTCCGCAGGGCGAGGATCTGGGTGATGGACGCCGCGGACCCGCTCGCCGTGCTGGTCAGGGGCCCGGCGCTCGACGTCGTGTCCGCGGCGGACGTCGTCAGCCGCGAGGACCCCGAATTGGTCACCTCGGTCCGCTCGACCAGATCCCCCACCGTCGTGAACGTCGTGACCCGCGCCGAGGTGAACACCCCGACCACCATCGACCCCGCCGGCGCCACCAGCGCCGGTGTCGTCAACGTGGACCCCGACGCCCGCACGATCCCGTCATGCGCGACAACGGGATCGACTGGATCGACCCCGCCGTACGCGAGCACCTGCACCGCCGTCGAGATCGACCGCGCCAACCGGAACGTCCAGCTCGCCGGCGCATCCGCCCCGACCGTCGTGGTGTAGATTCCCTGCCGCATCGTCGTGGACAGGTTGTTGTCGCTACGCACCAACGTCCACCCCGCCGGAGGCGTGATCTCGACCTGCCCCCGGATCGAGACCACCGCCACCAGCACATCACCGGCCACCGCCCCCACCGGAAGCGGAGCCGACACCGTCGACCCGCTCGCCGTCGACGCCGCCGACGCACCATGGAACCCCGGCGCGCTCACCACCACACCGGGCGTCGTCACGCTCGTCGGCTCCGACGGCGCCGACGTGTTCCCCGCCGCATCGAAGGCCGCCACGGTGTACGCGTACGACGTGGACGCAGCCAGCCCCGTGTCCGTGAATGACGTCCCGACCACCGTGGCCACCAACAGGCCGTCCCGCAGCACCCGATACCCCGTCACCCCCACCGCGTCCGACGACAACCCCCACGACACGTCCACCCGATCCGACACCGACGAAACCGCCTGCACCCCCACCGGAACCGACGGCGCAGTCGCATCCACCGGCGGCGGCACGCTCAACGCAAGCTCGGAGTGGTAGTAGCGGAAGTTCGTGTCGTCGGTCGCCACGGCCACCAGTCCGGTCGCCGCCGTGACCGGGTTCTTGGCGGTGGCGACGTTGTTGACCCGGACCCCGGGCCAGGAGACGAAGAGGTTCCCCGAACCCGGCGCGAATGCGATGTTCGACATGGCGGTGTGCTTGTAGTAGACGTCGCCGCCGCCGTTCGTCGGCGAGGTCATCAACAGGTAGAGCTCGCGATTGGTCGCGTCGATCACCAACTGGGGCCGGGTCATGTCGTCACTCACTCGTGCGGCCACGGCGGACGCCCACGTACCGTCGGCGGCACGGCTGAGCACCATGATCGACGGCTCGGAGCCAACCTCGCCGGTGTCGTTGAGCGAGGTCTTGACGGCAGCGTAGATCCGACCGCCGTCGTCGACGAGGGACTTGAGATTGATGTGGTCGTCCGCAAGTCCCGGCCCGGACAGCGGTGTCTCCATGGTCCAGACCGTGTCGGGCTGGCTGTCCTCATGGACCGCGAACCGGAACGCAAGGCTGACCTGGTCGGACCACATGATGCCGATCTTCCCCCCGAACGCCACGAGCGCGGAGATGTCGTCAGCTGCCACCGACGAGTCCGGCACGGGTACCCGGACCGGCACCGTCCAGTCGAGATCCGACGTCGTGGTGTGCGAGACCCACACCCTCGACAGGGACGTCCAGGTCACCCAGAGCCGACCGACCGAGTCCCGCGCGATCGAGGCCGACTCCGATCCGGCGGTGGTCGGCGACACCGGGAAACCCGGGTCGACCACCCAGAGCTGCGTGCCCTGGTCGAACGACAGGCGGAGAACTTCCATCGCGCCCGAGGCGACC
Source organism: Pengzhenrongella frigida (assembly GCF_004168625.1). Classification (GTDB taxonomy): domain Bacteria; phylum Actinomycetota; class Actinomycetes; order Actinomycetales; family Cellulomonadaceae; genus Pengzhenrongella; species Pengzhenrongella frigida. The sequence continues at coordinate 55,691 of NZ_SDWW01000027.1, forward strand.
CTGCTGGTGAGGAAGACCTTCCCGCCCTCGTACAGGACATCGGCCGTGCTCGCGGCGCGGTCGTCGACGACGACGCCCGTGTCGACCCATGAGTGCACGGCAGTGAGTCGGTGCACCGTGACCGGTCCGGCCGAGGTCCGCATGACGGCCCACCACGAACCCTCGGCGAACCAGAGCTTGCTCTGCGGCTTGTCGGCCGACGGCGGCGCGCCTTCCACCGCGGCATAGCGCGGCCCCTCGTACGTGACGGGGTCCGCAGCCGCTGCCGGAGCCGCGGTCAGCGTTCCCAGCCCTAGGGTCGTGACGATCACAATCAGCCATGCGTGCAGCCGGCGCACCAGGTGCGTTGAGGGGGTCATTCGTCTTCCTCAGGGTCTCGCCGACGGCGACCCGCAGCACGGCCAGTCACAACCGTCAGCACACGGGTCAGCATGCCCACATTTGGGATGATGTGCCCCCATCATCCCGGGCCAGACGCATGATCGTGGCCCGCGGATCGGGTGATTTGTGCCGCGCGCCGAGTTCTTGCCAGATCGGGTCAGGAAGCGACGTCGGCCGGGACCTGCACGACCCGCTCGATCGGCGACGCGATCTGGATGCCGTTGGCCACGCCGTCGTGCCAGAGCGCCCCCGCCACCCCCGCGAGGACGAACAGCACCACGGTGGCCTGCGCGAAGCTGAACAGGTCGAAGAACGCTCCCGAGACGGCGATGGCCAGCACCCCGCCCGCGACCGCCTGCGCCCGCGAGGCCGCCGCCGGGGTCTTCGCCCGGAGCACCGCACCGCGCGCACTGGCGACGACCATGAGAAAGAACACGACCATGGCCACGACGAGCACGGCACCCCCTTCGACGAGGCTCAGGAGGTACTGGTTGTCGAGGAAGAAGTACTCCTCCGGCCGGAACGTGCCCAGCCCCTGGCCGAGCAGCGGTGACTGCTGGATGATCGGCGCGAGCACCGCATAGTCGTCCGTCCGCGCCGTGATGCTCGTGTCGGTGGACGCGCCGCCGAAGATCCCGCGCACCGCGCCGAGGAGGCCCGGGATGGCTGCCCGCAGCAGGACGAGTCCCACCAGGGTCACCACGAGGGCCTCGAGCCGCTGCCGGTTGGAGAGCACGACCGCGTACACCGCCATCGAGATCACGGCCACGAGCACGCCGGAGCGGGAGACCGACAGCGGGATGGACAGGACGAGAAGGAGGGCTGCCAGACCGGCGGCGACACGGCCCCGGTGCGAACGAGCGAATCGGGCGAAGTGCACGGCGACCGGCAGCATGGCACCGCAGATCACCCCGAGCTCGATCGGATGCGCGGCGGCACCCTTCACCCGGACGAACGATCCGCGCACCCCCATCCCGCCGACCTCCCGGGCCACCATCCCGGGCAGCTGGATGAGCTGGGCGAGGTCGAACGGGGTCACGGCCTGAGCGACCGCGACGCCGGCACTGATCGTGGCCCCCACGAGCAGGCCGATGAGCAGCTGGTTGCTGCGGCGCGCATCGGCCAGGGTCGAGATCCCGAGCGCCACGATCACGAGCGGGAACATCAAGAGCGCGGCCCGAACCGCGCCCGCGGACTCGGCTTCCAGCAGCGTTCGCATCCCACCGGCGGCGAACGAGCAGGCGAGGGCCCCCAACAGGATCCAGCTCCCGGTCTCGGCCGGCGACGGGCCGGAGGTCGACCGGCGCCGACCCACCCAGCCGAGCACCACGGCTCCGGCGATCCACAGCGCGAGCAGGCGCGGCGGCCATCCGTTCGACTCGAGCGGTCCGGCGAAGATCAACGCCGACGGGATCACGAGGGCGAGAACGGGGAGTGCGCGCAGCGCCACCCAGGGCCCCTCCCGTCGGGGGCGCCGATGCTGCGGCTGGTACGGCGGTGTCACTTGTCGTGGTCGACGGAGGCTCGGGCGTGCGCGATGGCCACCGGGCGCGCAGCTCCGCCGCGCGTGCTGCTCGATCGGCCGGGCGGCGACGCCTCGGACTCGTCCGGGTCGATGGCAGCCTCTCGGCCGTCAGACCTCCCGATCGACTCGACCTCGTCCGCTGCGGCGTCGCGCTCGGGGGCGCGGGCGTCAGGCTCCGGCTGCTCCGGCCGCTCCTGCTGCGCAGCGGGCGGAACGTCGGCAGCGAGCACGGCGTCCCGACGGCGCGCCTTGAGCGCAGCGTCCAGTGCGACCGCCAGGAGCGCGGCGAGACCGGCGCCGACGACGAGGATCGCTCCGGCCGTACGCCACCGGCTGGGGGTCACGTCGGTCACGTTGCTCACGGGAACGGCGGCCGCGACCAGGTAACGCTTGGCCTCGGGCGCCTCGGCCACCGCTTGGAACTCGTCGAGCACCACCCGCGCGGACTCGGTCACGGCATCCAGGGTGGCGATCGCCGCCTCGGGTGAGTTCGCCATGGCGTCCACGGTGATGATGGGCTGCGTCTGGGCGACCGAAGCCTCGAACGTGGAGGTGTCGTCGGGCGCCATGCCGAGCCGGTCGCGGAACGAGGAGCTGTCGATGTTCTTCGCCAGCACGGCGGCGGCGAGCTTCGGCCCGCCCGATCCTGCGTACGGGTTCTCGAGGGTTGGCGTCTCGACCGCGCCCTCTTCGCCCGGCAGGGTCTGGCTCGGCAAGATCACGATGGAGGTCGACGCCGTGTACTGGGGCTCGACCGCCTCATAGGCCTGCATGGCGAAGTAGCCAGAGATCGCAAGCACTGGCAGAACGACGTACCAACGGCGCAGACACGTGCCGAGTATGGTGAACAAGTCCATGCGGAAGCCCTCCTCGATTTCGGCGAGATTAGCCCATGATGTACACACCGTCCTGATTTGGACCCCCTGTACGCGCCTAGATCACCCGCTCGGCTCACGGACAGATCGAGGAAGACATGACCGCGGTGACCGATGTTCTGATGATCACGTACAACAGCGCGGAGCGCGTGCGGATCTCTCTCCCCCACCTGCTGTCTACCTGCGACGAGCACACCCGGGTGTGGTTGTGGCACAACGGCGACGACGAGGAGACGCTGGCCGCGGTCGAGGAGCACGCCCACGACGCGCGCGTGCACCGCTTTCACCACAGCCGCGAGAACGTCCGTCTCACCGCCCCCACGAACTGGCTCTGGGCGGAGGCCGACGGCACCTATGTGTCGAAGGTGGACGACGACTGCCTTCCGGAGGCGGGGTGGATCGAGCGGCTCCGGGACATGCACGAAGCCAACCCGGACTTCGGCGCGGTCGGTTGCTGGCGCTTCCTGGACGAGGACTTCATCCCCGCGCTGGCGACCCCGAAGATCCAGACGTTCCGCGACGGCCACCAGCTCCTGCGCAACCACTGGGTGCAGGGAAGCGGCTACCTGCTGCCGCTGTCGATGGTCCGCACCCAGGGCCTGCTGCAGACCGGGCAGTCGTTCACCCAGTACTGCGTGGCCCTCGCCCGCGCGGGCGCCGTGAACGGGTGGGCCTACCCGTTCATCCACGAGGACAACTTGGATGATCCACGGTCGCCCCGCACCCTCTTCGCCAGCGATGCCGACCTCCTCAAACGCCTGCCTCTGACGGCGCAGGCGTTGGGGATCCGGACGGTGGCCGACTGGGCGCAGCAGGAGCACGAGTCCGCGATCGCCGTTCAGAAGGCATCGCTCGACCTGCGGGAGTACTCGGGCTGGCGGGCGAAGCGTCGGGGCCTGCGGCGCCGCACCGAGCACCTCCTTCGCGGTCGGGGCAGCTGGTAGTCGCCCCGGTCAGCTGCGGGGCTGGCGGCGGGTGATCTCGTTGACCTCGCGGTAGAAGTCGTTGTCGATCAGGAGCTGGGC
>NZ_SDWW01000028.1 GCF_004168625.1 Pengzhenrongella frigida
CGCGACAGCCGCGGGCGCGAGCGGGGCGCGGCCCGCGCATCCGGCCAGGGCCACCACACCGCGGCCGCGCCGGCCGACCGCCGTCGCGGGACGGACCTCGCGCGCAACGCCGCGTTCGACGTGCTGCGTGACGTCGACGAGTCGGACTCCTACGCCAACCTCGTCCTGCCGCCGCTGCTGCGGGACCGAGGGATCTCCGGCCGCGACGCGGCGTTCGCCACCGAGCTCGCCTACGGGACGCTCCGGCTGCGCGGCCGGTACGACGCGATCATCGAGATCTGTGCGGCCCGCACGCTCGACAAGATCGAGGCGCCCGTGCTCGACCTGCTGCGCCTCGGCGCGCACCAGCTGCTCGGCATGCGGGTCCCGGCGCACGCCGCGGTCTCGGAGACCGTCGGGCTGGCGCGCGAGCGCACCGGCGTCGGCAGCGGACAGTTCGTCAACGCCGTGCTGCGCTCGGTCGGGCGCGAGTCGCTCGAGACCTGGCTCGAGCGCATCGGCGAGGTCGCCGACCCGGCCGGGACCGACGTCGTCGCCCGCCTGGCCGTGACCGAGAGCCACCCGGCGTGGGTCGCCCGGGCGATGCGCGAGGCGCTGGTCGGCAACGGTCGGTCCGCCGAGGAGCTCGGCGACCTGCTGCGCGCCGACAACCTCGCACCCCAGGTCACGCTCGTGGCCCGGCCGGGGCTGATCCGCACCGGTGACCTGGTCGAGGAGACCCGCGGGGCCGGGACGCGTGGGCACTGGACGCCGACCGCCGTCGTGCTCAGCGGCGGCGACCCGGGGGTCATCCCCGCGGTGCGTGACTGCCGGGCCGGCGTGCAGGACGAGGCCAGCCAGCTGGTCGCCCTCGCCCTGACCGTGGCGCCGCTGCTCGGCGAGAGCGACTCCCGGTGGCTGGACCTGTGCGCGGGCCCGGGCGGGAAGGCCGCGCTGCTGGGCGCCGTCGCGCACGAGCGCGGAGCCCGACTCGTCGCCAACGAGGTGACCCCGCACCGGGTGCGCCTGGTCGAGCACGCCCTGGCGGCGCTGCCGCGCGACACCATCGAGGAGATCCGCACCGGGGACGGGCGGATCGTCGGGCAGGACGAGCCGGGCAGCTACGACCGCGTGCTGGTCGACGCGCCGTGCACGGGGCTGGGTGCCCTGCGTCGACGGCCGGAGGCCCGCTGGCGACGGACGCCGTCGGACCTGGCGCAGCTCGGCACACTGCAGCGGGAGCTGCTGACGTCGGCGCTGACCGCCGTGCGACCGGGCGGCGTCGTCGCCTACGTCACCTGCTCGCCGCACCTGGCCGAGACCCAGCTCGTGATCAAGGACGTGCTGCGCAAGCGGGCCGACGTCGAGGTGATCGACGCGCGCCCCGCGGTGCGCCGGATCGCCGGCCAGAACATCCCGCTCGGTGACCGGCCGGACATCCAGCTCTGGCCGCACGTGCACGGCACCGACGCGATGCACCTCACGCTCCTGCGGCGCGCCCTCGAGGGAACCGCCGTCGACGAAGCGGTCTAGCCGCCGCGTAGCAAGTCTCGGCCGGCCGGCCGGCGCGGGTCGGCGCATGGTTGGCGTGGGCCGGCGCGGGTCGGCGGTGCTGACAGCCGCGCGTGGGACAGGTGTGTTCCACGGGGTGAGTGCGACGCCTCACCCTCCCCACCCGCACCAGAAGTCACAGACGCGGCTGTCCGCACCGGTCGGTCGCGCCGCGCGGCGGGCGTGGCCGGGGACGGGGGTGCGACCGGGCGGGCGTGGCCGGGGACGGGCGACCGGTCCCAGTACGGTGGGCGCATGGCCGCCCTGATCAACCCGAGCATCCTGTCCGCCGACTTCGCCAACCTCGAACGCGATCTGGCGGCCATCGGGACCGCGGACTACGCGCACGTCGACGTCATGGACAACCACTTCGTGCCGAACCTGACCCTCGGGCTCCCGCTGGTCTCGCGGCTCGTCGAGGTCTCGCCGATACCCATCGACGTGCACCTGATGATCGAGGACCCGGATCGGTGGGCGCCCGGCTTCGCGGAGGCCGGGGCGGCGTCGGTCACCTTTCACGCCGAGGCCGCGCGGGCGCCCGTACGGCTGGCCCGTGAGCTGCGGCGCCTCGGCGCGCGCGCGGGACTCGCGCTGAAGCCTGCGACCCCGGTCGAACCGTTCCTCGACCTGCTGTCCGAGATCGACATGCTGCTCGTGATGACGGTGGAGCCCGGGTTCGGGGGCCAGTCGTTCATCGAGGGCACGCTGCCGAAGATTCGTCGGGCGCGTGCGGCGATCAGCGAAGCGGGCCTCGACGTATGGGTCCAGGTCGACGGCGGCGTCTCGCGCAGCACCATCGAGCGGATCGCGGACGCCGGCGCGAACGTGTTCGTCGCCGGCTCGGCCGTCTACGGCGCGGCGAGCATCCCGGCGGAGATCGACACCCTGCGCGCCCTCGCGAACGCCTCGACCCATCGCCACTGACCCACTTCTCAGAGCAGTCCGCGCGGACCCCGCACCGGATCCGCTGAGAACTGCGCTGAGACCGGAGCGGTCGGGCGGACGGGACCGACCGGAGCGGAGCGGGCGGACCGGAGCGGGCGGACCGGAGCGGAGCGGTCGGGCGAACCGGAGCGGCCCGGAGCGGAGCGGTCCGGCGGAACGGACCCGAGCGGGCGACGATCGGCCGGACCGGAGCGGCCCGGGCGGAACGTCCGGGGGAGTTGACAACCCGCTGTGGCATGATCGAGGGCAAGAACACACACGTGCTCCGGGGTCGGTGCAATTCCGAGCCGGCGGTGACAGTCCGCGACCCGCGCAAGACCCTCTCGAGGGTGGAGCGCGGTTGACCTGGTGAAACTCCGGGACCGACGGTGAAAGTCCGGATGGGAGGAAGTACGTGGCGGTGTGCTCGGCCTCGGCCGTCGCACCGTGGCTTCGCGGGCTCCAACGAGCCCCGCGCCGCCCATCCGTCCCCGGAGCCGTCTCAGGCACTCCGGAGGTGGCATGGCCAGGCAGTCCGCACACTCGTACGGCGCATCACCCCGGACGATGCCGTCCGAGCGCGCCGCCATGGACCGTGCCCTCGAGCTCGCCCGCCGCGGTCCCGCGTTCGGTCCCAATCCCCGCGTCGGCTGCGTGCTGCTCGGCGCCCCCGACCGTGGGCTGACCGGCCCGGTCGACGGCGATCTCCGGGTGCTCGCCGAGGGCTGGCACGAGGGCGCGGGGACCGCGCACGCCGAGGCCGCCGCCCTCGCCAGCGCGTTCGGCGCCGGGGTCGACGTGCGCGGCGCGACGGCGGTCGTCACCCTCGAACCCTGCAACCATACCGGCCGGACCGGGCCATGCGCCCAGGCCCTGCTCGACGCCGGGATCGCCCGCGTCGTGGTGGCGGTGCCCGACCCGAACCCGCAGGCGGCCGGGGGAGCGGAGCACCTGCGCACGGGCGGTGTCGACGTCGCGGTCGGCGTCGGCCAGGCACAGGGGCGCGCGCTGCTGCAGCACTGGCTCGCCGCGGTCGACCGCGCCCGGCCGTTCGTCACACTCAAGCTCGCCGTCAGCATCGACGGGCGCATCGCCGCCGCCGACGGTTCGAGCCGCTGGATCACCTCGGAGGTGGCCCGCCAGCACGCCCACGGCCTGCGCGCCGAGGTCGATGCGATCGCGGTGGGCACCGGCACCGTCGCCGCGGACGACCCGTCCCTCACCGCCCGGAACGCGGCCGGCGGACTGACCGGGCACCAGCCGCTGCGGGTCGTCGTCGGGCACCGCGAGGTCCCGGCCGGGGCGCGGCTGCGCGGCCCGGGCGGCGAGCTGGTGCACCTGCGCACGCACGACGTCGCCGCGGTGCTGGCCGCGCTGCACGAGCGCGAGGTCCGCCACCTGCTCGTCGAGGGCGGCCCCATGCTCGCCACGGCGTTCCTGCGCGGGGGGTTCGTCGACGAGCTGTACACCTACGTCGCGCCCGTGCTGCTCGGGACGGGGTTGACCGCCGTCGGCGACCTCGGCGTCGGTTCGATCGGCGAGGCGCTGCGCTTCGTCCCGCGAGAACCCGTACCGCTGGGACCGGACGTCCTGATCGTGTCCACCCCGGTGCGGGCCTCGCGCGCACCGGCCACCACCACCGAGGAGTCGCGCTGATGTTCACAGGGATCGTCGAAGAGGTCGGCCGAGTGGTCGCGATCGACGCCGCGGCCGACGGCTCGGCCGACGGCGACGCGCGGCTGACGGTCCGGGGGCCGCTTGTCACCTCCGACGCCGCCCGGGGGGACTCGATCGCGGTCGCCGGGGTGTGCCTCACGGTCGCGGACCTCGCCGACGGCACGTTCACGGCGGACGTCATGCCGGAGTCGCTGCGGCGCACGGCGCTCGGCTCGCTCGTGGCCGGCAGCCCGGTGAACCTCGAACGCGCCGTGCGCGCCGACGGGCGGCTGGGCGGTCACGTCGTGCAGGGGCACGTGGACGGCGTCGGCCGGATCGTGAGCCGCGAGCCCGGTGCGCGCTGGGACGACCTCGTGGTGTCGATGCCGATCGAGCTCGCCGGGTACGTCGCCGAAAAGGGGTCGATCACCGTCAGCGGGGTCTCCCTCACCGTCACGCACGTCGGTCCGGACACCTTCGGCGTGAGCCTCATCCCGACCACTCTCGCCGCCACGACGCTCGGCACCCTCGCCGTCGGCGACCCCGTCAACCTGGAGGTGGACGTCATCGCAAAATACGTCGAACGACTGCTCGTGACCGGAACGGTGGCCCAGCGATGAACGCGCCGTTGGATCCCGCGGAGATCGGGCTCGACCCCGAGCAGATCCACCTCGGCACCGTCGAGGAAGCCCTCGAGGCGCTGCGGCAGGGTCGCCCGGTCCTGGTCGCGGACTCGCCCGACCGGGAGAACGAGGCGGACGTGATCCTCGCCGCCGGTTCGGCGACCGAGGACTGGGTCGCCTGGACCATCCGGCACTCGTCCGGGTACCTGTGCGCGCCGATGACCGTGGAACGCGCCGACGCGCTCGAGCTGCCGCTGATGGTGCCGCGCAGCGAGGACCCGCGGCGCACGGCGTACACCGTGACGGTCGACGCCTCCCGCGGCGTGACCACCGGCATCTCCGCGCACGACCGGGCCCGCACGCTGCGGGTGCTGGCCGATCCGGCGTCGGGCGCCGTCGATCTCATCCGTCCCGGCCACGTGCTGCCGCTGCGCGCGGTCCCGGGTGGCGTGCTGCACCGCGCGGGGCACACGGAGGCGGCCGTGGACCTGTGCCGCCTGGCCGGGCTGGCGGAGGTCGCGGGCATCGCGGAGCTGGTGAACGACGACGGCTCGATGATGCGGCTCCCGCAGGTGGCTGCCGTCGCCGAGCGCACCGGCCTGGTGCTGCTCACGATCGCCGACCTGATCGTGTGGCGGCGCGCGCACAACGACCTGCCGCCCACCGTCGAGGTCGACGCCGCCGCGCGGATACCGCGGGTGCACGGCGGCAGCAGCGCGACCCTGCCCACCCGGCACGGCGAGTTCCGCGTCCACGGCTACCGCGACCTGCGCACCGGCGCCGACCACCTCGCGCTCGTCTCCACGCACCCGCTCGGAGACGCCCCTATCGTCCGCGTGCACTCCGAGTGCCTCACCGGGGACGCGTTCGGGTCGTTGCGCTGCGACTGCGGACCCCAGCTCGAGGCGTCGATGGAACGCGCGGCGGCCGAGGGCGGCGTCGTCGTCTATCTGCGCGGGCACGAGGGACGGGGCATCGGGCTGCTGTCGAAGATCGAGGCCTACGCGCTCCAGGACGCGGGGCGCGACACCGTGCAGGCGAACCTCGACCTCGGCTGGCCGGCCGACCGGCGCGAGTACGGCGCCGCCGCGGCGATCCTGGCCGACCTCGGCGTGCACCGCCTGCGGCTGCTCGCCAACAACCCCGCCAAGGCCCTCGGGCTGCGCGCCCACGGGCTGGACGTCATCGAGGTGATCCCGCTCGAGGTGGGTCGCACGCCCGAGAACGCCGCGTACCTGCACACCAAGGTCGACCAGATGGGCCACGTGCTCACGCGTCCGACGACCGCACCGCACGGCATCCCCGCCGTTCCCGCCACCCCCGTCCGCACCCAGGAGACCCCCGCATGAGCGGTACCGGAGCACCCACGAGCCACGTCGACGGGACGGGGCTACGCGTCACGATCGTCGCGGCGAGCTGGCACACCGTGGTGATGGACGGCCTGCTGGCCGGTGCCCGCCGGGCGCTGGCCGAGGCGGGCGTGACGGACGTCCGCGAGGTGCGCGTGCCGGGTTCGTTCGAGCTCCCGGTGGCCGCCTCCCGCGCCGCGCACCACGGGGCCGACGCCGTCGTCGCGCTCGGCGTCGTGATCCGGGGCGGCACCCCGCACTTCGACTACATCTGCGCCGCCGCGACCCAGGGCCTGTCCGACGTCGCGCTGCGCTCGGGTGTGCCGGTCGGTTTCGGCCTGCTCACCTGCGACGACGAGGCGCAGGCCCTCGACCGGGCCGGGCTGCCCGGCTCGCACGAGGACAAGGGGGCCGAGGCCGCCCAGGCCGCCGTCGCGACCGTCGTCGCCCTCCGGGGGATCTGATGGGGCTGCTCGGCTGGCTGTTCGACGCGCAGGTCACCATCGCCGGGCACCCGATCCTGTGGCGCGAGATCATCGGCAACCTGTTCGGCCTGGCCTCGGCGATCGGGGGGATGCGACGCCAGATCTGGGCGTGGCCGGTCGGGATCACCGCCAACGTGCTGCTGTTCACCGTCTTCCTGGGCGGAGTGTTCAGCACCCCGCAGGCGGTCGACCTGTACGGGCAGGCCGGGCGACAGGTCTTCTTCATCGTCGTCTCGGTCTACGGCTGGGTTCAGTGGCGCCGCACCCGGCAGGCCAGCGGGGGAGAGGGGCCTGCGGTGATCCCGCGCTGGGCCGGCCGGACCGGCTGGATCCAGATCGGCACGGTCGCGGTCGTCGGGACGGTCGTCTTCGCCTACATCTTCCGGGCCCTCGACTCCTACGGGCCCTGGGCGGATGCCTGGATTTTCACCGGCAGCCTGCTCGCCACCTACGGGATGGCCCGCGGCTGGACCGAGTTCTGGCTGATCTGGATCGCGGTCGACGCCGTCGGGGTGCCGCTGCTGCTGCGCGCCGGGTACTACCCGTCCGCGGTGCTGTACCTGGTGTACGCCGTCGTCGTGGCGTACGGCTTCACGGTGTGGTTGCGGGCGCAGCGGGCCGAGCGTCCGTCGATCGACCCGGCGGCCGAATCATCGCCCGCGGCGGTGGGCTGACGGATGGCCCCGGCCGGCCGCGCTGGGCCGCCTGCCGCGGCGTCTAAACTCGGGGCCGTGAAAACGTTCGAGTCGCTGTTCGCCGAGCTGGCCGACAAGGCCGCTACCCGCCCGACCGGGTCCCGCACGGTTGCCGAGCTGGATGCCGGCGTGCATTCCATCGGCAAGAAGGTCGTCGAGGAGGCCGCCGAGGTCTGGATGGCCGCCGAGCATGAGGGGCGCGACCGCACGGCCGAGGAGATCTCGCAGCTGCTCTACCACCTGCAGGTCATGATGATCGCGAGCGACCTCACCCTCGAGGACGTCTACCGCTTCCTGTAAGACCTTCGTCAACGCGCTGCCCGCCCGGCCGCTCGGCCCGGTGGGCGCGTGACCCGCGCGATCCGCCCCTCGGGGCGCTCGCTCCCGTCCGTCACCGTTCTTCGTGAGGATCCTCGTGTTCCGCATCGCCGTACCGAACAAGGGCTCCCTGTCGGAGCCCGCCGTCACCATGCTCAAAGAGGCCGGCTACCGCCAGCGTCGCGACCCGCGTGAGCTCGTGCTGCAGGATCCCGACAACGACGTCGAGTTCTTCTTCCTGCGCCCGCGGGACATCGCGGTCTACGTCGGGTCGGGCACGGTCGACGCCGGGATCACCGGCCGGGACCTGCTGCTCGACTCCGGGGCGGACGCGGTCGAGCACCTGCCGCTCGGCTTCGCCGGGTCGACCTTCCGGTTCGCGGCGCCGCCGGCGCGCGTGGGGTCGATCGAGCAGATCCAGGGCCTGCGCCTGGCCACGTCCTACCCCGTGCTCGTGACCGACCACCTCGCCGCGCACGGGGTGACGGCCAAGGTCGTCCGCCTCGACGGCGCGGTCGAGTCGGCCGTCCAGCTGGGCATCGCCGACGTCGTGGCCGACGTCGTGTCCACCGGGACGACCCTGCGCGGCGCCGGGCTCGAGGTGTTCGGCGATCCGATCCTCGTGTCCGAGGCGGTGCTGATCCGCCCGCGTGCGAGCGAGGTGACCAGCGGGCTCGACACCCTCATGCGCCGCCTGCAGGGCGTGCTCGTCGCCCAGCAGTACGTCCTGATGGACTACGACGTGCCGGTCGACCAGGTCGACCGGGCGATCGCCATCACCCCCGGCCTCGAGTCGCCGACGGTGTCGCCGCTGCACAACCGCGACTGGGCGGCGGTGCGGGCGATGGTGCCCCGCGACCAGACCAACCGGATGATGGACGACCTGTACGACGTCGGCGCGCGCGCCATCCTGGTCACCTCGATCCACGCCTGCCGGCTCTGACGGTGCCCGCCGACCCGCGCGACGCGGCCCGGCGCGCGCTGCACGCGCCGTTCCGGCCGCGGCTCGCGCGGGTCGTGGCGCTCGTTCTCGGGGTCGTCGTCGCGGTGGCGACACCGGCGCTCGTGCTGACGATCCCCGGCGAGTACGGCGTTCCCGACCTGGTCGGGTTCGCGCTGGTCGGCGGGGCGATCGTCTGGTTCTGCTGGCGTCAGGCCGGGGTGCGCGCGCAGGTCGACGAGCACGGGATCGCGGTCCGCAACCTCATGCTCTCGCGCCGGGTCGAGTGGGCCGAGGTCGTCTCGGTCCGGTTCGGCCAGGGCCGTCCCTGGGTTCAGCTCGACCTGGCCGACGGCGACACGCTCGCCGTGATGGGCATCCAGCGGGCCGACGGCGACTTCGCCGCGGCGGAGGCGAGCCGGCTCGCGACCCTGGTCGCGCTGCACACCCGCACGGCCCAGAACGACTGACCGCCCCAGCAGGCGCGCCGCTACAGCAGGCGAGCAGCGTGGACGCCGGCGGCCGCGGCGGTGAGGAAGGCGGCCGGGTCCTGGGCGAGCCCGCGCCCCATCGTGGACAGCCGGACCGGTGAGGCGGCGAGCGCAGCGAGCAACGCGGACCCGGCCTCGACCGGGACCAGCCGGTGCCGCCCGACCGGCGTGCCGAGGGCGAGGGATTGCTGGTGCACCCGCGCGCCGAGCGCATCGAGCGACCCGCTCTCGAGCGGGGGGACGCCGTCGCTGTCTGCGAGGCCCTCGAACGGGCCGGGCTCGAACACCGGCACGACGACGTCGGCGGGCAGCAGCGCGACCCGCCCGTAGGCGGTCAGGGAGTGGTGCGAGATCCCGAGGTGCCGGTCGCGCAGGTCCGCCCCGGACACCCGCAGGGCCGCGACCGGTCGGCCGCCCAGGACGCCGACGGCGTTGATCGCCTCACCCGCGGCCACCCCGGAAAAGCCCCACCGCGTGCCCGTGCCGAGGTTCCCGGGCCCCTGGGTGACGACCACGAGATCGGCGCCGACGACGAGCCGGGCCGCGAGCAGCGCGGTGTGCACCGTGACAGCCTCGAGGTCCCCGCCGAACGCCTGCCCGGCGGTGAGGCAGGAGGCGATCCAGCCCGCGGCCCGCAGACCGGCGACGGTCCGCGAGAACCAGGCCGGCAGGGCGCCGCCGTCGGTCAGGACGTAGGCGATCTTCGGGGCGGGTCGCCCGGCGAGCGCGGCGGCGTGCCGAGCGCCGGCGATGATGGCGGGCAGGGCCGAGTGCAGGTCGGCGACCACGACGGGCATCCCGGCGAGGTCGTCGGCGTCGCGCAACGTCGCGTGGTGGGCGGACTCCTGCTCGTCCACGCCCAGCACGAGCGCCTGCAGCGGCGTGTAACGCGCCTTGACGAGGTGGCCCGGACCCGGGGCGGGGTCGGGCGGCGGTGCGTCCGGAAGGGCCACGACGAGCGCGTACCCGCCCGTGCCGAGCCCCCGGGCCAGCGCCGAGACGTTCAGCAGCACCCGGTCCCCGACCGCCGGGTCGCCGACCAGGCTGGGGTAGGCCAGCGCGCGGACCTCGGTCCCCGCGGGCAGGACCACCGGTTCCGCCGCGTCGTCGGCCCCCGGCGCGCCCTCCAGCCGGACCTGCACCTCGACGGCTCCGGTCCACGCCGCACCGCGGGACACCACCACTCCTGCTCGCCACGTGATCACCCGGCCACGCTACCGGCCGGCGCGGGCCCGCCCGGCCACTACCGTGGTGCCCGATGCCTGATCACCTGCACCCCGCCGAGCGGCTGCTCAACCTCGTCATCGCCCTGGTCAACACGGCCGGTCGCCTGACCAAGGAGCAGATCCGCACCACCGTCGCGGGATACGCCGACGCCTCCACCCCTGATGCCTTCGAGCGCATGTTCGAACGGGACAAGGACACCCTGCGCGAGCTGGGGATCCCGATCCTCACGGTGGCCGGGAGCGGGCACAGCGACGACGTCGGCTACCGCATCGACCAGGAGGCGTACGCACTGCGGGCGGTCGAGCTGACCGCGGCCGAGCTCGGGGTGCTGTCGCTCGCGGCGGGGTTCTGGCAGGACAAGTCCCTGCGCACCGACGCGCAGCGCGCCCTGACCAAGCTGCGCGCGGTCGCCGCGGAGCCCGGCGGCACCGACCTGGTGGCGGGGCTCGCGCCGCGGGTGCGGGCCGCGGGGGAGGCGTTCGGGCCGCTGCTCGACGCCGTCCAGGCGCGGCAGGCGGTCCGGTTCACCTACCGGGCGGCCAACACCGGCGAGGTGGGGGAGCGCACCGTCGAGCCGTGGCGGCTGCTCGCCCGCGGCGGCGGCTGGTACGTCGTCGGGCGCGACCGGGACCGCGACGCCCCCCGCTCGTTCCGGCTGAGCCGGCTCGAGGGCGCCGTCCGTCCCGTGGGTGCCCCCGGGTCGTACGCGATCCCGACCGATCTCGACGCCGCGGCCGTGCTCTCCGGCCGACCGGCCGACCCGGTGCGGATCGCCACCCTCGCGCTGCGTCCCGAGCGGGCCAGCGCGCTGCGGGCCCGCGCGGTCTCGTCCGAGCCCACCGCCACCGCCACCGCCCCCACCGCCACCGCCCCCACCGCCCTTGCCACCGAGACCGCCGCCGACGCCATCGGCCTGGCACCCGAAGCCCGCGCGACCGCACTGGCCGATCGCGACGTGGTGCAGATCCCGTTCACCTCGACCACGGACCTGGCCGACGAGGTCGCCGGCTACGCCGACGCCGTCGTCGTCCTCGCGCCGCACGACCTGCGCGCGGCGGTCCTGCAGCGGCTGCGCGCCGCCGCAGCGCTCGACGTCGCGGCACTCGACGTCGCCGCGCCCGATTCCGCCGTGCCCGACACGGCCGCGCTCGCCTTGCCCGCACCGCTGGAGACCCCCGAGACCGGAGATGCTCGTGGCTGAGAAGGCGAGCGACCGGCTCCTGCGCATGCTCGGCATGATCACCTACCTCGACCGGCACGCCGGCGTGCCCCTCGAGCAGCTGGCGGACCAGTTCGGGGTGAGCACGCACCAGGTGGTCGAGGACATCGACACGCTGTGGGTCACCGGCACGCCCGGGTACTGGCCGCACGACCTCATCGACTTCGACGCCGCGTCCTACGACGAGGGCGTGGTGCGCCTGGTGGAGTCCCGCGGGATGACGAGCCCGCTGCGGCTCGGCACCCGCGAGGCCGTGGCGCTGATCGCGGCATTGCGAGCCATGCGCGCGGTGCTGCCCCCCGGCCTGGACGCGGGCCGCACGGCGGTGCTCACCTCGGCCCTCGACAAGCTCACGGCCGCGACCGGCGAGGCGGCCGCCGCCGTCGACGTCCGGTTGGCGGTCGAGGGCGCGCCCGTGGTGCTCGCAGCACTCGGCGAGGCCGTCGTGCGCGGGCTGCGGCTGCGGCTGCGGTACGTCACCGCGGCCGACGTCACCAGCGTGCGCGACGTCGACCCGATCCGACTGCTCACCGAGGACCAGCACTCCTACCTCCAGGCCTGGTGCCACCGGGCGCGCGACGAGCGCCTGTTCCGGGTCGACCGGATCCTGGCGGCCGAGGTGCTCGACACCCCCGCGGCCACCCATCAGGTGAGCGCGCACACGGCGACGTTCGCCCCCGACCCCGACGACGAGCTGGTCACCCTCGAGCTCGCCAGTCGGGCCCGATGGATCGCCGAGCAGGTCCCGGTCGAACGCGTCGAGAACCTGCCCGACGGCGACTTCCGCGTCGCGCTGCGGGTGGCGGACCCTGCGTGGCTGCGCCACCTGCTGCTGCGCGTGGCCGACGACGTCCGCTCGGTCACCCCGGCGCGGGTGGCGGCGGATGCGGCCCAGGCGGCCCGCACCGCCCTGGCCGCCTACGCCGAGCTCGGTCCGTTCGAGGGCCTGACCGACGCCCGCAGCCCGCTAACCTGACCGCATGCTCTGGTTCACGGTCTGGTCGGTCCTCGTGCTCGCCACGCTCGGCGGCGGGTTCCTGCTCGGGCGTGACCTGTGGCGCAAGGGCAAGGCGCTGCTGGTCGAGGTCGGCCGCGCCGGGGATCTGGCCAGCACCTTCGCGGTCCGCACGGACGAGCTCACCGCCGCGGGGCAGCAGCTCGCCGTGACGCACGACCTGTTCACCGTCCGCGCCGTCCCGCTCGCCCGCCGCGCCGAGCTGCGCGCGGCACGGGACCGTCGGCGGGCGGTGCGCCAGCAGCGCCACGACCAGACGATCGCGCAGTGGCGCGGGTACTGTCGCTGAACCGAGCACATGCGCCTTCGACGGCCGGGATCGTTCACGGCCGCAGAGATACGATGGCCCCAGTGCCAAGACAAGGATGGTCGTCATGCCAAACCTGAAGCCGATGGAGATCCTCCTCATCGTGCTCGTCGTCCTGCTGCTCTTCGGGGCGAAGCGCCTGCCGGACCTCGCCCGGAGCGTCGGGAAGTCGATGAAGATCCTCAAGTCCGAGGTCAAGGACCTGAACGACGACGACCATCCGACCGCGGCCGCTCCGACGTCCGCCGCTCCGCCTGCCTCCGCCCCGGCCCCCGTCGCACCGGCGCCCGTCGCGTACACCCCGCCGCCGACCGCGCCGCCCGCCGTCGCGTACACCGAGCCCGTGACGCCCGCACAGCCGGCGGACGACAACGACCGTAAGCAGGTCTGAGCCGGAAGTGAACGCACGCCCCACCCGGCAGCGCAAGGACGCCGCAGGCCGGATGCCTCTTCGTGCGCACTTGATCGAGCTGCGCAAGCGCCTCGGCCTCGCCGCGATCGGGCTCGTGATCGGCTCGATCGCCGGGTGGATCGTCTATCCGACGGTGTTCGCGATCCTGCAGGCACCGGTCGTGGACCTCAACTCCGAGCGCGGCCAGCTGATCGCGCTGAACTTCAGCGGCGTGCTGTCGGCGTTCGACATGCAGCTCAAGGTGTCGTTGTTCGTCGGGGTGCTGATCTCCAGCCCGTGGTGGGTCTACCAGCTCTGGGCGTTCATCACCCCCGGCCTGACCCGGCGCGAGCGGCTGGTCACGGTCGGCTTCCTGGGTGCGGCCGTTCCGCTGTTCCTCACCGGGGCGTTCCTCGCCTGGTGGCTCCTTCCCAAGGCGGTCGGGGTCCTCACCGGGTTCACCCCCGCGGACTCGACCAACCTCATCTCCGCGCAGGAGTACCTCACCTTCGTGATGCGGATGGTGCTCGCGTTCGGCGCGGGCTTCCTGCTGCCGGTGATCATGGTCGGGCTGACCAAGGTCGGCATCGTCGCCGGACGCACCTGGCTCGGGGGCTGGCGGGTCGCCGTGCTGCTGTCGTTCGTGTTCGGTGCGGTCGCGACGCCCACGGGCGACGCGATCTCCATGCTCGTGCTCGCGGTCCCGATCACGACCCTGTACTTCATCGCGGTCGGGATCACGCTCCACCTCGACCGACGCGCGGCCAAGCGGGCCCGGGCTGCGGACCTGGCCGACGGGCTCGCCGACGACGACCTCGCCGCCGGCGCGGACGACGCGTGAGCCATCTCGGTGTCGTGATCAACCCGACGGCTGGTCGAGGGCGAGGCGCCGACGTCGGATCCGCCGTGCTCGCGGCGCTCCGCCGGCGCGGCCACACGATCGAGGACCTGTCGGCGCCCACCCTGGCCGAGGCCACCGCCCGCGCCCGGCACGCGGCAGTGGCCGGTCTGGACGCGATCGTCGTCGTCGGCGGGGACGGCATGTCGCACCTGGGGGCGAACGTCGTCGCCGACACGGACCTCCCGCTCGGGATCGTCGCGGCCGGCACCGGCAACGACGTCTCGCGCGCCCTGGGGCTCCCGCAGTCGGACGTCGCGGCGTCGGTGCGCGCCATCGAGCACGGGCTGACGGACGGGCCCCGGCGGATCGACGCGGTGAGCGCCGGCCCGCCCGACTACAGCGCGCGGGAGTGGTTCCTCGGCGTGCTGTCGTGCGGGTTCGACGCCGCCGTGAACGCCCGCGCGAACACGATGACCTGGCCGCGGGGGAGTGCACGGTACGTGCGCGCGGTCGCGGCCGAGCTCGGCGGGTTCACGCCCTACGGCTACAAGGTCACGCTGGACGACGCCGTCTGGGAGTCCGCGGGCACCCTGGTGGCCGTCGCGAACTCGTCGGTCTTCGGCGGTGGGATCCGGATCGCGCCGGACGCCGTGATGGACGACGGGCTGCTCGACGTCGTCGTCGGTGGGCCGTTCACCAAGCTCGGCGTCGTCCGGATCTTCCCCGGGATGTACGCCGGCCGGCACGTCCGTCACCCCGCGGTGCAGGTGTTCCGGTCCCGCTCGGTCCTCATCGAGTCGGACCTGCGCCTGGGCGGCCTGCCCCCGGCCGCGTTCGCCGACGGCGAGCGCCTCGGCCCGCTCCCGCTGCGCGCCGAGATCCACCCCGGCGCCCTCGCCGTCCTCGCCTGACCCGGGTCGGGGTGTTCCGGCGCGGGCGTGTCGACCTGGTGGTCGGGGTGCCTAGGCTGGCGGATGTGTCCGCAGACCCCGAGCCGTCGCCGTCCGAGCGGTCCGCCGCTGTCCATCCGACCGCCGACGCCGACCTGCCGTCCGGCACGGTCGGCCGCCCGACCGAGCTCGAGGTCTTCCGGGCGCTGATGGGCTTCACCCTGGACGACTTCCAGGTCGCCGGGTGCGAGGCGCTCGAGGCGGGCCGCGGCGTCCTCGTGGCGGCGCCCACCGGGGCCGGCAAGACGGTCGTCGGCGAGTTCGCCGTGCACCTGGCGCTGGCGGCCGGCCGGAAGGCGTTCTACACGACGCCGATCAAGGCGCTGTCGAACCAGAAGTACGGCGACCTCGTGCGCCGGTACGGGCCCGAGCGCGTGGGTCTGCTCACCGGAGACACGACCGTCAACGGCGAGGCGCCGATCGTCGTGATGACCACCGAGGTCCTGCGCAACATGCTGTACGCCGACTCGCCCACCCTCGACGGGCTCGGGTACGTCGTGATGGACGAGGTGCACTACCTCGCCGACCGGTTCCGCGGTCCGGTCTGGGAAGAGGTGATCATCCACCTCGCCCCCGACGTGCAGCTCGTGTCCCTGTCGGCCACGGTCTCCAACGCCGAGGAGTTCGGCGACTGGCTCGAGATGGTCCGCGGCGACACCGCGGTCGTCGTCAGCGAGGTGCGCCCCGTCCCGCTCGGTCAGCACGTCCTGACGCGCGGCGACCTGTACGACCTGTACGCCGGGCACGTGGACCCGACCGCGCCGGGCGTCGACCCGCCGATCAGCCCCGAGCTGGCCGACGCGATGCGCCGGCGCCAGGCGGGCGATTCGGCCGGCGGCGGGCCGGTCGGTCGCGGCCCACGCGGACGGGGAGACCGCGGCTACCGCGGTGGCGGCTACCGCAGCGGCGGCGACCGACCTGGCGGGCCGCCCCGGCCCGCCTTCCGGCCGACCCCGCGGTTCGCCGTCGTGCGCCTGCTGGCCGACGCCGGCCTGCTCCCGGCGATCGTGTTCATCTTCTCGCGGGCGGGGTGCCAGGGGGCGGTCAGCCAGTGCCTGGCGGCCGGGCTCCGACTCACCACGCCGGCGCAGGAGGCGCAGATCCGGCAGATCGTCGAGGAGCGGTGCGCGACGCTGCCGTCGGAGGACCTCGCGGTCCTCGGGTACTGGGAGTGGACCGAGGCCCTCGCGCGAGGCCTGGCGGCCCACCACGCCGGCATGCTGCCGATCTTCAAGGAGACCGTCGAGGACCTGTTCTCCCGCGGGCTGGTCCAGGTGGTCTTCGCGACCGAGACGCTGGCCCTGGGCATCAACATGCCGGCCAAGTCCGTCGTGCTCGAGAAGCTGGTCAAGTGGGACGGCTCCGCGCACGTGGACGTCACCCCGGGGGAGTACACCCAGCTCACGGGCCGCGCCGGGCGCCGGGGGATCGACGTCGAGGGGCACGCGGTCGTCGTCGACCACCCCGGGCTGGACCCGGTCGCGCTGGCCGGCCTGGCGTCCAAGCGCCTGTACCCGCTGCGGTCGAGCTTCATCCCCACCTACAACATGGCCGTGAACCTCGTGGCGCAGGTGGGCCGGGAACGGGCCCGTGAGGTGCTCGAGACGTCGTTCGCGCAGTTCCAGGCGGACCGGGGGGTCGTCGGGCTGGCCAAGCAGGCCAAGGCGCACGCGGAGGCGCTCGAGGGCTATGCCGAGGCCATGCGGTGCCATCTGGGCGACTTCGCCGAGTACGCCGGACTGCGCCGGGCGATCACGGAGCGCGAGCACGGCCTGACCCGGGACGCGTCCCGCGAGCGTCGGGCGGCGGCGGCCCGGTCGCTCGAGGGCCTGCAGGTCGGCGACGTGCTGGAGATCGCCAGCGGGCGCCGCGCGGGGCACGCCGTCGTGCTCGACCCGGGGTCGGACGTCGGCGTCGAGGGGCCACGCCCCACGCTGCTGATGGACGACCGCCAGGTGCGACGCGTCTCGATCGCGGAGGTGCCCGACGGCGTCCGCCGGATCGGCTCGTTGCGGGTCCCGCGCGGGTTCAACGGCCGCAACCCCGCCGCGCGCCGGGCGCTGAGTGCCGACCTGCGCGAGTGGCTCCCGCAGGCGGCACCACCCCGCGGCGGACGGCAGCGACCGGCCAAGGGGCGCAAGGCCGCGACCGAGGACGCCGAGCTGGCGTCCCTGCGCCGCCGCGTGCGCGCCCACCCGTGCCATGCCTGCCCGGACCGCGAGGACCACGCGCGCTGGGCCGAACGCTGGGACAAGCTGCGCCGCGAGCACGCTGCGCTCGTTGCCCGGATCGAGGGCCGCACGAGCTCCATCGCGCGGGTCTTCGACCGCATCTGCGACGTGCTGCAGCGCCTGGGCTACCTCGCGGCCGCACCCGACCAGCCGGTGACCGTGACCGCGGACGGGCAGTGGCTGCGCCGGCTCTACGCGGAGAACGACCTGCTGGTGGCCGAGTGCCTGCGCCGCGGGGTCTGGGAGGACCTGGACGCCCCGGGCCTGGCCGCCGCGGTGTCGACCGTCCTGTACTCGGCCCGCCGGGACGACCGCGAGGGCGAGCCGCGCATCCCCGGTGGACCCGCCGGGACGCTCGGCCGGGCGCTCGAGGAGACCAGCCGGATCTGGTCCACGCTCGAGACACTCGAGGCCGAGCACCAGATCGAGTCGACCGGACCGCTCGACCTCGGCCTGGTGGAGGTCGTGCACCGCTGGGCCGCCGGTCGCAGCCTCGAGGTGGTGCTCAAGAGCACCGATCTCGCGGCCGGCGACTTCGTGCGGTGGTGCAAGCAGATCATCGACCTGCTCGACCAGATCGCGCAGGCGGCGCCCACCGCGAAGGTGCGCGAGACAGCGCATCGCAGCATCCGTGGGCTGCGGCGCGGGGTGGTGGCCTACTCGTCGCTCTAGACGGTCGGCGGTGGGGCGGTCGGCGGTCCCGCCCGGGAGGCCTATCGTGAGCGACTGTGAGCTCCAGCCTGTACCGCAACGGTGTCATCCACTCCTCCTCCGACCCGTTCGCCGAGGCAGTGCTCGTCGCCGACGGGGTCATCACCTGGCTCGGCGCTGACGACACGGCAGCGGGGCTCGTGGCCACCGTCGACGAGGTCGTGGACCTGGACGGTGCGCTGGTCGCCCCGGCCTTCGTGGACGCCCACGCGCACCTGCTCGAGACCGGGCTCGCGCTCGAGGGGCTCGACCTGTCCGCGGCGGCGGGGATCCACTCGCTGGCGGGTGCGCTCTCCGCCCTCGCCGCGGCCGCGCGGGCCGCGCGGGCCGGCGGCGCGTCCGGGCCGCTGCTCGGGCACGGCTGGGACGAGCGGACCTGGCCGGAGGGTCGCGCGCCGACCATTCAGGAGCTCGACCTGGCGGCCGGCGGGGCGCCGGTCTACCTCGCGCGGGTCGACGTGCACTCGGCGGTGGTGTCGTCGTCGTTCGCGGCGGTCGCCGGCCTGGCGGGGCTCGCGGGCTGGACCGCCGACGGCGGCGTCTTGGGCGAGGCCCATCACGCCGCCCGCGAAGCGGCGCGGGACGTCGACCAGCCCCGGCGCGAGGGCCTCTACCGACAGGCGCTCGCCCGGGCCGCGGCCCACGGCATCGCGTCGGTGCACGAGCACAGCGCGCCCTTCATCGACACCCGCGCCGGGCTCCTCGAGCTGCTGGCGCTGACCACCGATCCGGCGGCGGCCCTGCCGCACGTCGTGGCCTACCGCGGCGAGCTGTGCACCACGGTCGACGACGCCCGGGAGATCCTGGCCGCCCTGCCGGGCCTGACGGGCATCGGCGGCGACCTCAACGTCGACGGGTCGCTCGGGTCGCGCACCGCTGCCCTGCGGTCGCCGTACTCGGACCTGCCCGCCCGCCACGCGCACGCGGGGTCGCTGTACCTGACCGCCGACCAGATCGCCGCCCATCTGGTCGCGGTGACCCGGGCCGGGGTGCAGGCCGGCTTCCACGTCATCGGCGACCGCGCGATGGACGAGTTCCTCGCCGGGCTGCAGCTGGCGGTCGAGGAGGTCGGGGCCGGTCCGATCCGCGGCGCCGGGCACCGGGTCGAGCACGCGGAGATGATCGACGCCCCGACGCTGGCCGCGCTCGTCCTGCTCGGGGTGCGCCTGAGCGTGCAGCCCGCCTTCGACGCCGCGTGGGGCGGGCCGGACGGGATGTACGCGGCCCGGCTCGGGGCCGGCCGCGGTGCGGCGCTCAACCCGCTCGCCGATCTTGCGGCGGCCGGGGTCCCGATGGCGTTCGGCTCGGACTCGCCCGTGACGCCGTTCGACCCGTGGGCAGGGGTGGGCGCGGCGGTCACCTTGCACGAGGCCGACCAACGCATCTCCGCCCGGGCCGCGTTCCGCGCGCACACCCGCGGCGGCTGGCGGCTGGCGGGGCTGGACCACACCGGGGCGGGGGAGATCCGGCTGGGAGCCCCCGCCCACCTGGCCGTGTGGCGCGCCGAGCAGCTGGTGGTCCAGGCCGCGGACGGGCGCGTCTCGGCCTGGAGCACGGACGCGCGCGCCGGGACGCCGCTGCTCCCGGAGGTGGGACCCGACGCCGTCCCTCCCCGGTGCCTGCGCACCGTGCGCGACGGCGTCGTCGTGCACGACGCCCTCGACTGACTGCTCGACCCGGGCACCGCGCGGGCGCCCCGCACGGGGTGGCGCCACGACGCACCCGGGTGACGGGGGAGGGCAGAGTCCGACACGCCGCACGACACGCCGTCGCCCGGCCGAGATCCGTCGATGAGGTATCTGGCTGACCTGCAGCAACGCCTCTGAACTGGACATATGTCCCCTTGACAGCGCTCCCAGACCCGGTAGGTTCACGTCTTGTTCCTCTTCTCATAGGCGCTGGTGCCCCGGGAGTTCATCTCTTGCCGGCACCCGCCCGGGCGGGAAGTGGACACCGGCTGGGCCCGCGTGTTCAACAGAAAACAAGCGCCGCCCTCGCAAGGGGCGGCCCTTGGTACGAAGGACGCGCGGGTCGGTCGGTCGGCGGGAGGGGTCCGCTGTCGTACCCTTCTGGAATGCCCCACCCCGAGCCCAACCGATGGTGGGTGCTCGCCCTCGCCGCCGGCAGCGGACTGCTCACCGAAGCAGCCTTTCCCGACCGCGGCTGGTGGGGTGCCGGCTTTGTCGGGATGGCCCTGCTCTTCCTCGCGCTGCGCCGCGACGGTGCCCTCTGGAACGCCCTGGTCGGCTTCGTATGGGGGCTGGCCTTCTTCGCCCCGCACATCACCTGGGCCGACTACGTCGTCGGGCGCGTGCCATGGGTGGCGCTGACCGTGTTCGAGGCCCTGTACATCGCCCTGTTCGGCGCCCTGTGGACCTGGGCGCGCCGCGGCACGGCCATCTGGCGCAGCGCCGGGCTGCAGGTGACCGCGTTCGTCGTGCTGTGGGTGGCGGTCGAGGAGCTCCGGTCCGTCGCGCCGTTCGGGGGCTTCCCGTGGGGCCGGTTGGCGTTCTCCCAGGCCGACTCCCCGCTCGTCCGGCTCGCCTGGCTCGGCGGGGCCCCGCTCGTGTCGGCGGCCGTGGTCGCGATCGGTGCGCTGCTGGCCGTGGCCATGCTCGCGGCGCGTCGGCTGACGCTGCTCCGCACGGTGTTCGCCACCGCGCTCGCCCTGCTCCTGGTCGGCGTCGGGCTGCTCGTCCCGCTCGACACCCAGGCCCAGGAGGGGCACCTGCGCGTCGGCGCGGTGCAGGGCAACGTACCCACACCGGGCGCCGAGGCGTTCTCGCAGGCACGCGAGGTGCTCCGCCTGCACGCGGAGGGCACCCGGGCCCTCCTGGACCAGGTCGAGCCGGGTGAGCTCGACGTCGTGCTCTGGCCCGAGAACGGCACCGACGTCGACCCCCAGGTGGACGCGGCCGCGGCCGCGGAGATCGACGCCGCGGCGCGTGCCGTCGACGCCCCGATGCTGGTCGGCACGGTGGAGTACCCGTCGACCGGCGGCCGGTACAACACGGCGGTGCTGTGGGTTCCCGGCGAGGGGGTGGTGGCGACCTACGTCAAGCAGCACCCGGCGCCGTTCGCCGAGTACATCCCGCTGCGGCGTTGGGTGCGGCCGTTCTCGTCCGCCGTGGACCTGGTCCGCAACGACATGATCGCCGGCACGAAGGTGGGGGTGGTGCCGCTGGAGTCCGCCCGCCTGGAGCGGACCGTGCCGCTGGGGGACGTCATCTGCTTCGAGGTGGCGTACGACCCGCTGGTCCGCGAGTCGGTGCGCGCCGGCGCCGAGGTGCTGGTGGTGCAGACGAACAACGCGTCGTTCGGCTTCACCGACGAGTCCACCCAGCAGCTCGCGATGTCCCGGCTGCGGGCGATCGAGCACGGTCGTGCCACGGTGCAGATCTCGACCGTCGGCGTGAGCGGGATCATCGCGCCGAACGGGGTCGTGAGCCAGCAGACCGACCTGTTCACCGCTGCCCAGCTGGTCGCGTCGCTGCCGCTGCGGACCTCCCTGACCCCGGCGACGCGGATCGGGGACTGGCTCGCGTGGGGCGTCGCGGGGCTCGCGGTCGTGATCGTGCTCTCCGGCATGGTGGGCGCCACGAGGGTCCGCCGCCCGAACCGGCCGGAGGGCCTGTGATGCGCACGGTCGTGATCATCCCGACCTACAACGAACGCGACGCCCTGCCGGTGACGCTCGCGCGCGTGCGCGCCGCCGTGCCCGACGCGGACGTGCTCGTGGTCGACGACGGCAGCCCGGACGGCACGGGCCAGCTCGCGGACCGGGCCGCGGCCGACGACGCGGGCGTGCACGTGCTGCACCGCGCGAGCAAGCTGGGGCTCGGCCAGGCGTACGTGGCGGGGTTCACCTGGGCGCTGGCCCGGGGCTACGAGGTCGTCGTCGAGATGGACGCTGACGGCTCGCACCGCGCCGAGGACCTCCCGCGTCTGCTGGCGGCCCTGCCCGACGCCGATCTGGTGCTCGGGTCTCGCTGGGTCCCGGGTGGCCGCGTCGTGAACTGGCCGACGCATCGCCAGCTGCTCTCCCGCGGCGGCAACACCTACACGCGGCTCATGCTCGGTTTCCCGCTGCGCGACGCCACCGGCGGCTTTCGGGCGTACCGCGCGCCGCTGCTCGCCAGCCTCGACCTCGGGGCGGTCGCATCGCACGGGTACTGCTTCCAGGTGGACATGGCCTGGCGGGTGCTGCGCGCCGGCGGTCGCGTGGTCGAGGTGCCGATCACGTTCGTCGAGCGCGAGCAGGGCACCTCGAAGATGAGCCGCGAGATCGTGGTCGAGGCGCTCGTCCGGATCACCAGCTGGGGAGTCGCCTTCCACGCACGCCAAACAGCCGACGCGGTGCGCCGGCTGCTTGGTCGAGCGAGGTAGCTCCCGGGTGCGAGCCCGGGGACGAGCGGTGAAGCCTCAGGCGCTCCGACGGAGCTTGCCCGCGCGGAGCAGGTCGAGGCGTTCCTCGAGCAGCTCCTCGAGCTCCTTGACCGTGCGACGCTCGAGGAGCATGTCCCAGTGCGTACGCGGCTTCTTGCCGTTCTTCGGTTCGGGCCGGGTGGCGTCGCGCAGCAACGCCTCCTCGCCACACCGGCACTCCCAGACCAGGGGCACGTCGGCCTCGGTCGAGAAGGGCAGGATGATGGTGTGCCCGTTCGGGCAGTCGTAGTGGGCCTGCAGCCGGGGAGCGAATTCCACGCCCTCTTCCGTCTCCAGGCTGTTGGAACCGATGCGCATTCCGCGCAAAGATCGGTTCGCCATCTGTACCTCCGTGGTGCCGTCATTCGACTCGTGCTCTACCGTTGTGTTCAACGCATACGACCCCGCCCGTGTTCCACGACGAGGTGAAGGTCCCGTGAACGTCGGTCTGCGTGGCTCGGTTGGCCAGGTTGTGCGGGGCGATCCGGGTGAAGTACGCCGCCTCGGCGCCCCGGACTCATGGTGGCGGCCCGCGAGCCCCGCTGCAAACTTTCCCGGTGTGACGCTCGACTCCTTCTAGGACTTCCGCCTCATGTGAGGCCGAGCGGAAGGACCCGGGAGCGGTCGCGGCCGATGGCGACCATGGCCCGCACCGCGACCCCGGCCTCGGCCATCGCCTCGGACAGCGCCTGGGACCAGCCGGCCTCGAACGTGCCGCGGTCACCGCCGCCGCGGCGCACGAGCCCGAACGCCAGGCACCCGCCGGGCGCGTTCTCGTCGAGGAGCGTGCGCAGCTGCCGGGCGAGATTGGCGACCATCGCGCGGTTGACGATCGTGGGCAGGTCGCCGATCGGGATCACGAGCGGTAGCACACGGTCGTGCTCGTCGAGGAACACCACCCACAGGGCGCGGGGGCCATCGCGTTCGGGGCCCACGAGGGCGAGGAGGTGCTCGTGCACGTCGTCGGCCGTGCACAGG
The DNA here is from genome assembly GCF_004168625.1 of Pengzhenrongella frigida. Lineage (GTDB taxonomy): Bacteria > Actinomycetota > Actinomycetes > Actinomycetales > Cellulomonadaceae > Pengzhenrongella > Pengzhenrongella frigida. The sequence goes on from NZ_SDWW01000028.1 coordinate 23,307, forward strand.
ATCCGCCACGGTCGCGGTATCCGCTCGTCGTCGTCCTCGTCGTCCTCGTCGAAACCTCCGAAGTAGCCGAACGCGTCCAGATCGTCCTCGTCGGAGTCGTCATCGAAGGGCATGGGGTCGAACGGGCCGCGGCGGAGGATCTCCTCGTGCGAGAGGGGGTTGCCGAAGCGGTCGGCGCACATCGGGAAGCTCTCACCGAACGGGAACGTCCGGTCGAGCGCATGCGGATCGTCGGGGGAGTCGGCGCCGTCGAGGTCGTCGTCCCAGCTGTCGTTGAGGTTCGTCATGCCGGTCAGCCTCGCCACGGCGTCCGGTGCGCACCCCGCGGGCCTGCGGCGCTGGGGACGACCTGCCCGAGCGGTGGTCCTGTGGGCGGGTCGACTCAGAGGTCGGGGCCGCCGGGCTGGGCCAGGACCACGCCGTCGGTGAACATCACACCGTCCGCGAACCGGGCCTCGACCCGACCGCCACCGAACTGCTCGGCGTACAGCCGGGCGTACAACCCGTCGGGTGCGGCGACCAGCTCCTCGTGCGTCCCGTGCTCGACCACCCGGCCGTCGTCGACCACGAAGATCACGTCGGCATGCCGGATCGTCGAGAGCCGGTGCGCGATCGCGAGCGTCGTCCGCCGGGTCATCGCCACCGCCAGTGCCTGCTGCACGAGCCGTTCGGACGCCGAGTCGAGGGCGGAGGTCGCCTCGTCGAGGATGAGGATGCGCGGGTCCTTGAGCAGCACCCGGGCGATCGCGATCCGCTGCTTCTCGCCCCCGGACAGGCGGTAGCCCCGCTCGCCGACCGTCGTCGCGTAGCCGTCGGCGAACGCCACGATCCGGTCATGGATGTTCGCCGCGCGGCAGGCGTCCTCCAGCTGGGCGTCCGTGGCGTCCGGGCGCGCGTACCGCAGGTTCTCGGCGATCGTGGCGTGGAAGAGGTACGGATCCTGGGTGACCATGCCGACGACGTCGGCCAGGGACCCCATCGTGACGTCCCGCACGTCGAAACCGTCGACGCGGACGGCGCCACGGTCGACCTCGTACAGCCGGGGGACCAGGTAGCTCAGGGTCGTCTTGCCGGCGCCCGACGGCCCGACGAACGCCGCGAGCTGACCCGGCTCGATCACGAATGACGTGTCACGCACGGCCCACGGACGCGGCCGGGTGTCCGGGCCCCGGGCGGCGCCGGGGTCCGCCAGGGGCGGTGCGGGCTGGGTCGAGCCGCCGGGTCGGCCGCCGCCGGTCGGCGCGAGCCCGAACGCCAGCCCGATCCCTTTCCCGCCGCCACCCATGCCGCCGCCGTGCATCCCGGGCAGGCGGGGCACCGGCGCCGGTGCGTACAGCCGCGGGGGAGGGGGGTAGGCGAACCAGACGCCGTCGAGCTCGACCCGCCCGCGCGTGGTCGCCCGATCGAGCGCCACCGCGCCGGGGCGGTCGGTGATCGCGGGGGTGAGGTCCAGGTACTCGAAGATCCGGCGGAACAGCGCCAGCGAGGTCTGCACGTCCAGGGCGACCCGCATCAGGGACAGCATCGGCATCAGCAGCCGGGCCTGCAGGGTCGAGAACGCCACGAGGGTGCCGGCCGTGAGCACCTGGGTGTCGGTGGAGCCGGCGAGCATGTACCCCGCCACCAGGTAGACCAGCGCGGGCGTGATCGCCATGAAGGCGGACACGACCCCGAAGAACCCCTGGCCGGCCATCGCCTGCCGCACCTGCAGGTCGACCAAGCGGTCGTTCTCGTCGCGGTACCGGGTGACCTCGGAGTCGGCCCGGTTGAAGATCTTCGCGAGCAGCACCCCCGAGACGCTCAGCGCCTCCTGCGTGATCGCGGTCATGTCCGACAGCGACTCCTGGGTGGCGCGCGCGAGCCGCTGGCGGCGCGCCCCGACGCGGCGCTGCAGCACGATGAACACCGGCATCAGCGCCAGTGCGACGACCGTCAGCTGCCAGCTCAGCAGCACCATCGCGATGATGGACGCGATCACGGTCACCGAGCTGGACAGGATGGACGACGCCGTCGTGGTCAGCACCGAGCCGACCCCGCCGACGTCGTTGGCGAGCCGGGACTGGATCGACCCCGTCTTGGTGGTCGTGAAGAACGCCAGCTCCATGCGTTCGAGGTGCTCGAACAGCCGCCCGCGCAGGTCGGCCATCGCGAGGTTGCCGACCTTGGTCGTGAGGTAGGTCTGCCCGACGCCGATCGCCGAGCTGAGCAGCGGGATCGCGATCATCGCGGCCGTCAGCTGCGCCAGCAGCGGCAGGTCCACGCCCGTGCCGGTGGCGAACCCGAGCGCGTCGTCGAACACGCGACGGGTGAGGAACGGGGTGATCACCCCGAGCGTCGAGGCGACCAGGATCGCGACGGCGACCAGGACCAGCCGGCCCCGGTAGGGCGTGAGCAGCGCGCCGATCCGGCGCAGCAGGGCGGGGGAGGCCGCGACCTCCGGGGTGCTCGCGTGCGGTGGGGTGGCTGGCACGCCCCCAGTGTTGTCTGGCACGCCCACAGTGTGCGGTGCGCGTGCGCCGTCTGTCGCCTGCCCGGCGGCGGGTTTCGCGGTTGGCGCAGCGCGGCCGTCAGGCCAGGAAGACCCGCAGCGCCTCGACCACCAGGGCGTGGTCGTCGGCCTGCGCCAGGCCCGAGACCGTCACCGTGCCGACCACGCCCACCCCGACCACGCGCACCGGGAAGCACCCGCCGTGCGCGGCGTACTGCTGCAGCGGCAGGTCGTGCGCGACGGCGAACGTGGTGCCCTTGGCGACCGCGCGCAGGCCGACGAGGTAGGACGACGCCCCGAACCGCTCGACCACCCGGACCTTGCGCTCGACCCAGGTGTCGTTATCGGCGACCGTGCCGGGCAGGGCCGCGTGGAACAGCTGTTGGGTGCCGCGGCGCACATCGATCGTGATCGGCAGCTCGCGCTCCTGGGCGAGCTCGACGAGCAGGCAACCCAACTGCCACGCGTCGGCGTTGTCGAACCGGGTGAACACCAGGTCGCGCTCGTGCGCCTCGAGGGTCGCGATCGTGGCCAGGACGGTGGGATCGGGTGCGCTCATGCCGGCGATCGTACGCAGGTGGCCGGTCCGCCGCCCGGTCGGGCCCGGGGGGCCGGACCCCGCTCCGCACGCTCACCCGACAACGCCGATAAGGTACATTATGACAAACGACCCGAGGAAACTGGTCGATCGGGGGCCCGGCCCCTCCTCCGCGGCCCGCTGGCTCCTCCTCGGGCCGCCGGCGCGACGGACCGGCGACCGCGGGACCGGCGACCGCGCTGTCGCGGCTGACCGACGACACCGGCGGTTCGTGGCACAGTATCTGCCATGCCCGAACTGATCCCGTCCGACGAGCCCGATCCGACCGAGTCCGAGGACGACGACGCCCCGACCTCGATCCGGGACAACTGGTGGTGGTCGCCCTCGTTCGCCATCGTCATCGGCGTCGTGGTGGTGCTGTTCCAGGTCGGACCGATCAACGACTCCGGTGGGGTCTGGCTGAACTGGGCGGTCGCCGGGATCGGCATCGCCCTGGCCGCCACCGGTGCTGCCCGCCTCGTGCGGGCCTACCCGCGCTGAGGATCGACCGGCTCGCGGTCCGCGCGGGCCACGTCCGCGATCTCTTCCTCGGGTCGCGGCGGGATCGTCTCGTCGAACTCGAGGTTGACGACCTCGTCGTGGGAGAACGGCTCGGTCATGGCGGGCTCCTTCGGGGCGAGATCCCCACGGTACGGCGCCGGCCGGCGACAGGCCAGTACGCCGATGGTGGCGCGCTGGGGTGAGATTCGGTCCGTTCCGGGCCCGCCTCGCACGGGAGGCCTTCGTCGTCTCGTAGGGTGGAGCGTCCGGATACCGTGCTTGTGCATCTCAGGGTGGTGACGCGGGTGCTCGAAGGCAGCCCGAGCGTGGTGATCGTCGGCGAGGCCGAGGTCGCGCGCGGCGAGGTGAGCGTCGATGCGGGCCTGTCCCTGAGCATCCGGCTGGCCGAGGTGCTCGGTGACCTTCCCGCGCCCGGTGACGAGGTCGTGGTGCGCACGTTCGAGGCGATCCGTGGCCGCCGGGAGTACGTCGTCACGGTCGAGTCGGTCAACCAGGAGATGCTGGTCGTCACCGACATCGAGCTCATCTCCGCCTTCCAGCAGCGGGCGATCGTCCGGGTGGAGACCGACCTTCCGGTCACCCTCGTGTACGAGATGATCGGCGACGAGCTCGTCGACGCCGAGATCCCGATCCAGGGCAGGATGCTCGACCTCAGCGCGACCGGGTTCAGCCTGTTCTGCTCGACCGCGCTGCCCGAGGCCTATCGCTTCGGCTTCCACTTCAGTACCGACTTCGACGAGATGGTGCTCGTCGCCGATGCGATCCGGAGCGAGGACGTCCCGCGGGGGCACCGCTACGGCTGCCGGTTCGTGGGCACCACGCAGCGCGAGGCCGACGCCCTGCACCGGTACGTCCTCAGCGAGCAGATCGCCCAGCGCCGGCGCACCGACGGCCTCTGAGGCATCCCCTCCCCCGCCGGCGGGGCGCCCTGCGCGGTCGAGGCAGGCTCAGGGCAGCTCGAGCCCGACGCCGTCGACGGGCCGCAGGTACTGCGCGCCGCCCAGTCCCAGCCCGTGCGGACCGAGCAGGCGGTCGACCAGGTCGCAGCCGATCCGGGAGTACAGCGCGTCGTGGATGGGGATCGTCAGGCGCGGGCCGACGGCCCGGACGTAGTCGACCACGTCGCCCAGGCGCAGCCACGGAGCGGCGATCGGGATCAGCAGCACGGCCACCGGGCGGGGCGGCACCGTGAACGAGTCCCCCGGGTGCAGGACGGACCCGTCGATGAGGTAGGCGACGTTGGCCAGGCGTGGGACGTCGGGATGGACCGCCTCGTGCAGGCCGCCGTAGACCTCCACCTCGAAACCGGCCACCTCGAACGTGTCCCCTGCGCGCACGGCGTGGACGCGGTCGGCGAGCTCTGGAGCACCCTCGAGCAGCAGCGCGACGACGTCGGCCGGGGCCCAGACCTCGAGATCCGGCCGGGACACCAGGTCGCGACGCAACGTGACCGGCACGACGTGGTCGGCGTGCTGGTGGGTGACCAGGACGGCGTCGGCGTCGTGCGTGGCGTCGCTCGCGCTGAACGAGCCGGGGTCGATCACGAGCCGGGCGCCGTCCTTCTCCAGACGTACGCACGCGTGGCTCAGCCGTGTCAGGAACATGGCCGCCAGCCTGCCACGAGGGTCAGCCGATCACCAGCACCAGGTCGCCGCCCTCGAGCTGCTGGGTCGCCCCGATCGCCAGCCGGCGCACCACTCCCCCGATCGGGGTCGTGATCGCCGCCTCCATCTTCATGGCCTCCACGGTGGCGACGGTCTGGCCGGCCTTGACCCGCTGACCCTCCTGGACCACCGGCGTGACCGCCCCGGCGAACGGCGCCGCGATGTGACCGGCGACCCCGGGATCGGCCTTCTCGGACGACGCGAGGTCGACCTCGATCCCGGTGTCGCGGACCTGCAGCGGGCGCAGCTGCCCGTTGAGGGTGAACATCGCGCTGCGCATGCCCCGCTCGTCCGGGATGCCGACCGCCTCGAGCCCGACGAGCAGCCGCACGCCCTTCTCCAGGACGATCTCGACCTCGCCGCCCGGGTCCATCCCGTACAGGTAGCTCTTGGTGTCGAGCACCGACACGTCGCCGTGGGCCGCACGGGACGCCTCGAACTCCTTGGTCGGCCCGGGGAACAACAGGTGGTTGAGCCGGTCCCGGCGGGTCGCGGAGTCGCCGTCCAGGTCCTGGCGGTCCTGGTCGGTCAGGGGCTGCACGCCGGACCGCACGGCGCGGCCCTTGAGGGCCTTGGTGCGGAACGGCTCGGGCCACCCGCCCGGCGGAACGCCGAGCTCGCCCGACAGGAACCCGATCACCGAGTCGGGGATGTCGAAGTCCTGCGGCCGGTCGGCGAAGTCCGCCGGGTCCGCGCCGCGGGCCACCAGGTGCAGGGCGAGGTCGCCCACCACCTTCGACGACGGGGTGACCTTGACCAGCCGGCCGAGGATGTGGTCGGCCGCGGCGTACATCTCCTCGATCGCCTCGAACTGGTCGCCCAGACCGAGCGCGATCGCCTGCTGGCGCAGATTGGACAGCTGACCGCCCGGGATCTCGTGGTCGTACACGCGACCGGTCGGTCCGGGCAGGCCGGACTCGAACGGCCGGTACAGGCGGCGCACGCCCTCCCAGTACGGCTCGAGGTCGCAGACCGACCGCAGGGAGAGCCCGGTGTCCCGCTCGGTGAACGCCAGCGCGGCCACCAGCGCCGACATGGGCGGCTGGCTGGTCGTGCCGGCCATCGGAGCGCTGGCCACGTCGACGGCGTCGACCCCGGCGTCGGCGGCCGCGAGCAGGGTCGCCAGCTGGCCGCCGGTGGTGTCGTGGGTGTGCAGGTGGACCGGCAGGTCGAACCGCGCCCGCAGCCCGGCCACGAGCGCCGTGGCGGCGGCGGGGCGCAGCAGGCCGGCCATGTCCTTGATCGCCAGGACATGGGCGCCGGCCTCGACGATCCGGTCGGCCAGCCGGAGGTAGTAGTCGAGCGTGTACAGGTCTTCCGCCGGGTCCAGCAGGTTGCCGGTGTAGCACAGCGCGACCTCGGCGACCGTCGTCCCCGTCGCGCGCACGGACTCGATCGCGGGTCGCATCTGCTCGACGTCGTTCAGGGCGTCGAAGATTCGGAACACGTCCACCCCGGTCGCCGCGGCCTCGCGCACGAAGGCGTCCGTGACCTCGGTCGGGTAGGGCGTGTAGCCGACCGTGTTGCGGCCGCGCAGCAGCATCTGGATCGCGATGTTCGGGAGCGTCTCGCGCAGCGTGGCGAGGCGGCTCCACGGGTCTTCGCCGAGGAACCGCAGCGCGACGTCGTAGGTGGCGCCGCCCCACGCCTCGACGGACAGCAGCTGCGGCGTCAGCAGCGCGACGTGCGGCGCGACGGCGACCAGGTCGTGCGTGCGCACGCGGGTCGCCAGGAGCGACTGGTGCGCATCGCGGAACGTGGTGTCGGTGACGGCCAACGGGCGCTGGGCACGCAGCGCGGCCGCGAAGCGCTCCGGGCCGAGCTCCAGCAGCCGCTGCCGGCTGCCGTCCGGGATGGCCACGCCGAGCGGGAGCACGGGGAGCTTGGAGCGCGGGTCCGCGAGCGTGGGGGCCACACCGTACGGCTTGTTCACCGTGACGTTGCCGAGGAACCCGAGCAGCTTGGTGCCCCGGTCGGCGCTCGCGCGCGCGGCCAGCAGCTGCGGGCGCAGGTCGATGAACGACGTCGACAGGTCGCCGGCGACGAACGCGTCGTCGGCCAAGACGGCCTGCAGGAACGAGATGTTCGTGCGCACCCCACGGATCCGGAACTCCGCCAGCGCCCGGCGGGCCCGGCGGACCGCCATCGGGAAGTCCCGGCCGCGGCAGGTGAGCTTGACCAGCATCGAGTCGAAGTGGCCGCTGACCTCCGCCCCCGCGGAGGCCGTCGCGCCATCGAGCCGCACCCCGGCGCCGCCCGGCGAGCGGTAGGCGATGATGCGGCCGGTGTCCGGTCGGAACCCGTTGGCCGGGTCCTCGGTGGTGATGCGGCACTGCAGCGCGAAGCCGTTGACCCGCACGGAGTCCTGGGAGATCCCGAGGTCGGCGAGGGTCTCCCCCGCCGCGATCCGCAGCTGGGAGGACACCAGGTCGATGTCGGTGACCTCCTCGGTCACGGTGTGCTCCACCTGGATGCGCGGGTTCATCTCGATGAAGACGTGCTGACCGGCGCGGTCCCCCTCGGTGGCCACGAGGAACTCGACCGTGCCGGCATTCTCGTACCCGATGCTGCGTGCGAACGTCACGGCGTCGCGGCACAGCGCGTCCCGGATCGCGGGATCCAGGTTCGGCGCCGGCGCGATCTCGATGACCTTCTGGTGGCGCCGCTGGAGCGAGCAGTCACGCTCGAACAGGTGTACGACGTTCCCGGCCTTGTCGGCCAGGATCTGGACCTCGATGTGCCGGGGCCGCAGCACTGCCTGCTCGAGGAACATCGTGTCGTCGCCGAAGGAGCCGCTGGCCTCGCGCATCGCGGCCGCGAGGGCCTCCCGCAGGTCCTCGCGGCGCTCGACCCGCCGCATCCCGCGGCCTCCCCCGCCGGCGACCGCCTTGGCGAACAGCGGGAAGCCGACCTCCTCGGCCGCCACGACGAGCACCTCGATGTCGGCGGACGGCGCGCTGGAGGCGAGGACGGGAATCCCCGCGTCCCGCGCCGCCTGCAGGGCGAGCACCTTGTTCCCGGCCAGCTCGAGCACCTCCGGCGGGGGCCCGATGAAGACGAGGCCCGCGGCCTGGCAGGCGCGCGCGAGCTCGGGGTTCTCTGACAGGAATCCGTAGCCGGGGTAGATCGCGTCGGCGCCCGAGTCGCGTGCGACCCGGATCATCTCGTCGATGTCGAGGTACGCCCGCACCGGGTGGCCCGTCTCCCCGATCGGGTAGGACTCGTCGGCCTTGAGCCGGTGCTCGGAGTTGCGGTCCTCGTGCGGGAACACCGCGACGGTCCGCGCACCGAGCTCGTAGGCGGCCCGGAAGGCCCTGACGGCGATCTCCGCCCGGTTCGCGACAAGCACCTTCGAGAACACGTGCCACCCCATCTTCTTGCCGTTCGCAGGCGCACGGCCAGCGAGTCGTGTGAACTCGGGTGCTCCCGGTCAGGGCGGCGGGCGAACCCGCGCCTCCCCAGCGATCGGCGTGATCATCCCACGATGCGGGGGGCGATGTGCTCGTCAGATGTCCCACCGCGGTGTGGTCTCACCCTGTGAACCCGTTCCTGCCGCTACGGTGAGCGCGTGCTGGTGCTAGGGGTGTGCAGTCTCAAGGGTGGTGTGGGGAAGACCTCGGTGACCCTCGGCCTCGCGTCGGCCGCCGCCGCCAGGGGGGTGCGCACCCTGGTGATCGATCTCGACCCGCAGGGCGACACGACCATGGCGCTGGGTGCCGACAGCACCGACCGGCTCGATGTCGCGGCGGTGCTCGACGACCCGCGCTCGTCGGTGGTCGACCGCTCGATCGCCCCGAGCGCCTGGGCGCCCGACGGGCTCGACGTGATGCTGGGCTCCGCGCGCTCGGCGGCGCACGACGGGCCCGGGTCCGACGAGGATCTCGACCGGCTCGCGTTCGCGCTCTCGTTCGTCGGCGACTACGAGCTCGTCCTGATCGACTGCCCGCCCTCGTTGGGTGGCCTCACGAAGGCGGGCCTGATGGCCTGCGACCGCGCCGTGATCGTCACCGAGCCCGGGCTGTTCGCCGTGATGGCCGTCGGGCGCGCCATGCGCACGATCGACGAGCTCCGCCGCGGTCCGGCCCGCGAGCTCCAACCGCTCGGCATCATCGTGAACCGGGTCCGGGGCCGCTCGGTCGAGCAGACCTACCGGCTCGACGAGCTCAAGACGCTGTATGGCCCGCTGGTGCTCTCCCCGGCCATCCCGGAGCGCGCAGCGCTGCAGCAGGCACAAGGAGCCGCCCGCGGGTTGCACTCGTGGCCGGGGGCCTCGGCCGCCGAGCTGGCAGATATGTTCGACCAGCTGCTCGACCGGGTGCTGCGCGCGCCGCGCACCAACTGACGCGGGGCCGTCCAGGAACTGGCCGCCGCCCGGGACCCAGGAGCCGTCCGGAACGCTGATGCCGCCCGGGAGCCAGGCGGCGGGTATGACCCCGCGAGCGGGTGCTGATCAGTGAGCGGTGCTGATCAGCCGGCGGTGCGGGCGTGTCGACGCTGGGCGAGCTCGTCGTTCGCGCCGTTGGTGGGGCTGTCCTCGAGGCGCTCGGTCGGCAGGGCCGCCAGCGTGCCCTCGACCTCGCGCCAGACGCGGCCGACGGCGATGCCGAAGACGCCCTGACCGCCCTGCACCAGGTCGAAGACCTCGTCGGCGGACGTGCACTCGTACACGGAGGCGCCGTCGGACATCAGCGTGATCTGCGCGAGATCGTCCACGCCGCGCTCGCGCAGGTGCGCCACTGCCGTACGGATCTGCTGCAGGGACACGCCCGTGTCGAGGAGCCGCTTGACGACCTTGAGCACGAGGATGTCGCGGAAGCTGTACAGCCGCTGCGTCCCGGAACCGGTCGCGGTGCGGATCGTCGGCTCGACCAGTCCGGTGCGGGCCCAGTAGTCGAGCTGGCGGTAGGTGATCCCCGCCGCCCGGCAGGCCGTCGGGCCGCGGTAGCCGGTCGTGGTGTCGAGGTCGGGAAGCTCATCGCCGAAGAGCAGGCCCTGCGCGCGCTGCGGGACCCTGCCTGCGGCGTCCCCTGTCTCGCCGGTGCCGCTCACGGGTCCTCCATCTGGCCGTTGCACGCATCCGCCGAAGATGTCGGCGCTCGTCTCCCGGCTCGGCGCGCCCTGCAAAGGCCGCGCGTGAGTCGGGGTGCTTCGGATGTCAGTGCAACGCTAGGCCGCGCCGGTAGGGCAGTCAACGACGCCGCGCCGTGGCCGAGCGAGCGGGTTGTCGTGGCGCAGGTCTCACCGCCGGGCCACGGCGGGTGCCGCCGCGCTCACCCGCCGGGAGGTGCGGGGTTCTCGCCGGTGTCGAAGTCCTCCGGGGTGACCTGTTCGAGGAACTCGCGGAACCGTTCGAGCTCCTGCTCCGCGGGCCCCGCCGATGCCTCGACCCCGGCGATCGCGACGACCTCCGCCGAGCAGAGCACCGGGCTTCCGGTGCGCACCGCGAGAGCGATGGCATCGGACGCCCGCGAGTCGACCCGGACCCCGGTGGTGAGCACGAGCTCGGCATGGAAGACGCCGTCGGTGAGGCTCGTGATCTCGATACGTACGAGCCCGACGCCGAGCGCCGCCAGCACGTCACGCAGCAGGTCGTGCGTCATCGGACGGGGCGGGACGATGCCGGCCTGGGCGGCCGCGATGGCGCTGGCCTCGTTCGGCCCGATGAGGATCGGGACCAGAAGCTCGGCCGCCGGGTCGAGCAGGAGCACGACGATCTCGTCGTCGAGGCGGTGCTGGCGCACACCGACGACCTCCACCGGGACCAGTTCCTCGTCGTCTCCCGTCACAGCTCCACGCTACGGCCTTCGTCCCCTTCTGGGGGAATCAGGGTGAGAGTTCGGTGACGCCGGCGCGGACGAGCACCGTGTGCAGCTGGCTGCACAGCTCGCCGACCTCGGCCGCGAGGGTTCCCGCGCGGGCCCGCGACGACGCCGCGTGCTGTCCGCGCCACGGCGCGACGACCTGGTCGACCAGGTCCACCTGCCGCTCGGCCGCCGTGCGGAACGCCCGCAGGTGCCGGGTGTCGATCCCGTGCTCGTTCAGGGCCGCGGCCAGCGCGACGACGTCGCGCGACCAGGGGTCGAAGTACCCCCGCGCGGTCGGACGCAGCACGCCCGCCTCGACGAGCGCCACGACGAAATCCTCGGGGACGCCGGCATCGGCGGCCAGGCCGGCGGTCGTCCATCGGCCGGCGATCGCGGGCCGATGGGCGCCGTCGGCCGTCGCGAGCCGCGCCGGGGCGGGCGCCGCGCTCTCGTCACCGAGGTCCAAGGCGTCGAGCTGTTCGCCGATCACCTTGAGCGGGAGGTACCGGTCGCGCTGCTGGCGCAGCACGAACCGCAGGCGCTCGACGTCGGCCGGGCTGTACTGGCGGTAGCCCGACGCGGAGCGCACCGGCTCGACCAGACCCTGCTCCTCGAGGAACCGGAGCTTGGAGTTGGTCACCGCGGGAAACTCGAGCTGAAGAGCTCCGAGAACGTCGGAGATCCGCATGGACGCCTTGCGGGACACCCCGCGCGGCCAGGGTTCGACGATGTGCGGACGGGCAGGTGCCGTGGGGTCGAGCAGGGCGCGGGTCTCCTGCAACGGACCCCGAGAGACGCTCATCGCGCCCCGTTCACACGGTGCCGATGTGTCGACGCGACCTCACGCACGACTGCCGCTCACTGCCCAGACATCGGGCCGGGCGCCCCACCGCTCTCGCGTCCCGGACTCGGGTGGAAGGTCAGTCGGTACTTGCCGATCTGGACCTCGTCGCCCGACCGGAGCACGGCGGAGTCGATCCGGTTGCGGTTGATGTAGGTGCCGTTGAGCGAACCGATGTCCCGGACCACGAAGTCGTCACCCTCGCGGACGAACTCCGCGTGCCGACGCGACACGGTCACGTCGTCGAGGAAGATGTCGGCGTCGACGCTGCGGCCCGCCACGGTCTTCTCGGCGTCCAGCAGGAACCGGGCCCCGGCGCTCGGGCCGCGCTGCATGATCAGCAGTGCCGACGTGCGCGGCAGCGCGGCGACAGCGGCACGCTCCTCGCCGGACAGCCCCGGCGCCGCGACCGCATCGGCTTCGACCGCCTCGAGCTGGCCCAGGCTGATGGTGGTGTCGCCGGCCCCGCGTGGCGCGTTCGCCTGCAACGGCGCACGACCCGGTACGCCCTCGCCCGCATCGGGTGGGGATACCTGTGGGTCGTCCATCATCGCGCCTCCCGGGAGGTGAACAGAGAAATCAGACATCGGCTTGTGGCTCGGGGACTGCCCTTAGCCTATGCGGACCGGCGCGGGGTCGCAGCCCTCAACCCGCCCCGATCGGCGCGGGTGTGGCGAACTCGGGCTCCGACACCGTCCGCGTGGCGGTGATCTGGATCTTGTCGCGTGCCACCGGGGATCCACGTCCGCCGGCGTTCCGGACCGCGGCCATGGCGCCCCCAGGGATCTCGAGCGCGGTGGGGGCCAGCGCCGCGGGATCGCCGATGGCGAGCCAGTGGTACGGGGGGGTCAGGAGCATGCCGTCGATCTCGACCCCGTCGTCGGTGTCCACGAAGTAGCTGCTCGCCACGACGCGTTGCTCGTTGACCTGGATCGCCTCGGCGCCGGCGTTACGCATCTCCTCGAGCACGTTGAACAGCGTCAACGCGGGGATCGTGCCGGTGGACTCGGTGATCGTGACCTCGATGCCAGGCCCTTCGGCGGGGAGCCGGCCCGACAGGATCCCCAGGGTGGTCGCGGTCTTGGTCGCCGCGTCGAGCGCCGCCTGCTGCTGGTCGGACCCGCTGAGGAGCTCCTGACGGCTGCGCTCCAGGGCAGCAGCCTCACGCTCGAGATCGGCGGTGCGCTGTGCGGTCTCGTCGAGGATCCGCACCAGGTCGGACTGCCCGAGGGCGGAGAGTCCCTCGACGTTGGTCTGGCGGACCTGAACGACGAGGGCGAACCCGAGCAGCGCGCACAGCAGGGCGACGAAGAACTGTGCCCGGCTCGCGCGCGGTCTGCCCGCAGCCCACAGCGTGCGTGGACCGGACGGCCCCGCCGGCGTCGAACCCGCAGCGTGCTCGTCGTCCGACGGGGTCGTCGGGGGCACTGCCGCCGGGACGGCCGGGATCATGTCGGTCGCCGCCTCGCTGCGGTGCTCGCCGGGCACCATCAGGCCTTGAGGACGTGGCGGCGGATCGCCGCGGCGTTGGAGAAGATCCGGATCCCGAGCACCACGACGACGGCCGTCGAGAGCTGTGTCCCGACGCCCAGCTGGTCGCCCAGGAAGACGATGAGGGCGGCCACCACGACGTTCGAGAGGAACGACACCAGGAACACCCGGTCGTTGAAGATGCCGTCGAGCATGGCGCGCAGGCCCCCGAACAGCGCGTCGAGAGCGGCCACGACCGCGATCGGAAGGTACGGCTGCAACGACGTCGGCACGGTTGGCTCAAGAACCAGGCCGGCGACGACCCCGATGATCAGACCCAGCACCGCGATCACGGCTCAACTCCTTTGACGGTGGGGCTCGACGATGCCATAGTCCCGGCCTCGGTCGTGGTCGGCAGCCGCGCGGACCACAGCCGGGTGCTCGATGCCGCCGGCAGCTCGAGGCTGTCCTCGCTCGAGAACCTGCTGCCGATCCCGTAGTTGTTGCGGAGCGTGGACAGGTGCTGCCCCGCATCGGTGCGCGCGAACCTGGTCTCGAGGTCCGCGGGGTCACCGATCGCCTCGACCACGTACGGGCCCGAGAGCGGGACGAGATCGACCAGGATCGCGCTGCCCGCGCTGCGGATCGCGGTCACGGCGGAGAGGCGGTGCCCGTTGATCGCGATCGCCTCCGCGCCTGACGCCCAGAGCCCGTTGACCGTGACCTGGAGGTCGCCGTCCTGCACCCGCTCATTGGGGTTCGCCCGCTCCAGGTCTTCCCGCGCGGCGGCCGAGTCCTCAACCGTGAGCCGGAGCCCGGGCCCGTTCACGGCCACCGCCCCCGAGCTCACGCCGTCCGACGCGACGCGCGCGAGCGAGGCTGGATCGCGGTCGCCGAGCGCCGCGGCCTGCAGCTCGGCGATCTCCTGCGTGCGCTCCGCGTTGTCCTCCTCGAACTGCTCGGCGACGGCGGACCGCTCCTCGATCTGCTCCTCGAGCAGCGCGCGGGCCTGGGCGACGGCCGGCTCGGGGGCGCGCAGATCGGCGGCCGCGGCGGCCGTGACCAGACCGAGCGCGATGGCCAGCAGGAAGTGCCAGGCCGTGTGCAGCGGGCGGACGGGCGGGTTGCCGGCGGCGCGACGCCGGTCGGCGGCCTGTTGGTAGCCCGGGTCGAGGGGCTTGAGCATGACCTCGTTGAGGAGCGTCATCGACGCGTCGACGGGTCGGGCGGACGCAGGGCTCGGGGGCGCGCCCTGAGGTGGGCGCGTCGTCATGCCGTGACCTGAGGCTGACGGAGCAGGGCGCGCGCCTGGGCGAAGTAGAGCAGTGCGGCGAACCAGTAGAGCCCGACGCCCCACCACGCGAAGGCCCAGCCGAGCGCGGATGCGACCGTCCCGACCGGTCCGCTCCACTCGGCGAGCAGCAGGAGGGGGAACGCATACAGCAGCGCGAACGTGCCGGCCTTGCCCGCGAAGTGCACCGGCAGGGGGCCGTAGCCGTGGCGCGCGAGCACCGGCAGCAGGCCGGCGAGCAGCACGTCGCGTCCGACGAGCACGACCACGAGCCACACCGGGACGACGTCACGCAGGGCGAGACCGATCAGGGTCACGAGGATGAACAGCCGGTCGGCGGCGGGATCCAGGAGCTGTCCGAGCCGGGAGACCTGGTTGAAGCGCCGCGCGATCAGGCCGTCGAGCCAGTCGCTCGCACCGGAGACCGCGAGCACCGCGAGGGCCCAGATGTCCTCACCCTGGACGATCAGGACGGCAAAGACCGGCACGAGCGCGAGCCGGCCGAAGCTGATCACATTGGGGACGGTGAGCACGCGGCTGCTGACCTCTAGCTCGCGTGCCACTGCTCCCCCGTCGATGTCGCGACCCGCCTGTGGGCCGTACTGATTCACGATCCTAAGGGAACCGTGCCTGGTCACAGCCCGCAAGGACCGGCGCTTCGGTGGCCTACGGGCGCAGCATCGTCTTGATCGCGCGACGCTCGTCCATCGCGGCGTAGCCCTCGGCGACGGCGTCGAGCGGAAGGGTGAGGTCGAAGACGCGGCCCGGATCGATCGAGCCGTCGAGCACGTCCGCGAGCAGCTCGGGCAGATAGGCGCGTACCGGCGCGACGCCGCCCGCGACGTTGAGGTTCGCCCCGAACATCTGCCCGATGGGCAGCTCCGGACCGCCCGCCGGGACCCCGACGTACCCGACGAATCCGCCAGGGCGGGTGGAGTCGAGCGCCTGCTGCATCGACTCACGGGTGCCGACGCACTCCAGGACGGCATCGGCTCCGATACCTCCGAGCAGCTCGAGCACGGCGGCCACCCCGGCGGGTCCGCGCTCGGCCACGATGTCCGTCGCCCCGAACTCCCGGGCCACGGCCTGCCGGTCGGCGTGCCGCGACATGGCCACGATGCGGCCGGCGCCGAGGCGCGCGGAGGCAAGGACCGCGCACAGCCCGACGGCACCGTCGCCCACGACGACGACGGTCGAACCGGGGCCGACGCGCGCGGAGATGGCGGCGTGGTGGCCGGTCCCCATCACGTCGGAGAGCGCCAGCAGGCTCGGGATGAGCTCGTCGGAGGGGTAGGTCGGCGTCGCGACGAGGTTCGCGTCGGCGAACGGGGTGCGGACCAGCTCGCCCTGTGCGCCGTCGACGAGCAGGCCCTCATGGTCGAGGCCGCCCCACATCACGCCGTGCACGCACGAGGTCGGGAAGCCGTTCAGGCAGTGCGGGCAGGTGCCGTCGCCCAACGCGAACGGCGCGATCACGAAGTCGCCGGGGCGCACGGTCGTGACGTCGGCGCCGATGGCCTCGACGACCCCGACCAGCTCGTGGCCGATCCGGCGCGGTTTGGCCGTGGGTCGGATCCCGCGGTAGCCCCACAGGTCCGAGCCGCACACGCACGCCGCGACCACACGCACGATCGCGTCGGTCGGTCGGTGCAGGACGGGGTCCAGGACCTGCTCGAGGCGGACGTCTTTCGGGCCGTGCAGAACGGTGGCGCGCATGGCGTCACCCTACGGTGGGCGCGGTGCCGCCGGGGCCGCCAGTGGTTCTCTCGGCCACGGGCCGGTGTGGCAGGGTGACGCCATGTCTCACGTGAACGATCCCGCGGTGGTGCAGCGCCTGCTCACGACCCCCGCCCGCTGGGCCGTGGTGGGGCTGTCCACGAACCGCGCGCGGGCCGCGTACGAGGTGGCCGCCTACGTCCAGGGCGCCCTCGGGATGACGATCGTCCCGGTGCACCCGGCCGCCGCGACCGTGCATGGTGAGGTGGGCTACGCCAGCCTCGGGGACGTGCCCGGGCCGGTCGGCGTCGTGGACGTCTTCGTGAACTCCGCCCTGGCAGGCGACGTGGTCGACCAGGTGATCGCCGTCGGTGCCGGTGCGGTCTGGCTGCAGCTCGGAGTGGTCGACGAGGCCGCGGCGGCCCGGGCCCGGTCCGCCGGGCTCGATGTGGTCATGGACCTGTGCCCCATGATCGAGGCGCCGCGGTTCGGCCTCTAGCCCGCCCCCGGCCCCACGATTCGCCGTGCGTGAGCGACGTCACCACCGAGCTATGCCCGGCGTCCGGTAGACTCATCGTCGAATCTGGAGTTCGTCGCGTAATCCCTCATGTGTCTGTGCCGGTGGTTCGACCACCTGTGTGTTCGGGGATGGCGACCATGCGGTCCGCTACCTGGCACCCGTTACAAGACTCCGCTATGCGACGGAATGGTTCTTAAACCACATGACGATCACCCATGACTCCATTGCGCCCTCGGACAGCACGTCCCCGGAGCGCGACATCACCACCGGCTTCGCCGACCTGAACCTCCCCGCGGCGCTGCTGCGGGCCGTCGCGGACCTCGGCTTCACCGAGCCGTCCGCGATCCAGGCCCAGGCGATCCCGCCGCTGCTCGAGGGACGCGACATCACGGGCGTGGCCCAGACCGGCACCGGCAAGACGGCGGCCTTCGGCCTGCCGCTGCTCGCCGCGATCGACCCGACCCTGGGCCGGGTGCAGGCACTCGTGCTCGCCCCGACCCGCGAGCTCGCGATGCAGACCGCCGAGGCGATCGAGTCCTTCGCCAAGCACATGCACGGCGTCGAGGTCATCGCGATCTACGGTGGCTCGCCGTTCGTGCCGCAGCAGCGCGCCCTGGCCCGTGGCGCCCAGATCGTCGTCGGCACCCCCGGCCGCGTCATCGACCACATCGAGCGCGGCACGCTGCACCTCGACGACGTCCGCTTCCTCGTCCTGGACGAGGGCGACGAGATGCTGCGGATGGGCTTCGCCGAGGACGTCGACAAGATCTTCAGCTTCGCCCCGGTCGAGCGTCAGGTCGCGCTGTTCTCCGCGACCATGCCGCCCGCGATCCGCCGCGTCGCGAACCAGCACATGAAGAACCCCGTCGAGATCGCCACCTCCCGGCAGTCCTCGACGGTGACCTCGGTCAAGCAGTCGTACGCGGTCGTGCCGTTCCGGCACAAGGCCGGCGCCCTGGCCCGCGTCCTCGCGGTCACCGAGGCCGAGGCGGCCATCGTGTTCGTGCGTACCCGTGGTGCGGCCGAAGAGGTCGGCAGCGCCCTCGTCGAGCGCGGCATCTCCGCCGCGTACATCAGCGGCGACGTCGCCCAGGGCGAGCGCGAGAAGATCGTCGAGCGCCTGCGCAGCGGCGCACTGAACGTGCTGGTCGCGACCGACGTCGCGGCCCGCGGCCTCGACGTCGACCGCATCGGCCTCGTCGTGAACTTCGACGCGCCGAGCGAGCCGGAGATCTACGTGCACCGCATCGGCCGCACCGGCCGGGCCGGCCGCACCGGTGAGGCGCTCACGTTCGTCACCCCGAGCGAGCAGCACCGCCTGCGCCAGATCGAGCGCCTCACGCGCACGCCGCTGAAGGAGATGACGCTCCCCTCCCCCGCCGACGTCTCGGCGCACCGCGTCCAGACCCTGCTGGGCAAGGTCAATGCGCGCACCGAGGCCGGTCGCCTCGAGCTCTACCGCGAGGCCGTCGCCGTCTTCCTCGCGCAGAACCCCGAGGTCGACATCGAGGACCTCGTGGCCTCGCTCGCCGCGCTCGCCGTCGGCGACGACGGTCCCACGGCCCGCACGAACCACGGCGACGACCTCGACGAGGCGCTGAGCCGGGCCCGCATGAGCCCCGAGCGTCCCGAGCGTGGCGGCCGCAACGACTCCCGTGGCGACCGTGGCGAGAACCGCAACGGTCCCCGCGGTGGCGAGCGTTCGCGCCGCACCGAGGGTGGCACCCGCTACCGCGTGGCGGTCGGCACGTCCCACGGCGCCCAGCCGGGTGCGATCGTCGGCGCGCTGACGAACGAGGGCGGGCTCACCGGCAAGGATCTCGGCAAGATCGACATCTTCCCGAGCTTCAGCCTCGTGGAGATCTCGGGCAACCTCAGCCAGGAGGCCTTCGACCGGATCTCGAAGGCGCGCGTCGCGGGTCAGCCGCTGCGCATTCGCCTCGACGACGGCCCGGCGCCCCGCACGACCCACGCCCCGTCGCGGCCGACCGGTTCGAGCACCGGCCCGCGCGAGCACCGGTCGCCCTCGACCGACCGCAAGACGTACAGCCGCTCGACGTACTGAGACACCGGCCCTATGACGAACGACCTCGACGGCATGCTGGTCGACGACGCGATCGGCGTCGTCGGCCAGGCTGGACCGGGCGCACGGCATGCAGATGCCGCGCGCCCGGTCGCCGAGGTCGCGTCGGTCGCTGAGCTCGTGCCGGCCGCTCAGGTCGCGCCTGGCGACGTGGTGCCGGTGTTCGACCCCGCTCCCGCGGACCTGGAGACCTTCCTGCGGGTCGCGCGTGAGCTCGCGGCGCTCCCGGCCGATCACCCGGCCAACCTTGCCGCCCGGCGCGCCACCTCGGAGCTGTTCAAGGCGGTGAAGAAGGACCGGCGGACGACCAAGCGTGCGGCGGTGTCCGCGGCCGACTCGGCCGTCGTGGCCGCCACCGCCACCGGCAGCCCCGGGCGGATCGACGACGAGACCCGTGGGATCCCGCTCGTCTCGCAGGCGCCGGGCGCCCTCGCCGGGACGTTGCTCAAGGCTCGTGCGTGCTACATCTGCAAGGAGCTGTACCGCGACGTCGACGCGTTCTACCACCAGCTGTGCCCGTCCTGCGCGGCCCAGCACCGCGCCAAGCGCGACGCCCGGACGGATCTGACCGGACGGCGTGCGCTGCTCACCGGCGGCCGCGCCAAGATCGGCATGTACATCGCGCTGCGGCTGCTCCGCGACGGTGCCCACACCACGATCACCACCCGCTTCCCGCGCGACGCCGCCCGCCGGTTCGCCGCGATGGACGACAGCGATCAGTGGCTGCACCGGCTCAAGGTGGTCGGCATCGACCTGCGCGACCCCGCGCAGGTCGTCGCGCTGGCCGACGAGGTCAGCGCCGCCGGCCCGCTCGACATCCTCATCAACAACGCCGCCCAGACCGTGCGTCGCTCCCCCGGGGCCTACGCCCCGCTGGCCGACGCCGAGCTGGCGCCGCTGCCCGCCGGTCCGATGCCCGAGCTCATCACCTACGGCCACACCAGCGACGCCCACCCGCGCGCGCTGGCGGGGTCGGTGGCGACCCTCTCCGACGCCGTCGCGCAGGTCGAGGCCGGGGATGTCGCGACGCTCGCGCTCACGGCCGACGCCGCCTCGCTCACCCGCCTCGTGGCCGGGACCTCGATCGACGCCGGGGGGCTCGTCCCGGACACCCATGCCACGAACAGCTGGGTGGCGACGGTCGGCGAGGTGGACGCGCTCGAGTTGCTCGAGGTCCAGCTGTGCAACCAGACCGCGCCGTTCATCCTGGTCAGCCGGCTACGCCCCGCGATGGAAGCCGCGGCCGCCCGGCGCAAGTACATCGTCAACGTCTCCGCGATGGAGGGGGTCTTCTCCCGCGGGTACAAGGGGCCGGGGCACCCGCACACGAACATGTCGAAGGCCGCCCTGAACATGCTGACCCGGACCAGCGCCGGCGAGCTCGCCGAGCACGGGATCCTCATGACGGCGGTCGACACCGGCTGGATCACGGACGAGCGCCCGCACCCGACCAAGGTGCGCCTGGCCGAGGAGGGCTTCCACGCCCCGCTCGACCTGGTGGACGGCGCCGCCCGCGTCTACGACCCGGTCGTCCGCGGCGAGGCCGGCGAGGACCTGTACGGCGTCTTCCTCAAGGACTACAAGCCCTCGTCCTGGTAATCCACTGTACAAGGCAGCCCGCCGCGGAGCCTCAGGGGATGAGCTCGTGGCGGATCGCGGCGGCGAAGGCGTCGACGTCGGCTTCGGTGGTGTCGAACGCGCACATCCAGCGGACCTCGCCGGTCGCCTCGTTCCAGTCGTAGAAGCGGAACCGGGTGCGTAGCCGGTCGGCCACCCCGGCGGGCAGGATCGCGAACACTGCGTTCGACTGGGTGGGCTGCGTGATCACGAGACCCTCGGTGCCCTCGACCGCGGCCCTCAGCCGGGTCGCCATCGCGTTGGCGTGCTGGGCGGACCGCAGCCACAGGTCGCCGTCGAGCAGTGCGAGGAGCTGTGCGGAGACGAACCGCATCTTCGACGTGAGCTGCATGTCCATCTTGCGCAGGTAGGGCAGCCCGGCCGACGCCGCGGGGTCGAGCACGACGACGGCCTCGCCGTACAGCAGGCCGTTCTTCGTCCCGCCGAACGAGACCACATCCACGCCGACGTCCGTGGTGAACGCGCGCAGCGGGAGGTCGAGGCTGGCCGCCGCGTTGGCGATCCGGGCGCCGTCCAGGTGGACCGTGAGGCCCAGGTCGTGCGCGTGCGTCGTCAAGGCGGCGATCTCGCCCGGGGTGTAGGCGGTGCCGAGCTCGGTGGTCTGCGTGATCGACACCACGCCCGGCTGAGCGCGGTGCTCGTCGCCGAACCCCCACGCCTGTCGGTCGATCAGCTCGTGGGTGAGCTTGCCGTCGGGCGCGGGCACGGTCAGCAGCTTGAGGCCGCCGATCCGCTCGGGTGCACCGTTCTCGTCCATGTTGATGTGGGCGGTCTCGACGCAGATCACCGCACCCCAGCGCGGGAGCATCGACTGCAACGACAGCACGTTCGCGCCGGTCCCGTTGAACACCGGGAAGGCGCGGGCCTTGTCCCCGAAGTGGCCGGCCATGACCTCCTGGAGGCGGGCGGTGTACACATCTTCGCCGTAGGCGACCTGGTGCCCACCGTTGGCGGCCGCGATGGCGGCGAGCACCTCGGGGTGGGCGCCGGCGTAGTTGTCGGAGGCGAAACCGCGGGATTCGGGGTCGTGGAGAGTCGTCACGGCGACATCCTCCCCCACTCGGGCGCCCGGCCGGTGCGGGCGATCGGGCGACGTGCGCGACGGCGTCCGGAACGGCGCCCGCGTGCCGCTCACGCCGTGATGCCGGAGGTCGAGGCCACCACGTCACCGATCTTGCGGGCCAAGGCCTCGTAGAACATCGAGAGCGGGAACTCGTCGGGCAGGACGGCGTCCGTCAGGCCCTTGGGGGGCCCGTCGAGCGGCAGTGCCTCCCCCGCCCGGGCCCAGGCCGACGCCGGGTGCGGTGTCAGCGTGCCGGCGACCAGCGCATAGGCGGCGAGCCAGTGCGCGACCTTCGGCCGGTCGATCGAGCGCCAGTACAGGGTGTCGATCTCGTCGCCGAGCGCGATCACGGCCGCGGGGACGTCCGGCCAGTCGATCGTCAGGCGGCTGTCGGTCCAGTGCAGGACGTGGTGCTGGTGCAACCAGGCGAACAGCAGCTGACCGCCGAGGCCGTCGTAGTTGCGTACCCGCGACCCGGAGACCGCGAACCGGAAGATCCGGTCGAAGATCACCGCGTACTGGACCAGCCGCGCGTGCGGGACGCCTTCGGCCTCGAGCGTGACCGCCTCGCGGAACGCCGTCAGGTCGCAGCGCAGCTCCTCCAGCGAGTACAGGAAGTACGGCATCCGCTGCTTGATCATGAACGGGTCGAACGGCAGGTCGCCGCGCATGTGGGTGCGGTCGTGGATGAGGTCCCACAGCACGAACGTCTCCTGCGCGAGCGTCTGGTCGGCCAGGAGCCGGGCGGCGTCGGGCGGCAGGGCGAGCCGGGTGGTGTCGGCTGCCGCCCGCACGACCCGGCGGAACCGGGCCGCCTCGCGGTCGGCGAAGATCCCGCCCCAGGTGAACCGGGGGATCTCGCGCATCGCGACCGTCTCGGGGAAGAGCACCGCGGAGTTCGTGTCGTACCCGGCGGTGAAGTCGAGGAACGTGATCGGCACGAACATCGGGTTCGAGTACCCGCCGGCCTCGAGGTCCGCGACGAACTCGGGCCAGAACACCCGCAGCAGCACGGCCTCGACCTTGCGTTCGGTGCTGCCGTTCTGGGTGTACATCGGGAACACGACCAGGTGGTCGAGTCCGTCGGTGCGCTGGAGCTCGGGGTGGAACGCGGTGAGCGAGTCGAGGAAGTCGGGTACGCCCAGGCCGAGGTCGCACCACCGGTGGAAGTCCTTGACCAGGCCGTCGAGGTAGTCCGCGTCGTGCGGCAGCCGCGGCGCCAGCTCGGCCGTCGCGGTGCAGATCGTCTCGACGAGCATCTGCGCGTGCGCGTGGTGGCGCGGATCTGGCACCGAGCCGTCCGGGGCCTGCAGCGGCTGCAGTGCCGTGACGGCCTCCTTCAGCCGCAGCCAGGCCGGGTCGGCGGCGATCGCACCGGTCCCGGTGGCGGTGGCGGTGGCGGGGACCGCCGGGGCGGGGCGCGGCGCGGCCCAGAAGATCGCGTTGAGGAGCAGCTCGGCGCCGGTGGAGAGGTCGGGGAGGACGCCGTCGAGCGGCTCGTCCGGGTGCGCGGCGTCGCTGACGTCGACCGTTAGCGCGACGAGGCGACAGCCGTCGTCGTCGGCCACGGCGGCCACGACCGGGCCCGGCTGGCCCGCACGACCAGCCTGGCGCAGGGCCGCCACCGCGGGGAGGCTGACGGCGAGATCCGCGCTGACGGGCAACGTGGGCGTCGTCGTCCAGGCGAGGAGATCCTCGGCCGACGTGGCCGGTCCGGGCTCGACCGGCACGATGCGGCGTCGGGCCGGGTGCTCCTGCGGGCGAGTCATGATGCCGCGCGCGGCCAGCAGTCCCTCGGCGACCGGCTGCGCGCCGACCAGGACGACGACACCGGCACCCTCGCGGCGGACGGCGCTCTCGTCGGCGCCACCGATCGCGACGACGACATCGGCCACGCCGGGCCGATCGACGAGGGACAGACCGTGGGAGACCAGGTGGTCACGCAGCGCGGGGGCGCCGACGCGCAGCGGTTCGGGCAGGTACACCGTCGGGAAGAGCGTCATCGTGCTTCCTCGCAGCCGTGTGGGCGGACCGTCACGGACTCCTCGCGGAGCCGGCCTGGTGGGCCGAGCGCCGGTACGCAGATGACGGTTACTGCACGGTACGGTCCGGTTTGGCGCCCGGTCAACGATTGCGACCGGTCAGCTGTCCCGGTCCAGGTCGTCCCGGACGGGCGTCACGCCGGAACGTACGAGGATGCCCTCGATCGTCGCCACGCCCCGCACCGTGGCCACCACGCCGAGGCGGCGCTCGATGGCGGAGGTGGTCATCTTGGTGCGGGCCTGGCCGTTCGGGTAGTGCAGGGCCAGCTCGCCGCCGAGGTACCGGTGCTCGTCGGGCGCGAACGCGCCGAGCAGCTCGTCGGCGTCGGGGCCGGGATCGCGGTCGAGGAAGGCGACCTGCACCCGCCGGGGCTCGGCGTGCGCGAACACCGGCCGGACGCGGTCGAGGGTCGCCAGCAGCTGTGCGGGCGTACGCACCACCACGGGCACCTCACGGGCGTACTCGGCCCGCAGCGCCGCCGACAGGCGCTCGGCGACGGCCGTCGCGGTCTGCGTGGTCGACAGCAGCAGGTTGCCCGTCGCGAGGTAGGTGATGACGTCGGTCCAGCCGAGCTCGAACGCCAGATCCCGCAGGTGCTCCATCGGGACCGTGACGCCTCCGACATTGATGGCGCGGAGCAGGGCGACGTGGGTCGTGGTCATGTGCGCATCGTTTCACGTCTCCTCCCGCCGACGACCTCTCATACCCGCGCCCCGGCGGCCGATGGGCCGGGCGAGAATCCCCGACGAGCGGCAGGACTGCAGTGGACGGCATCGCCGCGATCAACAACCGCATCGCCGAGATCCGCGGCACCCTCGCCGTGTTCGCTCCGGAGCGGGCCAGCACGCTGACCGCCACCACGGCTGTCACAGGTGACTCGTTCGCCTCGGTGCTCGCAGGTGAGGTCGCGGGCGGGTCGTCGGTGGCGACGAGCACCGGCAGGCTCACCGCGGACGGCGCCCCGGTGGAGCTCGCGGCCTATGGCAACGGCCGGATCCCGGCCGACGCGCTCGCCTCGATCGGCTCGACCGGTCACCGCCTCTGGGCACCCGCGACCAAGGCGTACGACCAGCTCACCGCCGCCGCGGCACGCGACGGGGTCACGATCGGCATCACGGACTCCTACCGGTCCTACGAGAGCCAGGTCGACGTCGCCGAGCGCAAGGGTCTGTACTCCCAGGGAGGGCTTGCCGCAGCGCCCGGAACCTCCGACCACGGCTGGGGTCGCAGCCTCGACCTCGATCTCGACGCCAAGGCTCTCGCCTGGATGAAGGCGAACGCCGGCACCTACGGCTTCGTCGCGGACACGCCGCGTGAGTCGTGGCACTGGACGTACTCCCCTCCCGCCTGACGCGCTGCGACGTCGTCGGGCACGATCGACTAGAGGACTTGTCTCCTATCGACCTGCGCGCGATCGTGTGAGTCGGGCGCTCCGGAGGTCGGCCCTGCCCGGCGATGCGGCAAGATGTTCAGCGCAGTCGAGGCAAGGGGAGCAGAGGCGTGGGTGAGGTCGAGCCGGTGAGCGCCGGGATTCGTCGGGTGGGTGCGCAGGTGCGAGCCGAGCACCATACGGCCGGTGTGGTGCGCACGCTGCCCGGAGCCGTCAACCAGCTCGACTGCGCGTGCGGGGTGACCCTGACCAACGGCCCGGGCTGGTCCCTCGACGAGCACCTGAGGCTGCATCGCGCCGAGGTCAAGTACGAGGCCCTGCTCGCGGTCGCCCATCCCGACATGCCGCTGATCCGCCGGTCGCCGCGCTCGCGCGGGGCAACCGCGATCGACGCGCTCCTCGGCGGGCACACCGACGTGGCGGCCAACGCACTGGCGTTCGCCGACTCCGGTGAGCGCGACAGCCTGCGCGCGGCGGCCCAGGCGCTGCTCGGCCTGCTCGACGTCGAATGGACCGCCGGCTTCCCTAGCCTGGGCCGCTACGGCGCCCCGGACACCGAGGCTCGCGTGCGCGACCAGGTCGCCGGATGGAACGCCAAGGTGGCCGCCGGGCACGAGAGCGTCCCGGCAGCGGTCTGCCAGCGCCGATCGGGCGGCGCATGGGAGCCCGCCAGCTGAGCGCGATCCTGCACGCCCCGACCTGGGTGGGCAGACTGGTGCGCGTGACGAACTCTCCACCGCGGCCCGACGCCGGCGGCGCCGCGCGGTCCATGGGCCGACACCGTGGTGGCCGGATCGAGGACGCGATGAACCGGGTCGTCGCGCGGGTGCTGTGGCGACGGGGCTGGCGCACGACGGTGCTGCCCTACGCCGGGTACGGCGGGCAGGGCTGGATCCGGGTGCTGGCTCGCGCCGCGCTCGTGCCGGCCGCTCCCCCGGGCCCCGCCCGGGGCGGGGCCGCGGACCCGGTCGACCTGCCTCCGGATGCCGTGCCACGGATCCGTGGGTGGCGCCACCTCGTGACGGCCCAGGTCGAGGGCGTCGCGGTCGAGGTACGGGCCGGGTCGAGCTCCCACCGGACCGTCTCCGACCACGGCGGCTATCTCGATGTCACCCTGCCGGTCGATCTGGCGCCGGGCTGGCACCAGGTCGAGCTCACCTACGCGGGCGGTCGGGTCAGCGCGCCGGTGTACGTCGTCGCGCCGGACGTGACGGCGGGGATCGTCAGCGACATCGACGACACCGTGATGATCACCTCGGCGCCGCGGCCGCTGCTCGCGGTGTGGAACACCTTCGTCGTGCACGAGGGCACCCGCCGACCGGTGCCCGGGATGGCGGACCTCTACGGGGACCTGCTGCGCGATCACCCGGGCGCTCCGGTGATCTACCTGTCGACCGGCGCGTGGAACGCCGCGCCGGCCCTCGTGCGGTTCCTGCGCCGGTTCGACTACCCCGCCGGGCCGCTGCTGCTCACGGACTGGGGACCGACCCGCACCGGGTGGTTCCGGGACGGCTTCGACCACAAACGCGCAGCGCTGCGCCGGCTGACCACCGAGTTCCCGCACATCCGCTGGATCCTCGTCGGGGACGACGGACAACGCGACCCCGAGATCTACGCCGAGCTTGCCCTCGAGCAGCCTGACCGGGTGCGGGCGATCGCGATCCGCCAGCTGTCCGGCGCCGAGCAGGTGATCGTCCACGGCTCCCCCGCGAAGCCCACGGCGGGTCACGTCGCGCTGCGGCTCGCTGCTGCCGCGGGGGTGCCGGTGATCGCAGCCCGCAACGGCGCGCGCCTGGCGGAAGGGCTGCGCGAGGCCGACATCGATCTGACCTGACGGTGCCTCGAACGGGGTGAGCCCGCAGCGAACCCGCGGTGAGTACCTCGGTGCGTCACCTCGGGGGCACGCCGCGGCCAGGACGCAGCGGCGGGCTCGCGGTCCCGTCCGCGCCGATCATCCCGGCGACCAGCTCGGCGACGGCCGACGCGCTCGAGTGCAGCGGGGTCCAGCTGAGCAGTCGGCGGGCGCGCGCGGTGTCCAGGACCGGGACCGAGCGGGCCAGCCCGATCCAGCTGCCGGGCGCGGGTGCGATCCGGGCCCGCCAGGCCGTCTCGACGGCGGCCCGCACGAGACCGGGCGGCAGGTCCCGTACGCGCGCCGTGCCGACGAGCGCCGCGATGTCGTCCTCGCGCACGAGGTCGGGGGCCGCGATGTTGAACGCGCCGCCGTGGCGGCGCACGACGATCTCTCGGTACGCGGCCGCGAGATCGTCCGCGTGGACCGCCTGCAGCCGCAGCCCGCGCGGCAGGGGCACGGGCCGGCCCGGCACCAGCCGGGTCAGGGCGCCCAACCGGCCGACATACGTGTCCATGACCTGCCGGCCCGCGGCCCGCTGGGCCACCCACCCGGAGCGCACCCGCGTGACCACCAGCCCCGGGTGCAGGCGTTCGACGTCGTCCAGGGCCCCTTCGACGGCCACCTTGTCGGCGCTGAAGGCCGAGTCCGGGTGACCGCCCGTCGGCCAGGACTCGGTCCGAGGCTCGTCGTCGTCGGCGGGCGAGTACGCCGCGCCCGCCGAGGCCACCACGAGGTGGGGCACCCCGGCCAGCACGGCGGCGTCGGCCACCCGTCGCGCACCGTGCACGTTGGCGCGGTGCAGGCCGGCCCGGTCGTGGCTGGGCCGGTGCGCCCACGCGAGGTGGACGACGGCGTCGGCCCCCGCGAAGGCCGCGGCGAGGCGGTGGACGACGGCGTCGTCCGACTCCTGGGCCGCCAGGTCGCACCCGACCCAGCGTGCGACGTCGTACGGCGCGGGCAGGTCGCGCGCGGCGACGACGGCGGCCGGTGGCGGCCGGCGGACGATTCCGACGACCGAGGTCACCGTGGCGTCGTCGGCGAACCGGCGCAGCAGCGCGGTGCCGACATTCCCGCTCGCCCCGACGACCGCGACCCTCATCGGTGCCAGGCCAGGAGCCGTTCGAGCGGCCACGTGTTCACGACCCGCTCCGGCGCCAGGTCGTGCGCCGCGGCCCGGTCGCACCCGGCCGCCTGCCAGTCGAGCTGCCCCGGGGCGTGCGCGTCGGTGTCGATCGAGAAGAGGCAGCCGGCGTCGATCGCGGTCTGCAGCAGGGCGTGCGGCGGGTCGAGCCGGTCGGGGCGGCAGTTGATCTCCACGGCCACCGCGTGCTCGGCGCAGGCGGCGAACACGGCGTGGCGGTCGAAGGTGCTCGGCGGCCGCAGCTTTCCGGTGAGCTGACGGCCGGTGCAGTGGCCGAGGACGTCGGTGTTCGGGTCGGCCAGGGCGGTGAGCAGGCGACGGGTCATCGGCCCGGACTCCATCCGGAGCAGGGAGTGCACGGATGCGACCACGACGTCGAGCTCGGCGAGCAGGTCGGGCTCCTGGTCGAGCGAACCGTCCTCGAGGATGTCCACCTCGATCCCCGAGAGCACCCGGAACGAGCTGTCGGCCGCGTCGAGGGCGGCGTTGAGGGCCGCGATCTGGTCGAGCTGGGCGCGCAGCCGCGCCGGGCTCAACCCGTGGGCGATCGTCAGCCGGGGCGAGTGGTCGGTGACCGCCAGGTAGTCGTGCCCGAGGTCGATCGCGGCCGCGACCATCTCCGGCAGCGGGCTCACGCCGTCGCTCGCCTCGGTGTGGGAGTGCAGGTCGCCGCGCAGGGCCGCGCGCAAGGCCGCCGCCGGGCCGGACGGGGGCGTGGCGACCGCCTCGCGCTCGAGCCGCTCGAGGTACTCGACGGGGTCGCCGCGCAGGACGGCGTCGACCACTCCCGCCGTCTTCTCCCCCACCCCCGGCAGGTCCCGCAGCCGGCCCGACGACGCGAGGAGGCCGAACCGCGTGGGGTCGCACGCTTCGACCGCGCGGGCCGCGCCGCGGAACGCCTCGCTGCGGTACGGCGTCGCCCGGGCGCGTTCGAGCAGGTAGGCGATCCGGCGCAGGGTCTGCCCGGCAGCGTCCTGCGCCTCGCTCGCGGCCGAAGGCGTCATCGGTGCCCCGGCTCAGGACGCGCGGCGCCGGGTCGTCGAGCGAGCCCGGGCCTTGGCAGCCGGCTCGCCCGCGGCAGGCGTGGACGCTCGTTCTGCTGCTGCTTCTGCCGCTGCCGACGTGGGCTCGGACCCGGCGTCCTGCTTGGCGGCCTGCTTGGCCGCGGGCCTGGCGGCCCGCTTGGCTGCCGGCTTCGGCGTGGACTGCGCCGCCGCCCGCGGCGCGGCCTTCTTCGCCGGCTTCGGTACCGAGGTCGACGCCGCCGGTGCGGAGGGCTTCGTCGTCGGCCGGGCCCGCTTCGAGCCGGCCGACGCCGCGGACGCCGCCTGCTCGCGCGGCGGTGCGCCGCGGGCCTCGCGGGCCTTGTCGACGCTGCGCTGCAGGGCAGCGAGCAGGTCGATCACCTCGCCGCCGCCGCGGGCGCCGCCCTGCGCGTCCTGCGCGGGCACCGCCTGGGTGCTGCCTGCCGAGACCTTGGCCTCGATGAGCGCCTCCAGCGCGCCGGCGTACGCGTCGTGGAACTCGGACGGGTCGAAGTCCCCCGCGAGGGACTCGACCAGCGACGACGCCATCGTCAGCTCCTGCGGGCGGACCGCGACGTCGGTCTCGAGCACCGGGAAGTCGGCCTCGCGGACCTCGTCGGGCCACAGGAGCGTCTGCAGGCAGATCACGTCCCCACGCACCCGCAGCACCGCCATCGACTCGCGCTGGCGCAGGGCCACCTTCACGACGGCCATCCGCTCGCTCGCCGCCAAGGCCTCCCGCAGGAGTGCGTACGGCTTCGCGGCGGTCTTCTCGGGTTCGAGGTAGTACGTCTTGGCGAGCAGGATCGGGTCGACCTGCTCGGACGGGACGAACTCGAGCACCGAGATCTCCCGTTCCGTGGCCAGCGGCAGCTCTGCGAGGTCCTCGTCGGTGAGGACGACGAGCTCGCCGTCGTCCGTCTGATAGCCCTTGGCGATGTCACCCATCTCGACCGTCTCGCCGCACACCCCGCAGGTCTTGCGGTAGCGGATCCGGCCACCGTCCGCGCGGTGCACCTGATGGAGCGGAACCTCGTGCTCCCCCGTGGCCGCATAGAGCTTGACCGGGACGTTGACCAGGCCGAAGGCCACCGCGCCCTTCCAGATCGCTCGCACCGTCGTCGCCTCCTCGTGGCTGAAGCCCGCGGCGGGTGTCCCCGCGCCGAAACGAGCCTGTCTGGGCAGGATGGACCCGTGCAGCCGATGCTCGCCACCCGAGCGGCCGATCCGGCCGACCTGCCCACCGGGCCCGAGTGGGTCTACGAGGTCAAGTGGGACGGCGTCCGCCTGCTCGCCGACACCACCGGCGCGCGCCTGCGACTGCTCAGCCGGACCGGGCGCGACGTGACCGTTGCCTACCCGGAGCTCGCCAACCTGGCCGGGATCCAGGGCGCGGTGCTCGACGGCGAGGTCGTGGCGATGGTCGAGGGTGTCCCGTCGTTCGCGGCGCTCGCGGAGCGGATGCACGTGCGCGACGCCGCCCGGGCGCGCGTGCTGGCGGAGCGGCTCCCGGTGACCTACATCGTGTTCGACGTGCTGCGCCTCTACGGCGTCGACCTGACCTCGCGATCGTTCGACAAGCGGCGCGCGACGTTGGAGCGCCTCGGCCTGCCCGCCCGGGCGCTGCTCTCGCCGGTGTACGACGACGGGGACGACCTGTGGCGCGTCACCCGCGAGCACGGCTTGGAGGGGGTCCTCGCGAAGCGGCGCGCGTCGACGTACCAGCCGGGGCGCCGCTCGCGGGACTGGATCAAGGCCGCGCACCGCAGCGTCCGCACGGCGGTCGTCGGCGGCTGGCGGGAGGAGTCCACGGGGACCGGCCGGCTGGGGGCGGTGCTGCTCGGCGCGCCCGACGCCGCGGGTGGGTTGCGCTACCTCGGCCGTGCCGGCAGCGGTTTGGGCAGGGTGCTCGCGGACGGCCTCGTCGCGGCACTCACCTCGCCGCCCCTGCCCGGCAGCCCGTTCACGGACGAGGTTCCTGCGGTCGACGCCCGGGGCGCGCACTGGGTCCGCCCCGACGTGCTGGTCGACGTCGTCTACCTCACGCGCACCCCGTCCGGCCGGCTCCGCCACCCCGTCATCCGCGCGATCAGGGACGACAGCGCCGCGGACCCCTGGGAGGAGCCATGAGTCCTGACGACGACGGTCAGCTCTTCGATGTGGAGGGGCGTCAGGTGCGGATCGGGCACCTCGACAAGGTCATGTACCCCGCCGTCGGCATGACCAAGGCGGAGGTGATCGACTACTACTCCCGGGTCGCCGGCGCGCTGCTCCCCCAGTTGCTGGACCGTCCCGTCACCCGGATCCGCTACCCGCAGGGGGTCGACGGGGAGCGGTTCTTCGAGAAGAACGTCCCCGCGGGTGCCCCGGCGTGGTTGCGCCGCCAGACGATGCCCACCGCGCCGGAGGCCCCCGAGGAGGGAAGGGAGGTCACCTTCCCGTTCCTCGACGATCTCGCGGCGCTGGTCTGGGCGGCCAACCAGGGGGCCCTCGAGCTGCACACGCCGCAGTGGCGGGTGGGGAGCGAGGGCGAGATCCGCACCCCCGATCGGCTCGTGATCGACCTCGATCCCGGCGCGCCCGCCACGCTCCGGGACTGCATCCGGGTCGCTCGTCTGGTCGCCGACCGGCTGCGCGACGACGGGCTCGAGACCGTCCCCGTGACCTCCGGGAGCAAAGGACTTCAGCTGTACGCGTCGCTCGATGGGCAGCAGTCGGCCGAGGACGTGCGGCAGTACGCACGGCGACTGGCGCTCGAGCTCGCGAAGGCACACCCGTCCCGGATCGTCGCGGTGATGCGGAAGGACCTGCGCGGAGGCAAGGTGCTGCTCGACTGGTCGCAGAACCACCCGGGCAAGACGACGATCACGCCGTACTCGCTGCGAGGTCGCGAGGTGCCCACGGTCGCCGCGCCGCGGACCTGGGACGAGCTGGCCGACGACGACCTCGAACAGCTGTCCCCCGACGAGGTGCTCGACCGGCTCGACCGCGACGGCGACCTCATGGCTGGGCGGTAGCGGGATCCGTTCTGGCGCGGGTGGACGCGCGGGTTGCGGGGTGCGGCGCCGGGGGCCGGGGCCCGTCAGTAGTTGGCTCGACGGAGATCTGTGTCCACAGGAGGGTTGTCACCCCTTGTCCGTATCGTCACCCTCTAGTACTATTCATACTAGTGTACTGTGTCGCTTAGCGTGGATATGGCACGCTCAAGATTGTCCGCTCAGGACCACAAAGACGGAGTTGCGGCAG
>NZ_SDWW01000029.1 GCF_004168625.1 Pengzhenrongella frigida
CAACCAGCCCGCCGACAACACCGGAATCGGGTTAGCCGCTTAACACCCACCGGCCTCAACTACCTTGACAAATTCCGAAGCCGTCATCACGACCATCTGCGCTGTCTCGGCGAACGACACGACGACAGCCGGGGTGGCGTACCTCGAGGCTCGTGCTCGTGCGGGCTCGAGCCTGGGGCAGAGCACGATCCTGGGCGTCACTGCCGGCGCGAGTGTGTACGTCTCGGGCGGGACGGTGGCCTACACGGAGGTGCTGGCACTCGCTGGCGGCGCGACCGTCACGGCTGGGCTGCAACTCAGGGCCAGCAACGGAGCGGCCTATATGTCGTGGAAGGCGCAGGCGTCGACAAGCGTGGTGTGGACGAGGTGACCGCCCCCGCCAACGTTCCGACGACCTCTCTCGCGCGCGCACGCGAGGCGGACGAGACCACCGAGCATGCGCCGAACTGCACCGCGAGCTACTGGCGGACCGAGCGCTCGACGTCGGGGCTCGAGGTCCGCAGGTGTCTTGAGTGCGGCTGTCTCGAACTCAGGACCGAGGCGACATCGTGAGCGCCCCGGTACCCGCCCCGCCGGCCACACGCCGGCCCGGGACGCACGTCCGGTCATTCCTCGCGTTCGTCACAACCACGGAGGGTGCGCCCGAGATCCGCGTGCGCTACCGCGAGTCCGCCGAGGGTTGGCGCTGGTCCTGTGACACCTGCGGCCAACGCCGCGAACCCACCTGCCCGCACGCGCAGGCAGCGCACTACCTCACCGCCCCGGCATCAGCCGAGGCGACCACGACCCAGCACGACAACTGAGAGCAGGCACCACCGATGCGCTACACCCACAACCCCATGACCCACGACGGCAGCGCCCGGTTCAACCCCGAGTCGCGACCGCCGTTGGACCTGTTGCCTAAGGCCCTGGCCGATCTGCTCACCGAGCGCGACCGGCTCGCACGTCAGACAAGCGCTGCGCTCGCCGCGATGCGCGACCTCGAGGGCGAGGCTCACGACATCGCAGCCCGACAGGCCGACGCCGACACCGCAGCGACCGCAGCCCGCGCGGGCAAGGCGATCCCCAAGGCGACCGCCACACCCAAGCTCGAGGCCGACCGGACCGAGGCTGCCCGCAACCTCGCCGCACAGCAGACCGCGTTCACCGACTCGACCAACGAGTGCTCAGCCCTCGCGGGCGATATCCGGTGGCCGCTACAGCAGCCCGCCGCCGACGCACGAGCCAAGGCACGCACCGATGTCGCGGCCCTGGTCGATCAGCTCGCGACCGCGATCGAGACCGCCGTCGCAGCGGGCGCAGTCACCGACTGGTTCAACGGTCCCGGGTACTACGCACCGGCTCAGACGTGGCTCACCGACGCCGTACCCGACTCCGCCCGCTACGGGCTGGGCCACCACAACACCACCCCCTACTCCGTCCGGTCGATCATCGCCGGCGCCGCTCTCACCGTCCTGGAGGACTGACCCATGACCACCCACACCAGCCACCTGTCCAACGCCGCACGCCTCGAACGTCGCATCGCCGCAGCCTCCGCCGTCGCCGCGCCCACCGATGCCAACGGGCAGACCATCGGCAAGCCCGCGACCTACACCTATGACCAGGACGGCCGCATGGTCAGCGCCACCGCCGCCGCACCGGACGACGCCGCGTGACGTTCGCCCCAGCAGCGATCGCCGTGCTCGAGGCCCACAACCTCGAGCACGGCGTGACCCGCGTCATCGTCTCGGCGCTCGCCTACCCCCACGATGGGCAAGGCCACGCCCGCTGCTACGCCTGCCCTTGGCAGACAGTCGACGCCACAACGGCGCTATCTCAGGCCAAAGGGCTCGCACATCTGCAAGAACACACCCGATCCGAGGACATCGCGACCCCTCAAGGGGTGGGCGGGGACCGACGCCTCGCCTCGCTTCTACGCACCGCCGGTGATGCAAGTTCCCTCCCGACCGAGCAGATAGACCCAACAGAGAGGACCGCGTGATGCCAGGCCCCGCCGCGAACCCGACCAAGCCGAACTCTCGGCACCGCTCCCCGGGCGCCCGCTCGGGACTCCTCGAGCTCCCCGCCGATGGGTGCGACCTGCCTATCCCGACGTTGCCGCGCGGGAGGGCGTGGACGGCCGAGGAGCGCAAGCTGTGGCGCAACCTGTGGAAGTCCCCGCAGGCGAACGAGTGGGATGACTCCTACGTGGCCGCCGTGGCCGCCTACGTGTGCCACGCGAGCGCGATCTACGACTCGAGCGCATCGGCCTGGCAGGCACAGGAGATGCGCCACCTAGGCGGGCAGCTCGGTCTCACGCCGGCGGGGATGACGGCGCTCGGGTGGGTGATCCGCCATGAGTGACAGGAGGGCCGCTAGGGCGGCGGCGATGCGCGGCGAGGTCCGTTCGGGCGCGTTGCGTGTCCCGGTCGAACTGCTGGACGTACAGCACCCGTGCTGGCGCTCTGCGAGGTCGACGTCGGCGTGGTTCACCCGGCATCGGCTGATCGAGCGCCGGGTGCACGCGGATGAGTCATGGCCGCGCCGGTATCAGGACGCCGTGAAGGTCTGGGCCGCCGAGAACGGGCTCATGCACCAGATGTGGCCGCTCGTGGTCGACGCCGCTCGGCTCCGCGCGCTCGGGATACAGACGAGCGGGATCTCGCGGCTACTGCACAAGACGAACCCAACCCACACGAACAGGAGCAACGCAGATGGTTAGTCGATCCGTATCAGTGAAGTTGAAGGCAGAGGTCGCTGACTTCAACCGCTCGATGAAGGACGCCGCGAAGTCGACGGAGGACATCGGGACATCGGCTGACAAGTCCTCCAAGGCCAGCTCGTCGGCGTTCGGCAAGATGGTCAAGTCCGCTGACGAGAACAGCGCGGCATGGACGAACGTCGGGACCGCTCTCCTGGGCATCGGCGTCGCGGCGGGCGCGGGCGTCGGGCTCGCGATCTCGAAGTTCGCTGACTTCGATCAGGCGATGTCCAACGTCAAGGCGAGCACGCACGAGACGACCGGGAACATGGATCTCTTGCGCGCGGCAGCGATGCAGGCCGGGGCAGAGACGCAGTACAGCGCGACCGAGGCAGCGGGCGCGATGGACGAGCTCGCCAAGGCGGGGATCTCGACCACCGACGTCCTGGCAGGCGGGCTCGACGGCGCGCTGAGCCTCGCAGCGGCTGGCGCGATGGACGTGGGCCAGGCTGCCGAGATCGCGGCGACGGCGCTCAACATATTCAACCTCGAGGGCTCCGACGTCCCGCACGTCGCCGACCTCCTGGCGGCTGGTGCGGGTAAGGCTCAGGGGTCCGTCGAGGACATGGGCATGGCCCTTAAGCAAGCCGGGCTTGTGGCCTCACAGACCGGGCTCAGCATCGAGGAGACCACGGGTGGCCTCGCGGCGTTCGCCAGCGCGGGACTGATCGGCTCGGACGCCGGGACGAGCTTCAAAGCGATGCTCTCCCGCCTCACCCCACAGTCGGCCGAGGCTCAGAAGGCGATGGACGAGCTCGGGATCTCGGCGTATGACTCTGGTGGCAACTTCGTCGGGCTCTCCGAGTTCGCGGGCAACCTCCAGACCTCGATGAAGGACCTGACCCCCGAGGCTCGCAACGCCGCGATGTCGGTCATCTTCGGCTCTGATGCGGTGCGCGCGGCGAGCGTGCTCTACAACGAGGGCGCGACGGGCGTGGAGGCATGGACGGAGAAGGTCAACGACCAGGGCTACGCGGCCGAGACCGCGGCGCTCAAGACGGACAACCTGCGCGGCGATCTCGAGCGTCTTGGGGGGGCGTTCGACACGGCGCTCATCCAGACGGGCTCGAGCGCTAACGCGATCCTGCGCGACATGACCCAGAACCTCACGGGCATGGTCGATGCGTTCGGGAGCGCACCCGAGGGCATCCAGGGCACGGCGCTCGCCATCGGCGGGACGGTCGCGGCGGTGGGTCTGCTCGGCGGTGGGTTCCTCATCGCCGCCCCGAGGATCGTGGAGACGAGCAACGCGCTCAAGACGATGGGGCTCTCTGCCAACGGGGCCAAGATCGCCATGAGCGGCGTCGGGGCCGCGCTCACGGTCGGACTGATCGGGGTCACGGCATGGGCCACCGCGCAGGGCGAGGCGGCGCAGAAGGTGAGTTCGCTCGCCGACGCACTCGACCAGCAGAACGGCGCGCTGACGGAGAACTCAGCGGCGTGGATCTCGGCTGAACTGACCAAAGATCAGTCGTTCGGGATCAACAACAGCAAGTCGATGGTCGAGGCCGCCGAGCAGATGGGAGTCTCGATCGAGACCCTGACGCGAGCCTACGAGGGTCAGCCGAAAGCGATGGCCGCGGCGACGTCGGGCGCGAAGGAGTGGATGGACAACAACTTCTCGATGTCCCAGAAGAACGAGGGCATGGCGCAGCGGTTCATCACGAACATCGAGGACCAGGGCGCTCGACTCACGGATGCCAAGGGGATCGTCGCCGCGAAGCTGCTCATCGACCAGGAGGCCACGGGCGCACAGGATGCGCTCTCAGCCGGATACGAGTACACGAGCGTGTCGATCACGGAACAGGTCGACGCGCTGACGGAGCTCATCGGGATCCAGTCCGAGGCGTCCGGTGTCGTCATGTCCGAGCGTGATGCGCAGCGCGGTCTACAGGCTGCAATCGACGACGCTACGGCATCGCTCGAGGAGAACGGAAAGACGCTCGACATCACGACCGAGAAGGGTCGCGCGAATCAGGCGGCGCTTGACGGGATCTCCGAATCTGGCTGGAAACTCATCGAGTCGATGCGTGCGAACGGTTCATCTCAGGCTGAGATTCAGGCTCAGATGGGCTCGACGCGCGAGGCATTCCTGCTCGCGGCCGACGCAATGGGCATGGGTGCTGAAGAGGCAGGAATCCTCGCTGATCAGCTCGGGCTCATCCCGGCGAACGTCGTCTCTCAGGTGACGATCGATACCGAGAATGCACAGCGGGCGATCGACGCATTCCTGACGAGCAACGCCAATCACAAGGTGACGATCGCCACAGGAATGGGCGGCGCGGGTGGTCAGACGGCCTATGCGGACGGCGGCTACACGGGCGACGGCGCGAAGTATCAGCCCGCGGGCATCGTCCACAAGGGTGAGGTCGTCATCAAGGCATCGTCCGCGAAGAAGTTCGGCGTATCGAACCTGCTCGCAATCAACGCGCGCGGGTATGCCGAGGGCGGGCTGGTTGGTGCGGGCTCGAGCGGTGCCAGCGTGGCATCGAGTGCGACCTTCAATATCACCGAGATCAGCGACCCGGCAGGCACGGCAGCAGCGGTCGCGCGGCGCCTGGCGATGATGCGAGCCGTCTAGGGTTCAGGTACTACCAACAACGAGGAGCCGTTGAGATGACCGAGAGCAGCACCAACCAGCCGGAACCTGCCGAGTGCCCGATCTGCGCGGCCCTCACGCGCAACCTGACCAAGCACACGGACTGGCACGGCAAGACGTCGCCGGAAGCGACCATTCGGAAACTGAACATGAGCGGCGCGGTCTGATCTGTCGTACCTGACACACGAGCGCCCCTCGACCCCACACCAGGGCCGAGGGGCGCGTCGTTGTGGCGATCGGGTGAAGTCCGCGAGATTCTCGATCTCGAGCGGATCTGGCACGTACCTGGCACGGCCGGACGTTTGTGCAGGTGAGAAGGGTGCCCGCGAAAGGATTCGAACCTTCGGCCTTCCGCTCCGGAGGCGGACGCTCTATCCACTGAGCTACGCGGGCCAGTGCCACCATCTGGCACGGGGCAAGACACTACCGCACGCAGACGGACCCCCGTGATCGCCACCGGCACGGGCATCGCCACCCGCACCGGCGCCAGCGGCTCAGCCCTCGCCGAGCTGCTTGGAGAGGTAGGTCGTGATCTCCCGGACGGCGCGCTCGTCGTCGCCGGCGGCGATGGCGTCGACCAGGCCGTCGTGGTTGTCGTCGGTGTGCGTGGGGCGCTCGAAGTTGAACCGGATGTTCTCCCCGATCGCGCCGAGCAGGTTCTCGTACAGCGAGAGCAGCACGGGGTTGCGGGCGGTCCGCGCGATGGCGCGGTGCAGGTCGAGGTCGGTGGACACCATGGCGTCGAGGTCACCCGCGCTGTAGGCCGCGGTGCGCGCTTCGCGGTGCGCGATCAGGTCGGCCACGTCCGCGGGGGTACGCCGGTGCGCCGCCAGGCGGGCGGTCTCGACCTCGAGCGATCGGCGCACCTCGAGGACGTCGCGCTGGCGGGCGTCGGCGATCTCGCGACCGATCGTCACTCCGAGCTCCGAGCGTGCCACCACGTAGGTGCCGGAGCCTTGACGGCGCTGCAGCAGGCCGGCGTGCACGAGCGACTGGACCGCCTCACGGACGGTGTTGCGCCCCACCCCGAGCATCTCGGTGAGGGCGGGTTCGGCGGGGATGCGGCTGCCGACGGGCCACGTGCCGCCCGTGATCTGGGCGCGCAGCCGGTCGACGGCCTGATCGATAAGACCGGTTCGACGATTCATCCCAGGTATTCTCCTTGACTAGCGATGCGGTGCAGTCAACTCCCCTCGCTCTCTCCACGCCAGTCCGCGCACAGAACGAGGCCCATGACCGCGCTCACCGTCCGTCGTCCATGGCGCGGGCGGTGGGTTGCCGTGATCGGCGTCGTGCTCGTGGGGCTCAATCTGCGGATCGCGGTGGCGGCCGTCTCGCCGATCCTCACCGCCGTGCGCGCCGACGTCGCGCTGACCGACCCGCAGATCGGCATCCTCGGGACGATCCCGGTCGTCTCGTTCGCGGTGTTCGGCTCGCTCGCGCCGCTGCTTGCGCGCCGGTTCGGCCTCGAACAGGTCCTGGTCGCGGCGATGGCCGCCAGCGCGATCGGCGAGATCGTGCGTGCGACGACCAGCACCCCGGCCGGCTTCCTGGCCTGGACCGTGATCGCGTTGGCGGGCATGGGGATGGGCAACGTGCTGCTGCCGCCGCTCGTCAAGCGGTACTTCCCCGACCGGATCGGCGCGATGACGGCCGTCTACTCGATGGCGATGGCGTTCAGCACGACGATCCCCGCGCTGCTCGCGGTTCCCGTGGCCGAGGCGATCGGCTGGCGCCTGACGCTCGCCTCCTGGTCGCTGGTCGGGCTCGTCGCCGTCGTCCCCTGGGTGGTCGTGATCGTGCGGACGGTGGTGGCGCGCCCGGCCAGCCCGCCGCGCCGCGCACCGGGCCGCGTGACGCGCACCCCGCTCGCGTGGGGCCTGGCGATCCTGTTCGGGATGAACTCGCTCAACGTCTATGCGGTCTTCGCCTGGCTGCCCCTGGTCCTGGCCGATGCCGGGTTGACGGCCGACGACGGCGGGCGGTGGCTGGCGCTGTTCGCGATCCTCGCGCTGCCGGGCTCCTTCGTGGTCCCACCGCTGGCCGCCCGGATGCGCAACGCGCTCCCGCTGGTCCTCGCGCTCGCGGCCTGCTTCGTCGTCGGCTACCTCGGCCTGATCTTCTCGCCGAGCCGCGGGACCGCCGTGTGGATCGTCTTCCTCGGGCTCGCGCCGAGCGTCTTCCCGCTCGTCATCACGCTGCTCAGCCTCCGGACGAGGACGGCCGCCGGGGCGGTGGCGCTCTCCGGGTTCGTGCAGGGGATCGGCTACGCCGCGGCGGCGCTCGGGCCCCTGCTCGTCGGGATCCTCCATGGTGCGACGGGGACGTGGACGGCGGCCCTGGCGTTCCTGATCGGGACGGTGGTGGTGCTCGCCGTGGCGGGGGTGGTCGCGTGCCGGCCCGGGATGCTCGAGGACCTCTGGGGTCCGCGTGGTGGCGACGCCGCGCCGGACGCGCCGGAAGATCAACCCGCAGTGGTGGCCGCACCCCTACGCTGAGCAGGCACAACACATGGGTGCTGTGCCTGAGGTGGTCGACGGCGAGTCGGCCCGAACGAGTGACAGGGATGCCGTGAGCAACGACCAGCAGGGGCCCGACGCAGGAGCCGAATCGGAGCCGGGGTACGCGGAGCAGGCGGGCTACGCGCAGCAGCCGGGATACGCCCAGGAGCAGGGCTACGCGCAGCCGCAGCACACGGCGCAGCCGCAGGGCTACCCGCAGCCGCAGGGCTACGCGCAGCAGCCCACCTACGCCCAGCCCACCGGCTACGCCCAGCCCGGTGCGTACGGCCAGCGGCCGACCTCGACCGACGGCTTCTCGATCACGGCCCTCGTCACCGGCATCCTCGGCTTCGGGGTCATCCCGATCGTGTTCGGCATCCTCGGGCTCAAGCGGACCAGGGCGAACGGGACCTCCGGCCGCGGGCTCGCGATCGCCGGGATCGTGCTCGGTGCGCTGGTGACCCTCTTCTGGGGCCTCTTCATCGCGCTCGTGCTGATCGCCGGCGTCGGCACCGCGACGTTCGACCTCGGCGACACGCAGAGCGAGCTGTCGGTCGGTGAACCGTCCGCGGAGCCCACCGCGGCGAGCGAGGAGACGAGCGACGAGACCGGCGTCGAGACCGGTCTCACCCCGCTGCTCGACGTTGCGCCGCTCGAGGTCGCGGGCTTCGCGACCGACGGGTTCGTCCCGCAGGACGCCCTGGTCGCGGCCGGCGCGCTCGAGTCGTACACCGCGAGCTACACCGACGGCACCAGCGTCGTCGAGGTGTTCCTGACCGACTGGACCACCGAGGCCGAGGGCGAGGCGTGGGCCACGACCCAGGACGCGGCCTTCACCCCGGACCAGCTGGTCGACCAGGGCGACGGTGGCGACGAGGTCGCCTACCGGATCTACGAGGTCGGCGACGTGACGACGATCGTCGCCACGAACTACACCGCCGCGCTCACCCTGCGCGGCCCGCACGACGCCGTCATCGCGATCTACCTGGACTACCCGCTCTGACCGGCGCGGCGCGGAGCGCCGGCGGACACTCGGTAAACTCGCGCAGGTGACACCTGCGAGCCTTTCCGACGCCCTGCATGCCGCCCTGACCGACGCCGTGGCCGATGGCACCTTCGCCCTCGACCCGGCTGACCTCCCGACCACGGTGCACGTCGAGCGTCCGCGCCAGCGCGAGCACGGCGACTGGGCGACCAACATCGCGATGCAGCTGGGCAAGAAGGCCGGCATGGCGCCGCGCGCGTTCGCCGAAGAGCTGGCCCGGCGCCTCGCCGCCGTGCCCGGAGTCAGCGCCGTGGACGTCGCGGGCCCCGGCTTCCTCAACATCACGTTGCTGGCGTCCGCCGCCGGCGAGCTCGTCCGCACGGCCGTCGAGGCCGGTGCGGCGTTCGGGCGCGGCGACGCGCTCGCGGGGGAGTCCATCAACCTCGAGTTCGTCTCGGCCAACCCGACCGGGCCGATCCACATCGGCGGGGTCCGCTGGGCCGCCGTCGGCGACTCGCTCGCACGGATCATGCAGGCCGCCGGGGCGAAGGTCGCGCGGGAGTACTACTTCAACGACCACGGGGGGCAGATCGACCGGTTCGCCCAGTCGCTGCTCGCGGCGGCCCGCGGCCAGGACGCGCCCGAGGACGGGTACGGCGGTGCGTACATCTCCGAGATCGCCGACCAGGTCATCGCCGGTGCCGCCACCGCCGGTCGGCCCGATCCGCGCACCCTGCCCGACGACGAGGCGCAGGAGGCGTTCCGCGCCGCGGGCGTCGACCTGATGTTCGCGGAGATCAAGGCGTCGCTGCACGCGTTCGGCGTGGACTTCGACGTCTACTTCCACGAGAACTCGCTGCACGACTCCGGCGCCGTCGACCGCGCGATCGCCCGGTTGCGCGCACTGGGCCGGATCTACGAGAAGGACGCCGCGACCTGGCTGCGCACGACGGACTTCGGGGACGACAAGGACCGGGTCATCATCAAGTCCGACGGCGAGGCGGCGTACATCGCCGCCGACCTGGCGTACTACCTCGACAAGCGCGAGCGCGGCTTCGACCGCGTGATCATCATGCTCGGTGCCGACCATCACGGGTACGTCGGCCGGATGATGGCGATGTGCGCGGCGTTCGGGGACACCCCCTGGACCAACCTCGAGATCCTCATCGGCCAGATGGTCAACCTCCTCAAGGACGGCCAGCCGGTGCGGATGTCCAAGCGCGCGGGCACGGTCGTCACCATCGACGACCTGGTCGACGCCGTCGGGGTGGACGCCGCCCGGTACTCCCTGGCCCGCTCGTCGACCGACTCGATGCTCGACATCGACCTCGACCTGCTCACCAAGGCGACGAACGAGAACCCCGTGTTCTACGTCCAGTACGCGCACGCCCGCACAGCGAACGTCGCCCGCAACGCGGCCGACGCCGGCGTGCGTCGTGCGGACGGCTTCGATGCGTCCCTGCTCGACCACGTCGCCGAGAGCGTGCTGATCGGGGCGCTCAGCGAGTACCCCCGCGTCGTCGCGCAGGCGGCCGAGCTGCGCGAGCCGCACCGGGTCGCGCGCTACCTCGAGATGCTCGCCGGGTCCTACCACAAGTGGTACGACCAGTGCCGGGTCGCGCCGTTCGGCGACGAGGAGGTCACGGACCTGCACCGCACGCGCCTGTGGCTCAACGACGCCACCCGCCAGGTGCTCGCGAACGGGCTCGGCCTGCTCGGTGTGAGCGCCCCGGAGCGGATGTGAGCGCGCGCGACGTGGTCGTGCCGGTCAGCGCACCGGCGGGCGTCGCGACGGGATCGCCCACCGAGGACGGGTCGCCGCTCGACGGAGACCTGTGGTCGGC
Organism: Pengzhenrongella frigida; assembly: GCF_004168625.1. GTDB lineage: Bacteria > Actinomycetota > Actinomycetes > Actinomycetales > Cellulomonadaceae > Pengzhenrongella > Pengzhenrongella frigida. The sequence goes on from NZ_SDWW01000029.1 coordinate 10,670, forward strand.
GGGGGTCACGCGCGGCGCGGACGGTGCGCTGCGGGTGGCGGGCGTCGACGTGCGGGAGATCGCCGCGACGTTCGGCACGCCGGCGTACGTGCTCGACGAGGCGGACTTCCGGGCGCGTGCCCGGGCCTACCGGGACGCGTTCACCCGGGCGTTCGCCGCGATCGGCACGGAGGTCGACGTCTACTACGCGGGCAAGGCGTTCCTGTCGGTCGCCGTCGCGCGCTGGGCGCACGAGGAAGGGCTGCGGGTCGACACCGCCACCGGCGGAGAGCTCGCCGTCGCGCTCCGCGCGGGCGTACCTGGAGCCGACATCGGGCTGCACGGCAACAACAAGTCCGACACCGAGCTGACGCGGGCCCTGGACGCCGGTGTCGGCCGGATCATCGTGGACTCATTGACCGAGATCGAACGCCTGGCCGACGCCGTCCGCGCGCGCGGCGACGGCCGGCCGGCGCCGGTGATGGTCCGCGTGACCACCGGCGTGCACGCGGGCGGGCACGAGTACATCGCCACCGCGCACGAGGACCAGAAGTTCGGGCTGTCGATCGCCGGCGGGCAGGCCGCCGCCGCGCTGCTCGCGGTCCTCGCGCGCCCCGAGCTCGAGCTGCGCGGGATCCACTCGCACATCGGCTCCCAGATCCTGGACCCGACCGGGTTCACCGAGGCGGCCCGCAAGCTGCTGCGTCTGCGCGCCGAGCTGGCGACCGAGAGCGGGTACCTCATGGCCGAGGTCGACCTCGGCGGCGGGTTCGGCATCGCCTACCTGCCCGACGACGTCCCGATCGACCCGGTCCGCGTGGCGGGCGAGCTCGCCCGGGTGGTCGGCGACGTGTGCGGCGTGCTGGGCACACCGGTGCCGCGCATCTCGATCGAGCCAGGCCGGGCGATCGTGGGCCCGACGACGTTCACCGTGTACGAGATCGGGACGGTCAAAGAGGTCACGGTGGACGGCCCGCCCGCCTTCACCCGCACCTACGTCTCGGTCGACGGCGGCATGAGCGACAACCTGCGTCCGGCGCTGTACGACGCCCGGTACACCGCCGCGCTGGCCTCCCGGACCGGGAGCGCCGAGCAGGTCCAGTGCCGGGTGGTCGGCAAGCACTGCGAGAGCGGCGACATCGTCGTGCACGACGTGTTCCTGCCCGCCGACGTCGCCCGCGGCGACCTGCTCGCGGTGCCCGCCACGGGCGCGTACGGCCGGTCGATGGCGAGCAACTACAACCACGTCCCGCGCCCCCCGGTCCTCGCGGTGACGAACGGCACGGTCCGCACCCTGATCCGCCGCGAGACCGAAGCCGACCTCCACGCCCTCGACCAAGGCTGACCCACCACCTCCCGCCCGGACGAACCGCGAGTGCGGGCAACATGCTGTTCGGACGGCCTGACCAGCAGCGCAAGTCCCGCACTCGGCGGCCGGTGCGGCCGGTAGGGCGGGTCGGGAGGGGCCGGAGGCGGGGTCGGCACCCGTATCCTGAGACGGCCGTCCGGGAGAGTACCTGGACGGCAAGGATTCCCTCGCCCTCTGCGGCCCGTGGGGTCGTGCGGGCGCGCAGGCATCCTGCGGCCGCGGGACGTGCACGCGGGAGCGGTACGGGCAGGTCAACGGATGAAGGGTGGCGCGCACACGTGGCAGCTTCGGACGGTGCGCCCGCGGGCGCCGCACAGGGGCGCGCGCTGCGCCTGGCCCTCCTGGGCTGCGGGGTCGTGGGCACGCAGGTCGTCCGGCTGCTCGCCGAGCAGGGTGCCGACCTCGCCGCGCGCGTCGGTGCGCCGCTCGAGCTCGTCGGCATCGCCGTGCGTGATCTCGACGCTTCTCGCCCCGGCATCGACCGGGCCCTGCTGACCACCGACGCGGCGGCGCTCGTCGAGCGCGCCGACATCGTCATCGAGGTGATGGGCGGGATCGAGCCGGCCAAAACGCTGATGCTGCGCGCCATCGCCGCCGGGGCGAGCGTCGTGACCGCCAACAAGGCGCTGCTGGCGCAGGACGGTCCCACGCTCTACGCCGCCGCCGACGCCGCCGGGGTCGACCTGTACTTCGAGGCCGCCGTCGCCGGCGCGATCCCGCTCGTGCGCCCGGTACGCGAGTCGCTCGCCGGGGACAAGATCCGCCGGATCCTCGGGATCGTCAACGGCACCACCAACTACGTGCTCGACCAGATGGCGACCGAGGGCCTCGACCTCGCGAGCGCCGTCGCGCAGGCCCAGGCGCTCGGGTACGCCGAGGCCGACCCGACCGCCGACGTCGAAGGCTTCGACGCGGCGGCCAAGGCCGCGATCCTGGCCTCGATCGCGTTCCACACCCGCGTGCCGCTGAGCTGCGTCCAGCGCGAAGGCATCACCGGGGTCACCGCCGACGACGTCGCCTGGGCCGCGCGCACCGGGCACGTCGTGAAGCTGCTGGCGATCGCCGAGATGACCGACGCCGGCGTGTCGGTGCGCGTGCACCCCGCCCTCGTCCCGACCAGCCACCCGCTCGCCGGCGTGCACGGCGCGTTCAACGCGGTGTTCATCGAGGCCGAGGCCGCCGGTGGGCTGATGTTCTACGGTCGCGGCGCCGGCGGGGCACCGACCGCGTCCGCCGTCCTGGGCGACGTCGTCTCGGCCGCGCGGCACCGCGTGCTCGGGGGCCGCGGCCCGGTCGAGTCGCGCTACGCCGACCTGCCGATGCTGCCGGCCTCGGCCGCCGTGACCCGGTACCAGATCCGGCTCGACGTGGCCGACCGGCCGGGCGTGCTCGCGCAGGTCGCCGCGGTGCTCGCGCAGCACGGCGTCTCGATCGAGGCCGTCCGGCAGGCCCCCCGGCCCGACGGCGGCGCGCCGGTCGTCCCCGGCGGACCTGCCGTCCCCGGCGCGCTGGCCCACCTGATCATCACCACCCACGCGGCGACCGACGCCGCGCTCGCGGCCACCGTCGCGGCGATCGCCGAACTCGACTCGGTGACCGGTGTCGTGTCCGTCCTGAGAGTTGAAGGAGCCTGATGGCCCACCAGTGGCGCGGAATCATCGCCGAGTACGCCGACCGGCTGCCCGCGCACGTCCAGACGCACGTGGTCACGCTGGGGGAGGGCGGCACGCCGCTCGTCCCGGCGCCCGCGCTGTCCGTGCGGACGGGCGCGAACGTGTTCCTCAAGGTCGAGGGGATGAACCCGACCGGGTCGTTCAAGGACCGCGGCATGACGACGGCGATCTCCGCGGCGGCCTCGCGGGGCGCCAAGGTCGTCGTGTGCGCGTCGACCGGCAACACCTCCGCCTCCGCGGCGGCCTACGCGGTCGCGGCCGGCATGGTCTGTGCCGTGCTGGTTCCCGACGGCAAGATCGCGATGGGCAAGCTGAGCCAGGCGATCGCGCACGGCGCGCGCCTGCTGCAGGTCGACGGCAACTTCGACGACTGCCTCATCGCCGCGCGCAAGCTCGCCGACGCCTACCCGGTCGAGCTCGTGAACTCGGTGAACCCCGACCGGATCGAGGGGCAGAAGACCGGCGCGTTCGAGGTCGTCGACACGCTCGGCGACGCGCCGGACATCCACGCGCTCCCAGTCGGCAACGCCGGCAACATCACCGCGTACTGGAAGGGCTACACCGAGTACGCGGAGTCGGGGCCCGCCACCCGGCTCCCGATGATGTGGGGCTTCCAGGCCGCCGGTTCGGCCCCGATCGTGCTGGGCCACCCGGTCACCTTCCCCGAGACGATCGCGACGGCGATCCGGATCGGCAACCCGGCGTCGTGGGCGCAGGCGGAGGCCGCGCGCGACACGTCGGGCGGGCTGATCGAGGCCGTCACGGACGAGCAGATCCTGGCCGCGCACCGGATCCTGTCGCGCGAGTGCGGCGTGTTCGTCGAGCCCGCCTCCGCGGCCGGCGTGGCCGGGATCCTCATGCTCGCGGAGCAGGGCCGGGTCCCGGCGGGGGCGCGGATCGTCGTGACGGTCACGGGCCACGGCCTCAAGGATCCCCAGTGGGCCTTGCGCACGGCCGACGGCGCCGAGGTCACCCCGGTGCGGGTCAGCGCGGACGTGGTGTCCATCGCCCGCGCGCTCGAGCTCGACTAGGGCGCGCGCGGAGATGGGGGACTGCGCATGAGGCTCGGGCACGACCATGTCCGGGTCCGCGTACCGGCGACGAGTGCGAACCTCGGTCCGGGTTTCGACTCGCTCGGGCTCGCCCTCGGGCTGCGCGACGAGCTCGAGGTCCGCGCGCTGGGCTCGCCCGGTGTCGTCGTTGAGGTCAAGGGCCAGGGTGCGGGCGAGGTGCCCGACGACGAGACGCACCTCGTGATCCGGGCGGTCCGCCTCGCGCTGGACCACGTCGGCGCGCCGCAGACCGGGTTGCACCTCACCTGCGTGAACCGGATTCCGCACGGTCGCGGACTGGGGTCGTCCGCGGCCGCCGTCGTCGCCGGCATCTTCGCCGCGCGCGGCCTGATCGGGGACCCCGAGGCGCTCGACGACGAGGTCGCCCTCCGGCTCGCGACCGAGCTCGAGGGGCATCCGGACAATGCGGCGCCGGCCATCCTTGGCGGCGCGACGATCGCCTGGTCCGATGCCGACGACCCGAAGGCCGTCCGCATCGCGATCGATCCGGGCCTCACTCCCATCGTCCTCGTGCCCAGCACGCGGTTGGCGACCTCGCGCGCGCGCAGCGTGCTCCCGGCCTCGGTTCCGCACACCGACGCCGCGTTCCAGGCGGGCCGCGCCGCGCTGCTCATCGAGGCCCTCACCCGTCGTCCGGACCTGCTGTTCCCCGCGACGGAGGACCGGCTGCACCAGAGGTACCGCGCGGACGTGATGAGCGAGAGCCTCGCGCTCGTCGACGCCCTGCGCGCGCTCGGGGTGGCGGCCGTCGTCTCGGGTGCCGGGCCGACGGTGCTGGCGCTCGCGCGCGCGACCGGCGGCGGTGCGACCGACGCCGACGACGCGGTGCGGGCCGTGTTCGGCGGGGTCATGGGGGGCTGGCAGGTGCTGCGCCCCGGCGTGGACGGTGCCGGCGCCCGGGTCGACCGCATCCCCGGTTGAGCGGCGCCGGGCCGCTCGGGGAGCGTTCGGTTCGACCGCTCCGCGACGTCCGAAAGCGGGACTGGCGCAGGGACCGGTGCTAATATGAACGAGCCCCCTGGATCTGGATCCGAGACCGCGCACGTGCGCGCCGGCCGAGCCGGAGGCAATCCAGCCCCGCGCTTTCCGGCATCTCTGCATGCCGAGCGTGCGGCTTGAGCAACGATCCGGCCGTCTGGCGCCGGACGTAGATCGCGGCCACCTCTGCTGATCGGCTGGCCGCCGACGAGGGGGAAGGATCCTTCGTGACCGAAACCATCGATGCCGCCGTGAACAGTGCCCCGGGTGCCAACGGCACCCAGCCGGGCGTTGCGGGCGGATCTACCCGGAGCGCCGCGATCTCTGCGCTGCGCCTCCCGGAGCTGCAGGCGCTCGCGTCCCAGCTCGGGGTGACCGGGACGTCCAAGATGCGCAAGAGCGACCTCGTGGACGCCATCAAGGAGCGCCGCGACGGCCGCCCCGCCCGGGCGACGGCGACGGCGCCGGCCCAGGCGACCGCGCCGACCCGGACGGCGGCCCGGACGGCAGAGCCGCGTCGGACGACCGAGGCAGCAACAACCACCGAGGTCGCCCCCGTCGCCGTCGCCCCCGTCGCCGTCGCCGTCGCGACCGTCGAGCGTGCGCCCCGCACGCGGCGCCCGGTGCGAGGCGCCCAGCCGGAGGTGGCCGAGCAGGCTGACACCGACGAGCGCGCTGCCGCGCCGATCCTCGATGTGCGTCGCGCCGTCGCCGAGTCCCGGCAGGCCGACTCTCACCAGCACGACACCCGTGGCGAGACCAGGGGCGACCGGGCGGCCCGCGCGATCGACGCGGTCGGGTCCGTGGCGGCCGTCACCGAGCGGCCCGAGCGCACGTCGCGCCGGTCCGGTCGTGGCGTCGGCGCCCCGCAGGGCGAGCAGGTCGCGCCCGAGTACGCGCAGTCCGACGGCGACGACCGGTCGCAGCGGCAGCCGATCCAGCAGTCGAACCAGCAGGGCAACCAGGGCCAGTCCGCCCCGCCCGCGGCGAACCAGCAGGCGAACCAGGCCGGCCAGCAGCGCCAGAACCCCAACCGTCCCCTGCACCCGAACAACGCCCCGGACGAGGACGACGAGCGCGGTGGCCGTCGCCGCCGCAGCCGGGACCGGTACCGTGACCGCGATCGCAACAAGCGCACGCGCGGCGGCCGTCCGGGCGGCGCGGACAACCTCGCCGGCTACGAAGAGGTCGAGGTCAGCGAGGACGACGTCCTGCTCCCGGTCGCGGGCATCCTCGACATCAAGGACAACTACGCGTTCGTCCGCACGAGCGGGTACCTGCCCGGCGACACGGACGTGTACGTCGCCATGGGTCAGGTCAAGAAGGCCGGTCTGCGCAAGGGAGACGCCGTCACCGGCGCCGTCCGCCAGCCGCACGAGGGCGAGGTCCCGAACCCGAGCGCGGGCCGCAACAGCAAGTTCAACGCGCTGGTGCGACTCGACTCGGTCAACGGTCGTAGCCCGGAGGAGGCGCACGGTCGCCCCGAGTTCGGCAAGCTCACCCCGCTCTACCCGCAGGAGCGCCTGCGGCTGGAGACCGAGCCGAACATCCTCACCACCCGGGTCATCGACCTGGTCTCGCCGATCGGCAAGGGCCAGCGCGGCCTGATCGTCTCGCCGCCCAAGGCGGGCAAGACCCTCGTGCTCCAGGCGATCGCCAACGCGATCACGACGAACAACCCTGAGGTCCACCTCATGGTGGTGCTCGTCGACGAGCGTCCTGAAGAGGTCACCGACATGCAGCGCACGGTCAAGGGTGAGGTCATCGCCTCGACCTTCGACCGGCCGGCCGACGACCACACCACGGTCGCCGAGCTCGCGATCGAGCGGGCCAAGCGCCTGGTCGAGCTGGGCCAGGACGTCGTCGTGCTCCTCGACTCCATCACCCGGCTCGGGCGCGCCTACAACATCGCCGCCCCGGCCTCCGGGCGCATCCTGTCCGGTGGTGTCGACTCCAGCGCGCTGTACCCGCCGAAGCGGTTCTTCGGTGCGGCGCGCAACATCGAGCACGGTGGTTCGCTGACCATCCTGGCGACGGCCCTGGTCGAGACCGGCTCCAAGGCCGACGAGGTCATCTTCGAGGAGTTCAAGGGCACCGGGAACATGGAGCTCAAGCTCTCCCGTCAGCTCGCGGACAAGCGGATCTTCCCGGCCGTCGACGTCGACGCGTCCGGTACCCGCCGCGAGGAGATCCTCGTGCCGGCCGACGAGCTGAAGATCAACTGGAAGCTGCGCCGCGTGATGAGCGCCCTGGACCAGCAGCAGGCGATCGAGCTGCTCCTCGGCAAGCTGCGGGAGACCCGCTCGAACGTCGAGTTCCTCCTGCAGGTGCAGAAGACGACCGGCCCCCTCAACGCGGGTGACCGGGACCGCTAGGCACCGGATCGATCGCGCGACGCACCGGAGCCGGGCTGGATCTCACGATCCGGGTCGGCTCCGGTGCTGTTCGACCGCCTTGAGGTTGATCTCGAGGCCGAGGAGCCGGGTGATGACGGAGTCGCTGGCCGGCACGCCGGTGTGCCGCCCGGGGTTGTAGCGGGCCGGGGCCAGGACGCCCGGCAGCACCGCCGCGACGTCGATCCAGTCGAGCACGCCCCGGTCGGCCAGATCGGCGAGGTTGCTCTCGACCAGGTCGCGGATCGGGCCGGGGTGCCGGTAGGCCGCGCGGATCGCCGCGTTCGCACCGGCCGGAGCCGGCGCCCGTCCGAGCGGCCCGAGGGGGACTCCCATCCGGCCCGCCTTGCCCACCACCCGACGTCGGAGGTTGCGCGACCTGCGCGTGAACGACGGTTCGAGCACCGCGCCGCCGCCGTAGGTCGTCACCGGCAGGGAGAACAGCGTCGGGAGCGCCTGCTTCTGGATCTCCTGGTACAGGTACGCCTTCTGGCGGTACCGGGTGGGCAGGCTCAGGCAGAAGTCCAGCCAGGCCTGGCTCAGGAACGGCGTGCAGATCGTGTAGTCGCGCAGCAGACGCGTGCCGGTGTTGGACCGGGCGAGGATGCCGAACTCGAGCTGGTCGTAGAAGTACACGGTGTCGTCGTCGAACCACGGCTCCGACGGCATCGCGGACCGCGGATCGAACCCCGGGCGGGCGAGCCGTTGCCAGTCCGGCAGCAGCTGCGTCTCGAGGAACTCGTCCACCGCCGCCGTCCAGGTCCACTCCTCGCCCGCCACAGGGGTCCGGAAGTCGCCGGCCTCGTCCCCGCACAGGCCGTCCCAGAACACGTTGTCCGGCCCGACCCGCGCGTGCAGCAGATAGCTCAGGTACCGCTGGCCGAACGGGAACGGCAACGGGATCTGCCGCGCCAGGACGGAGTCCACGAGGCCCTGCGTGGTCCACTCCACACCGGCCGACCCGAGGGTCTCGTGCCGGACGCCGGCCACCGTGGCCACCCGGGCGGCGAAGTCGAAGTCCTGCTCCCCGGGCCTCCCGAACGTCACGGCGAGGATCTCGGACCGGTCGAAGATCTCGAGCAGGCTGCCCAGGATCGTGCGGGAGTCGAGCCCGCCGCTGAGGAACACGACCTGGTCCCCGCGGGTGCCCGCGGCCGAGGCGGCCTGCTCGACGGCGGCCCGCAGCGCGCGCACGCCCTCGGTCACCAGGGCCTGCTCCGACACCGTGGCCGGGTCGCGTCGCGGCCGGCGGGTCCAGCGCGCCAGCAGTCGCAGGGGATCCGGGCCGTCCGCGTCGGGGACGTACCCGAGGGCGAGGTACTGCTCGAGCTGTGCGGCGTCGAAGCCCGGCCACGACCCGTGCTCCCTCATGGAGGCCCCCCGTGCAGACTCGGTGCTGGCGTACCGGCGGTGACCTGGGACGTCTGAGGTCGAGGCTAACAATCTGGTCCTCGCCGCGCCGGGGTTCGTCGTCCCACCGGTGGGCGGATGGGGCGGGGAAACGGGAACATTCGGAACCCCGGCCCTGTTCTGGCACAATGTCCAACCGGTCTCCGGTTCACGTGAGCGCGCCGCGCTCGCGACCCGGGGCAGTTACCGAGGAGATCTCGTGAAGAAGAACATCCACCCCGAGTACGTGCTGACGACGGTGACCTGCACCTGCGGCAACACCTTCACCACGCACTCGACGGAGAAGTCCGGCGACGTTCGCGCCGACGTCTGCAACGCCTGCCACCCGTTCTACACGGGCAAGCAGAAGATCCTCGACACCGGCGGTCGCGTGGCCCGCTTCGAGGCCCGCTACGGCAAGAAGAAGGTCGCCGCGCCGGCGGTCGAGGAGACCGTCGCCCCGAGCTAGCGACCAGACCGCGCCGGTGGATCCGGGGCGCCGCCCTCCATGGCGGCTCCCGGGCCCACCGGCGTTGTTGTGTGTACCGACGCCCGACGGGTGCGGGGACGATCAACGGGAAGGTCAGTCATGAGCGAGGACTTCGGGGTCGTGGAGCCGCTGCTCGCGGAGCACGCCCACATCGAGACCCAGCTCGCCGACCCGGCGGTGCACGCCGACGCGGGCCGGGCCCGCACGCTCGGCCGGCGGTACGCCGAGCTCGGTCAGGTCGTCGCCGCGTACCGCGCCTGGCACCAGGCCTCCCAGGACCTGGACGAGGCGACCGAGATCGCGCAGGACGACGCGTCGTTCGCGGCCGAGCTGCCCGCGCTCGCGCTGACCTGCGACGAGGCGGCCGAACGGCTGCGGCGCGTGCTGATCCCGCGCGACCCCGACGACGCGCGCGACGTGATCCTCGAGATCAAGGCGGGCGAGGGTGGCGAGGAGTCCGCGCTGTTCGCCGGCGACCTGCTGCGCATGTACCTGCGGTACGCGGAGCGGCGCGGCTGGAAGACCGAGCTGATCGAGGCGACCGAGTCGGACCTCGGGGGCTACAAGGACGTCCAGGTTGCGGTCAAGTCCCGCGGTGTGCCGACGGATCCGGGTGACGGGGTCTGGGCGTCGCTCAAGTACGAGGGCGGCGTGCACCGCGTCCAGCGCGTGCCCGTGACCGAGTCGCAGGGCCGCATCCATACCTCGGCCGCCGGCGTGCTCGTGTTCCCCGAGGCAGACGACCCCGGCGAGGTCGAGATCGACCAGAACGACCTGCGCATCGACGTCTACCGGTCGTCCGGCCCGGGTGGGCAGTCCGTGAACACCACCGACTCCGCGGTCCGGATCACGCACCTCCCGACCGGCATCGTCGTGTCCATGCAGAACGAGAAGTCCCAGCTGCAGAACCGCGAGCAGGGCATGCGCGTGCTGCGTGCCCGGATCTTGGCCGCGCGGGCCGAGGCGGAGGCGGCCGCGCAGTCCGTGGCGCGGCGTTCGCAGGTGCGCACCGTGGACCGTTCCGAGCGCATCCGCACCTACAACTACCCGGAGAACCGCATCGCCGACCACCGCACCGGGTTCAAGGCCTACAACCTCGACACCGTGCTCGACGGCGATCTCGAGCCAGTCATCCGCAGCGCCATCGAGGCGGACGAGGCTGCCCGGCTGGCGGCCGCGGGCGAGCTCGTGTGACCCTGCCCGACGACGCACCGACGGGCCCCGCTGAGCCGACGGGCCCCACTGAGCCGACGGGCCTCGCCGGACCGACGGGCCTCGCTGAGGCGCTGCGCGCCGCCGAGCGCGCACTGACCGACGCCGGGGTGCCGTCGCCGCGGGTCGATGCCGAGCTGCTGGCCGCGCACCTGCTCGGCATCAGCCGCGGCGAGCTGCAGGTCGCCGCGATCCTGGGACGGTCGGCCCCCGCGGGCTTCGCCGATCTGGTGGCGCGCCGGGCCACCCGGGTCCCGCTGCAGCACCTCACGGGTTCCGCGCCCTTCCGTGGCCTCGAGCTCGCCGTCGGACCCGGGGTGTTCGTCCCGCGACCGGAGACCGAGCAGGTGGCCCAGGCGGCCATCGACGTCGCCCGCGACGTGGTGCGTGTGCGCGGTGACGTGCTGGTCGTCGACCTGTGCACGGGGTCGGCGGCGATCGCGCTCGCCGTGGCGCACGAGGTCCCGGGCGCCGTCGTGCACGGTGTCGAGCTGGACGCGAGCGCGCACGCCTGGGCCGAGCGCAACGTGCTGGCCACCGCCCCCGCACTGGCGGGCCGGGTGATCCTGCACCGCGGGGACGCGCGCACCGCCCTGACCGAGCTCGACGGGTCGGTCGACGTCGTCGTGTCCAACCCCCCGTACGTCCCACCGGGCGCGGTCCCCGTGGACCCCGAGGTCGCTCAGCACGATCCGGCGGTGGCGCTCTACGGGCTGGGTGCCGACGGGCTCGAGGTGCCGCGCGGGATCGTGGCCGCGGCGGCCCGGCTGCTGCGGCCCGGCGGCCTGCTCGTGCTCGAGCACGCCGAGGTCCAGGCCGCCGCCGCGCGCGCGATGGTCGACCGGGTGGGTGCGTTCACCCTGGCGACCACCGGGCTCGACCTCACCGGTCGCGCGCGCATGGTGCTCGCCCGCCGCACGAGCGTCGGTGCGCACCCGTCGGCCCCCGACGTGGAACACTCGCCGTCGTGAGCGAGCAGAGCCGTCGCATGGAAGCCGGAAACCCGAACACCTGGGGCGCCGCCGTCGACGAGGCCGTCAACGCGGTCACCCGCGGTGCGCTCGTCGTGCTGCCGACGGACACCGTCTACGGCATCGGGGCCGACGCGTTCAACCCCGACGCCGTCGCGGCGCTGCTGGCCGCGAAGGGACGCGGACGTCAGCTCCCGCCGCCCGTGCTCGTGCCCGACGTGCGCACGCTCGACGGCCTCGCGGCCGACGTCCCGCAGGCGGTACGTGACCTGGTCGCGGCCTTCTGGCCGGGCGGGCTCACCGTCATCTGCCGGGCGCAGCCCTCGCTCGCGTGGGACCTCGGGGAGACCGGCGGCACCGTGGCGCTCCGCATGCCCGACCACCCGACCGCGCTCGCGCTGCTGCGCCGCACCGGTCCGCTCGCGGTCTCGAGCGCGAACCGCACCGGCCAGCCGGCCGCGCTCACCGCGACCGACGCCCTCGACCAGCTGGGCAGCTCCGTGGCGGTCTACCTCGACGCGGGCGTCGCCCCCGGTGGGGTCGCCTCGACGATCGTGGACGCGACCGGCGGCGAGCTCCGGCTCGTCCGCGCGGGCGCCATCGACCTCGCCACGCTGCGCACGGTCGCGCCGGTCGTCGACCCGGCCTCGGCCGCCGGCGAGGCCCCGACGGAGGAGCCCAGGTGAAGGCCTACCTGCTCGTCCTGCTGATCGCCGCGGCGGTCACCTACCTCACGACTCCGATCGCCCGCTGGGTCGCACTGCGCTCGGGCGCGATCACCGCGGTCCGGGCCCGCGACGTGCACTCCATCCCCACGCCTCGACTCGGTGGCATCGCGATGCTCGCCGGCATCGCCGTCGCGCTGCTCGTCGCCAGCCAGATCCCGTTCCTCGAGGGCGTGTTCGAGGACTCCCGTCGAGCCTGGGGGATCCTGGGGGCGGCGACGATGGTCTGCCTCCTGGGCGTCGCGGACGACATCTGGGACCTGGACTGGGTGACCAAGCTCGTCGGCCAGGTGCTGGCAGCCGGGTACCTCGCCTGGAGCGGGGTGCTGCTCTACCAGCTCCCGATCGGCGGGGTGCTCATCGCGTCCCCGCGGCTGTGGCTCTTCCTCACCATCCTCACGGTCGTCGTGGCCATGAACGCGGTGAACTTCGTGGACGGCCTCGACGGTCTGGCCGCCGGCATGATCGCGATCGGCGGCACGGCGTTCTTCGTCTACTCCTACCTGCTGACGAAGTCGGCCAGCCCGACGGACGTGTCCAACCTCGCGACGCTGGTGATCGCCGTCCTGGTGGGGGCGTGCCTCGGCTTCCTGCCGCACAACTTCCACCCGGCCCGGATCTTCATGGGGGACTCCGGCTCGATGCTGATCGGGCTCCTCATCGCGGCCGCCGCGATCGTGGTCACCGGGCAGATCGATCCGGAGGTCGTCTCGAACCGGCAGACCATCCCGGCGTTCCTGCCGATCCTGCTCCCGATCGCCGTGCTGCTGCTGCCCCTGCTCGACATGGGCCTGGCGGTGACCCGTCGGGTGGGGGCGGGGACCTCGCCCTTCCACCCCGACCGCATGCACCTGCACCACCGGCTGTTGGCCCTCGGGCACTCGCACCAGCGGGCGGTGGTCATCATGTATCTGTGGACGGCGGTGTTCGCGTTCGGTGCGGCCGCGCTCGTCATGTTCTCCACCACCACGGTGCTGGTCCTGCTCGCGGTCGGGGTGCTCGTCGCGTCGGGGCTCACGCTCGGTCCGCTGCGCGGACGCGTGCACACCTCCAGCCTGGCCACCCCGGTGCCGGTGCCGGACGCCCCGCGCATCGACCTCCCCGGCTCCGACGAAGGGAACCACCCATGACGAACCCCGACGACAGCCAGGCGCCGACCGGCACGGACGCGGCTCGGGCGGTGTTCCGCACGGCGCTGCGGGACATGCTCGTGCTCGTCGTCGTGCTCGCGGTGGTCGGCATCGTGGTCGGCTACCTGGCCGCCGGGATGCCGGGCGTGTGGGGTGCGGTGCTGGGCGTGGCCCTGACCGTCATCTTCTCGGGCACGACGGTCGTCTCCATGCTGACGACGGCCGGGGCGAGCGCGACCACGACCGCGGCGGTCGTCCTGGGGAGCTGGCTCGCCAAGATGCTCGTGCTCATCCTCGCGCTCGCCCTCCTGCGGCCGTTCGACTTCTACGACAAGTGGCTGCTCGGCGGGGTCCTCATGGTGGGCGTGATCGGGGCCGCCCTGATCGACTACCGGGCCGTCGCGCACGGGCGGGTGCCGAACGTCGTCCCCGGCCCGTAGCCGCATCTCCGCACGTTGGAGGACCAACCCCGCTCGCGCGGCGCATGGGTTACGCTTCCACCGATCCAATTGAGGCCAGGTCCTCCGGCGCGCACGGCTGCGCCCGAACACCCTGACCCACGACGACAGGGAGCCCGTTCTGTATACCGTTGCAACGATCCTTCCCGTCGCCGGTGAGGGGGACGGTGGCTTCCATGCGCCCTCGATCGCCGAGTTCTTCCCCGGCGCCATCTTCTTCGAGGGCACGGCCTTCGAGTTCAACCGGATCATGCTCGTGCGCGTGGTCGCGGCGATCACCCTGTGCCTTCTCTTCTGGCTCGCTGCCCGTCGCCTGTCGGTCGTCCCGGGCCGCGGTCAAGGGGTCGCCGAGATGGCGCTCTCCTTCGTCCGGGTCAACATCGCCCAGGAGATCCTCGGTGACCGCGCCCACAAGTACGTCCCGATGCTCACGACGATCTTCTTCGCGGTCCTCGCGTTCAACCTGACCGGCGTGATCCCGATGCTCAACATCGCCGGGACGTCGCTCATCGGTATCCCGATCCTGCTCGCGCTGTGGGTCTTCGTGATGTACATCGGCGCCGGCATCAAGGCGCACCACGGGGTCGGCGGGTTCCTCAAGACGAACCTGTTCCCGCCCGGCGTGCCGTGGTTCCTGTACATCCTGATCACGCCGATCGAGATCCTGCAGGTCTTCCTGTTCCGGCCCGCCACGCTGGCGATCCGACTCACGGCGAACATGATCGCCGGGCACCTGCTGCTCGTGCTCTGCTTCGGGGCCACCCATTTCTTCTTCTTCGAGGCCACCGGTGCCCTGAAGGCGATCGGTTTCCTGTCGCTGGCCGCCGGCTTCGCCTTCACCCTTTTCGAGATGCTCGTCGCTGCGTTGCAGGCGTACATCTTCGCGCTCCTTGCCGCCGTCTACATCGACCTGTCGACGTCGAAGGAGCACTAGTTCTCGGGCGACTCGTCGTCCCCGCACCACTGACCTACATCAAGCTGCCGCCCGGGAGCCGGGCGCACCACGGAAGGAACACCATGGTTGAGACCACCATTCTCGCCGCAGTCGAGGGCAACGTCGCGACGATCGGTTACGGGCTTGCGACGCTCGGCCCGGGCATCGGCCTCGGCATCCTCATCGGCAAGACCGTTGAGGGCATCGCACGCCAGCCCGAGGTTGCCGGACAGCTCCGCACCACCATGTTCATCGGTGTTGCGTTCGTCGAGGTGCTCGCGCTGCTCGGTCTGATCGCCGGGTTCCTGTTCTGATGACCATGTCGCTGCTCACCGCCAGTGCGCAGCTGGCTGCGGCGGCCGGCGAGGAGGTCGAGGGCATCCGGCTCTTCGTCCCAGCGATCTACGACATGGTGTGGTCCGCCGTCGTCGTGATCCCGATCGCGCTGCTGTTCTACAAGCTCGTGCTGCCCAAGTTCACGGCCGTGCTCGATGAGCGCACTGCCCTGATCGAGGGTGGGCTCGCGAAGGCGGAGTCGGTCCAGGCCGAGGCCGACGCGGCGCTGGTGCGGTACACGCAGGAGCTGACCGACGCACGCGCCGAGGCGGCGCGCATCCGTGAGGACGCGCGCATCGAAGGCGCGGCGATCGTGGCCGAGCTTCGCGTGAAGGCCGCGGACGAGGCCGCCCGGATCCACGAGACGGCCCAGCGCCAGATCGAGGCCGAGCGCAAGCAGGTCGTGATGTCGCTCCGTTCGGAGGTGGGCGCCCTCGCGACCGAGCTCGCCTCGAAGATCGTCGGCGAGGCGCTGGCGGACGAGGTGCGCCAGTCGCGCGTCGTCGACCGGTTCCTTGACGAGCTCGAAGCATCGACCACGGCGGACGCCGGAACGGTCGCATGATGCGTGCGACGAGTCGGGTGTCGTTGGAGCAGGTCACCGCTCGGTTCGAGCCGGTGCTCCGCGCGGCGGGTGCAGACTCGGCCCAGTTCGCCGCGCAGCTGTTCACGCTGGTCGATGCGCTCGACAGCTCCGGCACGTTGCGCCGCACCCTGACCGACCCGTCGATCGACGGCGCGGCGAAGGCAGGTTTGGCTCGCGCCATCCTGGCCGATGCCACGCCCCAGGTCGCGGATGTCGTGGCCGAGCTCGCGGGGTCCCGGTGGTCTGCCGAGGCGGACCTCGCCGAGGCCGTCGAGGAGCTCGGGTTCCAGTCCGCCCTGGCTGCTGCCGAGGCGAGCGACGAGCTGGTGCGGGTCGAGGACGAGCTGTTCCGGATCACGCGGGCCCTGATCGGTCAGCGGGAGGTGCGCCGGGCGCTGTTCGACATGAAGGCGTCCCCCGAGCGACGCCTCGCCCTCCTGGACGCGATCCTCGCGGGCCGGACCGCACCGGTCACGGAGCAGATCGCCCGCAGGGCGACCCTGTCCCCGCGCGGGCGCCGGTTCATCGCCACGCTGGTCCATGTCGGTGAGCTCGCCGCGGCCCGACGCAACCGCCTGGTCGCGTCGGTCACCTCCGGCACCGAGCTGAGCGAAGCCCAGCGTGACCGGTTGTCCGGGATCCTTGGCCGCGCGTATGGCGGTGCGGTCCAGCTCAACGTGACGGTGGACCCGACGGTCCTCGGTGGGCTTCGGGTCCAGATCGGGCCCGACGTCGTGGATTCGACCGTGCTCTCCCGGCTCGACGACGCTCGACGACAACTTGCCAGTTGACGGTCCGGCTCACTGCCGCACCGCACCCCAGACTTTTGACGACCGCGCACCCCGCATGGTCACGACAGGAGAAGAGCAATGGCTGAGCTGACGATCCGGCCCGACGAGATCAGGGCCGCGCTGGACAGCTTCGTGAAGTCCTACGAGCCGAAGGGCACGGTCACCGAAGAGGTCGGCCGCGTCATCCTCGCGGGAGACGGCATCGCCCAGGTCGAAGGACTTCCGGGCGCGATGGCGAACGAACTGCTGCGCTTCGAGGACGGCACCCTCGGGCTCGCCCTCAACCTGGACGTGCGCGAGATCGGCGTCGTGGTCCTCGGAGAGTTCACCGGGATCGAGGAGGGCCAGGAGGTCCGCCGCACGGGCGAGGTCCTGTCGGTCGCCGTCGGTGACGGCTACCTCGGCCGGGTCGTGGACCCGCTGGGCACCCCGATCGACGGCCTCGGCGAGGTCGTCACGACCGGCCGCCGCGCGCTCGAGCTCCAGGCTCCCGGCGTGATGGCGCGCAAGAGCGTCCACGAGCCGCTGCAGACCGGCCTCAAGGCCATCGACGCGATGATCCCGATCGGCCGTGGTCAGCGCCAGCTGATCATCGGTGACCGCCAGACGGGCAAGACGGCGATCGCGATCGACACGATCATCAACCAGAAGGCCAACTGGGCGACCGGCGACCCGAAGAAGCAGGTCCGCTGCATCTACGTCGCCATCGGCCAGAAGGGCTCGACCATCGCCGCCGTGCGCGGCGCGCTGGCGGACGCCGGCGCGCTCGAGTACACGACCATCGTCGCCGCTCCGGCGTCCGACCCGGCCGGCTTCAAGTACCTCGCCCCGTACACCGGCTCGGCCATCGGCCAGCACTGGATGTACGAGGGCAAGCACGTCCTGATCATCTTCGACGACCTGTCCAAGCAGGCCGAGGCCTACCGCGCGGTGTCTCTGCTGCTGCGGCGTCCGCCGGGCCGCGAGGCCTACCCGGGCGACGTGTTCTACCTGCACTCCCGCCTGCTCGAGCGTTGTGCCAAGCTCAACGACGAGCTCGGCGCCGGTTCGATGACCGGCCTGCCGGTCATCGAGACGAAGGCCAACGACGTCTCGGCGTACATCCCGACCAACGTCATCTCGATCACCGACGGGCAGATCTTCCTGCAGTCGGACCTGTTCAACGCCGACCAGCGCCCGGCCGTCGACGTCGGCATCTCGGTGTCCCGCGTCGGTGGTTCGGCGCAGGTCAAGGCGATGAAGAAGGTCTCCGGCACCCTGAAGCTCGACCTCGCGCAGTTCCGGTCCCTCGAGGCGTTCGCGATGTTTGCGTCCGACCTCGACCCGGCCTCGCGTGCCCAGCTCACCCGTGGTGCGCGCCTGATGGAGCTGCTCAAGCAGCCGCAGTACTCGCCGTACCCGGTCGAGGACCAGGTCGCGTCGATCTGGGCCGGCACCAAGGGCAAGCTCGACGACGTCCCGCTCGAGGACGTCCGCCGGTTCGAGTCGGAGATGCTGGGCCACCTGCGCCGCAACACCGAGGTGCTCAGCACCATCGAGTCGACCGGCAAGCTCGAGGACGACACCGAGGCGGCCCTCGAGGCCGCGATCGGTGAGTTCCGTGCGGGCTTCCTCAAGGGCGACGGCACGCCGCTGATCGGTGCCGTCGAGGACGAGGTCGTCGAGGTCGAGCAGGAGCAGATCGTCCGGCAGAAGAAGGCCTGAGCGTGGGCGGCCAGCAGCGCGTCTACCGGGAGCGGATCCGGTCGACCCAGTCGCTGAAGAAGATCTTCCGCGCGATGGAGCTCATCGCGGCGTCGCGCATCGGCAAGGCACGGTCGCGCGTGACGGCGGCTGCGCCGTACGCCCGGGCGCTGACCCGCGCGGTCTCGGCGGTCGCGACCCACTCGAACGTGACGCACCCGCTGACGACGGAGCGCACCGACACCAGTCGGGTCGCGGTCCTCGTGGCGACGTCGGACCGCGGGATGGCCGGGGCGTACTCGGCGAGCGCGATCCGCGAGGCGGACAAGCTCATCGAGAAGCTCACGGCCGAGGGCAAGGAGATCGCCCTCTACGCCACGGGTCGGCGCGCGGTGGCGTTCTACTCGTTCCGCGGGCGCCCGATCGTGCGCAGCTGGGTCGGTGAGTCGGACTCGCCGACCGTCGAGATGGCGCAGGACGTGGCGGACGTGCTGCTCGACGCGTTCACCGCTCCCGTGGACGAGGGCGGGGTCGGTGAGCTGCACATCGTCTACACGCAGTTCGTCAACATGGTCACCCAGGTCCCGCGGGTGATCCGCATGCTGCCCCTCGAGGTCGTCGAGGGCGTGGCACCGGTCGACGAGGCCGAGGCGCTGCCCCTGTACGACTTCGAGCCGTCGGCCGAGGAAGTCCTCGACTCGCTCCTGCCGCGCTACGTGCGCAGCCGGATCTACAGCTGCCTGCTCCAGGCGGGTGCGTCCGAGCTGGCCGCGCGCCAGCGGGCGATGCACACGGCGACGGAGAACGCGGAGGATCTGATCCGCGACTACACCCGATTGGCCAACCAGGCCCGCCAGTCGGAGATCACCCAGGAGATCAGCGAGATCGTGTCGGGTGCCGACGCCCTCGCCGGCCCCTAGCACTGCACCAACCACCACGCACAGACCTACCGGGCACGCCCCGGTCGAGCGGAGCGAGAGACACATGACTACTACTGACACCACTGCCCAGGCCGCGCGCGCGACCGCGCCCGGCACGGGCCGCGTCGCCCGGGTGATCGGCCCGGTCGTGGACATCGAGTTCCCGGCCGACGCCATCCCGGAGATCTACAACGCGCTCAAGGTCGACATCGACCTGTCCGCCCAGGGCGAGGGCGAGAAGTCGTTCACCATGACCCTCGAGGTCGCTCAGCACCTCGGGGACTCGATGGTGCGCGCGATCGCGCTCAAGCCGACGGACGGTCTCGTCCGCGGCGCCATCGTCACCGACACCGGCAAGGCCATCAGCGTGCCGGTCGGGGACGTCACCCTCGGGCACGTCTGGGACGTCACCGGCGAGCTGCTCAACGGCAAGGAGGGCGAGCGGCTTGAGATCTCCGAGCGCTGGCCGATCCACCGCAAGCCGCCGGCCTTCGACCAGCTCGAGTCGAAGACCCAGATGTTCGAGACCGGCATCAAGGTCATCGACCTGCTCACGCCGTACGTGCTCGGCGGGAAGATCGGCCTGTTCGGCGGTGCCGGCGTCGGCAAGACGGTCCTGATCCAGGAGATGATCTACCGCGTCGCGAACAACCACAACGGTGTGTCCGTGTTCGCCGGGGTCGGTGAGCGCACCCGCGAGGGCAACGACCTCATCGAGGAGATGACCGAGTCGGGCGTCATCAAGCAGACCGCCTTGGTGTTCGGCCAGATGGACGAGCCGCCGGGCACGCGACTGCGCGTCGCGCTGTCCGCACTGACCATGGCGGAGTACTTCCGCGACGTGCAGCAGAAGGACGTGCTGCTCTTCATCGACAACATCTTCCGGTTCACCCAGGCGGGTTCCGAGGTGTCCACCCTGCTCGGGCGCATGCCGTCCGCCGTCGGGTACCAGCCGAACCTCGCCGACGAGATGGGTCAGCTGCAGGAGCGGATCACCTCGACGCGCGGTCACTCGATCACCTCGCTGCAGGCGATCTACGTCCCCGCCGACGACTACACCGACCCCGCGCCGGCCACGACGTTCGCCCACCTGGACGCCACGACGGAGCTCTCCCGCGAGATCGCCTCGCGCGGCCTGTACCCCGCCGTCGACCCGCTCGCGTCGAGCTCGCGGGTCCTCGACCCGCGGTACGTCGGCGTCGACCACTACAACACCGCCACGCGCGTCAAGCAGATCCTCCAGCGCAACAAGGAGCTGCAGGACATCATCGCGATCCTCGGGGTCGACGAGCTCAGCGAGGAGGACAAGACGGTCGTGTACCGCGCCCGTCGCATCCAGCAGTTCCTCTCGCAGAACACCTACATGGCGACGCAGTTCACCGGCGTCCCCGGCTCGACGGTCCCGATGTCGGAGACCATCGAGGCGTTCTCCCGGATCGCCGACGGCGAGTTCGACCACATCTCCGAGCAGGCCTTCTTCAACATCGGTGGCCTCGAGGACCTCGAGAAGAACTGGGCCCGGATCCAGAAGGAATACGGCGTCTGACGCCTCGTCCCTGCTGATCCGTTCCGAACCGAAGGAGGACCCGTGGCACAGCTTGACGTCGATCTCGTCGCCGCCGACCGCAAGATCTGGTCGGGGGCGGCCACCATGGTCGTCGCCCCTGCCGCGGACGGCGAGATGGGCATCCTGCCCGGTCACTCGCCGGTGCTCGCGGTGCTGCGCGCGGGGGAGGTCCGGATCACCCCGGTCTCCGGCGAGCCGTTGCGCGGCACGATCGACAGCGGGTTCCTCTCGGTGGACGCCGACCGGGTGACGATCGTGGCGGCGTCGGTCGCGCTGATCTCCGGCACCCCGACGCGCTGATCGGGCCATCGTGACTGAGGCTGCGGTGATCGTCGCGGTGGGCCTGGGCCTGGCCCTGCTCGGCGTCGTCGCGATCCTCGGTCTCGGGGCCTCCCGGCTCTCGACGCTTTCGGGACGGGTGGGGTCCTTCGTGTGCGGCGCGCGCCCGGTGTCGCCGGCCGGCGGCGCGGTGGTCGCGGGCATCGCGCAGTACGGCGCCGGTCGGCTCGACTGGTGGCGGGCCTGGTCCCTGTCGCCGCGACCCACCCGGACGTGGCGGCGGGCCGAGCTCGAAGTGATCGCGCGGTCCCTGCTCGCGGTCCCCGGCCGTCCGGACCTCTATCTCGTGCAGTGCCGCTACCGCGAGGCGGAGTTTGCATTGACGATGTCCCCGGAGGCGTACGCGGGCCTCACATCCTGGCTCGAGGCGGCGCCGCCGAGCACGCTCGAACGCGTGATCTGACCTTCGTCACCGCGACGTCTTCGTCACCGGGCCTTCTACGGCGCTGCACCCCCGTCATCCGATCCTCGATCCGCAAGGGACACTCCACCGTGCGTCTGGTCATCGCGACGTGCTCGGCCGAGTACTCCGGCCGGCTCAACGCCCACCTGCCCCTGGCCACGCGCCTGCTCCTGGTCAAGGCCGACGGCAGCGTGCTGCTGCACTCCGACGGTGGTTCGTACAAGCCGCTGAACTGGATGAGCCCGCCCTGCAAGCTGGTGGTGACCGTGCCCGACGACGCCGCGCTCGAGCGCGGCGTCGTCCAGACCTGGGCGGTCCAGCACGCCAAGAGCGACGACCGCCTGGTCATCGAGGTGCACGAGGTGCTGCACGACTCGGCCCACGAGCTCGGCCTCGACCCCGGCCTGATCAAGGACGGCGTCGAAGCCCACCTGCAGATGATGCTCGCCGCGCAGATCGAGCTGCTCGGTACCGGGCACAGCCTCGTGCGGCGCGAGTTCCCGACCGCGATCGGCCCGGTCGACATCCTCGCGAAGGACCCCGCGGGCGGGACGGTCGCCGTCGAGATCAAGCGACGCGGCGACATCGACGGCGTCGAGCAGCTGACGCGCTACCTCGAGCTGCTCAACCGCGACCCGCACCTCGCTCCGGTGCGCGGGGTGTTCGCGGCCCAGGAGATCAAGCCGCAGGCCCGCGTGCTGGCCACCGACCGCGGCATCGGCTGCCTGATCCTCGACTACGACGCCATGCGCGGCGTCGACGACTCCGGCGCCCGCCTCTTCTGACCCACCCCTCCCGGCCCACCCTTGCTCGCCGAATGCGGGGCTTCTGCTGGTCGGAGCGGGTGCGGAGCAGCCGATTCCCCGCACTCGGTGGCCCGGCACGGGCGGGGAGGCGGGATGATGGGCCCATGAGTGCTGCTGAGGTCGACGTCGTCCTGGTGCCTGTCGTGCTGCGGGGGCGGGTCGTGCTGCGCGACGCCGTGCTCGAGGACGCCGCAGTCGTGATCGAGGGGGACCGGATCGTGTGGGTCGGCGCGGTGTCGACCGCGACCGCGCCGGTGGCCCTGGCCGACGCCGTCGCCGCGGCACCGGCACCCGTGCCCGGCACGACGATCCTGCCCGGTCTCGTCGATGTGCACTGCCACGGCGGCGGCGGCGCGAGCTTCCCCGACGCCCTCGACGCCGACGACGCGCGGCGGGCGTCCCGCGAGCACCTGCGGCACGGGACCACCAGCCTGGTCGCGTCCCTGGTCACGGCCGACGCCGAGACCCTCGTGCGGCAGACGGCGCTGCTCGCCGACCTGGCGGACGGCGGCGAGCTCGCCGGGATCCACCTCGAGGGCCCCTTCCTGTCGCGCGCCCGGTGCGGTGCCCAGAACCCGGCCGACATGATCCCCGGCAGCGCCGAGCTGGTGGGCCGGATCGCGACCGCCGCCCGGGGGCACCTCGTGTCCATGACGCTCGCGCCGGAGATCGCGGGGGTCTGCGGGCCCGGCGGGGCGATCGAGGCGCTCGCCGCGGCGGGCGCCATCCCGTCGCTCGGGCACACCAACGCGAGCGCCGAGCAGGTCGACGTCGCGATCCTCGAGGCGCGGGCCGCGTTGGCCCGCCCCGGGACGCGGTCGGCCCGCCCGACGGCCACGCACCTGTTCAACGGCATGCGCGCCCTGCACCACCGGGATCCCGGCCCGATCGCCGCGTGCCTCGGGGCAGCGGGCCGGGGCGACATGATCGTCGAGCTGATCGCCGACGGCGTGCACCTCGCCGACGGGACCATCCGGGCGGTGTTCGACCTCGTCGGGGCGGACTCGATCGTGCTGGTCACCGACGCGATGGCGGCTGCGGGGATGCCCGACGGCACCTACGACCTGGGGCCGATGCGCGTGCGCGTGGCGGACGGGGTCGCCCGGCTCGCCGACGGCGACGCCATCGCGGGTGGCACGGGCCACCTGCTCGACCTCGTCCGGTGCACGGTCGCCGCCGGGGTCCCGCTCGCCGACGCCGTCCGGTCCGCGAGCGGCACGTCGGCGCGTGTGCTCGGCCGCCGGGACATCGGCGCCCTCGAGGTCGGTCGCCGGGCCGACGTCGTCGTGGTCGACGCCGATCTCGCCCCGCTGCGCGTGATGCGCTCGGGGGAGTGGATCGACACGTCCGTGCTCTGACCTGACGGCACCCCACGTGCGGTGACCGCACCGGGCATCGCCCCTAGCGGATCGTCAGACCGTCCCGCACCGCGACCGCGAGGCCCGGGGCGAGCGGCAGGAGGGGCAGCAGGGTCGCCTGGAACGCGTGGTAGAGGTCGGGCTTGCCGGGCCAGACCTCGGCGCTCGGGGTGTTCGAGGTGTCGAGCTCGTGGTGCCAGGAGCCGCGCTCGTGATCGACGAGGAACTCGCCGGCGTAGTCCCACCAGCGGGCGTAGTCGTCGGCGTAGCGCGGGTCACCGGTCGCCTGGTGCAGCGCTGCCGCGGCACCGATCGCCTCGGCGACGACCCAGTGCATCCGGGTGTGCACGACCGCGGCACCGGCCCAGTCGGTCGTGTAGACGAACCCGGGGGCGCCGTCGACAGCCCAGCCGTCACGGACAGCGCCGTCGTACAGCGCGAGGGCCGCAGGGACCAGCGTGGCCGGGGCGCGGCCGGGCAGTGCGGCGTCGACCTGCAGCAGCAGGCGGGCCCACTCCAGCCCGTGCCCGATGGTGGCGCCGTACGGCTTGAACGGGTCGTCGGGCCGGTCGGCGTTGAGCTCGAGCTGGGGCGCCCAGGCGGCGTCGAAGTGCTCCGGGATCCGCCACTCGTTGGCCGCTGCCCAGCCGACCACATGGTCGGCGATCATGGCCGCGCGCTCGTACCAGCGCACGTCCCCGGTCGCATCGCCCGCGGCCAGCAGGGCCTCGACCGTGTGCATGTTCGCGTTCACGCCGCGGTACGGGTCGAGCGTGGTCCAGGTCCGGTCCCACTCGTCGGCGCTCAGCCCGGCCGCGGGATCCCAGAAGCGCTCGTCGAGCACGGCCAGGGCGTCGTCGAGCAGGGCGCGCGCGCCATCGATCTGCGCGACCGTGGCGGTCGAGGCGGCGAGCACCACGAACGCGTGCGCATAGGCGCTCTTGGTGGTGTCCGGGGTGCCGTCAGCGGCGAGGGAGGCGTACCAGCCACCGAAGTCGTCGTCGTGCAGTGCGGTGCTCAGCGCAGCGATCGCGCGGGTCGCGACGGGGCCGGCGCCGGGCACCCCGAGCAGGTGCCCGAGCGCGTAGACATGGGCCGTCCGGCCGGTGATCCAGGTGAACACGCCCCGGGTCGGGTCGACGACGCCGTCGTCGTCCAGCCAGCCGGCCCCGCCCGACGTCGGCACGGCGCCCCGGCCGAAGGCGAGCAGCCGGAGCGACTCGGTGTGCAGCCAGCGCTGGTGGCTGCGGCTGGTGGTCCAGGCGGTCATCGGGTTCCTCCGTCGGTCGTGGGGGTCGTGCGGGTCGTTGCGGACAGGCGGGTGGTCGGGCCGGCGAGCGCGGCGAGCCAGGGGAGCTGACGGGCGAACTGGTGGCCACCGCCGCCTTCGTGCTCGTTGAAGGGGTAGACCTCGATCTCCTTGTCGACCCCGCCGCCGACCCCGCCGTGGACCCCGCCCGCGACCGCGCCGTAGCTGTTGTACGCCGCATACACCGTGGACGGCGGGCAGATCGGGTCCATGAGCGCCACGGAGAAGAGCGCGGGAGCGGTCGCGCGCCGCGCGAAGCTGACGCCGTCGAGGTAGGACAGCGTGCGGAACGCGGCCGCCGCGTGCGTGCGGTGCACCGACAGGTAGGTGGTGATCTCGGTGTACGGCGCGCAGTCGCTGACGTCGACCGCGCGGCGGTAGTGGCACCCGAACGGGACGTCCGGCATCGCTGCCAGCAGGTCGGGGACCAGCCCCGCCGCCGCGAGCGCGATCCCGCCGCCCTGGCTGGCGCCGGTGACGGCCACGCGGGCGGGGTCGACGCCCTCGATCGCGCGGACGGCCTCGATCGCGCGGACCGCGTCCGTGTAGACCCGGCGGTAGAAGTGCTCGGCCGGGTCGAGGATCCCGCGGGTCATGAAGCCGCCAGTGCCCGCCCCCGAACCGACCGGGTCGGGCGTCCCCCCGCCGCTGCCCCAGCCGCTGCCCTGACCGCGCGTGTCCATGAACAGGCTCACGTAACCGGCGGATGCCCAGCCGAGGTGCTCGTGGGCCAGGCCGCGCCCGCCGCCGTAGCCGTTGTACTCGACCACGGCGGGCAGCACCGGCCCGCCGGGTGCCCCCGACCCGGCCGGTCGGGTGAGCCACGCCTTGATGGGGTGCCCTCCGAAGCCCGCGAACTCGACGTCGAACACGTCGACCAGGGTCAGGCCGGCGTCGACCGGGGTCACGGTGAGGTTCAGGTCGAAACCCCGCGCCGTGGCAAGCGTGTCGGCCCAGAAGGCGTCGAAGTCCGCCGGTTCGTCCAGGTCGGGACGGTAGACCTGCAGCGCGGCGGGGTCGAGATCGAACAAGGACATGGGGCAGCTCTCTCGTGAAGGCGGGCTCGGTGAAGGCGGGCTCGGACGGCGAAGGTCGTAGGGCGATCTGCTGTGTCCACGGTACTGATCGGGCCACACCGGCGAAGGGTGCGCCACGCCTTCGCCGCCCGGGCGACCAGCCGGCCCTGCCCCGGCCGGTCCCGGCCCCGCCGGGCCACATCGGACATCCGCGACATCCGTCCCGCCAGGGGCTTGACGTACGGCATTTGTATGGTGGATGATCGAATTCATCGAAGCGCTTCGACGAAGCGCTTCGACACCCCATCTGCTCGACCCGCACCCGTGACCGGCCAATGGAGGCTGTGATGGCAACGATGCAGGACGTCGCACGACTCGCGAACGTCTCGCTCAGCACGGTCTCCTACGCGCTGAGCGAGACCCGCCCGGTCACCGCCGCGACGAAGGCGCGCATCGAGGCGGCCATGTCCGAGCTCGGCTACCACCGCAACGCCGCCGCGCGGAGCCTGGCCAGTCACCGCAGCCACGTCCTCGCCCTGATCTTCCCGGCGATGCAGCAGGGCCTCGGTGGCACCGTGACCGAGTTCGTCGCGAGCGCCGCCGACACCGCCCGGCAGAGCGGGTACCAGCTGGTCCTCTGGCCGTTCGGCGCCACCCAGTCGCGCGAGATCCGCGATCTTGCGCAGCAGGGCCAGGCCGACGGCGTCCTGCTCATGGAGGTCCGTCTCGACGACCCCCGGGTGGAGGCGCTCCGTAAGGCGGGCGTGCCGTTCACGATGATCGGCCGGACCGCGCGGGTCGACGACCTGAGCTACGTCGACATCGACTTCACCCGCACCACAGAGGACGCGGTCGCCTACCTGACCGACCTGGGGCACGAGCGGATCGCGTTCCTCAACCACTCGCAGGCCAGCCGCGAGGAGGGGTACGGACCCACGGTCCGCGCCCACGACGGCTACACCGCAGCGATGCGCCGGCGCGGCCTGGTGCCGCACGCCATCCTGTGCGACGAGAGCCCGGGTGCCGGTCGGACCGCGATGTCCGAGCTCCTCGCGGGCGATCCGGACCTGACCGCCGTCATCACGATGAACGAGATCGCGACGTTCGGCGTCACGGTCGAGCTCCAGTCGCGCGACCTGCAGATCCCGCGGGACGTGTCGGTGCTCGCGATCGTCACCTCGCCTGGCGTCGGTGCCATGAGCCACCCGCCGCTGACCACCATGCACGCCCCGGGGGCCGCTCTCGGCCGACTCGGGGTGCAGTCCCTTCTCGCCCTCCTCCAGGTCGGCGAGACCCCGTCGACCGACCCCGTGCTGCTGCCCTGCCCGCTGGAACCAGGCGGCAGCACCGGGCCGGTCCCCCCCGAGCGGCGCCGCTGAGCGACGTCCCGCTCGATCCGTACCACCCACGCAGTACCCAGCACCCGCACCACCCAGCACCCGCACCACCCAGCACACGCACCACCCGCACGGCCCAGCACACGCACCACCATCACCACCCATCGCACACTCAATGAGGAGACGTACATGTTGCGCAATCGCAAAGCGGGTCTGATCGCCGCGCTGGCGGTCCTGCCGCTCGTCCTGACGGCCTGCGGGGGCACCGGCAGCGACTCCGACACCGACGCGGACGGGGCGTCGTCGGGCGCCACGTCGTTGAAGCTGTGGCACTACGAAGGTGCCGACAGCGCCATGGCCAAGGCGTGGAACGAGTCCATCACCGTCTTCGAGACCGAGCACCCCGGCGTCACGGTCGAGTTCGAGGAGAAGGCGTTCGAGCAGATCCAGCAGACCGCCGGCATGGTGCTCAGCTCGGACGAGGGCCCGGACCTGCTCGAGTACAACAAGGGCAACGCGACCGCGGGTCTGCTCTCCTCGCAGGGGCTGCTCACGGACCTGACCGACGAGGCCAAGGCCCGCGGCTGGGACACCAAGCTGGCCGAGAGCCTGCAGACCACGGCCCGCTACGACGAGAACGGTGTCATGGGGTCGGGCAGCTGGTTCGGCGTCCCGAACTACGGCGAGTACGTCACCGTCTACTACAACAAGGACATGTTCGCTGCCGCCGGCGTCGAGATCCCCACCACCCTCGACGAGTTCACGCAGGTCATGGACACGTTCGTGGCCGACGGCGTCACCCCGCTCGCGATGGCGGGCGCCGAGTACCCGGCGGGCCAGCTCTACTACCAGCTCGCCCTGAGCAAGGCTGACCGTGACTTCGTCAACGCCTACCAGATGTACACCGACACGGTCGACTTCCAGGCCGACCCCCTGAAGTTCGGCGCCGAGACGTTCGACCAGTGGGTCAAGGCCGGCTACATGGCGACGGACTCCGCCAGCCTCAAGGCCGAGGACGCCGGGCTCAGCTTCATCAACGGCACCTCGCCCATGTTCGTCTCGGGCAGCTGGTGGTACGGCCGCATGGCGACCGACATCACCGCCGACTGGGGCATCTTCAACTTCCCGGGCAACGAGCTCAACGCGGGCTCGTCGGGCAACCTCTGGGTCGTCCCGGAGAACTCGAACGCCAAGGACCTCGCCTACGACTTCATCGACATCACGATGCGTCCGGAGATCCAGGCCATCATCGGCAACAACGGTGGCCTGCCGGTCGCCGCGAACGCCGAGGACATCACGGACCCGAAGAGCCAGGAGCTCATCGCGGCGTTCAACGAGGTGCTGGACAACGACGGTCTGGCGTTCTACCCGGACTGGCCGGTCCCCGGCTACTACGACGTCCTGGTCGCGGGCTTCCAGTCGCTGATCAACCAGTCGACGGACCCGGCCTCGGTGCTCGACGAGATCGGCACCGCCTACGAAGACGGCGTCGCCAACGCGGGCTGACCAGCCCGCCACCCGCCTTCCCGCGCAGGTGCCGATCGATCCCTGCATCGACCGGCACCTGCGCGGGGAGCCCCCCCGTACGAACGAAAGGCATGGCCATCATGGTGACAACATCGGCCCCGAGCGTGCGCTCGCGGCGTGCGGCGGGGGTCCGCACCACTCGCCGTTCCGGTCGCGGCGTGTACTGGGCGTACCTCGTCCCCGGCGCGTTGCTCTTCCTCGCCGTGATCGTGGTGCCGTTCTTCATGAACCTGTACCTCAGCTTCACGAAGTGGCCCGGACTCGGCACCCCGCGCTGGATCGGCATCGACAACTACACCCGGCTCCTGGCGGACGAGACCTTCTGGCTCTCGTTCCGCAACTCGATCTCGATGATCGTGGCGATGGTCGTCGTCCCGACCCTGCTGGGCATGCTGCTCGCGGCGGTGCTGTTCGACTACCTCGGCAAGCGGTTCAACGGCAACGTCGCCAGCGCGTTGCGGGCCACGTACTACCTGCCGCAGATTCTCCCCGTCGCGGTGGCGGGCATCCTGTGGGGCTGGATCCTCAACCCCCAGACGGGTGCGCTCAACGTGTTCCTGCGCCAGATCGGGCTCGACTCGCTCGCGCTGAACTGGCTCGGTGACACCACGACCGCGATGCCGACGGTGATGCTCGTGATGATCTGGGTCCAGGTCGGGTACCCGGTGGTCATCTTCATGGCGGCGCTCCAGCGCGTGGACCCCGAGCTCTACGAGGCCGCCGAGCTCGACGGCGCCGGCTGGTTCGCCCGGTTCAAGGCGATCACGCTCCCGCAGATCAAGCCCGAGACGTTCGTCGTGACCCTCACCTGCACGATCGCGGCCCTGAAGGTCTTCGGCCCGATCTACGTGCTGACCAAGGGCGGTCCGGAGAACACCACCAACGTGCCGTCGTACTTCTCGTACCAGAACTTCTTCCCCAAGTCCCAGGTGGGCTACGGGGCCGCGATCGCGACGGTGCTGACCATCATCGTCGTCGTCGTCTCGATCGTGTTCATCCGGGCCCAGTCCGCGAGCGAACGCAAGGAAGGCATCTGACATGGCGACCAACTCTGCGGTCCTGCCCGGCGCCGGCGCCGGCGGCATCTCGTCGACCGGTGGCGCCTCGCCGTCGGCCACCACCCCCCGGCGCGGCACGCGGTTCCAGCGGGGCCCCCTCCGGTGGGCGATCCTCGCGCTGGCTCTGCTCGTGGCGTTCGCGATGATGATCCCCTTCGTCATCATGCTGCTGAACGCCTTCAAGTCGCCGGCCGACTACGCGGCCAACGGCCCGGTCAGCCTGCCCTCGTCGCTGTACTTCGACGGTCTGGTGAACTTCTGGACCCGGGTCAACTTCCCCGAGAAGCTGGTCAACTCGATCTGGATCAGCGGTGCCGTCGCGATCGGTGCCACGCTCGTCTCGTTGCTCAACGCCTATGCGCTGGGGATCGGTCGCATCCGGGGCCGGATGTGGATCGTGGGCGCATTCCTGCTCGCGAACATGCTCCCGCAGGAAGCGCTCATCTACCCGCTGTACTACCTGGCCAAGCAGGTCGGGCTCTACAACAACCAGTGGTCCGTGATCATCATCTTCACGGTGATCCAGAGCGCGTTCGGCACCTACCTGCTGTCCTCGGTCCTGTCGACGTTCCCGCCGTCCGTGCTCGAGGCCGCCGCGCTCGACGGCGCCAGCAAGTGGCAGGTGCTGTGGCGCGTGGTCTTCCCGATCAGCCGCCCGACCCTGTCGGTCCTGGTGATCTTCTTCTTCATCTGGACCTGGAACGAGTTCTTCATCCCGTTGGTCATGCTCATCGACAACGCGACCCAGACCATCCCGGTGGCGCTGGCCTCGCTGCAGGGCGACCGGATGATGGATGCCCCGACGATCAATGCCGGCTCGCTGATCAGCCTGCTGCCGGCGGTCATCTTCTTCTTCATCTTCCAGCGCACGCTGACCCGCGGCATCACCGCCGGCGCGGTCAAGTAGCGCGAGCCCCCGAACGAGAGACGGCGACCCATGAAGTTCACCAACGGCTACTGGATGGTCCGCGACGGCATGCACCCGTTGCATCCGGCCCAGGCCTACGACGTCTGGCAGACGGACGACTCGATGACCGTCTATGCGCCCACCGCGAAGATCGCGGCCCGGGGCGACGTGCTCAACCGGCCGGTCGCCACGCTGACCTACAGCTCGCCGATGGACGACGTGATCCGCGTCCGCATCGCGAACCACGCGGGCGCGCTCGACCCCGGACCGCACTACGTCCTGTCCGGGGCCGAGCGGGTCCCGGTCGACGTCGTGGTCGACGACGAGGCCGGCGTGCTCACCTCGGGGGCGCTCTCGGTCCGGGTGCACCGCGGCGACGGCTGGCGGGTCGACTTCGAGGCGGCGGGTGAGGTGCTCACCTCGAGCCTGCCCAAGGGCGTCGGGCTGGTGGCGGCCGACGACGGCGCGCACTACGTCCACGAGCAGCTCACGTTGGGCGTAAGGGAGTACGTGTACGGCCTCGGCGAGCGGTTCGGGCCGCTGGTCAAGAACGGTCAGAGCGTCGACATCTGGAACGCCGACGGCGGCACGTCGAGCGAGCAGGCCTACAAGAACGTGCCGTTCTACCTGACCAATCGCGGGTACGGCGTGTTCGTCAACCACCCGGAGCTGGTGAGCTTCGAGATCGGCTCCGAGCTCGTCTCCAAGAGCCAGTTCAGCGTCCGGGGCCAGTCCCTGGAGTACTTCGTCATCTACGGCCCGACGCCGAAGGACGTGCTGCGCAAGTACACCGCGCTGACCGGCCGGCCGGCCCGCGTGCCGGAGTGGTCGTTCGGGCTGTGGCTCACGACGTCGTTCACGACGGACTACGACGAGGCGACCGTCTCGGGCTTCATCGACGGGATGGCCGAGCGCGACCTGCCGCTGTCGGTGTTCCACTTCGACTGCTTCTGGATGCGCGAGTTCAACTGGTGCGACTTCGAGTGGGACCCGCGCACGTTCCCGGACCCCGAGGGGATGCTGGAAAGGCTCAAGGCCAAGGACCTCAAGATCTGCGTCTGGATCAATCCGTACATCGCCCAGCGCTCGCCGCTGTTCGCCGAGGGGGTGGCCAAGGGGTACCTGCTCAAGCGGACCGACGGCTCGGTGTGGCAGACGGATCTGTGGGTCGCGGGCATGGGGCTGGTCGACTTCACCAACCCGGACGCCGCCGCCTGGTTCACCGGCAAGCTCGACCGGCTGCTCGGGATGGGGGTCGACGCGTTCAAGACCGACTTCGGCGAGCGCATCCCGGCCGAGGGCGTCGTCTGGCACGACGGCTCCGACCCGCTCGGCATGCACAACTACTACGCGCAGCTGTACAACAAGGCGGTGTTCGACCTGCTCGTCGCCCGGCGCGGTGAGGGCGACGCGGTGCTCTTCGCGCGGTCGGCCACCGCCGGCGGGCAGCAGCTCCCGGTGCACTGGGGCGGCGACTGCTACTCGACCTTCGACGCGATGGCGGAGTCGCTGCGCGGCGGGCTGTCCCTCGCGCTGTCGGGCTTCGGGTACTGGAGCCACGACATCGGCGGCTTCGAGGGCACGCCCGACCCGGCGGTGTTCAAGCGCTGGCTCGCGTTCGGCCTGCTGTCCTCGCACAGCCGGCTGCACGGCTCGGGCTCGGTCCGGGTGCCGTGGGCGTTCGACGACGAGGCGGTCGACCTGACCCGCAAGTTCACGCAGCTCAAGCTCTCGCTCATGCCCTACCTGGCGCGGGTCGCGGGCGAGGCGCACACCCAGGGCACGCCGATGATGCGCCCGATGCTGCTCGAGTTCCCGGCCGACCGCGCCGTGGCCAGCCTCGACACCCAGTACATGCTGGGTGACGCGCTGCTCGTGGCCCCGGTGTTCACGGCCTCGGGCGACACGGAGTACTACGTTCCGGCGGGGACCTGGACCCACCTGCTCACGGGCGCCCAGGTCACCGGCCCACGCTGGGTCACCGAGAAGCACGCGCTGGACTCGCTCCCGCTGCTCGTGCGGCCCGGCACGGTCCTGCCGGTCGGAGCGCGCACCGACCGGCCCGACTACGACTACGCGGACGGCGTGCGCCTGGACCTGTACGAGGTCGCGGACGGTGCCCGGATCGTCACCCAGGTCCCCGCGCTCGGGGGGGCGGTGGCGGCGACGTTCACCGTCACGCGGACCGGTCCGTCCGTGCTGATCGAGGCGGCGGGTGCCGTCGGACCGTGGTCGGTTCGGGTCGTCGGGCCCGACGCGACTACCGTTCGTGCTGAGCCGGGTGCTGACCGGCTTGAGCTGACGCTCTGAGTTCGACCACGACCCGCCACCCCCACCCGCACCCCCCGCAACAAAGGACTACACCCGGATGAGCACTGCACGGACCTTTGCCCCGAGCTTCCTGTGGGGCTCGGCGACCGCCGCGTACCAGATCGAAGGCGGTGTGGCCGAGGGGGGCCGCGGCCCGTCGATCTGGGACACGTTCTCCCACACCCCGGGCCGCACGCTCGACGGCGACACCGGCGACGTGGCCGACGACCACTTCCACCTGTGGCGCCAGGACGTCGCCGAGATGAAGCGGCTCGGCCTCGGCGCGTACCGGTTCTCGATCTCGTGGCCGCGGGTGCAGCCCGGCGGGTCGGGGGACTTCAACGCCGACGGCATCGCGTTCTACTCGAACCTGGTCGACGAGCTGATCGGGGCGGGGATCGCGCCCGTGGTGACGCTCTACCACTGGGACCTGCCGCAGGAGCTCGAGGATGCGGGCGGCTGGACCAACCGTGACACCGCGTACCGCTTCGCCGAGTACGCCGCGAAGATGGCGCACGAGCTCGGTTCGCGGGTGTCGGTCTGGACGACGTTCAACGAGCCGTGGTGCGCGGCGTACCTGGGCTACGGCTCCGGGGTGCACGCCCCGGGACGTACCAACGGTGCGGACGCGCTCGCGGCCGTCCATCACCTCAACCTCGCGCACGGGCTCGCCGGTCGGGCGATCCGCGAGGTGCTGGGCGACGACACGAAGCTGTCGATCACGCTGAACCTGCACGTGACCCGCCCGGACGATCCGACGTCGGCCGCGGACCTCGAGGCGGTGCGCCGCATCGACGACGTGGGCAACGGAGCGTTCCTCGGCCCGTTGCTCGACGGCGCGTACCCCGCGACCCTGTTCGCCGACACCGCGCACGTGTCGGACTGGTCGTTCGTGCTCGACGGCGACCTCGACCTGATCCGGGTGCCGCTGGACGTCCTGGGCGTGAACTACTACTCGACCGGCCGCGTCCGGCACTTCTCCGGCGAGGGCGAGCGCTCCCAGGCCGACGGGCACCGCGACTCCGACGCGAGCCCGTGGGTCGGGGTCGACGACGTCGAGTTCCTCCCGCAGCCGGGGCCGTACACCGAGATGGGCTGGAACATCGAGGCGCCGGGCCTCACCGAGCTGCTGGTCAGCCTGCACGCGGCGTACCCGGACCAGCCGCTCATGATCACCGAGAACGGCGCCGCGTTCGACGACTCGGTCGCGCCCGACGGCCGGATCCATGACGCGGGTCGGGTCGCGTACCTGCACGACCACCTCGAGGCCGTCGGCGTCGCGATCGATGCCGGGGTCGACGTGCGCGGGTACTTCGTGTGGTCGCTGCTCGACAACTTCGAGTGGGCCTACGGGTACAGCAAGCGGTTCGGGATCATCCGGGTCGACTACGACACCCTCACGCGGACCTGGAAGGACTCGGCGTACTGGTACCGCGAGCTCCTGCGCACCCGCACCCTCCCCGCCATCGAGTCGGCCCCCACCCTCTCCTGACCCACCCTGCCGTTCCCGCCCGCCCCATCCCGCCCCGCCAGTCCCGTGCGGGTGGGGCGGGTCGGGGATCCGCGGGGGAGAATGGGCACATGCCCAGCGGTCGGAGGTCGAAGCGTCGTCCGCAGGGCGAGCCCGCACCCCTCGACCTCGAGCGGGCGCTCGGCGGGCGTCGCAGCGAGGACGCGCCCGACGGGTCGTGGACCGTCCAGCGCGTCCAGGGTTCCGACAAGTCGTTCCGGTGCCCCGGCTGCCAGCAGGTGATCGTCCCGCATCTCGCGCACGTGGTGGCCTGGTCGTCCGACGGGATCCTCGGCCCCGAGTCGGCGCTCGCGGACCGCCGGCACTGGCACCGCTCCTGCTGGGATGCTCGAGCGCGTCGTCGCTAGGCTCGACCCGATGCCGTCCGCCATGATTCCCACGCCCGCCGCCACGCGACTGCCCGCGCCCGGCGCCGTGTCCGCGCTGACGGTGCTCCCCGCCCGGCGCGAGCAGGTCGAGCTGCACACCGCGGACGGGCTCACGCTCGTCGGCGAGCTGGCCGTGCCGGTCGATCGACCGCCCGTCGCCACGCTGATCACCCTCCACCCGCTGCCGACGCACGGCGGGTACATGGACTCGCACGTGCTGCGCAAGGCGGCCTGGCGCCTGCCCGCGCTGGCCGACCTGGCCGTG
Source organism: Pengzhenrongella frigida (assembly GCF_004168625.1). Lineage (GTDB taxonomy): Bacteria > Actinomycetota > Actinomycetes > Actinomycetales > Cellulomonadaceae > Pengzhenrongella > Pengzhenrongella frigida. Next base: position 45,861 of record NZ_SDWW01000029.1, read on the forward strand.
CTCCGGTTCAACACCCGTGGCACGGCGTCGCCGCGCGGCACGAGCGAGGGCGCCTTCGACGACGGCGACGGCGAGCGACACGACGTCGCCGCGGCGCTCGCGTTCGCGGCGGCCCGGGACCTGCCGCGTCGCTGGCTGGTCGGCTGGTCGTTCGGCACCGAGCTCGCGCTCATGCACGGTCGCGACCCGTCGATCGAGGGCGCGATCCTGTTGTCCCCACCGCTGCGCTGGGCCGCCGAGTCGGACCTCGAGGCCTGGGACGCGTTCGGCAAGCCGCTCGTCGTGCTGGTACCCGAGCTCGACGACTTCCTGCGTCCCGCCCGCGCGCGCGCGCGATTCGCGACCGTCCGTCAGGCCGAGGTGATCGGGGTCGACGGCGCCGGTCATCTCTGGGTGGGGGAGACGGCCGTCCGGCGCGTGCTCGACGAGATCGTGTCCCACGTGCTGCCCGACCCCGACCAGGAACCGACGCCGACAAGGAGATCTGGATGACGATCGACGGACTGCTCGCCCTGCACACGTACCGCACGAGCCGCACCGGCCGGGTGCCGCTCGTCCTGCTGCACGGCTACCCGGTGGACCACCGGATGTGGGACGACGTGGTCGACCTGCTCCCCGGCGACCGCACCGTCGTGGCGCCCGATCTCCCCGGGCTCGGCGTCTCGCCGTCGGGGCAGGACGTGGCCGCCGCGCTCGGGCGGCCCGCCGAACCCTCGCTCGAGACGGCCGCCGACGCCGTCGCGGCCACGCTGCGGGCCGCCGGGATCGATCGCGCGGTCGTCGCGGGCCTGTCGATGGGCGGCTACGTGGCGATGGCCCTCGTCGAGCGTCATCCGGACCTGGTGGCCGGGCTCGGGCTGCTCGACACGAAGTCGACCGCCGACGACGCCGGGGCGCGCGCCAACCGGCTGCGGGTCGCCGCGGCCGTGCAGGCCGACGCCACGGTCGATGCCGTGCTCGGGATGCGCCGGGCCCTGCTCGGGGAGACGAGCCTGGTCCAGGAGCCTGACCTGGTGGACCGCCTCGAGCGCTGGATCCGCAGCCAGGGGCCCGGCGGCATCGCCTGGTCCCAGCGGGCGATGGCGGTCCGCCCGGACCGCACGGACGTCCTGGCGGGGTTCGGTGGTCCGGCGCTGGTCGTGATCGGCGCCGAGGACACAGTGACGCCGCTCGCCGCCGCCCAGCATCTCGTCGGGGCCCTCCCTCAGGCCGAGCTGGTCGTGGTGCCCCGGGCAGGCCATCTGACCAGCGTCGAGAACCCCGAACCCGTGGCCGCGGCGCTCGACGCGCTCGCGCTCCGGGTGGACGACGCCGACCGCGCGCCCGGTTCGAGCGGCGCAGGGCCCAGCGAACCCGTGCCCAGCGAACCTGCGCCGAGCGAGCCCGTGGTCTGAGGGCACACCGGCTGGACGGCCGACGTCGGCCGCTGGTCAGCTGCGGGCGGTCAACGCGCGGTCGAGGGCATCGGCCAGATCGATCGACTCGCCGTCGCGGCCGCCCTTGCCCAGGATCAGCGGCGGATCGCTCGGCTGCGGGGTCGCCCCGCGCAGCCGGGCGCGCAGGCTGGCCGGCACGGTGAGGATGTAGAACTCACCGTCGGTGCCCACCGCCACCGACTCGTTGCGTCGCAGGTACCACCCGCGCACCGCGGTCCGATACCGGGCCCGGCCGTCGTAGCTCCGGGCGAGCAGCGGGGTGCTCGGCACGCCGCGCGCGGTCGCCTCGCGCACGAACGCCTGGATCAGGGCCCGCGCCTGCAGGGACTGACCGGCCTGACGCCGCTCGAGCGCGTCCGCGTGCTCGGCGGCGGCGTCCCGTCGACGTGCCCGCCACGTCGTGTCGGCAGTCGCGCCGCCGGCTTCGTCGGCGGTCGTGACGCCGTCGCCTGTTGCGTCGCCGTGGCCCAACGCGTCGCCGTGGCCCAACGCGTCGCCGTGGCCCAACGCGTCGCCGTCGGGCGCAGCACCGTCCTGGGGTGCGGCGCCCGACGACTCGGTGCTCACCGGACGGGGTTCGCCGTCCCGGCGTCCGTCACGGGCTCGTCGTTCGCGGTCGCGTCATCCTTCGTCGCGTCGTCGTCCGTCGTCGACGTGGCGGTCGCGTCCGTGCCGGTCGCGTCCTGTTCGTCGGTCGCGACCTCCGGCGCGGTCAGCTCCCCGGTGTCCGCGGCCGGCGTGCCGGTCGGCACCGGTGCAGCATCGCCCGATGCGGCCTGCGCCGGCTTGGCGTCGCTCGGCTTGGCGTCGCCCGGCTCGGCCGCCTTTGCCGGGACCTGCGGGGTCTCGGCCGAGATCGGAGCCGGACGCCCCTTGGGGATCCGTACCGGCCCCTCGGTCGGCTTCGGCGACTGCTTCGCGGGCGTCGCGCCGCGCTTGCCCTTCGGGGCCGAGGCGTCGAAGCTGGCCTCCGTCTCGGTCGCCCGCTCGACCGTCAAGCGGCTGGGCGAGGGGTCGTTCCCGAGCAGGTTGCGGAGCTCGTCGAGGTAGGACGTGGTCGCCTCGCGCTGCCGGTTGAGGTCCTCGACCTGGCGCTGGGCGGTGGTCCGCTCGCGCTCGGCCTCGATCATGGCCTCGGACAGGTTCTTCTCGGCGTGCTCGCGGGCTTCCGTGACGACCCGATCGGCGTTGTGCCGCGCGTTGGACAGCAGCTCCTTGGCGTAGGTGTCGGCGTCCCGGCGGACCTGCTCGGCCTTCTCCAGGGCGTTGACCACGCGCTGCTCGGCCTCGGCGGCATGCGCCTCCGAGTCCTTGACCAGACGTTCGGTCTCGGCGCGAGCCGTCTCGTGCCGCTCGGCGTCGGCCCGCTCCGCAGCCTCGCGGCTGGTCGCGGTCTCGAGCTCGGCGTCGGCGAGTGCGCGACGGGCCTGCTGCAGACCGGCGTCGGCCTCGGCCTTGGCGGCCGCGGTGAGCTCAGCGGCCGTCCGCTGCGCGTCGGTGAGGAGCCGCTCGACCTCGAGCCGGGTGACCTCACGCAGCTCGGCGCTCTCCCTCTCGGTCGTCCCTCGCAGCTCGGCCGTCTCGCGCAGCACGAGGTCGCGCAGCTCGGTCGTCTCGCGCTCCGTGGTCCGGCGCAGGTGGGCGGTGTCGAGCTCCGTGGTCTCCCGCAGCTCGCTCGTCTCGCGTTCGGCCGTCGACCGGAGCTCGGCGGCGAACTGCTCCGCGTCGGCCTGCTGGGCCTCGATCTCCTGCTCGGCGGCAGTCCGTGCAGCGGTGATCTCGTCGCCGATCGCTGCGCGCAGCTCCCCGACCTCGCGGTCGGCGGTGGCGCGGACGAATCCTGCGTACTGGTCGGCCTCGGCGCGCAGGGCCGCGGCCTCGGTGCGGGCGCGCTGCTGGAGCGCAGCGACATCGCGATCGGTCGCAGCCCGGACGGTGTCGGCGTACTGCTGGGCGTCGGACCGCAGCGCGGCGACCTCGCCGTCGACCTTCAGCCGCAGCTCGGCCACCTCTGCCTGCGCCGTCGAACGGTGCTCGGCGGCGAACTGCTCGGCCTCGACCCGCAGCGTGGCGAGCTCGTGCTCGACCCGCTGGCGAAGTGCCGTCGTGTCGGCGTCGGCGGACTGACGCAGATCCTGCGAGTACCGCTCGGCGGACTCCCGCTGGGCGGAGGTCTCGGCCTCGGTCGTGCTGCGCAGCTCGGTCGCCGCACGCTCGGTGGTCACCCGCAGCTCGGTCGCCTCGCGCTCGACCGTCGCCCGCAGCGTGCCGAGCTCGCGCTCGAGGCCCGTCCGGCGCTCGCTCTCCTCGGTGGTGATCGCACTCTGGATCCGGGCGGCCTCCCGCTCGGCCGATCCGACGAGCTCCTCGGCACGACGCTGGGATGCCGTCAGGCTGCTCTCCGCCTCGGCTGCCGCAAGCGAACGCACCTCGTCCGCTTCGCGGCGGGTCGTGGCGAGCAGCTCGGCGACCTCGTTCTCAGCACGCGCGCGCAGCTGGCCGGAGGCGAGCTTGGCGCGGGCCAGCGCATCCGACGCCTGGGCGTTGGCCTGGGAGACGACGTCGGAGGACTGCTCCTCCGCGGAGCGCAGGAGCTGCTCGATCCGCGAGCCGAGCCCCGAATAGGTCGGCCGCTCGGCCTCGCGCAGCTGGCGGTGGGCCTCGGAGAGCTCGCCCGCCACCTGCAGCGTGCGGCTGTCCAGGGACTCGACCTGTGCACGGGCCTCGGTGAGGGCCTGCTCGAGCTGTTGGAGCCGTGCGTCGACCGGAGCACGGTCGTAGCCGCGGAAGTTGACCACGGGGAAGGGCGAGCGATCGTCGGGCACAACATCCTCCTGGACACGCGGAATCTCGGGCTTGCACGGTCGGCGCTTCCCTCGTGCCGACCGACCTGCTCGAGCCAGGGTATCGGTCGGTCGAGGGGTGTCCGTGACCAGCGGCTCGGGCAGCAGATGGGCTGCGAAGAGGCCATTCGGTTCGTCCCCAACTGTGGCTCGCCTATTCTGGATTGTCATCTTCGGAAGGGTTCGTGCGTGCTGCAACGTCTTATCGCCGCTGTTCTGGGCGTCCTTGGCCTCGCTTCCATCGGACTGGGCGTGGCCTCGGCGACCGCTTGGCGGGCCGACGACGTCCTCGTCGCGACCGCCCCCACGGCGTCGACCAGTGCCGGAACTCTCGTCGTCACGGCGCCCGGCGTGCTCGAGCTGGGCGGCAGCGAGGTCACCGTGTCGGCCGAGGCCGCCGGGGGCACGAAGGTGGTGCTCGCGATCGGCAAGGAGGCCGACGTCGCGGGCTGGGTCGGGACGGACTCCCACACCGTGATCGCTGGCCTCGTCGACCGGCAGACGCTGCGCGTCGAGCAGGCCGAGACCGAGCCTGCGCCCGACCCTGCTCCCGAGGTGACCGAGACGCCCGCCGAAGACGGCGCCGCGACGGACCCGGCAGCGGACCCGGCGGAGGACCCTGCTGCTGCCCCACCCGTCGAGGCCGCCGAGGCGCCCGACCCTGATGGCTCCGACCTGTGGGTCCAGCAGGCGGCCGGCGAGCGTTCGGCCGAGCTCACGTGGACTCCGCAACCGGGTCGCTGGACGCTGCTCGCCGCGGGCGTGGGCGAAGGAGCCGCAGCGCCGAGCGTCGTGCTGTCCTGGCCGCAGACCGTCACCACTCCGTGGCTCGTGCCGGGCGTCGTCGTCGGCGGCATCCTGCTGCTGATCGCGCTCGCGCTCGGTGCCCGCCTGTGGACCCGCGCGCGCCGCGGAGAGCAGGCGGACTGGCACGCGGTCGAGACCGGCGCCATCCCGATCGTCGTCCGGGCAGGCCTGCCCCCGGCAGCGAGCAGCGGTGCGTCGGGCAGCGGTGCGTCGACCGGCGGTGCGTCGGCACGCGATGCGAGCTCGACCGGGACGATCCCGAACGGATCGGGCGCGGTCGACGCCGGCGAATCGACGTCGGCGGACCGGTCTGATGCCGAGAGCACGGCAGCGGACGACGCCCCTACCCTCATCCTCACCCGTCGGCAGATGCGGGAGGCCGCCGCGCCCGCTCCTCGTGGGTCGATGCGCCGCCGAGGACCGCACGCCGCCGGCGACACGGCACCTTCCCCGAACCGCGGCGCTCCCGCCATTCCGCAGGCGATCGCGCCCGCGACTGGGATACCGGAGCGGACTGCGCCCGCGACGTCGCCGACCGTGCCGATGCCCACGCCCGGCACCGCGGGTCGGCCTGTGCCTGCCACCCGACGGACCACTAGGGGCTCAGGCGGCCCGACGTCGTCCGCCGCCCCCGGCGCGGCGTCTGCCAAGTCCGCGCCTCCTGAGTCCGCATCTGCCAAGTCCGCGTCTCCCGAGTCGGTGTCCTCGCAGGCTGGGCCTCACCGGTCCGCGTCCCCTGCCGCCCCCTCGGCGGCCGCGGCGACGCCAGCACCTCGAACGGGTCGGAAGTGGTTCGCACGACGGCCCACGTCCGCCCCCGACCCGGCACCCGAGACCGCGCCCGCCGGCGGAACGGCTGCCGCGCCTGGAACCGCGGCCGGAACGGTCGGCGCGGGCGGAACCGGCATCGCACGGGTGAGCGGCGCCGGAGCGGGTAGCTCCTCGCCCATGGCTGGTCCCGCATCTGCTTCTGGCTCGCGGCCGGTGACCGGGTCCGCTTCGGCAGCGGACGCACCGTCGAACGATGCTCTGTTGTCCGGATCTGACGGAGCCCGCACGCAATGGACCCCGACCCGACCCGTCGCGCCCGCCGCTGCGAGCACGCCACCCACCGGGTCCCGAGCCGACGCTTGGCGCCGATCGTGGGGTATCCCCGAAGTGGATGCCACCGACCAGACCGGCCAGACCGGCTCGACCGAGTCAACGAGCCCGGCCAGTGCCTCGAACCCGACCAGAGATCCGAAGGGGACGCCGGATGAGTCCGGGCGACCCGACTCGACCCCGCGATCAGGGAAGGACGCCTGATGCCTACATATCGGTCAGATCCCCGACCTCTTCACGTCCCGTCCCCTCGAACGGGGCCCCGGAGCGTCAGTTCCCGGAGCGTTCCGCGACTCGCTACGGCCGTGCTGGCCGGGGCACTCGTCCTCACGGGCTGCTCGTCGCCCCTCCCGGAACCTGCCCCCGGGGCGGTCCCGGCCGTTCCGCCGCCGGTCCTGACCTTGGATCAGGCGGATCACGTGCTCGAGCAGATCGGAACCGACCTGGCGGCGGCCGACGCGGCGCTGTCCGCGGCCGACCTTGCCACCCGGGTGTCCGGCCCCGCCCTCGCAAGCCGCACGGCGGAGTACGCGGTCAGCACCACAACAGCGGGCGCCAAGGGTCTGACCGCGTTGGAGATGAACGCGCAGACCCTCGTGCTGCCCAGCACCGAGGTCTGGCCCCGGACGCAGCTGGTCGTGACGGAGCAGCCCGATGATCTGTCGAGCCCGCGACTCCTCGTGCTTCAGCAGACCGACCCGCGCAGCCAGTACACGCTGTGGGGCTGGGTGCGGCTGCTGCCCGGGGTCAAGATGCCCGCCACGGCCGCACCGACGATCGGCAGCGCTCCACTGGCGGCAGATGCGGACGGGCTGCTCGCGGCGCCGAACGACGTCGTCGCGCACTACGCGGACGTGCTGCTCAACGGGGACGCATCGCCGTTCGTCGCGGAGTTCGCGGCACCGGACCCGTACCGGCAAGGAATCACCAGCGGCCGAGAGCCGTTCGCGCAGATCGCCAGCCAGACCAAGGGCACGTTCACCGAGACGTACACGCCCGACGCCGATCAGACGTTCGCCCTCGCGACCGCCGACGGCGGCGCGATCGTGGTCGCGGCGATGTCGACCGCCTCCTCCCTGAGCTTCAGCGGGGCGTCCCTGCCGTTGCCGGCGGAGTTCGCCGCCTTGTCCGGGGGAGCGCTCGCCCCGGGAGCCGCCCTGCGCAGCAATCTCGAAGTGACCTACTCCGACGTCATCGCGTTCTACGTCCCGCCAGCCGGAGCCACGACCCCCGTCCAGGTCCTGGGCGCCGAGCACATCCGCACGTCCGTCACCGGTTCTTGACCGGTCCAGCCAGGGAGAAGCGCCCGATGAGCCAACCCAGCAGCCCCCAGCCTCGCTTCGACGTCCGTGGGGCGGTGGATCTCGCGGCACTCGGCCGTCCAGCGGCACCGCCACCGGGCGCTCCGGGGGGACTGCCGCCAGCCGGCGGATTCGTCGTCGACATCGCCGAGGCCACCTTCCCGGACCTGGTGCAGAGCTCGATGGACTTCCCGGTGGTGGTGCTCCTGTGGTCGTCGCGGAGCCCGGAGAGCATCGAGCTTGCCGCAGGGCTCGGTGCGCTCGCCGCCCAGTACGCCGGGCGCTTCCAGCTGGCCCGGGTCGACATCGATGTCTCGCCGCAGATCGCCACGGCGTTCCAGGTGCAGCAGGTCCCGACCGTGGTCGCGATCCTCGCCGGGCAGCCGGTGCCGCTGTTCCAGGGTGCCTACCCGCCTGCGCAGATCGCACCGGTGCTCGACCAGCTGCTCGCGGCAGCCGCGACGAACGGCGTGACCGGTACCGCGCCGGGAGGCCCCGACGAGACTGCTGTGGCCGAGCCGGCCGAGATCGTCGAGCCACCGTTGCCGCCGTTGCATCAGGCCGCCTACGACGCGATCGAGAACGACGACCTTCAAGCGGCGATCGACGCATACTCCCAAGCGCTGCGCGAGAACCCGCGCGACGACATGGCGCGGGCAGGGCTCGCTCAGGTGGGCCTGCTCCAGCGCACCGCAGGAGTCAATCTGGCGGCGGCTCGGACGGCTGCTGCGGACGGGCCCGCGGACATCGATGCGCAGCTGCTGGTGGCTGACCTCGACGTGCTCGGCGGGAACGTCGATGACGCGTTCGCCCGGCTGGTCGACCTCGTCCGCGCCACGACTGCTGAGGACCGCGAACGCGTACGTGTCCGTCTGGTGGATCTCTTCGAGGTCGTCGGCGCAGACGACCCGCGCGTGCCCGCCGCCCGCCGGGCTCTCGCCAACGCGCTCTACTGACCGGCGCCCGGACTGGCGCCTGGACCGGCGCCAGGACCGGGGTGACTGGCGTCACTCCCTCCGGATTTGACGCTCCCAGGCCCGCTGCGTAGTGTTCACGTTGTTGCCCAGCAGGGAGGAACGGACACCGCAGTGCCGCAAGGTGCGAGACGGTGGCTGGTCCCGGAAGGCAACCACCCCATGTCGACTGTTTCTCGGCGCTGTTGCGTCGGGGTACTGTT
>NZ_SDWW01000002.1 GCF_004168625.1 Pengzhenrongella frigida
CGTGCCGCGCTGAGGTCGCGGACCCTGATCGACCAGACGCTCGGGATCATCATGAGTCAGCGGTTGTGCGACGCCGACGCGGCGATGGCGATCCTGAGCGCCGACTCGCTCGACCGTGATGTTGCCCTTCTCGCGCGGGCTGCCCAGATCCTCCGCGCGGTGAGCACCGCACCGGGCAGCGGCGGGCGCCCGGCCCAGAACTGACGGGCGCCCGAGCGACCGCTGCCCCTCAGGTCGCCGTGGACCGCCCACCGTTCGAGCCAAGGCGGACGAGCGACCAACCGACGGCGGCCATCCAGACGAGCATGAGCACTCCGTAGATGCCGTAGGCGCCCTCGATCACCGGCCGCAGCGCCTCACTGGCAATGCCCAGGACACCGACGACTATGCCCAGAAACGCCACGGCTCTGGGGAAGACGCCACGGAGCATCACGACGGAGACGATCAGCAGCCCGACGGTCGTCAGCACGCCCACGACTCCCGGGGTGCGGTTCTGGGCGATCAGCGTCTCAGCGGCCGCGGTGAGCGACGCACGCCGAGCGGCGTCGGCCGTGGCCATGTACTGGTCGCTGAGGTAGACCAGGGCCGGTGCTCCGGTGCTCGACGTCGGGATGGCCAACGTCAACGCCCAGGCGCTCGCGCCCACCACGGTGCCCACGGCGGCGGTGCTCCGGTCCAGATGCTTCAGCGCCGGGTACAGGGACAGGTAGGTGACCATGGCGAAGACGCCCGGCACCAGCCACAGCTGCTGATGGACGACGTACAGCGTGCGGTGCGCGGCGATGTAGTCGAGCGTGGCCGTCCCCTGTGCCGTGGGTGGTGGGGGTGTCACGATGGACAGGACGATGGCGGCGATGAGCAGGCCGACGAAGATCCAGGCCGACGCCGCGCCGATCACGTACAGCCGCCGCCAGGACGGATCTGGCCCGCCGCCGACTCGAGCAGGTCGTGACGACACTTCGACGTTCATGGGTTGCCCGTCCCCTTCTCCTCCGGCACGGACGGCTGCCCTCGTCAACCGCTGCCGTCGTGTCCACGATGGCTCGCGATGGAACGCGCACCCCAGGGCCGGAGGTCCCGCGCTGTCGTCCCGCCGCTGCCTGCCCGGTCCGGCCGCGGCCCGCGGAACGACGAGCACGTGGTGGAACAGCCGCGACGGATACGGTCGTGGTGTCTGCCGCACGTTCCCGGTGCGCGTCCTACGCTCGTGGTGCCCTCGTCGGGCGAACCGCCCAGCGCTCGCCCGCCTCGGGTACAGCCGCCCGTCCGGGACAGGAGACAGGTCGTGGGCCCGTTGCTCGAGACCAAGATCCACGTGCCACGTGAGCGGCCCAGTCTGGTGGCACGTCCACGGCTGTCCGACCGCCTCAGCCGCGCCACGGGTGCCACGCTCGTCCTCGTGTCGGCACCCGCCGGGTTCGGCAAGACGACCCTGCTCACCCAGTGGCTCCAGTCGGCGACACCCGCCCGAGCGGTTGCGTGGCTGTCACTGGACCCACGAGACAACGATCCCGCCGTCTTCGCCCGATACCTCGTCGCAGCTCTGGAGAGGTCCGTGCCCGGCGTCGGCGCGGTCGGACTGTCCCTCCTGGAGACGCCGCAGTCCTCGCTCGAGGGTGTTCTCGGCGCCCTGCTGAACGATCTCCATGCGATGGCGCGCGAGCTCGTCCTGGTGCTCGACGACTTTCACGTCATCGACTCTCCGGAGATCCGGAACGGCATCGCGTTCCTGCTGGAGCACCTGCCGGACCACGTGCAGCTGGTGCTCGCGGGCCGGGTCGACCCGGGGCTGCCGCTCGCCCGGATGCGTGGAAACGGCGAGCTGGTCGAGATCCGCGCTGCCGACCTGCGGTTCACGTCCGCGGAGGTGGCGTCGTATCTGCGCCAGGCGACCGCACCCGCCCTCACCGGGGCCGACATCATCGCGCTCGAGGTCCGGACGGAGGGGTGGATCGCGGCGCTGCAGCTGGCGGTGCTGTCGTTGCAGGGGCGCCAGGACGCCGCCGCCTTCATCGCCGACTTCGCCGGCGACGACCGCTACATCGTGGACTACCTCGTCGAAGAGGTCCTGGCCCGTCAGCCCGACGACGTCCGAGCGTTCTTGCTCGCGACCTCCGTCCTCGGTCGGCTCACCGGCGCCCTGTGCGAAGCGGTGACCGGGCTCCCAGGGGGCCGGGCCAGCCTCGAGGCGCTCGAGCGGGCCAACCTGTTCGTCGTCCCGCTCGACGACCGTCGCAGCTGGTACCGGTACCACCACCTCTTCGCCGACGTGCTGCACGCCCGACTCCTCGACGAGGAGCCCGCGCGCGTCCGCGACCTGCACCGACGTGCGAGCGACTGGTGGGAGGTGCAGGGGGACCGCGCCGAGGCGATCCGCCACGCGCTCGCGGCGCAGGACGTGGAGCGGGCGGCGGACCTGGTCGAGCTCGCGATCCCGGCCACCCGGCAGACCAGGCAGGAGGCCACGTTGCTCGGCTGGCTGGAGGCGCTCCCCGACGAGGCGATCCGAGCCCGTCCGGTCCTGACCGTCGGGTATGCGTCCGCGCTGATGTCCAGGGGGGAGACCGCCGGCGTGGAGGAGCGTCTCGAGCAGGCCGAGCGATGGCTGGACGCAACGGCCGCTGACGGCGCGGCAGGGACCCTCCCGGCGGGGATGGTGGTCGCGGACCACCTCGCCTTCGCGCGCTTGCCCAGCGCGATCGCCCTCTACCGGGCCGGGCGGGCCCATGCGCTCGGCGACGTGACGGGGACGATGTGCTCTGCGCGCCGGGCGCTCGAGCTCGCCCACGACGACGACCATGTGGGTCGGGGTGCCTCGGCCGCACTTCTGGGGCTCGCGTACTGGGCCACGGGCGAGCTGCCGACGGCGCACCGGTCGTGGTCCGAGTCCATGGTCAGCTTCGAGCGTGCCGGGCACCGCTCCGACGTCATCGCGGGCTGCGGCGCCGTGGCGGACATCCGCATCGCGCAGGGTCGGCTGCGCGAGGCCATGAGCAGCTACGAGCGGGGACTTCAGCTCGCGACGGTGGACGGCGGGCCACCCCTGCGCGGTGCGGCGGACATGTTCGTGGGCATGAGCCAGGTGCTCCGTGAGCGCGACGATCCGGACGCCGCCGTTCAGCACCTGCTCGCGGCACGGGAGCTGGGGGAGCGCGCCGGCCTGCCGCAGAATGCGCACCGCTGGTGCATCGCCATGGCCGGGGTGCGGTGGACGATGGGCGACCTCGACGGCGCGCTCGCGCTGCTCGACGACGCGGCCCGCCTCTACGTGGCCGACTTCTTCCCTGACGTGCGGCCGATCTGGGCGTTGCGCGCCCGGGTGCTCCTGGCGCAAGGCCGGTACGACGACGCGCTGACGTCGACCCGGGAGCACGGCATCTCCGCGACGGACGACCTGTCCTTCCTGCTCGAGTACGCGCACATCACGCTGGCCGCGGCGCTGCTCGCCCAGGGCGCCGCCGAGCGTTCGCAAGGCCCGCTGTGCGAGGCGGACCAGCTGCTTGATCGCCTGCTGCGTGCAGCGACACAGGGGGAGCGGGCGGGCAGCATCGTCGAGATCCTGGTCCTCAAGGCCCTCGTCCGCCAGGCGCGGGGTGAGCGCGACGAGGCACTGTCGGTACTCGATCGTGCTCTGGTCGCGGCGGAACCGGAAGGTTACGTCCGGCTGTTCGCGGACCACGGAGCACCCCTGTCCGCGATGCTCAGCGCGGCCGCGAGGCGACCCGGCAGCCCGGCTCACCTCCGACGGGTCCTCGCGTCGACGAGCCGTCCTGCCCGAGCGAAGCCCTCGCGCCAGGGCCTCGTCGACCCACTCAGTCCCCGGGAGCTGGATGTGCTGCAGCTTCTCGGGAGCGACCTGGACGGTCCCGGAATCGCCCGCGCGCTCGTGGTCTCGGTCAACACCGCTCGGACCCACATCAAGAGCATCTACGCGAAGCTCGGCGTCACCAGCCGCCAGCAGCGGTGCGCCGAGCCCGGGAGCTCGACCTCCTCCGCTGAGGCGAACCGACGACGAGGTCAACCCGCCTGGGCCGCGACCCTCACCCACCAAGATCACCACATGTGGTGATCTGCGCTCACCACGTCTCCTTCTACGGTCCGTATCGAACCAGGAGCGCCTTCTGGACCTCACCCCGACGTCGGCCTCCCTCTGCCCCGAAAGGACCCGCACATGGTCTCGACCGCGTTCCACCCCACGACCAAGCCCCCGATGGCCCCGATCCGCAGGACCGCGCTGCTCGCCGGCGCGCTGTACCTGATCACCTTCCTGGCCTCGATCCCCGCGGCGGCCTACTTCCTGCTTCCCGTCCTCGACGACCCCCGCTACATCCTCGGGCCCGGCCAGGACGCCCGCGTCACCATCGGCGCGCTCCTCGACATCATCAACGCGCTCGCCTGCATCGGCACAGCGGTCGTGCTGTACCCCGTCGTCAGACGCACGAGCCCAGTGCTCGCGCTCGGCTTCCTCGCCTCCCGCATCCTTGAGGCCGCGATCATCGTTGCCGGCGTCATGGCCCTGCTTGCCGTCGTGACGCTGCGCAGGGATGTCGCCGGTGACCCCGGAGCGGATGCGGACTCGCTGCTGACCGTCGGCGCTGCGCTGATCGCAGTCAGGGACTGGAGCTTCCTCTTCGGACCGGGCCTGGCGGTCGCCAACGCCCTGCTGCTCGGCACGTTCATGTACCGGTCCCGACTGGTGCCTCGGGTGATCCCGCTCATGGGCCTGATCGGAGCGCCCCTGCTCCTCGCGTCCAACCTCGGCACGATGTTCGGCATCAACGAGCAGCTCTCTGTCCTGTCGCTGGTCGCCGTGCCCGGGATCTTCTTCTGGGAGCTGACGCTCGGCATCTACCTCATCGTCAAGGGCTTCACACCCCCGCCGACCATCACGGGCGTGGACGGCGACCGGCAGCCGTCGTCCTTCGCTGACGTGCCCTGACGTTCAGGCGCGCAGTGCGTCCGGTGCGATCCCGGCGAGCCGGTGCGACGATGGGGCATGGGAGATTCGCAGGTGCTCAACCAGCAGCTGGCCGCAGCCGCGCGCTCATTCCAGGCCGAGTCGGGCAAGCAAGAGCTCATGGAGAAGGGCTTCTCGATCGCGACGGAGATCATCGACGGATGCCAGTTGGCCTGTGTCTCGATACTCCACCGCGGAGACGTCATCGATACCCCGGCAGCGACGAATGAGAAGCTGCGGGTCCTGGACGAGCTGCAGTTCACACTGAACGAGGGGCCCTGCTTCGATGCCCTCTGGTCCGGAGAGACGGTCCTGTCACCGGACCTGGCCAAGGACTCCAGATGGCCACGGTGGGGCCCGGGTGTGGTGGCCGAGCTCGGCGTCGCGAGCATGCTGTGCTACCGACTCTTCACCACCGGGGAGACGATCGGTGCGCTGAACCTGTACTCACGAAGCCTCGACGCGTTCGATGCCGATGACATCAGTACGGGCTACTACCTCGCGGCGCACCTCGCGGTCGCGATCGCCGAAGCCAAGACCGCTGAGCAGCTGCACACCGCCATCGGCACCCGCACGGCGATCGGGCAGGCAGAGGGAATTCTGATGGAGCGGTTCAATCTCCAACCAGCTCAGGCATTCGCCGTGCTCACCCGGATCTCCCAGGACAGCAACGTTCGTCTGCACCTCGTCGCCGCAGAGCTCGTCCGGACCCGCACCCTCCCGGTCCTCGCTGGCGACCAGCCGGCGCACCAGCGAAGTCGGCAGGCGCGGCACTGACGGACGGGCACCGTCGGCGGGCGAGCACGCACCTCAGCGCAGAATCACGCACCGGACCGACCGGCTGACGGGTCATCGAGCAGCGGGCTGAGGTGCACGCTCGCCAGTGCCCGCACGGCCTGCCGGGTCGCGGCCTTGAGCGCCTCGGGCACGTCGGCGCCGCCGACGGCGGCCGCCAGATATCCGGCCAGGAACGCGTCACCGGCGCCGTTGGTGTCGACCACCTCGGTGGGCGTCGCCGCGACCCGGTGCTCCCGACCGCCGGCGTCGACGGCGACGGCGCCGTCTGCCCCGAGGGTGCACACCGCGAGCCGGGCGCCCGAGCGAACGCAGGCGTGCAGGAACGGCAGCGGGTCGCCCAGCCCGTCAGCGTTGAGGAACACGTGGTCCGCGGCCGCCAGGAAGGGGCGATGGAACGTCGCGCTGCCGTCGTAGTCGTGCAGGTCGGTCCAGGTTCGGGTGCCGCGGGCGCGGGCCTGTCTGGGGACGTCGGAGGAGAGGAGGTCCACGGTGCGCTGGGCCAGGTCCAGCACGACGTCGGTTGCCGCCGCGATCGCGGTAGCGACCGCGCTGGGCACCGGGGTCGGGGGTGGCTCCGGCGTGCTGAGGTAGAGCGAGACCCGCTCGCCGCGGTCCGTCATGAGGTTGATGTGCCGCTCGGAAGGCCCGCTCACGACCTCGACCAGGAGCTCCACGCCGGGGTGCGTCAACGCCGTGCGTATCCGTGCCGCCGGGTCGTCGTCGCCCAGCACGGTGACGCACGTGACCGGGATGCCGAGGTCGGCCAGGTGGAGCACCTTGCCTGCCGACGTTCCGCCGAGGGTGTCGCGGGCGGACCGTGCGTGCACGGTGTGGGGCCGGGGTTCGGGCAAGGTGTCGAGCAAGACGTTGGTGTTCCACGATGTCGGTCCGACGACGACCACCCTCGCGGCTGGGGTGCCCGCGGTGGCGCTCATCGGTGCGGCGGTGGCGCAGCAGGCGAGATCATCGCGCCAGTCTGCTTCACCCAGGAGTCGCCCGAGGGGCTCTCGGGCTCCCCGATCGAGTGCTGACACTCGTCACACGCACGCCCGACGGCGGATTGGCGGCGAGAGCACGGTCTGGCCGGATCGGTCGCGGCGCGAAGTTCCCGCCACAGTTCGGGCAGACCCCGTGCAGGACGTCGAGGACGCACGTCGCGCAGAACGTGCACTCGAAGCTGCAGATCCAGGCGTCGGCACTTGTAGGGGGCAGGTCCCGGTCACAGCACTCGCAGTTCGGTCGCAGCTCCAGCATGTCTCACGGGCTCCGGTCGGTGACGCAGTACCGGCTGCCGTCCGGGCCGCGGAGCACGGTCCACTCGTCGGTCACACGCTCGACCGCCGCACCGAGGGCGACGTGCCGCGCGGTCTCCGCCGCACGGTCCGAGGTCGCCAGGTCAAGGTGCGCCCGCACGGCACCCGTCGGCTCCTCGAGCCGGTGCGGCAGGAGCCGCAGCGGCTGGTCGGCGGGCCGTTCGAGCGGGGAGAACTCGTCCGTCGACGGGCGCGCCGCCCAGCCGGTCAGCTCAGACCAGAACCGGGTCTCGCGTGCCCAGTGCTCCATGGGGATGTCCAGGGCGACCTGGTCCACGAGGCTCGAGTGCCCCTCACCCGCACCGACGCCGGGCCATCGCGTCGCGGGCGGGCGGTGGGACCCGTCCGGGCCGACGAAGCAGAAGGTCAACCCTCCGGGCGAGGCCATGACCACGTGACCGAGGTCGTCGAGTTCCGTCGCGCCCAGTGCGACCGCGCCGTCCGCAGCTGCGCGCGGGTCGGGCACGTGCAGGTCGAGGTGGATCCGCGCCGGCCCCGAGTCGAGGCGCTGCAGGCGCAGGAACGCATCACCCTCCGTCGGGACCAGGGTGACGAACTGCTGATCGGCGCCGCGGTGGGACGACAGCCCGTAGCCCGTGACGGACGTCCAGAACGCTCGCGCGACGTCCCATCGGTCGGGCGTCGCGTCGAGGAAGGCGGTGATCCAGGTCGGCACGGCGCCAGCCTACGCAGGACGAGCCGTCGATCGCGCGGAAGGAAGCGTCCCTACGGAGACCGGGCAGGGTCCGACGGTGGTAGGGTCTTTTGCGAGCAAACGCTCAACAGGATTGTTACCCATCATGGGGCAAGACCTGAGATGCACCTAGGTGCGTCTCGGGTCTTTTTTTGTGCCCATCATGCGGCGCAAGCGCGGAAGGATTGACAATGGGGTCCACCACACAACGAAGTACAGCCGAGGGGATCGTCGCCGAGATCGGCGGTCCGGGAAACATCGTGAGCCTGACGCACTGCGCGACGCGCCTGCGCTTCGTGCTCAACGATGCGGGACTGGTCGACCAGAAGGCCGTGGAGGCGATCCCTGGCGTCATGGGCGCGGTTCCGCAGTCGGGTGACCGGTTCCAGGTCGTCATCGGCGGCGCGGTCCAGACCACGTTCAACCAGATCATGAACCTGCCCGAGATGGCCGGCATCGGCAAGAGTCAGCTCAGCGACGCCGACGTCAAGGCGGCGGCCCGCGGCAAGGCCCGCGGCAAGGCCGCCTGGGTCGACGGCTTCTTCGAGTACCTGTCGGACTCGTTCCGCCCGTTGCTGGGCGTGCTGCTGGGCGCCTCGCTGATCATCGCGTTCGCCGCGGTCCTCGACGCGTTCCACGTCATCGACTTCCGCGCCACGGACAAGTCGGCGTCCTGGATCTTCGTCGACGCCATGTGGCGCTCGGTGTTCTACTTCCTGCCGATCATGGTGGCGTACAACGCCGCCAAGAAGCTGAACATCGACCCGTGGGTCGGGGCGACCGTGATGGGCGCCCTCATGACCCCGGAGTTCATCAGTCTCTCCGACACCACGAGGTTCGCGGACACCGTCTGCACGACGAACGCGACCCTCGGCACCGATTCCTGCGTGGCCCAGATCTTCGGCCTGCCGATGCAGCTCAACGGCTACGGCGGCCAGGTGTTCGTGCCGCTGATCATGGTCGCGGTGCTGGCTCTGGTCTACAAGGGTCTGGTGAGGATCTTCCCCGCGAACATCCAGATGGTGTTCGTGCCCTTCTTCTCCATGGTCATCATGATTCCCGTGACGGCCTTCTTCATCGGCCCGATGGGCATCTGGATGGGTAACGGGCTGGGTAGCGGGATGGCCTGGATGAACGGCCACGCCCCCATCCTGTTCGCGATCATCATCCCGCTGGTGTACCCGTTCCTGGTTCCGCTGGGCCTGCACTGGCCCCTGAACGCGCTGATGCTGGTGAACATCCAGACCCTCGGCTACGACTTCATCCAGGGCCCGATGGGCGCGTGGAACTTCGCGTGCTTCGGCGCGACGGCCGGCGTGCTCTTCATCGCCATGCGTGACAAGGAAGTGGAGATGCGCGCCACGGCTACCGGCGCGCTGGCCGCAGGCCTCTTGGGCGGTATCTCCGAGCCGTCCCTGTACGGCATCCACCTCCGCTTCAAGCGCATCTACCCGCGCATGCTCGTGGGTTGCCTCGTCGGCGGCCTGATCACGGGCATCTTCGGTGGGGTTCAGACCAGTGCGTTCGCGTTCACGTCCCTGCTGACCATCCCGGTCTTCTCTCCGTTGCCGTTGTACGCGATCTCCATCGCGGCGGCCTTCGTGACCGCCATGGTGCTGGTCATCATCTCCGACTACCGCACGCCGGAGCAGAAGGCTGAGTCCTTCGAGAACCGCCAGCAGGCCGAGTCGGACCTGGCACTCGAAGCGGCCCGGGCCGCCGCACCGACGGACGCTTCGGCGGACGTGCCGACGGACGCCCCCGCGGCCGTCAGCACACCCACCGCCGTCATCGTGGCTCCGGTCGCGGGCCACGTCGTGTCGCTGGACGAGGTGGCCGACAAGGTCTTCGCGTCGCGGGCGCTCGGTGAGGGGGTCGGCATCCTGCCCACCGACGGTCGGGTGACCTCGCCCGTGGCCGGTGTGCTGGTCACCGTGCCGGCGAGCGGGCACGCCTTCGGGATCAAGACCGATGACGGCGTGGAGGTGCTGGTGCACATCGGTATCGACACCGTCCAGCTCCAGGGCAAGTGCTTCGACGTGGCCGTGAAGAAGCGCCAGCGGGTCGCGATCGGTGACCTGCTCGCCACGGCGGACTTCGAGGGCATTCGGGACGCGGGCTACGATCCGACCACCATCGTGGTCGTCATCAACAGCAAGACGCTGACGTCGGTCACACCCAAGACGGGCGACGACGTCGTCCCTGGTGACCCGATCATTGCTGTGGCCCCCTGAAAGGAGCGACCGTGATCGCTTCGTCGAGCGAAGCGAGACGGGCCTGACATGGAGGTTGTGCGCGTCTTCAACAACAACGTCGTCCTCGCCTTGGACGACGCTGGACGCGACGTGATCCTGACCGGCCGTGGCCTGGGTTTCCAGGCCCGGCCGGGAGGGGTTGTCGACCCGGCCCAGATCGTACGAGTCTTCGTGCCGACGGACGGGCGCGACCCCGACCACCTGGCCCAGCTCCTCGCGGGCATCCCTCCGGAGCACATCGCGCTGGTCGGTTCGGCGCTGGCGGACGTCGGGTTGGACAAGCTCTCCCGGAATCCTGCGCTGCTCATCGCCCTGGCCGACCACGTGAGCTTCGCCCTGAAGCGCATCGCGGTGGGAATGGTCCTGGAGTACCCGTTCCTCGCCGAGGTGCAGAACCTCTACGCCGAGGAGTACCGCGAGGCCGCGGCGCTCCTGTCCGCGATCAACGGCCGCAGCGAGACCCAGCTCCCCGAAGCCGAGGCGGTCGGACTGGCGTTGCACCTGGTGAACGCAGGTTTCGCCACCGGAGACCTCTCCTACACCTACACGATGACCGGCGCGATCCAGCAGATGGTGGCGGTGATCGAGCAGACCTTCGGCCTGGACCTCGACCCGGGCAGCGTCAGCGTCGGACGGTTCATCACGCACCTGCGGTACCTCTTCGTCCGCATCCACCAGTTCAAGCAGCTCGACCAGAAGCACTCGCCCATCGGCGTCGCCATCCGGGCGACCTACCCGGACGAGGCCGAATGTGCCCTGCGGCTGGCCGCTCTGGTCGAGCTACGCCTCGGATCGCCCCTTACCGACGACGAGGTCTCCTACCTGGCCCTGCACGTCGCCCGAGTGGCCGCCGACCAGGCCTGATCCGGCATCGAACGTGACCTGACCGCGTCGACGCGCACGAGGTACGAGGTACTCCGTCGCGCCCTGACCCCGGCACAAGAAGATTGAGGACATGAAGTGACATTCACAGATCGCGCAGTGCCATTCACCGGAGTGGGCGTCAGCCCCGGGCGAGTCCTCGGGACGGTTCGGCAGATGCCGGCCCCGGTCAGCGAGCCGCCCGCGGGCGAGCGCCTCGCCGCCTCGACGTCCGCGGACGACGCGGTGGCCGCCCTTCGAGCCGCGTCGAAGGCGGTGCAGGCGGAGCTGAAGTCCCGCGCCGAGCGCGCGCACGGCGATGCGAAGGCCGTCCTGGAGGCGACCGCGCAGATGGCCACGGACTCGATGCTGATCAAGTCGGCCGTCAAGCACATCAACGCCGGACTGTCGGCCGAACGCGCGATCTGGGAGGCGAGCGCCTCGGTCGCGGAGATGCTGCTCAACCTCGGGGGCTACATGGCTGAGCGGGCGACCGACCTCTTCGACGTGCGCTCCCGGATCGTCGCCGAGCTGCGCGGGGTGGCGGCTCCCGGGATCCCCGCCTCAGCGACGCCGTTCATCCTCGTCGCCGAGGACCTCGCGCCCGCGGACACCGCGACGCTCGACCCCGCCCAGGTCATCGCTCTGGTGACCTCTGGCGGCGGCCCTCAGTCGCACACGGCGATCATCGCGCGCGCCCTCGGGCTGCCGGCTGTGGTGGCCGCCGTCGGCGCCGACGGCATCGCCGACGGTGCGGAGGTCTACGTCGACGGGACCGCAGGGACGGTCGTCGTCGACCCCGGCGCCGAGGAGGTCGCCGCTGCCGACGCGTGGGCCACCACGGCCTCTCGCCTCGTCGACTTCGACGGCAACGGCCGCACGGCTGACGGGCACCTCGTGCCCCTGCTGGCGAACGTCGGCGGGGCGAAGGATGCCGTGAAAGCGGCGGCCGCGGGCGCCCAGGGCGTCGGCCTGCTCCGCACCGAGTTCTGCTTCCTGGGGCGCGACTCGGAGCCCTCGATCACGGAGCAGGTTGAGGCCTATCGCGGGGTGTTCGACGCGTTCCCGGACAAGAAGGTCGTGGTCCGGACCCTGGACGCGGGCGCGGACAAGCCGCTGCCCTTCCTGACTGATGCGACCGAGCCCAACCCCGCCCTCGGCGTTCGCGGCTACCGGACCGACTGGACCACCCCCGGCGTCCTCGAGCGCCAGCTCGCGGCCATCGCCACCGCGGCCGAGGGCTCGACCTGCCAGGTCTGGGTGATGGCGCCGATGATCGCCACGGTCGAGGAGGCGGCACACTTCGCGTCGATGTGTGCGGCCGCGGGGCTGACGACCCCGGGCGTCATGGTCGAGGTCCCCTCCGCCGCCCTGCGTTCTGAGTTCATCCTCGGGCACGTGGAGTTCGCCAGCCTGGGCACGAACGACCTTACGCAGTACACGATGGCGGCTGACCGTCAGCTCGGGCCGCTCGCCGCGCTGAACAGTCCGTGGCAGCCCGCCGTGCTCCAGCTCATCGGGATGACGGTCGCCGGGGCAGTGGCCGAGGGGCACGACAAGCCCGTGGGCGTCTGCGGCGAGGCCGCGGCGGACCCGGCCCTGGCGGTCGTGCTCACCGGCCTCGGGGTCTCGACGTTGTCGATGACCCCCCGGGCGCTCGCCGCTGTGGCAGCGGTGCTGGCGAGCGTCACGCTCGACCAGGCCAAGCACCTGGCGCAGCTCGCCCTGGCCGCGCCCAGCGCGGCGGCGGCCAAGGAGCGGGTTCGCTCCGAGCTGCCCATCCTCGCCGAGCTCGGCCTCTAGCAGCCCCCGTCGTCAAACCATCCAGCCATCCAGCAGGAGGAACACATGTTCGAACGCAAGGTCATCATCGCGAGCCGAGTCGGCCTGCATGCCCGCCCCGCCGCGATCTTCGCGGACGCGGTAGGCCGGGTGCCGGTCGAGGTCACCATCGCCATGGACGCAGAGCCTGTCGACGACGCGATGGACGCGTCGAGCATCCTGTCGCTGATGAGCCTCGGGGCTGCCCACGGGGACGTCGTGGTCTTGCGCGCCGAGGGTGCGGGTGCCGACGAGGTGCTCGAGTCTCTCGCGAAGATCCTCGAGACCGATCTCGACGCCGAGTAGGCCCTCACTCGTCGCTCCCGGTTCCTACGAGCGACTCTGACCTGCGGCTAGGCCCGGCCCGTCGTCTTCCTTGCCGTGCGGATCGTGCTGGTTGATCGCCGCGACGACCTGGTCGTAGTCGCCGCGGGCCTCGCCGTAGCGCAGGAACTTGACGTTCTCGACCTGGAGCTCGGTCGCGTCGGGCTGAGACTCGATGAGGCCGACGACCTCGGCGATGAACTCGTCGAGCGGCATGGCGATGGCGCTGTCCTTCTGGCCCGGCAGCAGGTCGGTCGCCACCGACGGTGGCACGAGCTCGAGAACGCGGACGCTCGTGGCTGCGAGCTGGAGGCGGATCGACTCGCTGAGCATGTGGATGGCGGCCTTGCTGGCGTTGTAGCTGGGCGTGGACCGCAGCGGAGCGAACGCCAGTCCGGAGGACACGGTGACGATCGTGGCATCGGGTCGGCTCTGCAGGTGCTCGATGAAGGCGGCGATGAGCCGGATCGGCCCGAGCACGTTGGTGCTGATGGTCTGCTCGGCGGAGGCGAGGAACGCCGCGGGATCGGTCCAGTCCTCGACCCGCATGATTCCGGCCATCGGGATGAGCACGTTGAGCTCGGGGTGCTCGGCGACGATCCGCTTCGCCTGCGTGGCGACGTTCTCCGGGTCGGTCGTGTCGATCTGGTAGGAGTGGAGGCCGAGGTGCTCGGCGGTGAGCCGCTCGAGCAGCTCGGTGCGGCGGCCGCCGATGATGACCTCGTTGCCCTTGGCCTGGAGAGCGAGGGCGAGCGCCAGGCCGATGCCGCTGGTCGCGCCAGGGATGAAGACGGTGTTTCCGGTGATCTGCATGGTGCGAGTCTTGGTGCGCAGCCATGGCTGCACCAGGGAGCGGTTGTCGGGGGAGCGGCGATCCCTGGTTGGCGTCGTCGGCCGGACCGATACTTGCCGGGTGAACCGTGATGCGCTCGCCGATTTCCTCGTCCGTCACCGCGAAGCGCTCAGGCCCGGTGACGTCGGACTGAGCGCGGGTGTGCGCCGTCGTGCGCCAGGGCTGCGCCGCGAGGAGGTCGCCCAGCTCGCGGTGATGTCCACCGACTACTACACCCGCCTCGAGCAGCGACGCGGACCGCAGCCGAGCACCCAGATGCTCGGCTCGATCTCCCGCGCCCTGAGGCTGACGCCCGACGAGCGCGACTACCTGTATCGGGTGGCCGGACACAGCGCGCCGGACCGCGCCGCGATGACCGACTACGTCGCGCCGGGTCTGCTGCGGGTGCTCGACCGGCTCACCGACACCCCGGCGTTCATCATCGACGCGCTCGGGCAGACCCTCGTGCAGAACGACCCCGCTCGCGCGCTGCTCGGCGACGCCAGCGGGCTCACGGGCTGGGAGCGCAGCGGCATCTACCGCTGGTTCCTGCACGCTGAGCAGGAGCGGTGGCGCTACCCGGAGGACGACCGCGACCGGCAGAGCCGGGCGCAGGTCGCCTCGCTCCGCGCCGCCTACGGACGAATGGGCCCGCGTTCGCGCGCCGGCGAGCTGGTGCGTGAGCTCACCGGCCTGAGCCAGGAGTTCACTCAGCTCTGGGAAGCCCACGAGGTGAGCCGTCGCTTCGAGGATCACAAGGTGCTCATCCACCCCGAGATCGGGCAGATCGAGGTCGACTGCCAGGCGCTGTTCACCGAGGACGAGTCGCAGGTCCTCCTCGTGCTGACGGCGCCGCCGCGCAGCGAGGCGGCGAGCAAGCTCACGCTCCTGGCGGTCCTCGGCACCCAGGAGTTCGCCGCCGGTCAGGGCTGAGCCGACAGCTCAGGAGCCGTCGTTGAGGTTGCGGATGCAGACGGCAAGAGTCTCGAGCAGGGCCTGCTGGCGGGCGGGGGTCAGCCCGGCGCACATCGTGGTCTGGACAGCGAGCACGGCCGCGCTGGCCGCATCCAGGTGTTCGCGGCCGGCGGTGGTCAGCTCGGTGGGCAGCTCTCGGCCGTGCGGTGCGACTGCGGCACGGGTGACGAGCCCGCGCTCGTCGAGACCGCGGAGCACGACGTTCATCGACTGGCGGGTGACGAAGACCCCGCGAGCCAGCTCGGCGTTCGACAGCCCCGGACGTTGCCCGAGCAGCTCCAGGCAGGCGTACTGCGGCACGGTCAGGTGCAGCGGGCGCAGCGCCAGGTCCATGGCGTTCCGCAGTGCCACGGCGGCCTGCTTGAGCACGTAGCCGACCGCGTTCTCCACCGGGCCGAGGGTCTCCTGTTGCTCCATGTCAGTATCCTGACATACAGTGCGCAATGTCAGGACATTGACATACCCAGGGAGAGTGCCATGACCGTCACCGGACCCGACTTCATCGCCCTACAGGTACGCGACCTGGAGCGTGCCGCCGCGTTCTACGAGGACCACCTCGGCCTGCGGCGCGCTCCGTTCAGCCCGCCGCACGCGGTGGTGTTCGCTACGACGCCCGTCCCGTTCGCCGTGCGGGACGCGTTGCCCGACGTCGATCTGGATGCAGTCGGGCGCCCTGGCCTCGGCGTGGCGTTGTGGCTGCACAGCACCGACGCGCAGGCCCTGCACGACTCGCTCGACGCCGCAGGCGTGCCCATCGTCATGCCGCCGTTCGACGGCCCGTTCGGGCGGACGTTCGCCTTCGCCGATCTCGACGGGTATGCCGTGACGATCCACGACAAGCAGTGACCGCCTCACACCTGGTGGCCAGGGTCCCGGTCGGGCGGGCCGCGGGGCTCGTTTGATACTGCTGCCTGATCAGTCGGCGAGCACCTGTGAGAGAGCATGGGCGCCGAGGGCCGCGAACGGTGGGTCGTCGTCGGAATGCGCAAGGAGCGCGACCGCGAGGACCAGCGCCCACCCGCGCGCCCGCCGCCACGTGTCGCCATCGGTACCGCACAGGCGGGTGACTCGGTCTCGGAACCTTCGCCGCCCAGCCTCGTCAAAGGTCAGCCACGCGGTGGCGAGGTCCACCGCCGGGTCGCCGGCGGTGACGTCGCCGAAGTCCAGCACAGCCTGCAGCGTGCCGTCGGCCGTCACGAGCAGGTTGGCCGGATGCAGATCCCCGTGCACCCAGAGCGGCGGGCCGGTCCAGGTCGGGACTTCGAGCAGCTCCTCCCAGAGACGACGGACGAGCCCGGGCTCGGGGACCGACCCGCTCGCGATCCGCTCGTGGACCGCGGCGTCCCGGGCCGCCAGCGGTACCCCTCGGACCGGGTTCGCCGGGGCGTCCGCGGGCGCCACGACGTGCAGGCGGGCGACGACATCGGCCAGCGGGTGCGCCAGCGTCGCCCGAGCGGCCGGCGTGAGTGCGATGGCCGGTCGGCCGGCGAACCAGGGCACAACGCTCCACGCCCACGGGAACGCGGGCGACGGGACACCGACCCGGACGGGAGCGGGAACGCCGACGCCGAGGCGCGGCCCGAGCACTGGCAGCCAGCGTTGCTCATGGCCCACGAGCACCGCCGCGACCTCGCGTCGCGGGAGGCGGACCGCGAGATCGTCGCCCAGGCGCACGATCGCGTTGTCCCAGCCGTGCGGACCGGCGCTCAGCGGCAGGTCCGCGAGGTCCGGGTGCTGCTCGATCAGAAGTCGCCGCACCAGGGCGGGGGTCACCTCGACCTCGGCGGCAGGTCTGTTCGCCATGCCGCCTCCCGTATCAGCCCGTCAGCCCGGATCGACGACCGGGGCGGCCGAGCCTAACGGGCACGTCGGGCGCGAACCATCGCGTCTATCGCGCGACCCGGTGCCCACACACCGCCGGAGGTGTTCGACAGCAGCACGATCGTGAGGTCGGTGCCCGGGTAGTACCTCAGGAGGGCGCTCGTACCGGCATTGATTCCATCCTTCTGGACGAACATGAGGTCGTCGTTCGGGTCGGAGACGAACTCCAGTCCGAGCCCGAACCTGCTGATGGCGGTCTCGGTGGTCGAGTGCAGGGCATGGGGTGTGAGGAACTGCTCGGTCAGGCGCGCCGAGAACAGTCTGCCGGATCGGGCGGCGCGCAGGAACCTCTCGAGGTCGCGGGCAGTGGTGTGCGCGCCGCCGTCGGGCGAGCCGACCGGTGGGTAGGAGTAGATGTTCCGGCGCCAGGACGCGATGTTCCCGTCGGCGTCCAGGACGGGATCGGCGCCTTCTGCGACATCGGGAGCGACGTCGTCCATCCGGAAGAAGTCGGACCGGTCCATCCCGGCGGGCGCGAAGACGCGGGATCGCACGTAGTCGCGGTAGCTCATGCCGCTGGCGCGTTCGATGCACAGCCCGAGCAGCACGTAGCCGACGTTGTTGTAGCGGCAGCCGGCTCCGGGGGCAAAGTTGGCGGGCTTCGTCGCGAACTGGGGGAGGAAGTCAGCGGTGCTGATCACCGAGTAGTTCGGCGTGTCTCGCCACAGGTCTTCGTACTGCTCTCCGGCCTCCTCGTCGGCGTCGTCGCCGATCCCTGAGGTGTGGGTGAGCAGGTGGCGCACCGTGACGTCAGGAGCGATCGTGGTGTCGCTCAGGCCGAGGTAGGCCACGACCGGGGTGTCGAACGCCAGGCGACCCGCGTCGATCATCTGCAGCACGGCGGTCGCGGTGAACAGCTTGGTGATCGAGGCCGTGTCGAACCGGGTGTCGATCCCGTTGGGCACCCCCCACGCGCGGCTCGCCAGACCGAATGCCCCCTCGTAGACCGTGGTGGCGCCGTCGGTGACCAGAACGACGCCGGGGAACCCGTCACGGACGTCGAGGTCGGCGAAGTAGGTGCGCAGGTCGTCGACGAGCGACGTCATGCGACCGTCGCGCGTGGATCCTCGACCGGGAGCAGCGCGCCCGCGGGCACCGCCACCCCGGACGGGTCCACGCCCAGGGACCGGATCCAGGTCGTCCCGTCCGGATCGACCTGCACCGTCGTCACGCTGGCGTTGGCCACGGGGTTGTGGAGCTCTCCGGCCACCATCGCGAGGTACGCCAGCAGCGTCACCCCGTGGCTGACGACGAGGACCGACCCGCCGTCCGGGTGGGCCCGCACGATCGCGTCGAACGACGCGGCGACCCGGGCGAGAAACACCGCAACCGGCTCGCCGCCGGGAAGTCCGGGAAACGTCCCCTCCACGATCCCGCGGAACAGGACGGCCGGGTCGACCTGGTCGAAGAGCTCGGCCTCCGGGCGGGCTTCGAAATCACCGAAGTTGAACTCCCGCAGGCCGGGGTCGCAGGTCAGGGCGGTTTCCCGGTGGTGCACCAGGATGGCCGACGCCGTCGCCGTCGTGCGCCCGGACGGGCTGGCGTACGCGCCGGCGAGGTCCAGCGTCCGCAGGTGCTCGGCTGTGGCCTGCACCCCGACCAGGCCGTCTGCCGTCAACGGCGAGTCGCACCAGCCCTGCAGCCGACCAGCCGCGTTGTACTCGGTGCGCCCGTGCCGCACCAGATGCATCGTGAGGGGCGCGCGGGGGAGGGGCGATTTCTCGGGCATGAGGCCCGATTTTACGCACCCGAGGCGAGCTGGACGCGGTGCGGTCCGGGGTCTACCGGTGTCGTTCTGGCGACACTTTCGCCTGGGCGGGTCTGCCGCTTCCCAGTCATCCGTCCCGGGTGAGGCCGCCGGGTCGCTCCTGTCCGACCGTGGGAAGCAGCGTCGATTGCGCCGTTCGTCGGTGCGGGCCGGACGTCGGGGGCGGGTTGCTCTAGCGGATTTCTTGGATCTGACCGAAGGGAACGTTGTCATGGCCATTGTGGAATACCCGCAAGGAACCCCATTTCCCGGTGTGATCGGCGGCACGACCGATGAGTCGAGCCCGGCGTGGCCAGCGCCCGTCCGCGCCCGGGCCGGAGCCCCCAACGTCGTGATGGTGGTGCTCGACGACACCGGATTCGGCCATCTCGGCTGCTACGGGAGCCCGATCGCCACCCCGAACTTCGACTCGCTCGCCGCCAGCGGACTCCGGTTCACGAACATGCACACGACGGCCCTGTGTTCGCCGAGCCGGGCGTGCATCGTCACCGGCCGCAATCATCACAGCAACGGCATGGCGGCCATCACCGAGCTCGCAACCGGCTTCCCGGGCTACAACGGCGTCATGCCGTTCGAGAACGGACTCCTCTCGGAGGCGCTGCTCGAGCACGGCTACAACACGTTCATGGTCGGCAAATGGCACCTGGTCCCGAGCAATCAGGAGACCGCCGCCGGCCCGTACACGAGGTGGCCGCTGGGGCGCGGCTTTGAGCGCTTCTACGGCTTCCTTGGCGGCGACACGAGTCAGTGGTACCCCGATCTGGTCTACGACAACCACCAGGTCGAGCCGCCGCGCAGGCCGGAGGAGGGCTACCACCTGACCGAGGACCTGATCGACAAGTCGATGGAGTTCATCGCCGACGCCAAGCAGATCGACCCGGCGAAGCCGTTCTACCTGCACCTGTGCTTCGGTGCCACCCACGCCCCGCACCACGTGCCGAAGGAGTTCGCGGACAAGTACGCCGGTGCCTTCGACGACGGCTGGGACGCGTACCGGGAGAAGGTGTTCTCCCGGCAGAAGCAGCTCGGCATCATGCCCGCGGACGCCGAGCTGTCGCGTCACGACCCGGACGTGCCCGACTGGGACGCCCTGCCGCAGGACGCTCGCAGGCTCTTCAGCCGGATGATGGAGGTCTTCGCGGGCTTCCTCGACCACACCGACCACCACCTGGGACGGTTGCTCGACTTCCTGCGCGCGACGGGCCAGCTCGACAACACGATCGTGATGGTCATCTCCGACAACGGCGCGAGTGCCGAGGGCGGCCCCACCGGCACCACCAACGAGGCGCAGTTCTTCAACAACGCCCAGGAACCGCTTGAGGAGTCCCTCAAGGCCATCGACGAGCTCGGCGGCCCGGAGCACTTCAACCACTACCCGTGGGGCTGGACGTGGGCAGGAAACACGCCGTTCCGGCGGTGGAAGCGGGAGACCTACCGGGGTGGGTCGACCGACCCGTTCATCGTGTCCTGGCCCGCCGGGATCGCCTCGAAGGGCGTGGTCCGCGACCAGTACGCCCACATCATCGACATGGTCCCGACGGTGCTCGAGCTGCTCGGAATCGAGTCGCCGACGGCGATTCGCGGAGTGGTCCAAGCGCCGCTGCACGGCGTCAGCTTCGCGAGCGCGCTCGGCGATTCCACGGCACCCAGCCGGCACCACACCCAGTACTTCGAGATGCTCGGTCACCGCGCGATCTACAAGGACGGCTGGCGGGCCGTCTGCCCGTGGCCGGGGCCCTCGTTCACCGAGGCGGGGGTGGGGTTCGGCCAGCCGATCTCGTCCGCGAAGCTCTCCGAGCTGGATGCGACCGGGTGGGAGCTCTACCACGTCGCGCAGGACCCGGCGGAGAACCACGATCTCGCGGCCGACCACCGGGAGCGGCTCATCGCGATGATCGCGGCCTGGTACGTGGAGGCGGGGAAGTACGGGGTGATGCCGATCGACGGCAGCGGACTCGCGCGGATGGTCTCGGAGAAGCCGCAGGTTGCCCTGCCCCGTGATCACTACACGTACCGACCGAACACCCAGTCGATCCCGTACTTCGCGAGCCCGCACGTCCTGAACCGGCCGCACTCCATCACCGCCAGCGTCGACATCCCGGACGGCGGGGCCGAAGGTGTCCTGCTGTGCCAGGGCACGGCCGCCGGTGGCTACTCGTTCTACCTCAAGGACGGGCACCTGCACTACGTCCACAACTACGTCGGCCGCGAGCAGCACACCGTCACGTCCCCCGACGTCGTCCCGGCGGGGGCGCACGAGCTCCGGTTCGAGTTCGAGCCGACCGGGAAGCCCGACCTGCCGCACGGGCGAGGGACCCCTGGGCGACTGCAGCTCTACATCGACGGTGACCTCGTCGCCAATGCCGACGCGCCGGTGACGACGCCGTTCATCCTCAATCCCGGAGCCCTGAGCTGCGGTGCCAACCCGGGTTCGCCCGTCACCTCGGACTATGCGAGTCCGTTCAAGTTCACCGGGACCCTCCACGAGGTGAGCGTCGATGTCGGCGGCGAGCTCATCCACGACCCCGAAGCCGAGCTGCGTATGCACATGGCCCGCCAATAGCCGGCACCGGTGGTCGGCCCCGGGCGCCGCTGACGCTCGCC
This sequence comes from Pengzhenrongella frigida, assembly GCF_004168625.1. Classification (GTDB taxonomy): domain Bacteria; phylum Actinomycetota; class Actinomycetes; order Actinomycetales; family Cellulomonadaceae; genus Pengzhenrongella; species Pengzhenrongella frigida. The sequence goes on from NZ_SDWW01000002.1 coordinate 21,084, forward strand.
GAAGCCAGGGGCCGACCGCTGGGCCGCCCGGTCGAGCTCGGAGCGCCGCCACGCGTGCTGCCGATCGCTCGAGCCGTCTCCGCGCAGGACCCGACCGAACAGGAATGAGCGGATGGAAGCACCCGGCGAGTCCCCGCATCCCGTCCTGACGATGGCAGGCGCTCCTGTTGCCTTCCATGTGATGGCGAAGCCGACAGGGGCGGTGTGCAACCTCGACTGTGAATACTGCTTCTTCTTGTCCAAGGAGATGCTGTACCCGGGCAGCCGGTTCCGGATGGCCGAGGAGCTGCAGGAGGTCTACCTCAAGCAGCTGCTGGAGGCGCACGCCCGAGTGCCCGAGGTGGTCGTCGCCTGGCAGGGCGGTGAACCCACGATGATGGGGATCGACTTCTTCCGACGCTCGATCGAGCTCCAGCAGAAGCACGCCCGGCCCGGGCAGCGGATCCTGAACACGCTGCAGACCAACGGCACCCTGCTCGATGACGAGTGGGGGACGTTCCTGCGGCAGAACGACTTCCTCGTCGGCATCTCCATCGACGGGCCGCGCGAGATGCATGATGCCTACCGGGTCGACAAGGGCGGCAAACCCACCTTCGACCGTGTGATGCGCGGACTCGACGTGCTCAAGCGGCACCAGGTCGACTGGAACGTCCTGACCACCGTCCACGCCGTCAACGGTGACCACGGCCGGCAGGTGTACAGGTTCCTGCGCGACGACCTCGGCGCGACGTTCATCCAGTACATCCCGATCGTCGAGCGGGCAACGCCGGCCACCCTGGCGATCGCCGACGCCGGCTGGGGCAGCGGGGTGCATGGCCGACCCCTGTACGTCCAGGACGGCTCCCTGGTCACCCACCGTTCCGTCGGGCCGGAGCAGTACGGCCGGTTCATGGTCGACGTGTTCGAGGAGTGGGTGCGCCACGACATCGGGACCGTGTTTGTCCAGGCGTTCGACAGCGCGCTGGCCAACTGGCTGGGCGAGCCGGGCGGCATGTGCGTGCACGCCGAGACATGCGGACAGCAGCTCGCGCTCGAGCACAATGGCGACCTGTACTCCTGCGACCACTACGTCGAGCCCGGCTACCTGCTCGGCAACATCGGCGACCGGACCATGCTCGAGCTCGTCGCGCTGCCGCAGCAGAGCAAGTTCGGTCAGGACAAGCGCGACACGCTCACCCGCTTCTGCCTCGACTGCGACGTCCGGTTTGCCTGCAACGGAGGCTGTCCCAAGGACCGGTTCGCCACCTCCCCGTATGGCGAGCCCGGGCAGCACTACCTGTGCCCCGGCTACAAGGGGTTCTTCCACCACGTGCAAGGTCCCATGGCGGCCATGAGTGCGCTCTTGCGCGCCGGCCGCGCGCCGTCGGACCTGATGGCCACCTATGCGCAGGGCGACGCGGACCGCGGCCGCGACGACCCCTGCACCTGCGGCAGCGGCAAGAAGTGGACGCACTGCCACGGTGACGACCCGCTCATCCTCGGCGGAGGACGTGGGATCGGGGTGGGACGGACACCTTCGAGAGATGCCACTCCATGAGCGTGACGAGATCCGTGAGTCGATGTCTGAGCCGGTGTTCGGCAGCGGTGCGCTGCGCGGCCAGATCCCCAAGTACACCTTCCCGCCCGGGGGAGCTCGGGCCGACGACGCGTTCCAGCTGGTGGCCGACGAGCTGATGCTCGACGGCAACAGCCGCCAGAACCTGGCCACGTTCTGCCAGACGTGGGTCGAGCCGGAGGTCCACCGGCTCATGGAGCTCTCGATCGACAAGAACATGATCGACAAGGACGAGTACCCGCAGACGGCGGAGATCGAACGCCGCTGCGTGCACATGATGGCCGACCTGTGGAACGCACCCCAGGGTGCCAACCCCGTCGGTGCGTCGGCGATCGGGTCGTCCGAGGCCTGCATGCTCGGCGGGATGGCGGCCAAGTGGCGCTGGCGTGCCCGACGGCGGGCGGCCGGCCTGCCCACCGACCGGCCCAACATGGTGTGCGGTCCGGTGCAGGTCGTCTGGCACAAGTTCGCCCGCTACTGGGACATCGAGATGCGTGAGGTCCCGATGGCGCCCGGCTCCTACGCCATGACCGCCGAGCAGGTGCTCGAGCGGGTCGACGAGAACACGATCTTCGTCGTGCCGACGCTCGGCCTGACCTACACCGGGGTCTACGAACCTGTGAAGGAGATCGCCGAGGCGCTCGACCGGCTCCAGGCCGAGACCGGGCTCGATATCGACATCCACGTCGACGCCGCCAGCGGTGGGTTTCTCGCCCCGTTCTGCGCACCGGACCTGGAGTGGGACTTCCGGCTCCCGCGGGTGAAGTCGATCAGCTCGTCGGGCCACAAGTTCGGTCTGGCGCCCCTCGGCGTCGGCTGGGTGGTGTGGCGCGACGCGGTCGAGCTGCCCGAGGACCTGATCTTCCACGTGAACTACCTCGGCGGTGACATGCCGGTGTTCCAGATCAACTTCTCCCGGTCCGCCGGGCCGGTCGTCGCGCAGTACTACGACTTCGTGCGTCTCGGCCGCGAGGGATACCGACAGATCCACGACTCCTGCTACGCCACGGGACAGCTGATCGCCGAGGCTGTCGGGGAGCTGGGTCCGTTCGAGATCCTGTGCGCCAGCGACCCGGCGACGGCGATCCCCACGGTGACCTGGCGGATCCGGGAGGGCGAGGACCCGGGCTACACGCTGTTCGACCTGGCGGACCGGGTCCGCATGCGTGGCTGGCAGGTGCCTGCGTACACGCTCACGGGCACGGCATCGAACATCGCGGTCCAGCGCATCCTGGTCCGCCAAGGCGTGAGCCGGGACATGGCCCTGACGCTCGTCGACGACCTCCGCGACGCCATCCGGCACTTGCACACGCACCCTGTGACCGTGCCGATGACGAAGGAAGAGTCCAGCGGCTTCAATCACCTATGACCGGCTCACCGATGCGGTGGTGGTCGCCCTGGCGGACCCTGTGGTGGATTGCCGCGCTGTTCGTGGTCGGCTCGGCCTGCTTCGCGCTCGGCGCGCTGCCGGTCTACGTGGACCGGGTGGGGTCGCAGGCGGCGGGCGTCACCTTCTTCGTCGGCTCGCTGTTCTTCACTTCCGCGGCGGCGCTCCAGGCTCTCGACTCCGGCCCGTCGAGCGACCGGGCGACCCGAGCTGCAGGGCTCGTCCAGCTCGCCGGGACGCTGTTCTTCAACGTCAGCACGTTCGCGGCGCTGCGGCAGGGTCTCACTGCCCCCCAGGCCGACCGCCTGGTCTGGACGCCCGACGTGTGGGGCTCGGTCGCGTTCCTCGTGGCCAGCGCGCTCGCGTTCGCCGACGTCCCCCGACCGTGGCTGACCTGGCGGCCGCGTGACCGGCCATGGACCATCGCCGCGGCCAACATGGTCGGTTCGATCGCGTTCGGCGTCTCGGCGGTGGCGTCCCGGGTGGTTCTGAGCACCGACACGCTGCGGGACGCCGAGCGGGCGAATCTCGGGACCTTCGTCGGTGCGCTGTGCTTCCTCGTAGGCGGCGTGCTCCTTCTCCCCGGCCCGCACGACGCCGGAGACGTGGACCGCTGACCCGGCTCCGCCACCGGCGAACTCAGACATCACCCGGCGAAGATGACTTCGGTTGCAGCGCCTCGGGTGTGACGACGACGACGTCGCGCTCGAGGAAGCGGGAGGCCCTCTACCCGGTGATGTAGGTCGTGAGCTGGTCACGCTCCGCCTGGAGCTCGGTGAGCCGGTGCTTGACCATGTCGCCGATGCTCACGATCCCGGTCAGACGGCCGTCCACGAGAACCGGCACGTGCCGGATGCGGAGGTCGGTCATGGCCGCCATCAGGTCCTCCACGCTGTCCTGGGGCCCGCAGGTGTGCACCTTGGCGGTCATGATCGCGGACACGGGCTCGTCGAGGACGTTCGTGTTCTCGTTGAGGCGCCGGACGACGTCGCGCTCGCTGACGATGCCGTCGACGTGCAGACCGTCCCGTGAGACGACGAGCGCGCCGATCCGGTGCTCGCTCAGGAGGGCGAGCAGCTCGCGCACCGTCTGCTCCGGGGAGATGGTGACGACTGACGCGCCCTTGCGTCGCAGCACCTCGGTGATTCGCATGGTCGAAGGACCTCCACCACTCATGTGCCGCAACCAGGCGTCGTCACGGGCTCCGCAGACGACGGTACGCCACCGGTGTGAGGCGGATCACTTTCGAGGCTGAGGGTGGTCAAGGTGAACGCCGCCGCGGCGCAGGCCCCACCCGCGCTCGGGGGCCGGGCCGGGGCCGTGCGTTCAGTTCCGGTGACGCTGGCGCGCGGCGCGGCGCCGAAGGGAGCGCCGCTCGTCCTCGGTCAAGCCCCCCGACACGCCGGCGTCCTGCCCAGACTCGAGCGACCACGCCAGGCAGGTGTCGATCACCGGACAGCGATGACAGACGGCCTTCGCCTGGTCGACTTGATGCAGGGCCGGGCCTGTGGTTCCGATCGGGAAGAACAGTTCCGGATCCTCATTCAGGCATGCGGCACGGTGGCGCCAGTCCATGACTTCTCCAGGGCATGATTCGAACGTGCCCGGGGTACGGAGCACAGCTCAGGGATGAATGTGGGACAAAAAGGCAACTGGAACAGATTCACAGTCGCTCACCCGTCTCGCGAGGGACAAAGGTCCCGGCAGGGGGACCTACGTGGCTCGGGAATCGTCGGGTCCGGTGAGGAGGGTCACCCCGAGCGCTGCCCACAGCACGCCGACGCCCGCGTAGGCGATGACCCCAAAGGTCCGGAAACCTCCGAAGCTGTCGGAGGTCTCCAGCGGGATCAACAACATCGCAAGGGCGCAGCAGTAGGCGGCGGCCAGCAGTCCGAGGAGCGCGCGGATCGGCCCCTTCCGGGCTGTCAGCGCCGCGACCACGCTGGCCGGAGCTAAGACCAAGAGATCGAACGGCGGCCCCAGCGCCCGATAGGCGAAGTTCATCGCAGCAAAGAGGAACATCGCCACGCATATGGCGCTGAGGGCGCGCAGGGCGGCGCGACGTCCGCCGGCGACCAGCACCCGGAGCGGCCAGAGCCCGGCTCCGACCAGCAGCGGGGGGACCGTCCCCATGAGGAACCCCCAGCGGTGCATGTCCCAGCCCAGGACCTCGCCCTCAAGGTTGTACGAAGTCGGGCCGTGGGCAAGGGTGAAGGGCACAAAAACGACGCTCGCGACGACGCCGCCGACGACGATTGCCGTGGCGGCCGTTGTCGATCGGGTGCGATCCACTGCTGACGTCGACCCTTCTCGCGAAGCTCCTCGACACTATCTGCTCGTCAGCGTGGCAGCTTTGCGTGGCGGCGGTCTGCCCAAGGTCCTGAACTGGCTCGGGATCCTGATCGGCATCGCGGGGCTCGCCTCGGTCATTCCGGTTCTGCCGCCCGAGGCGCGCTTCAGCCCGCGAGCCTCAGGCAGGCAGGGCGAGGTTCCTGCGGCGCATGGCCACGACGCCGGCACTGGCAAGCAACGCGCAGGCCGCGAGCAGGCCAAGCACGGGCGCCAGGCTGATGGCGACGGCGGGAGCGTTGGGCACATGCGTGAACGGCGACAGGTCGAGCAGCCACGTCGACAGGCCCAGTGAGGGACCGAACATCGGCCCCAGGAAGATGGCGGACACCACCAGCGCCCAGGACAGCCCCACCGACCACCGCGGCCACAGCGTCACGAGCGCGAGGACCGCAGCACCGAGGACCGCGATGGCGGGGAGCTGGACCAGCGCAGCCCCGACGAGGTCGCGGAGCAGCGAGGCGGGGTGCCCCAGAGCTGGCCCACCGGTGACGACCATGGCACCCGCGAAGAGCAGGATCAGCAACGTGGCACCGACCAACGCGTTGACGGCGTACGCAGCGAGCCAGCGAACACGGGAGACGGCGGTTCCGAGCACGGGCTCGAGCGTGCCCTGCGCCTCGTCGTGGTGCAGGCGAAGCAGAAGAGTGACGACGTAGGCGGCCACAGCCATACCGGCCATCTGCATCATCGACGCCCAGTAGGCCCCGAGCAGGTCCGCATCACCGCCGAACGTGGCGTACCACTCGGTCGCCTCTCCCTCGGTCCCCGTGATCTGTTCGCTCAGCGCTCCGAAGACCAGGCCGAATCCGACCAGCCCGACTCCCCAGCCGAGCAACGCTCCGCGCTGCAGCCGAAAGACCAGACCAGTCGGGCTCAGCAGGCTCGATCGCGCGTGGGCGGCACCCCGGCGCTCGGGCCACATGCCCCGGCCGACGTCGCGCCTACCGACGAGGACGACGGCCACCCAGGACAACAGCCCGAGGGCGAGCAGGGAGAGACCCGCGGGCCACCACAGGTCGTCCGCGAATGGCCGCATCTGCTGGCCCCAGCCGATCGGTGAGGACCAGGCCGGCCACGCGCTGGTGACCCGCAGTGCGGCGGAGTCAACCGCGCCGAGCATGTTGCCCAGGGCCGCGAGCAGGAACGAGACCCCCAGCGCCGCACCGGCGAGACCGGTCGCCCCGCGCGTCGTCGACGCCAGCTGCGAGGTCACAGCGGCGACCCCCGTGAACGCCACGCCCACCAGTGCGATCGACGTGCCGGCCACCAGCGAACCGGTGAGGGGCTGTCCCGTGGCGAACATGGCGAGCCCGAGCAGCCCGGCCAGTACGACGTTCGCAGCGAGCGCGACGATGACAGCCGCGCCCAGCGAGGCGTAGCGGCCGACGACGCCTGCGCCCAGCATCTCCTCGCGACCGAGCTCCTCGGCCTGACGGGTATGGCGGACGACGGCGAAGACACTCATGAGGGCGGCGAGCGCCGCCAGTGTGAGCGCATCCCGGTGCAGGGTGTAGCCGCCGATGGTCGGACCTGTCACCAGGCCCAGGACCCGCATCCCCGGGTTCTCGATGACGACCTGGGTGTCGGGCATCAGGAGCTCGGGATGCTCTGCGTAGTTGTTCTCGAACATGGCGGTCGTGGCAGCCAGGAAGAAGGTCATGCCGAGGATCCATGCCGGCAGGGTGAACCGGTCGCGCCGCAGTGCGAGGCGGACCAGCCGCGTCGTGCCGGTGAAGCCGCTCATCGCGCCCTCACCACCTCGGCAGCCGCGCCGGCACCGGAGATGTCCTCGTCGTAGTGGCGCAGGAACAGCTCCTCCAGCGTGGGGGGCGAGGTGACCATGGACCGCACCTCGAGGTCGACGAGGTGCTCGAGCACGTGGTTCAGCTCGCCCGGGTCGACGCTGAACTGCGCGTGCGTGTCCTGCACCCGGGCGTCGTGCACCCCGGTCCACCGGGTCACCGACGCCAGCGGCTTGGCCGTGTCGACCACCACCGACGTGCGGGTGAGATGGCGGAGCTCGTCGAAGGTCCCGCTCTCGGCGGCCCGACCGGCGCGGATGATCGTGACGCGGTCGCACAGCGCCTCGACCTCGGACAGGATGTGGCTGGACAGCAGGATGCTCCTCCCGGCGGTACGAAGCTCCTGGACGACGTCCTGGAACACCGCCTCCATCAGGGGGTCCAGCCCGGAGGTCGGCTCGTCCAGCAGGTAGAGCTCCACGTCGGAGGAGAACGCCGCCACGAGGGCGACCTTCTGCCGGTTGCCTTTGGAGTAGGCGCGGATCTTCTTGGTCGGGTCGAGCTGGAAGCGTTCGAGCAGCTCCTCGCGGCGGGACGGGTCGATCCCTCCCCGAAGTTCGCCGAGCAGGTCGATCACCTCACCGCCGGTGAGGTTGGGCCAGAGGTTCACCTCACCGGGGACGTAGGCAAGACGCCGATGCAACGCCACCGCGTCGCGCCACGGGTCACCACCGAGCAGGTCGACGTGACCGTCGTCGGCGCGCAGCAACCCGAGCAGGACGCGGATGGTGGTGGTCTTCCCGGCGCCGTTCGGCCCGAGGAAGCCGTGCACCTCGCATGTCTCGACCTGAAGGTCGAGGTGGTCGAGGGCCCGCGTCCTGGGCCCGAAGTCCTTCACAAGTCCCGAGACCGCGATCGCCGTGCGCACCGAGTCCACTTCCTTCCATGCCTGGGTCCTGGAGGTCCGACGACTCCACCTTCAGAAGACCGCGCCCGCGCGTGGATCGAACAGGGCCGAACGTCACCAGGCGACCGCCACCTGAACGCGCAGCTAGGAGCTGAGCGCGGTGAGCGCGGTGAGCAGGTTGAGGCCGACTCGGTCGACGCTGCGCAGGTCGTTGGCCAGGGCGACCGTGCCGACACCGACGGCCGGCACGAACCCGGCGAACGCGCGGAAGCCCCCGGTGCCGCCGTTGTGCCAGAGCACGACGTCGTCGCCCCGCACCCGCACCCGCAGCCAGCCGAGCCCGATGCCGAGTCGCTTGCCGGGGCGGCGCTCCTGGTGGGTGAGTGCGATCGCCGGTCCGAGGGGCGTGTCCTCCGGGCGAAGCTGGGCCTGCAGGAAGGTGAGCAGATCGGTGGCGGTGGAGCGCAGCGCACCAGCGCCGGGGAGGCCGGCGACCTCCCAGTGGCCGGTGGTCCGGCGGCGCCGGCGGTGGCCGACGGCCTCGTGCTCGGTCTGCTCCCGGTCGGGGAGGAGCACCGTGTCTGCCATCCCGAGCGGTTCGCAGACCCGTGAGCGCACCAGTTCGCCGAAGTCGCGGCTGTCGGCTGCGGCGACCAGCGCGTGGCCCAGCACGCCAGCGCCGAAGTTGGAGTAGGCGATGCGGCCGGTGCCGGGGGTGCGGCGCAGCCTCGTGCGGGCCAGCGCCGTGAGCAGCGCGGCGCGGTCGATCGCCTCCCACGGGTCGCCGTCGCGGGCCTTCCACTGGGTCCGGACCGCGGCGGGGAGCGGCATCGGGTTCCTGGGCAATCCCGCGGTGTGGGTCGCCAGGTGCTCGACGGTGATCGCGGCGCCGTCGCGGGTCGGGACGTCCACCTCCGGCAGCAGGTCGCCGACCGGCGTGTCCAGCGACAGCTCGCCGCGAGTGACGGCCTCGGCGAGCAGCAACGCGGTGAACACCTTGGTGACCGAGCCGATCTCGAACAGGCTGTCCGCGGTGGGCGGCGGGCCGTCAGGTGCGCGGACGCGCCCGATCGGCACGACGGACCGCGCGCCCGCAGACGTCACCGCCCCCACCACCAGCCCGACGTGCTGCTGGCCGTGCCGGGCGGCGATGCGCTCGACGGCCTCATCGAGTGCGCCACGGTCCATCACGCGCTCTCCTCCGTTCGTCGGCTCGCTGGAACAGGTGCTGCGACGTCGATCACGGCGTTCGGGTGCAGGGCCAAGTCCATGACGCGATCTCTCTGTTCGGATGACGAAAAGGGACCAGGGGAGCAGGCAGACGGCGCGATCCCGCCCGCGTCAACCCTCGTGCATCCGGCGTCCGTCTGGCCGTGAATTCGGACATGGAAGGCACGCGAGTGACCCCCTGGCCTGGTGCGTGTGGGGGTCGGTCGACGCCTGACCTCGCCGGATCGGGTGCCGGACGGCGATCACCTCAGGACGTGAAGTCGCATTCGCACAGCACGTTGAACTCCACCACTCGGTCGCCCTCCTCGGGCCTGGCCCACGCCGTCGCTTCGGCTCGCGTTGCGAAGTGGCGACCCACGAGTCGCCCGTTCGCCATCAGGACGCCCACCTCGATGGCCTCACGCGGGTCGTCGACGTCCGCAAGGACTGTCGGGTCCACGACCTTCCCGTCCTGCACGGCCTCGGTGCTCATGGTGCCGCCCTTCCGGTCGACGGGCTCGCGACGATCGCCATACCTACCGTGCGCAGCGCCGTCGGTGGTGTCAACTGTGGGCTAGCTCGGGCTGGCTGCGTTCTCGGCGCGGCGCGTCAGGCGAAGCGGGACGACCAGCCAGTAGCTCAGGAGCAGGACGAGTACCGCCCCGCCCGCGATCAACGCCCCAGCAGGACCCACCACGACGTCGAACACGAACAAGGTGGTGCCCGCGATCAGCAGCGCGATAGGAACCCGGCAACCCCAGGCGTCGACTCGACCGCCCGCCTGATCCGGACGGGGCGACCACGCTCAGCCCGCGTCGGAGCGCCGATACGTGTTGACCAGGACTCCGGATGGCAGGGCGCGGGTGTCGGCCAGGGTGAGTCTGGCGAGCGGGAACCCGTCCGAGAACAACCTCTTGCCGGTACCCAGCACGAGCGGGTAGACGGCGAGCCGGTATTCGTCGACCAGGTCGTGCGCGGCCAGCGTCCTGATCAGCCTGGTGCTTCCCCACACGCGGATCTCCCCGCTCGCCTCCGCTCGCAGCTTCTTCACCGCGGCCGGCACGTCGGGGCCGAGGAGCTGCGAGTTCTGCCAGCCGACTTCGGTCAGCGTCCGCGACGCTACGTACTTGGGGATGCGGTTGTACCTCCTGGCCAGTTCCCCAGCGAGGCCCTTGGCGTTCTCGTCCCATACGCCCCAGGATCTGGCGAAGATCTCGTAGGTCTTGCGGCCGAGCAGCAGCGCCTCGGCCCTGCTCTCCCAGTCCCCGATGATCTTGGCGCCCTCCTCGTCGCCGTACTTGGCGTCGTAGTCGGCTGCCCAGCCGGCGTGCTCGAAGCCACCTTCGCGGTCCTCGTTCGGGCCGCCCCCCGCCTGGACGACTCCATCGAGGGTGATGAACGCTTGCATCACGATCGTCCCCACATTGGTCTCCTCAGTGAGATAGCACCGAGCCGGGTCGCGGCATGGCGTGCATCTTCAGATGATCTGCGCGGCAAACTCACGGGCGGTCAGGGGGCGGGCAAAGAGGAAGCCTTGGGCGTGCTCGCAGCCGATGCCGACGACTTCCTCGCGTTGTTCGGCGGTCTCGACGCCTTCGGCGGTCACTGTCATGCCCAGGACGTGGGTCAGATGCGTGACGGCTGTCACGATCGCGGATGCGGGCGCGTCACGTCCCAGGTTCGCAACGAAGCTCTGGTCGATCTTGACGATGTCGACGGGGAACTGCTGAAGGTAGTTCAACGAGCAGTAGCCGGTCCCGAAGTCATCCAGGGCGAGGCGCACACCGAGTGCTTTCAGCTCACCGAGCACCCGGCGCGCGCGGTCGCCTTCGTCGATGAAGACGGACTCGGTCACCTCAAGCACCAAGGCGGCGGGCTCCATCGCCGTCTCGGCCAGCACCTTGGCGACCATGGCGACGAAGCCCGGTCCCATCAGCTGACGGGGCGAGACGTTCACGGACAGGTCGAGCGGTTGGTCGGTGTACTCGGCCAACCATCGACCCCGTTCCCGGCAGGCGCGTTCCAGCACCCAGGCGCCGATCTCCGTGATGAGTCCGCATTGCTCGGCGACGGCCACCGTCGTCAAAGCTGGAACGGCGCCCCGGCTGGGGCTCGTCCATCGCAGCAACGCCTCGGCTCCGGTCACCACCGCGTCCGCGGCCCGGACGATCGGCTGGTACGCCACATCCAGCTCGCCCTGAGATAGCGCCAGTTGCAGGTCCCGCTCCAGCTGGTTCCGCACGTGAGCCGGGTCGGTGACTCTCAGGTCGATCACCTGGTTGGCTGCGCCCGGCAGGCGCTTGGTCTGGTACATCGACATGGAGGCGTCGAGCACCAATGCGTCGGCCATCGCCTCCGCCGGACCGTCGTAGGCGATGCCCACGCTGGCGGTCAGGGCGAGCTGCCCACCCGGGACGGTGAACGGTGCAGCGAACGCCTCGATGATTCGGCTGACGAGCACGTCGGCATCGGAGGTGTGCGACAGGTCCTCGCAGAGGAAGACGAACTCGTCCGCTGACACGCGGGCCAACGTGTCGCCGGGGCGCAGCAGCGCCGAAAGCCGCTCCGCGACGGACTTGAGCAGCTGGTCGCCGGTACTGTCCCCGTAGGCGTCTTCGACGGCCCGGAAACGGTCGAGATCCACGAAGAGCACGGCCGCCGGTCGGTGCCAGCGTTGGCTGCGCTGACTGGCATGCTCCAGGCGCTCCTGCAGCAGCGTTCGGTTCGCCAGTCCGGTCAGCGCATCGTGCAGTGATTTGTCGCGGAGCCACTCTGCGGCCTGCAGTGCCTCCTCCCGCGCTTGTGCGTTGAGCAGATAGGCCGCGGCCACGTCTGCGAGCGTCTGCGCGGCGACCTCGGACTCCAAATCGAGTGAGCCCGGGACGTCGCGGTACAGATCGAGCGCCCCCAGGCGTCCGTCGTCGTGGCGCAGCGGGAATGTGAACACCGCTGCCAGGTTCGCTGCCCTCGCCGCGGGACCGAACCGTGGATAGCGGTCATCCGCCGCGAGGTCCGGGACGGCGATCGCGGTGCCTCGCTCGAACGCAGTCAGGCACGGACCCTCGCCGAGCTCGGTCTGCAACCGTTCGAAAGCCAACGCGTCGCCGCTGGATGCCGCGACGTATCGCGGACCCAACCCGGTGGCGATCAGCGTGACCCCCGCCCCCGACACCGGCAGAACGTCCACGATCCGCTCCACCAGGTGTTCCAGGATGGCCTGGATCGGGAACGACGTCAGCATGGTCCGGGCGAAGTCGCTGAGCACCGATGACAGACCCTCCTGGTGGACCATGTCTCCTCCCGGCAGCCGTGCCCCGCTGCGCCCTGGCCTGGACACTTTCATGGTAAGCAGCGGCCCGTTCCATGACCAGGGTCTCGTTGGCGTCCGTCGCACGAGCCAGCCGGACCGGCTATGTCCCGATGACTCGGTCACCGCCTCCGCGTTTGGCCTGGTACATGACCTTGTCGGCGCGAGCGATCGTTTCGTCCACGTTCTCCCCGGGAACCGCGAGCGTCACGCCGATACTCATCGTTGCGGTGACCGTCGCTGCGTCGGTGTGGATGGGTTGGGCGACCGCTCGGCGGATCTTCTCGGCGATCGTCGCCGCGTCCGCGAGATCGTGAACGCCGTCGAGCAGAACGAGCAGCTCGTCCCCGCCGATGCGAGCGGCGAGGTCCCCGCTGCGCAGGCACGAGGTGACGCGGTCGGCGACGGTGTGCAGGACGGTATCGCCGCAGGCGTGGCCGTACTCGTCGTTGATGTTCTTGAATCCGTCGATATCGCAGAACAGGACCGCGGCCTCAATGCCCGTGCGACGGGGATGGCTGATCACGGTCGCGACCCGCTCAAGCACCTCGTGGCGGTTCAGTAGCCCGGTGAGCTGGTCGAACCGCGCCCGGGTCTCGAGCTCAGCCTCGGCGGCGACCTCGGCGTCGATGATGCGCAGGGACGCCACGATGCCGTTCTGGGCGCCGTCCTGGTCGAAGAACCGCCGCGTGTGCACCTGGACCCAGTGGTGGCTGAGGTCGACGGCTTGGATGCGCGCGCGGAAGAGGTTGTCATCGCCGGTGTAGAGACCCGCCTCGCAGCTGGTGCGGTCATCCTCGTGGACGAAGTCGGCGATCTGGCGGCTCAGCCAGTCCTCCTGCGACCAACCGAGGGTCGACGTGAGCGACGGCGTGACCCATTTCACGACTCCGTCGCGCAGGTGCACCACGACGTCGGAGAGGTTCTCCGCCAGGAGGCGATGCATCTCCTCGGAAACCGCAAGTGCCTCGACCATGGCATGCCGGTCGGTGACATCTCGCCAGGTAGAGGACACACCGTTGTCGGTCCGCACCGCCTGGAAGTCGTATCTGCGCTGCGCGCCGCCCATGAGCTCCTGTTCGTAGGCGAAGTCCTCGACCCGCAGCGGTTCACCCGTTTCCATGACCCGCCGGAACATCTCCAGGATGCCGGAGTGGAGGTGGCCCGGCTGCACGTCCAGAAGTCGCGCCCCGACCAGCTCCTCCCGGGACATCCCGAGGTAGTCGCAGGCGGCCGGGTTGACCTCCACGAAGACGAAGTCGGCGATCTGACGGGCCTCGTCGCGGACGACCTCGAGCAGCACGTGCGGGTCGAACTCCGTGTCCAGCGTGGCCTGCAACCGGAGCCGGGCGGCCATCAGCTCGTCGATGTCCTGCACGCCTCCCACCACGCCGAGGAGGGTTCCCGCCGCGTCGAAGACGGGTCGGGCACGGCCAATGACCCACCTATAGGTTCCGGAGTTCGTCCGCATCCGCATCACGTCGCCCCGCTGGAACACGTCCTTGCCGTGGAACACCCCGGTGCGCTGGGCCTCGGTGCGCTCTCGGTCTTCTGGGTGCACGAGGTCGGACAACACGGTGCCGACGAGCTCCTCGGGCGCCCATCCGAGGACGCCCTTGATTGCGGGGGAGATCCAGGTCGCGTGGTGGTCGGGCCCCACCTCGAGCAAGGCCTCGGATGCCCCCTCCACCAGCGAGCGGTAGTGGCGCTCGGAGTCGGCCAGTGCCTTCTCGACCCGCACACGGTCGGTGACATCCACGATCTGCGCGATGAAGTACTGCACGGTCATGTCGTCGTTGCGCACGCATGACACCGACAGATCGCCCCAGAGCACGGAGCCGTCGGGCTTGAGGTAGCGCTTGCGCAGGTGGAAGGACGGAATTCGCCCAGCGGCGACGTCGGCGAAAAGACCCTCGCCGACGGCGACGTCGTCCGGATGGGTCAGTTCCTGCCACGTCGAGCTCAGCATGCGTTCGGTGTCGCGACCCAGCATCTGACACATCGCGGGATTGACGAGCAGGAATCGCCCGTCGGCGGACTCCAGGCACATCCCGATGGTCGCGTTCTCGGTCAGGAGGCGGAACCGTTCTTCGGAGCGAAGTCGGGCGTTCTCCGACTCGATCTGCGCGGTGAGGTCCCTCATCGACCCGACCGCGCCGACGGTTCCGAGCTCATTGGTGAACGGCTGCATCGACGACTCGACCCACAGGTATCGGCCATCCCTGGTCCTTAGCCGGAACACTCCCCGTCCGGGACGTCCGGCGTACACCTGGTCCCTCAGCGCTGACGCCGCCTCGCGATCGTCCGGGTGCCACAGGTGCGCGGTGGTCCGGCCCACGAGTTCGTGCGGCGCCCACCCGAGCATCCCGGTCACGGCCGGTGATACCCATTGCACGACGCCGGCGACCGTGTGGATCATGACGTCCATCGAGTTCTCGACGAGGACCCGGTAGAGGTCTGCATCCACGTCACCGCGCAACGTTGCGGACTGCTCCTGGTCCGGCCGGTCCGTCGCCGCCATCACACAGCCGATCCGTGAACGACACGAACCGCCTGCGCGGCGGAACTGCGATCCAGCGCCAGCATCACGGCGACCGACTCGCTGGTCCAGATGCGGTCTCGTCCCATGGTCTGCACCCCCAAGGGGACACTCACTGAGGCGGCGTACTTCGGCCAGGATACGACGACGCCCGGGGTTTGGACCGGGCGATCTGGCGGCACGAGAGGGAGCCTCCCGCCGACCCGTTCATGAACCCACCTGACGGGTCGATAGAGATGGTGTGGACGTTTCCGGGGTGGCAGAGGGCGGTCGCGGCGCTCAGTCGCCCGCGGCACGGGCGTGAGACCGACCGCGCTGTGGGGCGGGGAGCCAGGATCGGCCGCGAGGCGTTCCTCGTTCCGGCGCGCGGTTGCGCTTCCGGTCGGGATGGCCCTGCTGACGGTCGCCTTGCTGGGAGGTGTCGCCGGCGTCGCGGTGCATGAGGCACGAGCGACTGCTCTGCGTGACGCGCAGCAGCGCCTGCGGTCGAACCGCGATGCGGCGGTCCGTGCGCTCGAGCACCAGAGCGACGAGCTCAAGCGCGCGGTGGCCGTCGGGGCGTCCGACCTGCGACTCATCGACAGCCTCGAGGCTTCTACCCCTGGGGTCGTGGGCGGGGTGCCGGATCAGCTGGCGATGCTGGCCCGCAGCACCGACGCACCGACCGCCTTCGTCAGCGACGCCCAGGGGCGTCTGCTGTTGATCTATCCCGCCCAACCCGAGCTGATCGGGCAGGACTTTGCCTTCCGGGACTGGTACCACGGCATGTCCGGCACCGCGGCGCCGTACGTGTCGACCGCCTACCGCACGGCCGCATCGGGCAATCCCCTGGTCGTCGCGGTGGCCGCACCGGTGCTCGACGGCTTCCGTGTGCGCGGGTCGGTCGCCATCCTGTGGCAGCTGGACTCCGTGCGCGCCGTCAGCGACGGTGCCCGCGTCGATGACGGCGTGACCCTGATCGTCACCGACCAGGGCGGCCAGCCGCTCGCGGGCACGGTCATCGTCGACGTGGACGGCCAAGCTCTCCCGGTCGAGATCTCGGCGACGACGGAGCGTGCCCTGGCCGGCGATACCGTCAGCGTGATCGTCGACGGGCGGCTCGAAGAGGCGGCGCCCGTCCCGGGGCTCGGATGGACCGTCACGGCCACTCTGCCCACATCCGCTGCGCTTGCGCCGGCGCGCGCCGCGACTCGCCGCTTGGGCGGCGCCTTGGGCGTCACGCTCTTTCTCGTGCTGGTCGTCGCGTTCCTCACCTCGCGATCCGCTCGTCGCCGCGCCGGCGAGCATGCCGCGGTGCGTGGCGCGGAGGACCGCTTCCGCCGCCTCTTTGATCAGGCCCTCACGGGCCAGCTCCTGGTGGACCGCGACGGACGCGTCATCCGGGTGAACTCGACCTTGATCGAGGTGCTGGGCCGAGAGCCGGACCAACTCGTCGGACTGCCCCTCGCGGCGGTCTTCGCTGACGACGTCGACCGGCGTCGCATCGTCGACCTGATCGAGGCCGGTGACGGCGAGCTCAAGGCCGAGATGAACCTGAGCGACGCCGACGGCCGGCCGTTGCGGGGTCTGGTCGCGCTGTCGTGGATGCGTGAGCTCGACGGCGAGCGGGTGCTCCTGGCCCAGATTGAAGACGTCACGGCCCGTCGTGATGCCGAGCGGCGGCTGACCGAGCTCAGCCTGCACGACGAGTTGACCGGCTTGCCCAACCGTCGGCTGCTGCTGGAGCGCTGCGACCTTGCCTTCGCGGTCGCCAGGACGGGCCGGACCCCGAACACGAGCGTTGCGGCGCTCTTCATCGACCTCGATGGTTTCAAGCCCGTGAACGACCAGGCCGGCCACGATGCCGGCGATCGGCTCCTGGTCGCCATCGCGGGTGAGCTGCTGGTCGCGCTGCGAACGACCGACACCGTTGCGCGGGTCGGTGGCGACGAGTTCGTGGTCCTGATCGACCAGGCACAGGATCTGCGTTGCCTGGACAAGATCGCGGACCGCGTCGCGGCCGCCGTTCGACGCGACGTCCCCGCCGGTGGCCTCCGGTTGGTCGTCTCGGCGAGTGTCGGCATCGCGCGGATCGACCTCGTTCGCGAACCCGACGCCCTGCCCGATGAGCTGCTGCGCCGCGCCGACGTGGCCATGTACCGCGCCAAGGAGCGCGGCGGCGATCGCTACGAGTTCTTTGAACCTCCGCTGACAGGTGCGGGTAAGTCCGACGGACGTTCGAGCCAGTCCGGCCCCGGGCGATGACCGGGACCGGATTGCCGGCCTTCGCGACCGGGTCGCCGCGCACGGTGGAGACGCGCCCTGTGTTGCCTGAGCTCCCCGACTGGGATCTCCTCATCGCTGAGCTCGAGCAGCTTCTCGACTCGGATGCGCGTGCATGTGCCGATCGGGCGACCCGAGCGCTGGCACAGTCGCCCACCGACCCGGACGTCGAGATGCGGTTGTCCTATGTCGCCGCGCTCGCCCATCACCTGCTCGCGGAGGACACCGCCGCGATGACGGCGGCAGCGCGGGCGGAGCAGATCGCCCGCGCCCGCGGTGAGCACGTGTGGCGAGCCCGCGCTCTCGTGTGCCGCGCGCACGTCCACTACGACCTCGGTGATCTTGAGGACGCGGTCGACCTGCTCGGTGAAGCCCTTGCGTTGTGCCGGGAGGCCGACGACGCCGCCGGCACGGCCTCGGTGCTCAACAGCCTGGGTGCGGCATACACGGACATGGTGCACTTCGCCCCGCAGGCCGCGCAGGTTCTCACGGAGGCCCGTCGCCTCTGGCTTGCGACGGGTGAGCCCGACCTGGCATCGATGGCCCTGACGAACCTCGCGAAGATGTACGTGGTGACGAGCGGCCGGCTGGCGGAGGCGAACCCCCGCGGTGCCCTGGCCGCCGGGCGGCATGCGCTGGATATCGCCAGGCAGGCCGTGGCGGAAGCGGATGCAGTGGGCCTCGGTCGCACCTGCATCGACGCTCGGCTCGTCGTGATCGGTGCCCTCATGGTCGGCAGCGACCGCGACGCCACCAGCCGGGCGCTGGAGTTGACCCGGTCGATGCTGGACCGCTTCCCGACGGTGCGCCAAGAGCTCGCCTACCGAGTCGTGCGCGGCCGGTGGCTCGTGGACACCGGTCAGTACGACGCCGCCGTCCTCGAGCTGTGCGGCGGTCTTGACATCTGCGACGAGCTGACCCGGCCGGCCGAGCGCATCGAGCTGCTGAAGTCTCTCGTCGAGGCGCACGAGGGCCGTCGCGAGACGTCCGCGGCACTCAGCACGCTGCACGAGGTCTACGACCTCACCATCCAACAGGAGCGGGCAGTCGCTGAGCGGCGGGCGGTCCTGCTCAGCTCACGGATGGACGTCGAACGAGCGCAGCGCACCGCTCAGGCCGCGATCTTGCGGGCCACAGCGCTCGAGCAGAGCATCTCGCGCCTCGAGCACGAGTCCTCCCACGACGCCCTCACGGGTCTCGCGAACCGCCGGTCGCTCGACACGGCCCTCACGTCGTGGGCCACGGGTCATCCCCGCGGCTTCGGGTGCGCGCTCATCGACATCGACCACTTCAAGCGGGTCAACGACCGATGGTCACACCAGGCGGGGGACCGCGTCCTGACCCGGCTTGCCGTCGTGCTGGGTGATGCGGTGCGAGCGAGCGACTTTGCTGCGCGCTACGGAGGTGAGGAGTTTGCGGTCCTGCTCGACGGGGTCGACGCCAGGACGGGGGCAGAGGCGTGCGAGCGCATCCGGGCCGCCGTCGCGTCCCGCGAGTGGGACGACCTCATCCCCGGTGGCCTGATCACGATCAGCATCGGTCTGACGCTGCACCGCGAAGGAGACGCCGTCGATGCCCTGCTCGCCCGCGCGGATGCGGCTCTGTACGAGGCGAAGCACGCCGGCCGAAACCGCGTGAAGCTCGCCCCCTGAGCTGGTCGGCTCTCGACCGGCGACGGGGGAGTGGGTGGGCGGTTACAGGAGCACGACGCCCTTGCCGCCCACCACGCCGGCCTCCATGTCGCGGTGCGCCGCGGCGATGTCCTCGAGGCGGTAGACCCGCCCGACCGGGACGCGGGCGCGGCCGCGGGCGACGTCGTCGAGGAAGGACTGCAGCACCGGGGCGGGAAGGTCGGCCGCACCACCGGAGTACGCGGTCAGGCGCACCCCGTTCGGGAGCCAGTCCATCGGGTAGAACTCCGGGATCGTCCACTGGTCCGACAGCATCCCGGTGAAGCAGACGGTCCCGCCGCTGCGTACCGCGGCCAGGGTGTCGCGCAGCACGTTCACCCCGACGAGCTCGACTGCGCCGTCGACTCCGTCCGGGACGAGGTCGCGGACCTGGGCGGCGACGTCACCGTCGTCGATCAGGACGTGGTCGACGCCGGCCTGCTCGAGCAGGGCGCGCCGCTGCGGCGATCGGGTGGTCGACAGGACGGTGAGCCCGCGGAGCCTGCCGAGCGTGGCCAGCGCGAGGCCCACCGACGACGTGCCGCCACGTACGAGCAGCGTCTGCCCGGCGGTCGGGCGCACGCCGACCTCCAGCGAGCCGTGCGCGGTCTGCAGCATCTCGGGGACCGCCCCGAGCACGTCCCACGGCAGATCGCTGGTGAACGCGATGACCTGCGCCGCCGGGACGACGACGTACTCGGCGTACCCGCCGTCGAACGTGCGGCCCATCCCACCCATCAGCGTCACGACCTGGGTCCCCGGGGCGAGCTCGCCACCCGGGGCGTCGGCGACCACGCCCGTCGCCTCGATGCCCGGGATGCGCGGGAACGATCCGGAGGTCGCCTGGCCGCGCCGGAAGTGCAGCTCGGAGCGGTTCAGCCCGAACGCGTGCACGCGGATCAGCACCTGGCCGGGCGCGGCGCGGGGCACCGGAACGTCCCGCACCTGCAGGACCTCGGGTCCGCCCGGGCGGGCCACCACGACGGCGCGCATCGTGGGGGCGGTCATCGCGGCACCTCCGGGCTGGTCGCGCCCAGCCTGGACATCAGGCGCTGCAGCACCACCGTCGTCGCTGCCGCGGACCTCTCCCCGGCGAGGTGGTCGGTGAGCGCCGAGTCGAGCAACGCGACCCCCGTGTCATGGGCGGCGTCGCCGGCCGGGGTCAGCGCGATCAGGGACGAGCGACGGTCCTGCGGGTGGGCGCTGCGGACCGCGAGCCCGTCCCGCTCCAACCGGTCGACCAGCTTGCTGGCCGCGCCCACGGTGATCCCGAGGTCCGTGCGGATCTCCTGCACCCGGCACCCGCCGGTGCGCCGGCGCACCACCCGCAGAGCGGAGAGCGTCGCCAACGAGACCGCACCGGCGGTCTGCAGCCGGTCGTCGAGGTGGTTCCACAGCTGCGTCTCGTAGCGCACCAGCACGTCGAAGAAGTCCATGTCCGTCGTCAACTCCATCACCAGGAAGTGTATTCCCGGTGATGGATAGTCGGGGTGAGCTGCGCCACGGCCCGAACGCTCAGCAGGTGTCGTCGGTCTGGACGGTCGAGCCGCTGACGTGGGCTGACATACTCACACCCTCGATCGAAGGGCTTCGATGACCACGGCCACGCAGGACACGATCACCGACGCCCAGCATGAGCGAGCGCGGCACGAGCTGGACCGGATCGACGCGATCTTCGCCCAGCGCGTCGTCGGGCAGGAGGCCCTGCGCACCGCGCTCGTGAGCGCGCTGCTGTGCGGCGGGCACATCCTCATCGAGTCGGTGCCGGGACTCGCGAAGACCACGGCCGCACAGACGCTGGCCGCGGCGGTGTCGGGCTCGTTCCACCGCATCCAGTGCACACCCGACCTCATGCCTAACGACATCGTAGGGACGCAGATCTTCAACTACGGCACGGGCACCTTCACGACGCAGCTCGGGCCGGTGCACGCGAACGTCGTGCTGCTCGACGAGATCAACCGGTCGAGCGCCAAGACGCAGTCGGCGATGCTCGAGGCGATGCAGGAGCGTCAGACGACCATCGGCGGGACGGTCTACCCGCTCCCGTCGCCGTTCATGGTGCTCGCGACCCAGAACCCGATCGAGGAGGAGGGAACGTACGTCCTCCCCGAGGCGCAGATGGACCGGTTCCTGATCAAGGAGGTTGTCGGGTACCCGACGCCCGAGCAGGAGATCGAGATCCTCGGCCGCATCCAGTCGGGCCGCCAGACGGCCCCGATCACGGGCACGCCCGTGTCGCTCGACGAGGTCGCGGCACTCCAGCGGCTCGTCGACACGGTCTACGTGTCGGAGCCGATCAAGCGGTACGTCGTCGACCTGATCGCGACGACCCGGCTCAGCGGTCCGCAACCGGTCGCGGGCCTCGGCCAGCACATCCGGGTCGGAGCGAGCCCACGCGGCAGCATCGCGCTCATGCGGGTCGCGCAGGCGCGCGCGCTGCAGGACGGACGCGGCTACGTCACACCCGACGATGTCAAGGACTGCCGGTACGCGGTGCTGCGGCACCGGATCGTGCGCACGTTCGACGCGCTCGCGCAGAACATCAGCACGGAGTCGCTCGTCGACGCCGTCTTCGCCGCAGTCCCGACCCCATAGCCACCGCGCCCGGGCGCCGGCCCGACGTCTCGCGGCTCGCGCAGATCCGCGCCCGGCTCGAACTGCCGTTCAACCAGCGCGCGGTCGGCCTGCTCGACGGTCGGCACCTGTCGATCTACCGGGGCCAGGGCCAGGACTTCGACGACCTGTCGCTGTACTCGCCGGGCGACGACGTGGGCGACATCGACTGGAAGTCGAGCGCACGCTCCGGCATCCCGGTGATCAAGCGGTACGTCCGGCAGAACAACCTCGACGTGATCCTCGCGGTCGACACCGGGATCGCGATGTCGGCGACCGCGGCGAGCGGCGAGCCCAAGGCCGAGGTCGCGGGCTTCGCGGCAGCGGTCCTCGCGTTCGTCGCGCACGACCGCGGCGACCGCGTCGGCCTGGTGGCAGTCGACGCGGAGCGCACCGTGCTCCTGCCCGCGCGCGGTGGCAGCGCGCACCTCGAGCTCGTCCTGCGCCGCCTCGAGGCGGCCTACGACGGCGCGGCGCCCGCGGGCGACCTCGACCGGCTCGTCGAGCGCGTGCTCACGCTCTTCCCCCGGCGTGCGCTCGTGGTGCTCGTCACCGATGAGGAGCGGCCCGGTCCCGAGCACGCGCACATGCTGCGGCTCTTGCGCACGCGGCACGAGGTGCTCGTCCTCGCGGTGGCGAACGTCGATCCGACCGGCGCGCGCGCGCACGACGTCGAGGACGGCCGCACCTGGCCCGCGTTCCTGCGTGGACGCGCCGGCCTCGACCGTGCCGTGACCGATGCGCGCGCCGAGCGCCGGGCACGTGCCGCGCAGGTGCTGCGGGACGCGCGGGTCCTCGGCGTCGTCATGGCCGGGACCGACGACGCGCTCACCCAGCTCATCGCGATGCTCGGACAGCGGCGCCATGCCCTCCGATGAGCTGTACCCACCCGTCGCGTACTCGTGGTGGGTGCCCGCGCTCGGTGTGCTGCTCGTGCTGCTCGTCGTCGCGTGGTTCATCGTGGTGCTCTGGCGCACCCGCCGGGTGGCGCCGACCGACGGGGTCGTCGACGCCCCGCGGCACGCCAACGGGCCCTCCCGTGCGCGCATCGACCCGTACCGCGCCCTGCGCGACGCGCATCTCGCCCGCCTCGACGACGTCGCGCGCCGCCGCAACGCGGGCGAGATCTCGAGCCGCGAGGCGCACCTCGAGCTCAGCGCGATCGCACGGTCGTTCGGCACCGCCCGCACGGGGATCGACATGACCGTGCTGACCGTGCGCGAGGTGCGAGCGCTCGGCGGTGCGATCCGGATGAGCGCGCTGCTCGAACGGCTCTCCCCGGGCGCGTTCGCGCCGCGCTCGAAGCGCACGGTGAGCACGTCGATCGGGCGGGCCCGGGCGGTGATCGACACGTGGTGAGGCTCGTGTGGCCGGCCGCACTCGGTCTGCTCGTGATCGTCGGCGTCGCCTGGCTCCTCGCCCGCCGCCGGGCCCCGCGCCCCGGAGCGCTCCCGATCTCGGGATCGGCCTGGGTCGCGCGGGTGCCGCAGGTGCGTCGGTGGCTGCGCCGCTACCGCGCGCTGCGGGTCGCCACGGCCGTCACGCTGGTCGCGGCCGCCGTGAGCGCCGCGGTGCTCGCCTCGCGGCCGGTCGAGCGTGAGGTCCGCGTCGA
Organism: Pengzhenrongella frigida; assembly: GCF_004168625.1. GTDB lineage: Bacteria > Actinomycetota > Actinomycetes > Actinomycetales > Cellulomonadaceae > Pengzhenrongella > Pengzhenrongella frigida. The sequence goes on from NZ_SDWW01000002.1 coordinate 44,239, forward strand.
ACGGCTCGGGAGCCGCGACATCGTCCTGTGCCTCGACGTGTCCGGCTCGATGACCCCGTTCGACTCCGCGATCGTGGAGACCTTCGCCCGGCTCGTCGACAGCTTCGCGGGCGAGCGCATCGCGTTGTCGGTGTTCAACTCGACGTCCCGCACGGTCTTCCCCCTGACCGACGACTACACCCTCGCGCTCGAGGAGCTCGACGAGGCGTCCGGGGCGCTCGCGTTCGACTACGAGTCGTTCGACTACGAGGACGCCGATCAGGTGGCCGAGTTCGAGCGGCTGCTGACGTTCCTCGCGGGGACCGAGGGCGTCCCCGACCAGTCGTCGCTGATCGGCGACGGTCTCGCGGCGTGCGCGCTGCAGTTCGACGAGCAGGCCACGGACCGGTCGCGCTCGATCATCCTCGCGACCGACAACTACGTGTCCGGCGAGCCGCTGTACACGCTTGCGCAGGCCGTCGAGCTCGTCGACGGTCGCGACGTCTCGCTCGTCGGGCTGTTCGGCGGCGAGGTCGACCTGCGGGGCGGACCGCAGGAGTCCGAGTACCGCGAGGAGGTCCTCGCCGTGGACGGCTTGTACTTCACCGCGGACGACCCCGCCGCGATCGAGGGGATCGTCGCCGACGTCCAGTCCCAGCAGGCCGTCGACCTCGACGCCGCACCCGAGGTCGTCGACACGGACCGTCCGAAGCCCTGGTTCGGCATCCTCGCCGTCGCGGTCGTCGCGCTCGTGCTGCTGCAGTGGCGGTTGCGCTCATGACGCTGCGGATGACCTGGCCGCTCTGGGCGCTCGTGGTGGTGCTCGGGCCCGTGCTCGTGCTGGCGGTCGTGCAGGCGGTCCGCGCCGGGGGCTCGGACGTGGCGGGCGCGTCCGACGGCGCGACCCGGCCGGCCTGGGTTCGCCGCGCCGCGATCGTCGTCGTCGTCGGCGTCATCGGGCTGTGCCCCGCGACGACGACGAGCCAGAAGGACGCGGCGGGCGTCGACGTCGAGATGTTCTTCGTCGTCGACCGGACCGGGTCGATGGCGGCCGCGGACTGGGGCACCGGAACCGACTCAGACGCGGGCACGGATACCGGCGCGGAGACGGACACCGGCGGTGCCGGTTCGGACGCGGGCGCCGATGAGCTCGCGTCGGGCGGCACGCGGCTCGACGGCGCGCGCCACGACGTCGTCGGCCTCGTCGCCGACATCCCCGGCGCGCGCTACTCGGTGCTGACGTTCGACAGCCAGGCGAGCCGCCAGCTGCCGCTCACGAGCGACGCGCGAGCGGTCGGGACCTGGGCGCAGACCGTGCGGCAGGAGATCACGGCGTACTCGCAGGGCTCGCTGACCGACCGGCCGCTCGAGGCTCTCAGATCGGCCCTCGCGGGTGCCGCCGAACGCCACCCGTCGCACGTGCGGCTCGTGTTCTTCCTGTCCGACGGCGAGCAGACGGCCGACGGCGAGCCCGCGTCGTACGCGGACCTGGCCCCGCTCGTCGACGGCGGCGCGGTCCTCGGGTACGGCACCGAGGCGGGCGCACGCATGCGGTCCTACGACGGCGCGTTCGTCCTCGACCCGGACGCGCCGTACATCCAGGACGGTTCGAGTGACGCCGTCTCCCGCCTCGATGAGGCCTCGCTGCGAGCGACCGCCGACCAGCTCGGGGTGGCGTACGTGCACCGCACCGGCCCGGACGAGACGGCCTCGATCGTCGCGGACGTCGATCCCGACCAGCTCGCGGCGGATGGCCGTCGCGATGTGACGACCTACTCGGACCTGACGTGGCCGTTCGCCGCGCTGGGTGTGCTGCTGCTCGCCGGCGAGGCGTGGGGCACCGCGACCCGCCGGGGCCCGCGCACCCGGAGGTCAGCGCCGTGAGCCGACGCACGTCAGCGCGCACGCCCGACGCGCTCCGGCGCCGCCGACGCCGGCGCCTGCTGCTGATGACCAGCCCGCTGTGGGGCGCTGCGCTGGTGCTCGGCCTGCGCCTCATCACGGCGCCGGCGACCATCTCGGCGGCTCGCGCCGAGTACGACGACGGTCAGTTCCAGCTCGCGGCGCCGCACTACGCACGCCTCCAGGGCTTCCCGCCCGTCGAGCGCTGGAAGGCGTACTTCGACGCCGGGACCGCGTACCACCGTTCGGAGCAGAGCTGGTCGGCGCTCGACGACCTCGGCAGGGCGCTCGAGCTCGCGCCCGACGACGCGCTGTGCATGGTCCAGACGAACCTGGCGCTCGCGAACGAGGCGGCGGGGGACAGCGTCGTCGAGGGTGCCGAGCGCAGGCTCGCCGAGGCAGCCGAGGTGCGCGTCGCCCTGGCCGCACGCGACGCCGGCGAGCCCTACGACGAGGAGGTCCTCGACCCCTACGGGGACGGCACCGAGCAGGACCCCGACGAGATCGAGGACGGGGCGCGCAGCGACTTCGAGTTCGCGGGGCTCCTGTACTCCGACGCCACGGACCTGCGCGCACTGCCGGGCTGCGAGAGCCAGTCGTCGGCGGCCGCGGCTGCGAGCGACGAGGCGCGGGGCCGGCTCGACGAGAAGGAGCAGGAGGCGACCGCCGCCGCCGACCCGGAGGACCAGCTCGGAACCGAGCCCGCACCGACCGGGTCGCCCGCGGAGCTGGCGGCGGCGCGCCAGGCCGATCTCGCCGAGCGCAACGCCGAGGCGGCGAACGGGCGCGAGCAGACTCTCCAGGAGGGTGCGGACGAGGACGGCGAGGGCGATGGCGACCGCGGCGGCGGATCGAGCCAGAACTGGTGACCTGCGGACATCGCTCCGTACCGACTTCGCAGGGGCTGGCGTCGGGGAGGCGGGCACGCCCGGCCGCGCAGGTCCCTAAGGTTGCTTGATGTCCAGTCTCGTAGTCCTCCGGCCGATGACCAGCGCGGACGTCCAGGTCCTGCTGGCCGAGCGTTCCGGCGAGGATGGTGCGGGCGCGTTCCAGTGGTTCGGTCTCACGTCCGGCAAGCGGATGCGGGACCGGGCCGAGGCCGACGAGTTGGTCACCCCCGACGGCGGCATCCTCGCCGTCGAGCACGAAGGCGCCTTGGCCGGCAGCGTGGAGTGGTTCACGTCGGGGTGGGGACGGCCCGACACGTCGTGGTGCTGGACCATCGCCATCGGCCTCCGGGCCGACTCCCGTGGCCGCGGTGTGGGGCGCCTGGCGCAACGGCAGGTAGTGGAGTACCTGTTTGCCCATACCCGGGCGGAGCGTGTGCAGGCCTGGACCGACGTCGGCAACGTCGCCGAGCAACGGGCCCTGGACGCTGCGGGATTCCAGCGCGAGGGCGTGATCCGCAGCGGCCAGTGGCGCGCCGGGCAGTGGCACGACCAGGTCCTGTACTCGGTCCTGCGCGGCGAAGGCTGAAACCAGGCGTCCTGCTCGTCCCGCTCGCGTGCGGGTGCGCCGCGGATCTGACCGCGGGCTATTGCCCGCGGATGCGCTGCATCTCGCGAGCCAGCGACGGGTTCGCGTAGTGCTCACCGTTCTCCAGCTCATCAACGATGCGATCGACCACCTCGCGCGGCTTGTTCTGACTGAGCTTGAGCCGAGCATCGAAGCGGGTGACCCGCAGGCGTAGCCCCACCGTCCCACGCGCCGCACCGCGGGCGGCCGCTTCATCGGTCTGCAGGCTCACGGGCACCGGCATGCGGGCCTCGAAGGTGTCGACCAGTTCCCCGAGGACCCGGAAGTTCTCGCTCGCGGAGAGGATCTCGGGCGTTCCCCACAGGTCGGCCGTGACGTGGTTCCAGGTGGGGACGAGCTGCCCGGCCGGGTACCAGCTGGGCGAGATGTAGCCGTGCGGGCCCTGGATGATGACGAGCACCTCGTGTTGGCCCAGCTCGTGCGCCTGCTCGTCCGGGCGCCCGAAGTGGCTCACGATGCTGATCTCATCGCCCGTGTCCTCCTCGAGGATCACCGGATAGTGCGAGGCAACCAACCCCGCGGCCGTGTGCGACACGAAGGTCGCCCACGGGTTCTCGCGGATGAGGCGCTTGACCTCGTCCGTGTCCTCGACGACGAAGCGGGGTGTGTGGCGCATACCCGCAAGCATGCCAAACCCATCGGGTGAGGGTGGTCACGGTCACGGACGGCGGCCCGTCGCAGTCCAAGCGGCCCCCAGCAGGCCGCGATGGTCACCATTGCGATCAATCGGTCCGGCTGCATCGTGCCGCTGGAAGGCGATCATCAGGCTGAGGTAGCGCAACGGCCGCGTCCTGGCGCTCAGGGGGTGGTGGCCATCGCTGCGAGGAGCTGGCGCAGGTGGGCGTCGAGCTCACGGCGGGTTCCGGGCGGCAAGGGGGCGAGGAGTCGCTGCTGCGTCTCCAGGCCGGCGGCCACCGCCGCGTCGATGACCTCGCGGCCATGGGGGGTCAGGGCCACGATCTGGCCGCGCCGGTCGGACGGGTCCGGGACCCGGTTCACCAGGGCGGCCCGGTCGAGCCGGTCCACCCGTTGGGTGATCCCGCCGGAGGTCAGCATCAGGGACGCGCTCAGGGCCGACGGCGACAGCGCGTACGGCTCGCCGGCGCGGCGCAGCGTGGCCAGGACATCGAAGTCGCCGCGGGTGATGCCGAACCGGGCGTAGGTCGCGGTGGCCGCGTCACCGGCGGCCTTGGCGATGCGCAGGATGCGTCCGAAGACGCCCATCGCCTCGGTGTCGAGGTCGGGTCGTTCGCGCGCCCACTGCTCGAGGATGCGGTCCACGCCGTCGTCAGCCATGGCCAAAGTATGTCACCAGTGACCTTCTTGACACTTGCTTACCGCTCGCTATCTTAGGTTCTAAGGTAATTTGAGAGGACCCGACATGCCCCGCACGACCTCGGTACGACTGACGTTTCTCACGGCGCTCGCCCCGGCGCTGTGGGGCACCACCTACCTGCTCACCACGCAGCTGTTGCCGCCGGACCGCCCCCTGCTGGCGGGCACATTGCGCGCGCTGCCGGCGGGGCTGCTCCTGATCGCCGTCGGCCGCCGCCTGCCGCGCGGTGCGTGGTGGTGGAAGGCCGGCATGCTGGGGGCGCTGAACATCGGCGTCTTCTTCGCCCTGCTGTTCTTCGCCGCCTACCGGCTGCCCGGCGGGGTCGCCGCGACCCTCGGGGCGGTGCAGCCGCTGGTCGTGGCTGGGCTGTCGATCCGGCTGCTGGGGGAGAGGCTGCGGGTCCGGACCGTCGTGGCAGGGCTGGTCGCGGTGCTCGGCGTGGCCCTGCTGGTGCTGCGCGCGTCCGCCCGGCTGGACCCGGCCGGCGTCGTGGCCGGGCTGGTGGCGACCGCCGCGATGGCGCTCGGGGTCGTGCTCACCAAGCGGTGGGGCCGGCCGGTACCGCTGCTGACCTTCACGGGTTGGCAGCTGACCGTCGGCGGGCTCCTGCTCGCGCCGCTGACCCTGGTCGTCGAGGGCCTGCCACCCGGCCTGTCCGCCGTCAGTCTCGGGGGCTTCGCGTACCTCGCCGTGGTGAACACCGCGCTCGGGTACGTGCTGTGGTTCCGCGGGCTGGAGCACCTTCCGGCCGCGAGCGTGTCGTTCCTCGGTCTGCTCAGCCCCGTGGTCGCTGCAGTCGCCGGCTGGCTCGTGCTCGACCAGCGGCTGACGGGTTGGCAGCTGCTCGGCGTCGGCCTCGCCCTCGGCAGTCTCGTCGCGACTCAACGAAACCCCACCGCCGCACCAGCACACCTGGGGCGACGCGCAGCCCTCGCCCCAGGCCTGTCGCCCTGCCCGCGGCCGAGCTGGGACGGCGCAGCAGCCCGGTCCTCGATGCCTGATCTCTGGAACTACTCGCTCGGCGGTACGTACTGGCTGGCGACGAAGGACGCACCGTGCGGGTCCTGCAGCACCGTCGTGCGCACCCATGGGGCGTCGATCGGACCGCTCAGGACCCGGCCACCCAGCTCGGAGGCGCGGGCCGCGCAGCTATCGGCGTCCTCGACCGCGAATGTCACTCCCCAAAACGCAGGGGCACCGTCGCCGTCGACCGGCGCGATCGAGGCCACGACGTCCTCGAAGCCCTCCGGCCCGCCCATCGAGGCGTAGGACTCGCGCGTGCCGGGACTGCGGCGCTCCAGGTGGTCACCGTAGGCACGGAGAGCCCACGTCACCATCCCGCCGCCCAGGTCGAGGACGCGCCAGCCGAAGACTGCGGCGTAGAACTCAGCCGCCGCCGCCGTGTCGCGGGTGTGCAGGTCGTTGAAGTTGACGGACCCGTGAGCGTTGACGACGTCGGCGCCGCGCCGGCCCCGCGACTCCCAGGCCCGCAGCTGCGCGCCCTCTGGGTCGGTGAAGGCCAGGACACGGCCTTGCTCCACATCGGTCGGCTCTCCGAGGACCAGCCCGCCCGCGGCGCGCACGCGCTTGGCCGTCTCGTCGACGCTGTCGACCAGCACGTAGCTGTGCCAACCGCCCGGCTCGCCCTGCACCAACGCGCCGACCGCACCGCCGCTGAGCTGGGCCAGCAGATAGCGCCCGCCGCCGGGCGCTGGGCCAGCATCGACGTACGTCCAGCCGAAGAGCGCGCCGTAGAAGTCCTGCGCCGATTGCAGATCCGGCGTCGTGAGCTCGACCCAGTTGGGCACCCCGGGGACGAACCTGTCCTGCTCGCTCATGTCCCTCTCCTGTCTCGATCCAGGCTTCGGACGCTACTACCTGCCGGTGACCATGCAACGAGAGGACTACGAGCGGACGCACACCCATGCGGCTACTTGCCATATTGGAAAGTCCGAACGATACTTTCCAATATGGAAAACATGAGCGGTTCCCCCACTCCGGAAGAGGCCGCAGCCGCGCTGGCCGGCGCCGAGGCGTCACGCACGTCGCTGGCCCGTCGTCTTGTCGTGCCCTCGTTCTTCTCCATCTCGATCGGGACGGCCATCGCGGTGCAGATCGCCACGACCGCCGTCGGGGTGGCCGACGTCGGTCACCGGGGGGTGTGGAACCCCGCAGGCTGGCTGATGGCAAGCGGTCTGGTCGCATTGGCCGCAGTGGCGACGATCCAGCTGATCCGGTTCCGCCGGCTGAACGGCCTGTGGCTCGGCGGCTTCGCCAGCCGCGTCGTCGGCGGAACCGCGGCGGCTGCATCCCTCTCGTACGCGCTGACCTTCGGTGCTGCGATCTGGGCGGCCTTCGCTGGAGCGTGGTGGCTGGTGGGCCTGTGTTCGGTCGTCGGGGGGATGGCGTATGCGATGAGCGGTCGCCGCTGGGTGCGGATCTACCGCGGAGAGCCCGCGGCGCACGCCCGGGGCGAGTCAGCCGCCTGGCTGGCCGCTGTGGGCGTGCTCGCGCTCGCCGGTCTGGTGTTCTTGATGATCGGCCGCTGATGCCCGATCTTGACGCGCACCTTCAGTCGCCGGCCAGGCTGAGGCTGATGACGACGCTGACCGCGGTGTCCGAGGTCGAGTTCTCGACCCTTCGCGACAACCTCAACGTGAGCGACTCGGTACTCTCCAAGCATCTGGCGGCGCTGGCGGAAATTCACTACATCAACAGCCGCAAGGGCGTTCATCTCGGTCGGCGGACAACCTGGATCTCGTTGACCTCCACAGGCGGAAAGGCGCTCAGTGAGCACGTTGCGGTGCTCCGGGAGCTGATCGCGGGGGTGGAGTAGAGCAACTGGCTGCGAACCGGCTACGGGCATCCACGTTTGCCTTCGTGCCCGGTCATCGGTGGGCAGGGCGAGGAGCGCGACTAGGGACATCGCCCGGGTGCATGCGGCGACATGAGGAGTGCCCTGACCGGCCGAATCGCCGACGGCGGTGAACGTGGTGCGCGCGGCGAGGCCCACCTCGCTGGCCTGGTCGACGACGCGCCTCACCGAGACGCGTCGTCCTCAGCGGTGATCGCCCGGGGCGGCGCAGCGCGGGCTACCAGCATCGGCAATCACTCCTTCAATGGTCGCCGCTGAGCACTGCGACCATGCGCGGTCCGCCGGTGGGCGCCGTCGGTCACCGGACTGGGGCGGCCAGCTCCGGCTCGAACGGGGACATCTCCAGGTCGCCGCCGCGGACGAGGATGCAGTTCGACTCCGGGACCTCGCGCCAGGCTCCGCGCAGGCCGCCGAGGGGTTCGGACACGATGAGACGGGCGTCGTCCGAGAGCTCCCGCAGCATCGGGTTGTCCGGGTGCTGCTCCCGCAGCGTCGAGACGTCGGTGCTGACGAACAGCGATCGTGATCGCCCTTCGCTGGAGTACCGGAAGGCCCAGGTGGTCTCCCCGTCCGTGGTGGCGAACGTCCCCTGCACCGGGAAGGCGATCGAGTGGTGCCTCGCCGCCTCCTCGACGGCTCCTACCGCTCGAGCCATGGCCGCCTGCGGGTCCTCCTCGAGGCCGAACGTCCTCGCGAGGAAGAAGAGCATCTCGGTGTCCGTCGTGCCTTCGATGTCACTGAAGAACGCGGGGTCCACCATCATCGCGAGGTCGCGCTTCATCGCGTGAAAGCCGTCGATGTACCCGTTGTGCATGAACAGCCACACGCCGGAGCGGAACGGGTGGCAGTTGGTCTGCTGGACCGGCGAGCCAATCGCCGCGCGGATATGAGCGAAGACGCGCGGGGAGTGCAGGTGGGCAGCCAGTTCGCTGAGGTTGCGGTCGTTCCAGGCAGGCTCGATGCTTCGGAAGACACCGGGAACGTCGCCGTCTCCGTACCAGCCGACGCCGAACCCATCGCCGTTCGTGGCCTCCGCGCCCAGCGTGGAGTGCATGCTCTGGACGATCAACGAGTGCTCAGGCCTGTACAGCAGGTCCTGAAGGAGCACCGGTGCGCCTGAGTACGCCAGCCAACGACACATGAGAGGTCTCCGATCGGTCGACGCCATTTCACACCGTTGCCCTGATCGCCGGTTCACCCGTAGGGGGTGATCCGGTGGCACGCGGTCGGCCGGTCGCGTCGGGCTGTAGGGCGGTCATCCGGTGGTTGTCTGGCGGCGTCTCAAGGCGCCTGTTCATGCAGATGGCCGAATCGGCGCACCGCCAGCTGCCGGTACCGATATCGAGAGTCTCGAACTCAGGTAGTCGCGCAGCCGCGACGCCTGGAAGACGGCGAGCTCAGAAGGTCGGGGCATTCAGCCCAGCTGGATCATCTGCTCCTGCTGCAGGGCGATAAGTCGGCGGCCGACTTCGTAGAACCTGATGACTTCCGGCGGTCCGGTTGTCCTCCAGAGGACACGGCCGTCAGTGATGTCGACCGCAGTGAGGATCGACTCCTCGTTGTCCACGTCCGGGACGAGTACGACGCGACCATCGGTGAGCAGGTCCTGGTCCTCCGGTGGACCGTTCGCCGCGGTCCACAGGCGTCTGCCGTTGCGGGTGTCCAGCGCGATTAGGTCGTTCCCGGCGGTGGTGATCAGGCGGCGGTCCAGCAGGAGGGCTCCGGCGCGGGGCGTCGCCTTCGCGCTCCACTCGGGCTCACCGGTTCGCGCGTCGACCGCGACGATCTCGTCCCTCGCCGCACTGGTGGTGAGCAGCAGGTCACTCGCCGAGCCGTCGTCGACGTCGAGCGCGAGGAGCGGGCCGACGATCGGGAAGCCGTCCCGGGCGTCGGTCGCCGAGACGGTGCCGTACGGGACGTCGGCCTGAGCGTTCGGGGTGCCCACGACGAATCTGCCGTCGGCGAGCGCGGCAAGTTCCACCGGGCCGGCGTCAGCCTCGACGCCCTGCGCCGTCCACTCACCCAGGACCTCACCTTCCTCGGACAGGGCCATCGCGATGGGACCGCTCAACGTGATGACACCGTGCCCGGTCTGCACCTCGGGCGCCCGCGGCCCCGCTCCGGACCCGGCGCCGGGCAGTGGCCGCTCACTCTGGACGGTCCACCGCGCCCGACCGGTCGGCGGGTCCTCGCGTGTCACCTGCACGCGTCCGTCCGCGAGCACGGTCGTGACCAGGATGTCGGAGCCGAGCGCCGTCACGGTGCCGAACCCGTAGCCGAGGCTTCGACTACCGACCGTCTCGCCGGTCTGCGCGTCGAACACCACCAGGCGGGCTGCGGATAGGGGGCCGTACGCCGGGAGCTCGGCCCCCGGGGGCGCGTTGTCCTCGAAGCGGCAGGCGATGTGCGTGCTCACGTCAACGTCGGCACCAAGAGCGTGGCACTTGACGGCCTCGAAGTCGAACACGGCGACCTCGGCAAGCGCGACGTCCCACCGCTGCTCGCCCGTCACGATGTCGTTCGCCACGAGCCGGAGGTCGGAGAAGATGGTGACCATCAGATCGGGGCCGTACACCCACTCGAACGTGTGCCAGCCGCCCGACTGGCTCCACACCTCGCTCAGCGAGTCGTCCACCGGCTCGAGCAGGCCCGCCACGGCGGCGAGGTGCGCGGCCCGCGCGCGGGTCCGGAGGCCGTCGACAACGACGACCGCCGCGAGCAGCAGTGCCAGCGCGCCTCCGAGGAGAAGCCATCGACGACGAGCCCGCCGTACCGGTCTGACCTCACCGCCGGAGGGGACGACCGAACCTGCCTCCCGCCGTCCGTGGCTCGGGTTCCCGCGTGCGCGCGCCACTTCATTGGCGGCACCCTGCTCGCCGTCGTCTGCGAGTTCGACATCACGCATCCGGTCGCGCGACATTCTCCGGACATTACTCCGGCCCGGACCTGAAAGAGCCCGTCGCCGGCGTGGACGTCGCTGAGCGGTACGAGCATCGACGCCATGCCGGGGACCACCAACCCGGTCGTGGCAATGCTCACTTACCTGCACGCGAGTGCCCGTGTGCGGTGAGCGCAGGCACGCCGCTCCGTGACTGTTGCCGCGCCACAATTGCCCGAGGCCGACGGGCGGTGGATCCGCCGTCGTCAGTCGTCCATCGCTTCGATCCCGAGCTCAGCCAGTTCCGCCATGCGCTCGCGCAAGTGGTGGACCATCTCCGCCGGAGGGCGCTTCCAGCCGGCGACCTCCTCGACGACCCGCAGTGGTTCGGTCGTTCGGTAGGACCGGGTCGGATTCCCGGGGAAGCGCTTGTCGGTGACGTTCGGATCGTCCTCGATCGTGCCCAGTGGCTCGACCCGGTACACCCGCCCGGGCCCCTCGCCGCGCGCTAGCTCGGCAGCCAGTGGTGCACCCTCGCGCGCAGCGGTCAGGTAGATGTGTTTGGCCTGACGTCCCGGACCGTAGTTCGAGCGCCAGCCTGGTGTGAGCAGGTCTCCCGGACGCAGGTCGGCTCTCGTCCCGTGGAAGAACGGCCCGGGGTCGTCGACCACGCGCGGCGTCGGAGGTGGGTCCCGAAGCAGGCCGTCGAGCCGTCCCATGAGGACCGCGACCCGGGTGCGCCCGTTCGGCACCCGCGGATAACGGGTCAGGACGTCCAGGACGACCGGCCCGGCTCTCTTGGCGGCTGCGGTGATCACATATTCGGCGACCACCGGGTCATCGCCCCGCGCGAGCTCGGCCGCCCGGGCGGCATGGGCGGCCGACCCCAGGATGTGGCGCACCTGCGTCGCCTTCGCAAGCGGATGGAGGTATGCCGCCGCGGCGGCGTCTCCTGCAGCGGTCGCTGCGTGCCGTGCGACGTCGGTCTTGGCGTCTTTGGCTGCGCTGTGCGCGTCGGCCGCGGCAGTCCGTTGGAGGCGCGACCGGGGTGCCCCCTCAGCGAAGACTCTCGCGGCACGGAGGGCCGCCGCCGGGCGAGGGTCATCGGGGCGGTCTCTGTGGAACAGAACGAGTGCTGGTTCGGCGCACTCGACGGCATACCTTGCGATCGCCCGTAACTCGTCCATCGTCAACTCGAAGTCACCCGAGCGTGTCTGCATCTTCGCGAGTTTCGCACAACGGCGTCGGCTCACGCCCGAGCGCCAGCCCGACCACGGCGCACACACGCGCCGTCGACGGTTGCACGCGACCGGTGCCTATCGACAGCCAAGATGCGTGCGGCTAGCCGAGGACTTGCACCGATCAAGTGGTGCGTATGCGGTTCTCGTGGCTCGTCCTAGTCCGCATGGAGGGGATGGGCGCGATTCTCTCGCGACGGCGCGGTCGGGTGTGGGCGAGTGCTATTTCTCGTGCGAGGCGTTGCATGAGCTCGCGGGCAGCGGTTGGTGCAATGACCTCGATGTGGTCAGCGAACTGGAGCAGTTGCCGGACGCCGTCGATCTGGTCGTAGCCGATCGTGATGGTCGCTCGTCGTGAACGAGCGGTCTGGTCGATCGATCGCAGCCTGCCGCCGAGGACTCTGCGTGCGAGATCGACGCGGTCGGCGTCCAGGAGTGCGGTGACCGTGACCTCGTTGCGCCCTTCGAGCGCTTTGCCGAGGGTTTGGGCGACTCCCTCGAGCGTGGCTCCGGCCCGCAGCCGACGCGGCTCGTCGAGCACGGCCCAGCGTTCAAGGCGGGTGAGGGCGAACATTCGCGGCGCGGCGTCGACGTCGGCGATGAGGTACCAGCGGTCGGCTCGAAGCAGCAACCCGTAGGGGTCGACAACCAGGGTCTGGGGTTGGGGAGCGTCGCTTCGCCGGTAGTGGATGCGCAGTCGCCGGGTTTGCCGGAGGTCACGGGCGACGCCGGCGACATCCACGGTCTCCTGCGCGCCGAACCAGCGCCGGTTGTCGACCGTGACAACCTCGGCCAGGGACAACGGCATGACCTCGTGTCGCGGTCGCGGTGTGCGACGCCGGGTTGCCAGCTTGCCCAGTGCTCCTCTGGCCGCAGCCTCCGCACCGAGCTGCCGGGCCCGGCCCAGGTCCAGACCAACCGCACGAAATACGTCGACTTCCGACGCGGTCAGCTTGGAAAGATCGACCTGATCCCCGGGAAGAAGACTGATACCGCCGTACCTCCCACGTTCGGTGAGGATCGGGATCTCGGCCTGCACCAGCGACCGGATGTCGCGCAGGATCGTCCGGGTCGAGACGCCGAACTCAGCTGCGAGTGCGTCCGCGGTCGTGTGCTGCCGGGTCTGGAGCGCGGCGAGGATGCCGATGACCCGTTGCGGTCGGCTCATGGTCCCGCCCTCCGAGTTGAACATGACAGAACTTGTCTGATTATCGCGTCATCGTGGCGTCGTAGGTGATCCGCACCTGCGCTTCGGAAAGGAGAACCCCATGGCCGCGCCCAACCTCTTCCTCGTCTATGTCACCGATATCGAGCGTGCGACGACGTTCTACCGTGATCTGTTTGAGATCGAGCCCGTCATGCTCACGCCCCGCTACGTGCCCTTCGAGGTCGCCCCCGGCGTGCTGTTCGCCCTCTGGAACGGCCGCAGCGACCGTGTCACGTCCGAGCTGCCGCGCGCGTTCGAGGTCGGGCTCATGATGTCCCGCTCGGAGGCAGCCGTCGACGACATCTATGCCACGTGGGCGGCCAAGGGTGTGACCGTCGTGGAGGAACCCCGCGACGACGTCTTTGGCCGTACCTTCGTCATCGCCGACCCCGACGGCAACCTCATCCGCGTCTCACCCGCAGACTGATCCCGGACTCGACCATCGACCGAGCGACCGCCCGCTGCTGACGACACCCCACGCCCCGGCGTGCGCGCAAGCGCCCATTCATCGCCACTTGACGACCGTAAGCGGCGTCTCGTCCTCGCCAACCTGCGGGGCGGGGCGAGGCGTTCCCGCGGGAACGTTTCATCTCGGTAATTGAGACAGAAACGTTCACCTCCTGGCTTCGCGGATCGACCCCGGTGGGAGGCGTTCCCGCGGGAACGCCTCCCACCGACGCCGCCACGGTTCTGGTCGAGGCCACCCGCATCGGCGAGCTGCTCGCGGTCGTCGACGGCGAACCCGCCCAGGGCCGCCCGCCGGGGCCCCGGTGGCCCCGTCTCCTGCGGGCAAGGCCGAGTTTCCAGAGGAACTTGTCCATTCCGCGCTCAGATTCCTCTAGAAACCAGGTCCGGAAGCCGGACCGGCAGCCCGCCAAGGACCGCCAGGATCTCTGGGCGCTACTGGTGCTCGACTACCGCGGAATCGTGCGCCTGATGGCCATCGCACGAACACCACTTTCTGCCACCTAAGTGATGTTGGGGGAGGGCGCGGAGGAGCGCTGCGTCCGTCCGGGCAGTCGTCGTCGGGTCTGCTCTGAACCCCGACGCACGCGACGACGTCGAGTGCGTTCATGACCTCTTCCGTGTCGTCTTGCACGGAAGAGGTCGGAGCGGTGGAACAGGCTGGGGTCCTGCGTCCGCGGCACGCCGCAGACGTTCGCTGTCGTCCGCGCGAACACTCCGCGCCGCGAACGATGCGAGCGCCCGTAGGTGGGGTCCGACGTTCGCCGACGTTCGCCTCCGTCCGGTGACCGGCGGCGTTGGGGTAAGCGTTGGGGTACGGGCACAGAAGAGGCCATCTCGGATCTCTCCAAAATGGCCTCTGACCTGCGAAAACGTGGTGGGCGATACTGGGATCGAACCAGTGACCTCTTCCGTGTCAGGATTCAGCACGGGGTCCGCCAGGAACCGTCAGCGACCTTTTTGCGCAGTTCAGGCCGCTGCGCGACCACCCGCGACCGGTGCCGATTGTCGGTGGATTCGGCCGGGTTGCTACACCCGTTGCTACACGACGGCCAAACTCCCGAGGGAATCGGAACGCGACATTCATGCAGGAGCGGTGCATGACGATCCATTCGGATCAGACTCTGAACGTGAGCGGCCGGGGACGGCCAGCCGCGATCGTTGACTCGATCGTCTCAAACGCGGCCAATGGTGGCTACTGGAGTTCGTGGCGCCAGTCGAGGAAGAACTGGCGCAGGAGTGGGATCTGTTCGGGCGCGACGGCGATGTCGCTGTCGCGGTAGCGGTCGAGCGCGGCCACCATCTGGGCCAGGACATGCGGGTCGAATCCGGCGTCGAGCGCGGCGGCCTCGTCGAGCAGTTGCCGTTTGGTGTAGTGCAACGCCAGGACGTCGACGTCGGCGAAGTCGCGAGCTGCTGCCGGTCGAACAGGGCGATGAGTTTACGGCCGGCGAGCTCGTCGGGCGCGAACGTGGGTCCGATGAAGCCGGCGGTCGGCGGGCGTCCGGGTGCTGCGTCGAGGGCGAGGTCGACGAGGAGGTCTTCGGGACCGTGCGGGACGAGTCGGCAGAAGGTGGCGGTGTCGGTGTGGCGCTTGACCGTCCAGCCTCGCTCGCTGGCGGCGTCCTCGAGGGCGTCTCTGGCTGCGGGCACGTTGCGGGCTCCGGTTCGGGTGAAGAAGTCCAGGTCCTGGGTGGGGCGCGTGGTCAGGTGTTGCGCGAGCAGCGCGGCGCCGCCTGCGAGCAGGAAGCTGGCCGAGGCAGGTAGGGCGATGAACCAGGCACGATCCTGCCCAGCGAGGGCGTGGCCATCGCAGTGACCCTCGGGGCGGGGATCCTCGCGATCTGGACACTCGTCGCAATCTCTCCAGCGGCGGGCTGGCTCTGGCATATCTTGACGACCCGGCAGATCGGCGACCTCCTCAAGGAGCTTGGTGGCCCGATAGGCCAATCGGCTCGTTGCCCGTTCCCAACTGAGCACGACCGCACCGACGGTCCCCAGGGTGGATGTCACCTCACTGCCGAGAGACCTGGTGACGACGAACCAAGCGATGCATCTCAAGGCGATCGTGGTCAGTCGTCACCACCGTGGGCCGCCCGGAGTCTCCCTGGCCCTTGTTGACGTCGGTTGCCTCCGGTGGGGTGGAAGCTCACACCGCGCCGAGCGCCAGCTGACGGTCGATCTGTCCTAGGGCGTTCGCTCGGTGCGTGAGGAGCACCGTGGCGAGCCAGGCGAACCAGATGATCTGCAGCAGTCCGAACGCGTAGCTCGCCTCGTGCAGCGCCGGAACGGTGGAGACCAGGCCGATGAGCCCGGTCGCTGCGCCGAACCAAACCAGCGTCGTGGGCAGTGCCCGGCCGCGCAGCGCGGTCCAACTCACTACCAGCAACCACAGGCCGGCGAGGGTCTCTCCGCCGGCTCCGCTGAGGCTGTCGGTGACGGGCTCGATCGCTTGCCAGACCACGGCTGCCTGCTCGGGGCTCTTCTCGGCAAGAGAGACAACTGTTCCCATGCCGTGGTTGAAGATGAGTCCGCTCAGGACGAGCGCGGTCGCCCACATCAGCCCCAGGACGGTCGCGACCCGGGCGCCCAGGTCACTGCCGTGGCGAAGGCGCTCGAACAACGACAGCACCAGAACTGCCAGGACGACGCCGAGGAAGACATAACTGACCAGGTACATCGCGTACATGCTCGGGTAGTTGCGCACGATCGAGGTGACCTTCTCAGCCGCGGTCGTCGCCGCGGGGTAGTCCACGACGAGCAGGAAGAACGGCATCGCGGCGATGTACGCCAACGCCAGGTAGAGCGCGGCCAGTCCGCCCGCCTTGTCATGCGGGGCGCCTTGCTGAGTTACGGGGAACATGGGATCTCCTTCCTTGGGCCTCGACGTCGCGAGGAGGCCGCGTCGTGGGTGTACGTACTTAGTAAGTAGTGTGATACTTACGCAGTAAGTCTGTCAATGGCTGGTGTCCGGTCGAAGTTCGTGAAGCCTGCTAGTGGGGAGGCGAAGGGGAATGTCATCAAGCGAACTGCAGGGCGCGCCCGAGGCCCGTGTTCGGCTCACCAGGGAACGGGTCCTGCGCGCGGCGATCGGTGTCGCCGACGAGCACGGGGCTGGCGCGGTGACCATGCGCGCTGTCGCTACCCAGCTCGGGGTCGAGGCCATGTCGCTCTACAACCACGTGAAGAACAAGGACGCGATCCTCGACGGCATGGTGGACATCGTCGTGGACGAGATCGAGCTGCCCGCCGACGCCGGTGACTGGCGCGAGGCGATGCGGCGCCGCGCAATCTCGGCCCAACGAGTCTTTGCGCGCCATCCGTGGGCGCCACCACTGATGGACTCGCGCACGACCAGCGGCCCGGCCAGGCTGCGCTACTTCGACTGGGTGCTGGGCGTGCTGGTGGACGCCGGGTTCTCACTCGACGTCGCCATCCGCTGCTTCTCCGTCCTCGACAGCTACATCTACGGGTTCGGACGACAGCAGCTCAGCACGACTGCCGGCGAGGCACCGCCGCAGGAGAAGGCCGAAGAGATGCTCTCGGCGGTTCCCGCCGCCGACTTCCCGCACCTGCACCGAATGGTCTTGCGGGCCATGGACGTGGGCTATGACGCGGAGGCCGACTTCGCCTTCGGCCTCGACATCATCCTCGGCGGACTTGCGCAGGTGCTGTCCTCCCAGCGCAACGCCTGACAGCTCCCAGCCGCACTCAACTCGGCCGACATGGATGGTTGCGCTACCCGGCAACTCTCGGAATCTACCGCGACCGACAACACACCCTCACGCACGACCTCTAAGGTTGCGGAGGTTCCAGTACTCACGACCGTTATGTCGCGCTGGGCTTCCGGACAGGCGTCTTGTTGTCACCCGACGTGGCGCTTGACGCGGGCGTCCTAGCTCGTCGTGGTGAGTGCCTGCGTGGAGCGTCCGCGGTCGACGAGCGCCGTGACAACGACTCCAGCTGTGTACGCCGCGAGGTCCACGGGCTCGAAGGTGGTCCCGAGCAGGTAGCGCGCTGGTCCCCACCACTCGACCACGGCGGCGGAGGCTCCGGTGAGCTGCGTGAGCTCGACGGCGACGCACAGTCCGAGCGCGATCGCCGCGACTAACCGGGCGTGCGAGCGTGGCGTGGCGAACGCGACGAGCAGGTAGATCAGTGCCGCGTACATGCCGTCCCCGATCGCGCTTGAGATCGAGCCGTGACCGAGGTTTGTCGCCAGCAGGCCCGCGACGACGACCGTCGCGGCCGCGGCGCTGAGTTGGTATCGGCGTGGCGACGCGCCAAGTGCAGGGGACACGGGGCCAGGGTAGGTCCTCTCAGGTGAGGCGCTGGCTACCGCAAGCTCGGATCGGTCCTGCCCGCTCGTCGGCATGATCTGCGAGGTATTGCCGACGGCCGGGAGCTTTCCAGTTCGTCCCCCCGGCGACCATCGACAACCCGGCACTTGATGACGACAGGAAAGCAGCCTCTCGCTGATGTCTGATAACCAGAGCAGGGCTGCGTTCCCGCCGTTCTGCTCTCGGCTCGCCGCGCCCGATTGCCCAGCGCGAGCCGAGGCGCGCCTGGGCCGTCAGCCGTCAGAGATTGCTTGACGTCCGGCGACAGGTTCGGTCGCCCCGTTCAGGTCGAGAAGCCCGGCGGTGGTGGGCCGGAACCCGCAGGAGTCGCGGTAGAACGACCGCAGGTGCGGCTCGTAGTCGACGTGAAGCCATTGACAGCCAGCACGCTTGGCTTCGGCGGCCGCAATGTGCACGAGCTGGCGACCGATCCGACGCCCTTGGTAGTCGGGATGGACGGTCGTGTCCAGGACGAACGCATGCCCCCCACCGTCCCAGGCGATGTTGACGAAGCCCACGACGGCATCCTCGACGAAGGCGCAGACCCAGGTGAGGCTGTTGCGCTCCAACTGGCGCGACCACCGCCTTACGGACGTCGTGGCGACGGCAAAGGCGCGGTTGTGCAGGTCACTCAAGACCTCGTCATCGACGTCGCAGCGCACCCGGAACACCACGTCAGCCTGCATGTACCCATGATCCCGCACTGGACCGTGGCGGCACAGGTGACCTGACGACAGAAGCAGACATCGGCCTCTCGAGAACTCACGACGGAGACGCTCGCGCGTCTTGCGGCGCCTTCATCGCTCGCGAGTCATCGACGAACCGCCTCGGGCTGCACCTGGCACCCCCGCCGCCCAACAGCACCTTCTGCCACCTATGCGTCGTCCGCAGCGCGAGCGTAGGGGTGTACACCCGTTGCGATCGGCCCGGTGATGACCCCTTCCGTGAGTGGAAAGAGGTCATCACTCGCGTTCGCGTTGCCTCGACTGCTCGTGCCGCCATCCGACGAGTCACTTTGCCGAAACTTGGCCTGTGTGAGCAAGTCTGTTTGTATTCAGCCACGGTTCTAGCTCATGAGAGCCTGCCGAGTGAGCTCACCGGGGCGTTGAGGCACCTCAAAATGAGATGTTCATGCACTCGGTCGAGTCTGCGACGGCCAGCCGCCGCCCGCCCGGGCCGTGATCTCGGCCGAGCTCCCGAGCCGCGTTGCTACATTTTCGGGCTACACGGCGTCTCGGGACGACCGAAAAGGCCATCTCGGATCCCTCCGAAATGGCCTTTGACCTGCGAAAACGTGGTGGGCGATACTGGGATCGAACCAGTGACCTCTTCCGTGTCAGGGAAGCGCGCTACCGCTGCGCCAATCGCCCGTGCATTTACCCATCAATCGATTGCGAGGTGGAGACGGGATTCGAACCCGTGTGCACGGCTTTGCAGGCCGCTGCCTCGCCTCTCGGCCACTCCACCGTACGGCCCGACTCTCTCGCGAGCTCCGGGAAGCCGACCAAGAAATCCGACCACCGAGCGGATGACGGGATTCGAACCCGCGACCCTCACCTTGGCAAGGTGATGCTCTACCACTGAGCCACATCCGCACGACCCTAGGAGGCGAGTCCGTTTCTGGACTCACTCCGCAGGGCGCGTCACAGACATTAGCCGACGTTCGGCGAGACTCCAACTGGACCGCCAGATCCGATCCGGAACGGCCACGGATCGGACCGTGGCATCTCGGTACGGTTGCCCGGTGCCCATCCCCCCCGAACCTTCTGAGTCTGCGGATCGGTCGATCGACGGCGGGTCGGCCTGGTTCGCGGGGGTGCGGGCACGCCGGGTGGTCGAGTGCGTCGATCTCGCCGCTCAGTCTGAGCGCGTGGCCTCCGGGGGCTTCTGGGCGGTCGTCGGCGACTTCGAGGGGCCGGTGCGCGCGTGGCGGTTCGCCGAGGTGACGCGCGACCCGGGGCCGGGGGATCAGATCGCCCACCCGGCGGACGCCCAGCCGGCGTCGGGCACCTGGCGCGGCCCGGCGTCGTCGTCGTGGTCGACGTCCCTCGATCGCCCCACCTACCTGCGCGCCGTCGAGGCGGTCCGCGAGGAGGTCCGGGCCGGCCGGGTCTACCAGGCGAACATCTGTCGGGTGCTCACGGCCCCGCTGGCGGCGTCGCGCGGGGCCGACGGGACTCGGGGCGCTGAGCCCGACGCGGCCGCCCTGGGGCGGGTCCTGGCCGCGGGGAACCCCGCGCCGTATGCGGGCGGGGTGCACATCCCCGCGGCAACGGGCCTGCCCCCGGTGTGGGTGGTCACGGCGTCGCCCGAGCTCTACCTCCGGCTGGACGGCGACATGGTGACCTCCGCGCCGATCAAGGGCACCGGCATCACCGCGACCGACCTGCAGGGCAAGGATCGGGCGGAGAACGTGATGATCACCGACCTCGTGCGCAACGACCTGCAGCGGGTCTGCGCGCCCGGGACGGTCGAGGTCACCTCCCTGCTCCGGGTGGAGCAGCATCCCGGGCTGGTCCATCTGGTCTCGACCGTCCAGGGGCGCCTGTCACCCGAGATCGCTCGCGCACCGGACCGGTGGGCCCGGATCCTCGACGCGACGTTCCCGCCCGGATCGGTGTCCGGCGCTCCGAAGAGCTCGGCGCTCCGAGTGATCGCCGCGCTCGAGACCGCACCCCGCGGTCCCTATTGCGGCGTGGTCGGCTGGATCGACGCGGACGCGGGCCGGGCCGAGCTGGCGGTCGGTATCCGGACGTTTTGGTGGCGGGCCGACGCCGCCGCCGGGTCGCGCACGACTCAGGGCGGCACGCTGAGCTTCGGCACGGGGGCGGGGATCACGTGGGGGAGCGACCCCGCCGCCGAGTGGGCCGAGACCGAGCTCAAGGCGGATCGGCTGATCGCGCTCGCGTCGATGTCGGGCTGACCCGCTCCGCAGAAGGTGGCCACCGTCCCGGGGTCGGGCCGCGGGCGATCGGTCCTGACCTGCGCAGCACGGCGCGCTCGATCTGGGCCACACTGGCCCGCATGGGAGTCGTGATCTGGTCAGACGGGAAGCTCCGAGACGAGCGCGAGGCGGTGGCGACCGCCGTCGACCACGGGTTGACGGTCGGGGACGGCGTGTTCGAGACGTGCGCGGTGATCGACGGGCGCGCGTTCGCGTTGACCCGCCACCTGCGCCGGCTGGCGCGCTCGGCCGCCGGCCTCGGCCTGGCGCCGCCGGACGAGGACGAGGTGCGGGCGGGGATCGACGCCGTGCTGGTTGCCGGCGGGCCCGAGCTCGGGCGGGTGCGCGTCACCGTGACGGCAGGGCCGGGGCCGCTCGGGTCGAACCGCGCGGCGCCAGGGGTGGCCCGGCAGACCGTTCTCGTGCTCGCGGGTCCGGGACCCCGGCCGGAGACGGTCCGGGTGGCGCGCGTGCCGTGGGTGCGCAACGAGCGCTCCGCGGTGGCCGGGCTCAAGACGACGTCGTACGCCGAGAACGTCGTGGCGCTCGCGTACGCCGTCGAACGCGGGGCCGACGAGGCGCTGCTTGCCAACACGGTGGGTGACCTGTGCGAGGGCACCGGCTCCAACGTGTTCGTGGAGCGGGGCGGGGAGCTGCTCACGCCGATGCTGACGAGCGGTTGCCTGGCCGGGATCACCCGCGAGCTGATGCTCGAGTGGGGCCTCGAGGCGGGGCTGCCCGTCCGGGAGTCACGACCGGGGGAGCTCCCGTTCACGGTGCTGGAGGAGGTGCTGGACCACGGGCGCGACGGCGGGACGCGGCTCGCGCTGAGCTCGAGCGTGCGCAATCTCGTGCCGGTGGTGAACCTCGACGGGGTCGAGATCGCGGCCGGACCGCTCAGCCTCCAGGCGCAGCGCCTGTTCCAGGCGAAGGTCGCCGAGGGGATCGACCCGTAGGGCCGGACGGTCAGGCGGTCAGCAGCGCCGCGATCAGGCGGCTGATCTCCGGGTCCATCCGAGTGCTCTCGGCGCCGAACGGCACGAGCTGCTGGGTGGTCGCGACGAACCGCTCGACGGGTTCGGCCGGTGCGGCCAGGAGAGCGTCGCCCTCGACGCCGCTCAGAGAGATCAGGACGTAGGTCGGGTCGGCGTCGCGCCACACCCGGACGTCGCCGGTGCCCGCGGGCGACTCCTGGGTCGCCGCGAGCCCCTGGGCCAGCAGCTCGCGGCCCACGAGCCACGTCGACATGGAGTGGGGGCCCGTGAACGCGGCGCGCACGGTGTACGGGTCGGACGCCCGGAAACCGAGTTCGGCTGTGACCCCGAGCACAGTTGCGTCGGACAGAACCAGCTGCATGGTGACGACTTCCACCACATCGAACGGCCGTGGGGCCATGCGCGGCCTCCTTTTCGCTTCCTCGCAGGATAGATGCCTGCGAGCTCGCAGCGTCCTGATGGTCAGGTGATTCACCCAGTCGCGCGAGGCGACCGAGCGTCAGTTCGGAAAATCCAGTTTCGTTCGATAACCTTCTGCAAGACGTCCTGCGAAGCGAGCTTGTGGCTGAGCCTGACGGGCGATTGGCTCAGCGGTAGAGCGCCTCGTTCACACCGAGGAGGTCACTGGTTCGATCCCAGTATCGCCCACCACCCCCACCCCCGCTCGTCACCCGATCAGGGGTGGACAGCGGCGGGACGAAATCGGTCGATGTCGTCCTCGCAGGTCAGCCACCGCGCGCCAGTGCCTGCTGCACCCCGCACAGCGACGCGGCCGCGAGATTCGCACCACCCGAACGGCCCTGCGCAATGCGTCGGTAGCATCGTCGGTGCGTCCGGAGCGGGCGCATGACGACCGCAAGGAGCCCCACTGTGTCTGCCGTGTCCGCAGAGCCCCTGTCTCTCACCGTCGACGGAGCGCCGGTCACGGTGGAGGCGGGCACGACGGGAGCGGATCTCTACCCCGGCCGCCGCGACGTCGTCGTCGTGCGGGTCGACGGGGAGCTGCGCGACCTGCACCTGCCGGTCGAGGCCGGCACCGTCGTCGAAGGTGTGACGATCGACTCACCCGACGGCCTCGCGGTTCTCCGCCACTCGACCGCGCACGTGCTCGCGCAGGCCGTCCAGCAGCTGCACCCGAGCGCCAAGCTGGGCATCGGCCCGCCGATCACCGACGGCTTCTACTACGACTTCGACGTCGAGACCCCGTTCACCCCCGAGGACCTCAAGGCCCTCGAGAAGGTCATGCAGCGGATCGTCAAGGACGGCCAGACCTTCCACCGCTGGGACGTCACCGAGGCGCAGGCGCACGCCGAGCTCGCCGCGGAGCCGTACAAGCTCGAGCTGATCGGCCTCAAGGGGACCGGGGCGTCCACGACGGCCGAGGACGAGGCCTCGAGCGTCGAGGTCGGCCTCGGGGGCCTGAGCATCTACCAGAACCTCAAGCGCGACGGCGCCGTCGTGTGGCAAGACCTGTGCCGCGGGCCGCACCTGCCGAGCACCAAGCTCATCGCGAACGGTTTCCAGCTCACCCGCAGCGCCGCGGCCTACTGGCGCGGTTCGGAGAAGAACCCCCAGCTCCAGCGGGTCTACGGCACGGCGTGGCCGACCAAGGACGAGCTGCGCGCCCACCTGGAGCGGATCGCCGAGGCCGAGCGCCGCGACCACCGCCGGATCGGCCTCGAGCTGGACCTGTTCTCCTTCCCGGAGGAGCTCGGCTCCGGCCTGCCGGTCTTCCACCCCAAGGGCGGGATCATCCGCAAGGAGATGGAGGACTACTCGCGCGCCAAGCACCTCGAGGCCGGGTACTCGTTCGTCAACACCCCGCACATCACCAAGGGCCACCTCTACGAGATCTCGGGGCACCTGGACTGGTACCGCGACGGCATGTTCCCCCCCATGCACGTCGATGCCGAGCTCAACGAGGACGGCACCGTGCGCAAGGCGGGCCAGGACTACTACCTCAAGCCGATGAACTGCCCGATGCACAACCTGATCTTCTCGTCCCGCGGCCGGTCCTACCGCGAGCTCCCGCTGCGGCTGTTCGAGTTCGGCTCGGTGTACCGCTACGAGAAGTCCGGCGTGATCCACGGCCTGACCCGCGTGCGGGGCATGACCCAGGACGACGCGCACATCTACTGCACGCGCGATCAGATGAAGGACGAGCTCACCAAGACCCTGCAGTTCGTGCTGGACCTGCTCAAGGACTACGGGCTCGACGACTTCTACCTCGAGCTGTCGACCCGCGACCCCGCGAAGTCGGTGGGGAGCGAGGAGATCTGGGACGAGGCGACCCGCACGCTCGAGGAGG
The DNA here is from genome assembly GCF_004168625.1 of Pengzhenrongella frigida. Lineage (GTDB taxonomy): Bacteria > Actinomycetota > Actinomycetes > Actinomycetales > Cellulomonadaceae > Pengzhenrongella > Pengzhenrongella frigida. Next base: position 68,242 of record NZ_SDWW01000002.1, read on the forward strand.
TCGCGACGGCGTCGGGCCTGGAGCTCGTGCCGGACCCCGAGGGGGCGGCGTTCTACGGCCCGAAGATCTCGGTCCAGGCCCGCGACGCCATCGGGCGCACGTGGCAGATGTCCACCATCCAGCTCGACTTCAACCTGCCCGAGCGGTTCGAGCTCGAGTACACCGCGAGCGACGGGTCGCGCCAGCGCCCGGTGATGATCCACCGCGCCCTGTTCGGCTCGGTCGAGCGGTTCTTCGCCGTGCTCACCGAGCACTACGCCGGCGCCTTCCCGGCGTGGCTCGCACCCGTCCAGGTCGTGGCCGTGCCTGTCGCCGAGCCGTTCAACGACTACCTGGCCGACGTCGTCGCGCAGCTGCGGGCGCAGGGCATCCGCGCCGACCTCGACCTCAGCGAGGACCGGTTCGGCAAGAAGATCCGCACCGCGAGCACGCAGAAGATCCCGTTCGTGCTGATCGCCGGTGGCGAGGACGTCGAGGCGGGCGCGGTCTCGTTCCGCTACCGCGACGGCCGCCAGGACAACGGCGTGCCGATCGCCGAGGCGATCGAACGGATCGTCGGCGCCGTGCGCGCCCGCGTCCAGGTCTGAGGCCGCGGTGATCGGCTCGGACGACGCCTCCGCGCTGGGCCTTGCGTTCGAGGCCAGCGCGGGGCACCCCGGGGAGTCGGACGGGTTCGAGCGACTCTGGACACCGCACCGGATGGCCTACATCGGCGGTCAGGACCGCCCGGTCGGCGACCAGGCCGAGGTCGACCAGTGCCCGTTCTGCCGGGCACCGACCCTCGACGACGTCGACGGGCTCATCGTCGCCCGGGGCCGCAGCGCGTACGTGGTGCTCAACCTGTACCCGTACAACCCCGGCCACCTGCTGGTCGTGCCCTACCGGCACATCGCCGACTACACCGACCTCACCGCCGAGGAGACCGCCGACGTCGCGGAGCTGACGCAGACCGCGATGCGGGTCGAGCGCGCCGTGGCGGGGCCGCACGGCTTCAACCTGGGCATGAACCAGGGGTCGGCCGCCGGCGCGGGCATCGCGGCGCACCTGCACCAGCACGTGGTGCCCCGGTGGTCCGGCGACGCCAACTTCCTGCCGATCGTGGGTCGCACCAAGGCGATGCCCGAGCTGCTCGGCGACACGCGCGACCGCCTCGCGGCGGCCTGGCCCACCCCTGGGCCGGGAACGAAGGGATGATCACGTCGTGCTGAACCGTTTTCGCGGCCTGATGACGAAAGTCATGACGCCGATCGCCGACCTCCTGCTGCGCCGGGGGATCACGCCCGATGCCGTCACCATCACCGGCACGCTCGCCGTCGTGGTGACCGCGCTGTGGCTCTACCCGACCGGTCACCTGCTCGCGGGCACCCTCGTGATCGCGGTGTTCGTCCTGACGGACTCGCTCGACGGCACGATGGCGCGTCGGTCCGGCCGTTCGAGCAGCTGGGGGGCGTTCCTCGACTCGACGCTCGACCGGTTCGCCGACGCCGCGATCTTCGCCGGCCTGGTGCTGTGGTTCTTCGGGCCCGGTGACGACCGGCTCACGGGCACGCTCGCGCTGGCCTGCCTCGTGCTCGGGTCGATCGTGCCGTACGCGCGGGCCCGCGCCGAGGGGCTGGGGATGACCGCCGCGATCGGGATCGCCGAGCGCGCCGACCGGCTGCTCGCGGTCCTGCTCGCCACCGCGCTGGTCGGGTTCGGGCTGCCGCCGGTCGTGCTCACGGTCACGCTCGCCCTCCTCGCCGTCGCGAGCGCCGTGACGATCGTGCAGCGGATGGCGACCGTCCGGCGCCAGGCCGGGGCGAGCGCGTGAACGCCGGGCGCGCCTTCGCATTCGCCTGGCGGGTGGCCGGGCACCTGCCCGACCCCGTCCTGCGCGCGGTCACGACGATCGGGGCCGACGCCGCCTGGCTCCTGCGGGGCGAGGGCGTGCGTCAGCTCGAACGCAACCTCGCCCGGGTGCGCCCCACCGCGTCCCGGCGCGAGCTGCGCCGGCTCGTTCGCGCGGGGATGCGCTCGTACCTGCGCTACTACGGTGAGGCGTTCGCGGTCCGCTCGTTCACGCCGGCCCAGGTCGCCGCGCGCGTGCGGACGGTCGGCACGGACCCGGTCCGCGCCGACCTCGCGGCGAACCGCACCGTCCTGATGGCGCTCGGGCACCTCGGCAACTGGGACCTCGCGGGGGCCTACGCGACGGTGCACCTCGGGCCGGTCACGACCGTCGCCGAGCGGCTGGAGCCCGAGGAGCTGTTCCAGGAGTTCCTCGAGTTCCGCCAGGGCCTCGGGATGACGATCATCGCCCTGGACGAGACCGGCGGCGGCGACGTGTTCCGCCAGCTCGTGCGCGTCGCACGCGGCGGTCCGACCCTGCTGCCGCTGCTGGCAGACCGCGACCTCACCCGGCACGGCGTCGAGATCGACCTGTTCGGCGAGCGGGCCCGGGTCGCGGCCGGCCCCGCCGCGCTCGCGGTGGCGACCGGTGCGATGTTGGTCCCGACGACGGTCTACTACGAACGGCTCTCCGGGGCCCGACGGCGAGCCGCCGGGTCGCCCTGGGGGATCGTGCTGGACTTCGGGGCGCCGGTGACCGTCCCGACCGACCTGCCGCGCGCCGAGCGGATCGTCGCGGTGACCCAGGCCTGGGTCGACGTCGTGGCGGCGGGGATCGCGACGCACCCGCAGGACTGGCACATGCTGCAGAAGGTCTTCATCGCGGACCTGGACCCCGCGCGCTATGCCGCTTCGCTGGCGAAGGCTCCGGGTGGGGCCTCGTGATGGCGCCCGTCGAGCTGCGGCCGTTGCGCATCGGCATCGTGTGCCCGTACTCGTTCGACGTGCCCGGCGGCGTCCAGTTCCACGTGCGTGACCTGGCGGAGGCGCTGATCGCCCGCGGGCACACCGTCTCGGTCCTGGCCCCGGCCGACGACGACACCCCGATCCCGCCGTACATGACCTCGGCCGGCCGGTCGATCCCGGTGCGGTACAACGGCGCGGTGGCGCGGATGACGTTCGGTCCGGTGACGGCGGCGCGGGTGCGTCGCTGGCTCGCGGCCGGCGAGTTCGACATCCTGCACCTGCACGAGCCGGTCACGCCGAGCCTGGGGATGCTCGCCCTGTGGATCGCGGACGGGCCGATCGTCGCGACGTTCCACACCGCGCTGATCCGCTCGCGCCCGCTGCAGATGGTGTACCCGCTGGTCCGGCAGAGCATGGAGAAGATCTCCGCGCGCATCGCCGTGTCCGAGGATGCTCGCCGCACGCTGGTCGAGCACCTGGGCGGGGACGCCGTCGTGATCCCGAACGGGGTCTACGTGGACCAGTTCACGAGCGCCGAGCCCGACCCGCGGTGGACCGGCACGCCGTCGGCGCCGACGATCGCGTTCCTCGGCCGTCTGGACGAGCCCCGCAAGGGCCTGCCGGTGCTGTTCGGGGCGGTCTCCGAGGTGCTCAAGAGCTGTCCCGGTGCGCGCTTCCTCATCGCCGGGACGGGGGAGACCGGGCCGGACCAGGCGCGTGAGCTGCTCGGCGACGACGCCGCCGCGGTGGAGTTCCTCGGCGCGATCACCGACGACGAGAAGGCCGCTCTGCTGCGTTCCGTCGACATCTACTGCGCCCCCCAGATCGGCGGGGAGAGCTTCGGGATCGTGCTGGTCGAGGCCATGAGCGCCGGCGCGGCCGTGGTCGCCAGCGACCTCGGCGCGTTCCGCCGCGTGCTCGACGAGGGCGCGGCCGGCACGCTGTTCCACCAGGGCGACTCGGGCGACCTGGCACGCACGCTGATCCGCGTCCTGGCCGACGACGAGGTCCGGGCCGGGACCGTCGAGCGTGGCTTGCAGGTGGTGCGCCGGTACGACTGGGCCTCGGTGACGAGCGAGATCCTCACGGTCTACGAGATGGTCCTCGACTCCGGCGAGCTCGAGGGGAAGCCCCGCCGGCGCGTGGGGGAGGATCCCTCGTCGCTGCGCGGCGCCCTGGGCCGACTGGTTCGGCGTGACGCCGGTGCGGACGAATGACCGCCGACACGTGGTTCCTCGTCATCGCCGGACTGATCCTGCTGCTCGGCTGGGCGGCGTGGGTGGCCGCATCGCGGCTCGACCGGCTGCACCGCAAGGTGGCCGCGTCCCAGGCGGTGCTCGACCGGCAGCTGGTGCGGCGGGCGACCGTCGCGGTCGAGCTGGCGTCGGCCGGCCTGATGGATCCGGTCAGCTCGCTGCTGGTCGGCGAGGCCGCGCTCGCAGCGCTCGAGCTCAGCGGGCGCGGGACGGACACGCTCAGTCTCCGCGTCCCCGACCTGGCCGAGCTGATGCGTGAGACGACCGAGGCGTCGTCGTACCTGGGCATGAGCGGAGTGCTCGTGAGCGCGGACGGCGCGGGCGTCCTGCCCGGGGCCGCGCTCGTCGTCGACCGCGGACTGGTCGAGAGCGAGCTGTCCTCGACGCTGCGCGCCGCCCTGGAGGACGCGACGGAGGTGGCGATCCTGCGCGAGGAACCGGGCGGGTCCGACCTCGTCGACGCCCTCGCCGCCGCGTGGTACCGGGTCCAGCTCGCACGCCGGTTCCACAACGAGGCGGTCGCCCAGACCCAACGCGCGCGGCGCCAACGCGTGGTCCGCTACTTCCGTCTCGCCGGGCGGGCGCCGGTCCCCGAGCCGCTCGAGTTCGACGACGCCTGGCCGGAGGGTCTGGGTCGGCCCGGCGCCTCCGCGCCGACGCCCTCGGTCTAGGATGAACCGGTTGCGAAACCCTGTTTCGCCGTCGTCGATGTGCCCGAACCCTTCCCGATCCCCTTCTGTGAGGCCTGCAGTGACCAGCGAGAACAGCCAGAACCCTGTTGCCGATTCCGCCTCCGCAGCGGGTGCGGTCGGCACCGGCAAGGTCAAGCGCGGCATGGCTGAGATGCTCAAGGGCGGCGTCATCATGGACGTGGTCACCGCTGCGCAGGCCCGGATCGCTGAGGACGCCGGTGCCGTCGCGGTCATGGCCCTCGAGCGGGTTCCGGCGGACATCCGGGCGCAGGGCGGCGTGGCGCGGATGAGCGACCCCGACCTGATCGACGCCATCATCGCCGAGGTCTCCATCCCGGTCATGGCCAAGGCCCGGATCGGCCACTTCGTCGAGGCCCAGGTGCTGCAGAGCCTCGGGGTCGACTACATCGACGAGTCCGAGGTCCTGACCCCGGCCGACTACGCGCACCACATCGACAAGTGGAAGTTCACTGTCCCGTTCGTGTGCGGGGCGACGAACCTCGGCGAGGCGCTGCGCCGGATCACCGAGGGCGCGGCCATGATCCGCTCCAAGGGCGAGGCCGGCACCGGCGACGTGTCCAACGCCACCACCCACATGCGCACGCTGCGCGACCAGATCCGCCACCTCACCTCGCTGCCGGAGGACGAGCTGTACCTGGCTGCCAAGGAGCTCGGCGCACCGTACGAGCTCGTCAAGGAGGTCGCCCGCGCGGGCAAGCTCCCCGTCGTGCTCTTCACCGCCGGTGGGATCGCCACGCCGTCCGACGCCGCGATGATGATGCAGCTCGGCGCCGAAGGGGTGTTCGTCGGTTCGGGCATCTTCAAGTCGGGCAACCCCGAGGAGCGCGCGGTCGCGATCGTCAAGGCGACCACGTTCTTCGACGACCCGAGCGTGATCGCCAAGGTCTCGCGCGGGCTCGGCGAGGCCATGGTCGGGATCAACGTCGCCGACATCCCCGAGCCGCACCGGCTCGCCGAGCGCGGTTGGTGACGATCGAGGGGCGGATCGGGCGAACGGGCGGCCTCCGGTGACGGGTGCGCACGGCCCGGTCCACCAGCTCGGCCCGGAGTGGGAGGTGGGCTCCGACGGGGTGCGGTTCCGGCTCGCCGCCCGGGTGATCCTGCTGGATGCTGACGACCGCGTCCTGCTGCTGCACGGGTGCGACGTCGACCAGCGCGAGCGGTCCTGGTGGTTCACCGTCGGCGGCGGGATCGATCCGGGGGAGTCCCAGCGCGACGCGGCTGCGCGCGAGCTGTTCGAGGAGACCGGGATCACGCTGGACCCCGCGGTTCTTGTCGGACCGGTCTACGCGCGCGTGGCGGTGTTCGACTTCTTCCGGGAGAGCTGCCGGCAGGAGGAGGTCTTCTTCCTCGGCCGGTACCACGGCGCGGTGGGTGGGGCCGCGGTGGCCGACGGCGACGTGGGTCGCGACGGTGCCGGCGCACCGGTCGACCTCGGGTTCAGCCGCGACGGCTGGACCGAGATCGAGGTCGATACCATCGACGAGCTCCGCTGGTGGGATCTGGACGCGCTGGAGGCGCTCGACGAAGAGGTCTTCCCCGCGCGCCTGCCCACGCTCGTGCGCGAGCTGCTCGGCGGCTGGGACGGCGTCACCCGGTCGCTCGAGGGCTGACGCGCCGAGGCGGGCCGCGCAGCAGTGCGCCGCACGGCCGTAGAGTGCACGGTCGTGAAGCCCACGATCGGTGTCCTGGCCCTGCAGGGCGATGTCCGCGAGCACGTGCTCGCCCTCGAGGCGTCGGGTGCGGACGCGGTCCTGGTGCGTCGAGCACGAGAGCTCGAAGACATCGACGGGCTCGTCATCCCCGGTGGGGAGTCCACGACGATCGACAAGCTGCTGCGGGCGTTCGAGCTGTTCGAGCCGCTCCAGGAGCGCCTCCGGGCGGGGCTGCCGGCCTACGGCTCGTGCGCGGGAATGATCCTGCTCGCGGATCGGGTGCTCGGGGGCATCGCGGGCCAGCGCACCCTGGGCGGGCTGGACATCACCGTGCGACGGAACGCGTTCGGCCGACAGGTCGACTCGTTCGAGACCGACCTCACCATCGACGGGATCCCGGGCGACCCGGTGCACGCGGTATTCATCCGGGCGCCGTGGGTGGAGCAGGTCGGCCCGCGCGCCGAGGTCCTGTCCGCGGTCTCCGGTGGTCCCGCCGCCGGTAGGATCGTTGCTGTGCGGCAGGGCGGACTGCTGGCGACCTCGTTCCACCCGGAGGTCACCGGCGACACGCGCGTCCACAAACTGTTCGTACAGATCGTCCGTGACGCACTCCAGGTGCGAGCGCTCGACCTGAAGGTCGGCGCCACCGGGGTCGTCACAGCGGAAACGAAGGGTAGCTAATCGATGTCGGGTCACTCCAAGTGGGCCACCACCAAGCACCAGAAGGCCGTCGTCGACGCCAAGCGGAGCAAGCTCTTCGCGAAGCTGGTCAAGAACATCGAGGTCGCCGTACGTACCGGCGGCCCCGACATGGCCGGCAACCCGACGCTGGTCGACGCGGTGCAGAAGGCCAAGAAGCAGTCGGTCCCGAACGAGAACATCGACCGGGCCCTCAAGCGTGGGTCCGGCCAGGAGGCCGGCGCCGACTACCAGTCGATCATGTACGAGGGCTACGGCCCCGGCGGGATCGCGGTGCTGGTCGAGTGCCTCACGGACAACCGCAACCGGGCCGCATCCGACGTGCGCGTGGCGTTCACCCGCAACGGTGGGTCGCTCGCCGATCCCGGGTCCGTCGCCTACCTGTTCAGCCGCAAGGGCGTCATCATCGTGCCCAAGGACAACGGCCTCACCGAGGACGCGGTGCTCGACGCGGTGCTCGACGCCGGCGCCGACGAGGTCAACGACCTCGGCGAGGTGTTCGAGGTGGTCTCGGAGGCGAAGGATCTGGTGCTGGTCCGCACGGCCCTGCAGGCCGCGAAGATCGACTACGACTCCGCCGACAGCCAGTTCGTCGCCGCCCTGCAGATCGAGGTCGACGCCGACGGCGCCCGCCGGATCCTGCGCCTCATCGACTCGCTCGAGGACAGCGACGACGTCCAGAACGTCTTCGCCAACTTCGACGCCTCGGACGAGGTCATGGCGGAGCTCCAGGCCGAGTAGCGGCCGGGGCCGGTCCGGTCTGTTCGAGCCGGCGCGCCCGGCCGCGGCGTGGGGGCACGGCCGAGCGCCTCTGCCCTGCGAGCATGTGCGCGTGCGCGTTCTTGGAGTTGACCCGGGCCTGACCCGCTGCGGGCTCGGTGTGGTCGACTCGCTGCCGGGGCGGCGGGCCGCGCTCGTGGCGGTGGGCGTCGCCCGGTCCTCGACGGAGGACGACATCGACCGTCGACTTCTCGCGATCGCCGAGCAGATCGACGAGTGGATCGACCTGCAGGCCCCCGACGTCGTCGCGGTCGAGCGCGTCTTCGCCCAGCACAACGTCAGCACGGTGATGGGCACCGCCCAGGTGGCCGGGATCGCGATGCTCGCGGCTGCCCGACGCCGGATCCCGGTCGCCCTGCACACACCGAGCGAGGTCAAGGCCGCGGTCACCGGGTCGGGACGCGCCGAGAAGGCGCAGGTCCAGACGATGGTGGCCAAGATCCTCGGGCTCGCCGAGGTCCCGCGACCGGCCGATGCCGCCGACGCGTTGGCGCTGGCGATCTGCCACCTGTGGCGACCGGCCGGCGCCCTGGCCGCACCGCAGCGGTCCCTGCAGGCCATGACGAGTGCGCAACGGACCTGGGCCGCGGCCGAGCACGCGGCCCGCCGGCCGACTCGCGGCTAGCAGCCCGGCTGGCACGGCCCGTGCGGCGCGTCGGCCGGTCCGGTGTCGGTGCTCCTTGTTACGGTGGGATCCGTTCGTACAGGTGTTCGCCTGGCTCGTTGTTCCTGGTCTCGTTCTTGTTGGTCTTTGACCTCTCTGTCTTGGGCAGTCTTCGTGGTGGAAGGAGTGTGGCGTGATCGCCTCGGTTCGCGGCACGGTGCAGGCGGTGCGGCTCGACGCTGTGATCGTCGAGGTCGGCGGGGTCGGCATGCTCGTCCACGCGACGCCGGCGACCCTTGCAGGCCTGCGGGTGGGCGCCACGACGCTGCTGTCCACGTCCCTGGTCGTCCGGGAGGACTCGCTGACCCTGTACGGGTTCGGCGATCCCGACGAGCTGGCGGTCTTCGAGATCGTGCAGACGGTCTCGGGCGTCGGACCTCGCCTCGCGCTGGCGATGCTCGCGGTGCACAGTCCGGATGGTCTGCGGCGCGCCGTCGCGGGCGAGGACCTGGTTGCCCTCAAGCGGGTCCCCGGGATCGGGCACAAGGGGGCCCAGCGGATCGTGCTCGAGCTCGGCGACCGGCTCGGCGCGGCGTCCGGTCCGGGCGCCGACAGCTCGAGCCCGCTCGCCGCCGCACCGGCCGACCGCCGGACCGAGGTGGTCGATGCGCTCGTCGGCCTGGGCTGGAACGCCAAGGCGGCCGACGACGCCGTGACGGGCGTCCTCGCGAGCAGCCCCGAGCTGGCGGCTCCGGTCAGCGATCTCGAGGTGGCCGCCGTGCTGCGGGCCGCGCTGCGGTCCCTAGGATCTGGCCGTGGCTGAGCACCCCCGGGAACACGTGGACCTCGATCGCTCCGGCGACCTGGAGGACTCCTCGGACGACGCGGTCACCACGGAGCGGCTCGTCCGGCCGGGAGCCGACGACGTCGAGCGGGCGGCCGAGGCTGCCTTGCGGCCGCGCCGGTTCGACGAGTTCGTCGGGCAGCGGGTCGTGCGCGACCAGCTCTCCCTCGTGCTCGAGGCCGCGGTCCAACGGGGACGCGCCCCCGACCATGTGCTGCTGTCCGGTCCGCCCGGGCTCGGCAAGACGACCCTGGCCATGATCATCGCCGCCGAGCTCGGCGCCCCGCTCCGGGTGACCTCGGGGCCGGCGATCCAGCACGCGGGCGATCTGGCGGCCGTGCTGTCCTCGCTCGAGGAGGGCGAGGTGCTCTTCCTGGACGAGATCCATCGGCTCGCCCGTCCCGCCGCCGAGCTGCTGTACGTCGCGATGGAGGACTTCCGGGTCGACGTCATCGTCGGCAAGGGGGCGGGCGCCAGCGCCATCCCGCTCGCGCTGCCGCCGTTCACCGTCGTCGGCGCGACGACCCGGGCCGGACTTCTGCCGGCGCCGCTGCGCGATCGGTTCGGGTTCACCGGGCACCTCGACTTCTATGCGATCGACGAGCTCGAGCGCGTGCTGGTGCGGTCGGCGGGGCTGCTCGGCGTCGAGCTGAAGGCTGACGCGGGCTACGAGATCGCCTCGCGGTCGCGGGGCACACCCCGGATCGCCAACCGGCTGCTGCGCCGCGTCCGCGACTGGGCGCAGGTGCGCGGTGACGGTCGGCTGGACCTCGCGGCGGCGAACGCCGCGCTGACGGTGTACGAGGTGGACGCGCTCGGGCTCGATCGGCTCGACCGGTCTGTTCTGGTCGCGCTGTGCACCCGATTCGGTGGGGGACCCGTGGGCCTGACCACGCTCGCCGTGGCCGTCGGCGAGGAGCCGGAGACGGTCGAGACCGTCGCTGAGCCGTTCCTCGTCCGCGAGGGGCTGATCGGGCGGACCGCGCGCGGTCGGGTGGCGATGCCCACCGCGTGGGAGCACCTGGGGCTGACTCCGCCGCCATTGAGTGGCACGCTGGTGTTCTGATCTGGTGCTCGTTCGCCTGGCAATCGGGTACACCGGCCCAGGTCCGGGAACGCCGCGCGGCCGGGGGTCGTTGGGCTTCCCGAGACATGGCGCCTAGACTGCCGCCGACATCCACAAGGACCCGGAGACGTACCACCCCATGGACCCTTCCTTCATCATCATCATCGCGCTGGCATTCGGTGCGATGTGGCTCATGTCGAGTCGGACGCGCAAGCAGCAGCGGGCGGCGGGTGACTTCCGTGCCAACCTCGAGGTGGGCAACGAGGTCATGACCGGCTCGGGGCTGTTCGGCACGATCGTCGAGATCGATGGCGACACGATCACGCTCGAGTCCACGCCCGGCAACGAGAGCCGCTGGATCCGCGCCGCGATCGCCAAGCTCGTTGAGCTCCCCCCGGTCGACGAAGACGCCGAAGACGCCGAGGACGACGACGAGGACTACCTCGACGAGGACGAGGCCGACTCCGACCTGGACGACTCCGACCTGGACGACTCCGACGACGACGTCCTCGCAGCCGACGCTGATGGCGCCACCACGGACGACGACGCGATCGTCGTTCCCGACGACCTGTCCTCCCTCGCCGAACCCCGCAAGGACGACGACACCGATAAGTTGTGAGCTGATCTGCCGTCGTCGTCCCTCGGGACGACGACGGCCCATCGCCCACGTCCCCCCACCGCCCGCCGTTCGCGGGTGGTGCGCGCATGAGAAGAGAAACTCCGTTGGCTGCCACACCCCGCCGGTCCAGGCCTATCCGGACGCTGGTGACGTTCGCCGTCATCACCGCCGCCTTGTTCGGTTCGCTCGTCGCGGGGACGTTCCTGTCCGACGCGACGATGACGCCGAAGCTTGCCCTCGACCTCGAGGGCGGGACGCAGCTGATCCTCAAGCCGGTCGCCACCGGGGACACCGAGATCACGAGCGAGACGATCGCCGAGGCGATCCGGATCATCCGTCAGCGGGTCGACTCGTCGGGTGTGGCCGAGGCGGAGATCACCAGCCAGGGCGGCAGCAACATCGTCGTCGCGCTGCCCGGCACCCCGGACAAGGCGACGCTCGACCTCGTGCGCACCTCGGCGCAGATGCGGTTCCGTCCCGTGCTCGCCATCGGCGCACCCGCGGTGGTCGAACCGGCCGCCGACGCCACGCCGATCACGCCCAAGGCGGCACCGGACTCGCCGAGCGACGCCGCGTACTACGTCACCGATGCGGTCCTCGCCGAGTTCAACGCGCTCGACTGCGCTGACCCGGCGAACCTCGCGGGCGGGGAGAGCGGCGCGGATGACGCGGCGTTCGTCACCTGCGACGCCGACGGCACCGCCAAGTACATCCTCGGTCCGGTCGAGATCCAGGGGAACGAGATCAGCACGGCCAACTCGGGGCAGCGCACGTCGCCGTCCGGCGCGGTCACCGGCGAGTGGGTCGTGAACATCGAGTTCACGAGCGACGGTCGCCCGGTCTTCCGCGACGTGACCACCCGGTTGCAGGCCCTGACCTCGCCGCAGAACCAGTTCGCGATGGTGCTCGACGGCCTCGTGATCTCGGCGCCGTCCCTGGCTCCCGGCGTCATCATCTCGGACGGCAAGGCGGAGATCTCCGGCACGTTCACCCGGGTGACCGCTGCCTCGCTCGCCAACCAGCTCAACTTCGGTGCGCTGCCGCTCACCTTCCAGGTGCAGAGCGAAGAGCAGATCTCGGCGACCCTGGGGTCCGAGCAGCTCCAGAAGGGGCTGCTTGCCGGCCTGATCGGGCTCCTGCTCGTGGTGGTCTACTCGCTCTTCCAGTACCGCGCCCTCGGTCTGGTCACGGTCGCGTCCCTCGTGATCTCCGCCGTGCTGGTCTACGGCGTGATCACGCTGCTCTCCTGGTTGCAGGGCTACCGCCTGAGCCTGCCCGGGGTCGCGGCCCTGATCGTCGCGATCGGGATCATCGCGGACTCCTTCATCGTCTACTTCGAACGTGTCCGGGACGAGCTGCGCGACGGTCGCAGCCTCGTCGGTGCCGTCGACAAGGGCTGGGATCGTGCGCGCCGCACGATCCTCGCGTCCGACGCCGTCAACTTCCTCGCGGCGATCGTGCTGTACTTCCTCGCCGTCGGCGGGGTTCGCGGGTTCGCGTTCACCCTCGGGCTGACCACGATCATCGACCTCGTGGTGGTGTTCCTGTTCACGCATCCGGTGATGCTGCTCCTGGCGCGCACCAAGTTCTTCGGTGAGGGTCACAAGTTCTCCGGGCTCGACCCGCGCCGGCTCGGTGCGACCGGACCGCGGTACGCCGGCCGGGGTAAGGTCTCCGCGCCCTCGAGCGCCGCGAGCCCGGGTGCTGCGCCGTCGGACGATCAGCCGCACGACACGCTGCTCGACGCCCCCGTGCCGGTCGGCGCGCGCGTCGCCGGTGGATTCGGGGACGACTCCCCGCGGCAGACGATCGCCGAGCGCCGCGCAGCCCAGCGCGCCGCGGAGCTCGGGGATGCCGAGGACGGCGCGACCGACCCGGCCGACGCGAGCCCGAGCGCCGGTACGACGTCGGCCGATGGGCCGCCGACCGGCGACCCGGCCGCGCCGACCGATCCGAGCACCGAGAGGAACGAGTCCTGATGGCCTCCGGATTCGCCCAGTGGGGCAACGACCTGCACACCGGTCGCAAGTCGTACAACATCGTCGGACGCCGTCGTACCTGGTACGGCATCGCGATCTTGGCGGTGCTCGCCTCGGTCCTCCTGCTCAGCGTGAAGGGGCTCAACCCGGGCATCGAGTTCCGGGGGGGATCGCAGTTCACGATCTCCGGGGCCTCATCGATCGAGCAGCAGCCCGCCATCGACGCGGTCGCGTCCATCGCCCCTGCGGAGTCGCCGCGGGTCTCCTCGATCGGCAGCTCCGCGGTGCGGGTGCAGACCGCGGAGCTCACCACGGACGAGGTCGCCGCGGTCCGGGACGCCCTCGCGGTCGCCTACGACGTGCCGGTGGAGGACGTGGCGAGCTCGTTCATCGGACCGTCCTGGGGTGCGGACGTGTCGAGCAAGGCCATCACCGGCCTGATCGTGTTCCTGGTCCTGGTGTCGGTCGTCATGACGATCTACTTCCGTGCCTGGCGGATGGCGGCGGCGGCGCTGATCGCGCTGGGCAACGACCTCATCCTCACCGTCGGCGTGTACGCGCTCATCGGCTGGGAGGTCACGCCCGCGACGGCGATCGGTTTCCTGACGATCCTCGGCTACTCGATCTACGACACCGTCGTGGTGTTCGACAAGGTGCGCGAGAACACGGCCGGGGTGCTGGACCAGTCCCGGTCCACCTACGCCGAGCTGGCCAACCTTGCGGTCAACCAGACGCTCGTGCGGTCGATCAACACGTCCGTCGTCGCGTTGCTCCCGGTCAGCGCGATCCTGTTCGTCGGGACGTTCATCCTCGGCGCGGGTACGTTGCGCGACATCTCGCTCGCGCTGTTCGTCGGGATGTTCGTCGGCACGTTCTCGTCGATCTTCCTGGCGACGCCCCTCGAGGTGACCTTCCGTGAGCGTGAGCCGCGGATGCTCGCGCACACGAAGAAGATCCACGAGCTGCGGGCCGCGGCCGCGGCCGTCGGCACCCCCACCGAGGCCGGTGCGCTGGCGGGCGTCGCGGCGTACGGTGCGCACCTGCTGCCGGGTCAGCACCAGGGCACGGCGGCGCAGCCGAAGCGCCGCAAGTCCGGGAAGAAGTAGACCGGTGGCTGATGACGTGCTGACAACTGGCGGTCCGGTGCTGACCGAGCGGATGGTGCTCAGCGACCTGTGCGCGCGGCTCATCCGCGACGTCCCGGACTATCCGGAACCCGGGGTCGTCTTCAAGGACATCACCCCGCTGCTGGTCAACGGACCCGCGTTCGCGGCCGTGATCAAGCACCTCGCCGACATCGCGCGGGCGGCCGGCGGGATCGATCTCGTGGCTGGGATGGAGGCGCGCGGGTTCATCATCGGTGCGCCCGTCGCGACGGAACTCGGCATCGGCTTCGTGCCGGTGCGCAAGGCGGGCAAGCTGCCCGGAGTCACGATGGAGGCGTCGTACGACCTGGAGTACGGGTCCGCGACGGTCGAGCTGCTCCCGGACACGATCGCGCCGGGTTCACGCGTGCTGATCGTCGACGACGTGCTTGCCACCGGTGGTACCGCTGCGGCCACGGCGTCGCTGATCGAGCAGGCGGGCGGCATCGTCGTCGGGCTCGCGTTCCTGCTCGAGCTGACCTTTCTGCCGGGGCGTTCGCGGCTCGCGGGCCGACCGGTGGATGTCATTCTCTCCGTCGACTGACGGGAAATGATCAGTCGACTGACGGGAAATGATCAGTCGACTGACGGGAGATAGTCAGTCGACTGACGGGAGATAGTCAGTCGACTGACGGGAAATCGTCAGTCGACTGACGGGTACCGCCCTCCGCTGACGTGCACCGCTCTCGCCGGGCGCGTGTCCCGTTTCCTGTTCTGGCCCCCCACAGCCGTAAACTTGAGACTTGGCACGTCACGGGCTGGGGGAGGTCGAATGAGCGAGAACACGCAGACAGCGGCGCAGGACGCTGTCGACCCCGCCCTGCCGGTCGAGGTGCCCCCGACGGCGAGTCGCGTGCGGTCGCGCCTGGTCCGGTTCGGCACCCGGAACAGCGGCACGACGCCGGCCCTCGAGCCGCTCATGCAGGCCATCCGGACGAACTATCCCAAGGCCGACTTCGCCGCCGTCGAGCAGGCCTATGCGGTGGCCGAGCGCGCCCACCGGGGGCAGATGCGCAAGAGCGGCGATCCCTACATCACCCACCCGGTCGCCGTCGCGACGATCCTGGCCGAGCTCGGCATGACGACGCAGACCCTCGTGGCGGCGTTGCTGCACGACACGGTCGAGGACACCGACTACTCCCTGGACCAGCTCCGCAAGGACTTCGGGCCCGAGGTCGCGATGCTGGTCGACGGTGTCACGAAGCTCGACAAGGTGACCTACGGCGACGCGGCCCAGGCCGAGACCGTGCGCAAGATGGTCGTGGCGATGTCCCGCGACATCCGCGTGCTGGTCATCAAGCTGGCCGACCGCCTGCACAACGCCCGGACCTGGAAGTTCGTCGCCCCGGCGTCGGCGGAGCGCAAGGCCCGCGAGACGCTCGAGATCTACGCGCCGCTGGCTCACCGGCTCGGGATGAACACGATCAAGTGGGAGCTCGAAGACCTCTCGTTCATGACGCTCTACCCCAAGGTCTACGACGAGATCGTGCACCTCGTGACGGAGCGGGCACCCGCACGCGAGGAGTACCTCGCGATCGTGCGTGACCAGGTCGGCAGCGACCTGCGCACGGCCAAGATCAAGGCGGTCGTGACCGGCCGGCCGAAGCACTACTACTCGATCTACCAGAAGATGATCGTGCGCGGCCGCGACTTCGCGGACATCTACGACCTCGTCGGGGTGCGCGTTCTGGTGGACTCGGTGCGGGACTGTTACGCGGCGCTCGGCGCCCTGCACGCGCGGTGGAACCCGGTCCCCGGCCGGTTCAAGGACTACATCGCGATGCCGAAGTTCAACCTCTACCAGTCGTTGCACACGACCGTGATCGGCCCCGGCGGCAAGCCCGTCGAGATCCAGATCCGCACCCACGACATGCACCGGCGCGCGGAGTACGGCGTCGCGGCGCACTGGAAGTACAAGGAGTCGGCCAAGAGCGCCGGGCAGACGACGGACGCTGCGGGCAACGACATGGCGTGGCTGCGCCAGCTCGTCGACTGGCAGAAGGAGACCGCCGACCCGTCGGAGTTCCTGGACTCGCTGCGTTTCGAGATCGCCGGCGCGGAGGTCTACGTCTTCACCCCGAAGGGGCAGGTGATGGCGCTGCCCGCCGGGTCCACCCCGGTCGACTTCGCCTACGCGGTGCACACCGAGGTGGGCCACCGCACGATGGGTGCGCGGGTCAACGGTCGCCTCGTCCCGCTCGACTCCACCCTCGACAACGGCGACGTCATCGAGGTCCTCACCTCGAAGTCCGAGACCGCCAGCCCCAGCCGCGACTGGCTCGTGTTCGTCAAGAGCCCGCGCGCGCGGAACAAGATCCGGCAGTGGTTCTCCAAGGAGCGCCGCGAGGAGGCCATCGAGCACGGCAAGGACGCGCTCACGAAGGCCCTGCGCAAGCAGAACCTGCCGCTGCAGCGGCTGCTCTCGCACGACTCGCTCGTCGCGCTCGCGCACGAGATGCGCCGGCAGGACGTCTCGTCGCTCTACGCCGCGATCGGTGAGGGGCAGGTCTCGGCCGCCGCCGTCGTCCAGCGGCTCGTGCAGTCGATGGGGATCGAGCCCGGCGACGAGGAGGACCTGGTCCAGACCGACGGACCGGGCCGCACCAACCGCCGGGTCCGCACGGGCGACCCGGGCGTCGTCGTGAAGGGTGTCGACGACATCTGGGTCAAGCTGGCCCGGTGCTGCACGCCGGTCCCGGGCGACGAGATCATGGGGTTCGTCACCCGCGGGTCCGGCGTGAGCGTGCACCGGACCGACTGCGTGAACGTCGAGGGGCTGCGGGCGCAGCCGGAGCGGCTGGTCGAGGTCGAGTGGACCCAGGGCGGTACCTCGATGTTCCTGGTGCAGATCCAGGTCGAGGCGCTCGACCGGAGCCGGCTGCTGTCGGACGTGACGCGGGTCCTGTCCGACTCGCACGTCAACATCCTGTCCGCGAGCGTGTCCACCTCACGGGACCGGGTCGCGATGTCGAAGTTCATCTTCGAGATGGCCGAGCCCGGGCACCTTGCATCGGTGCTCGCCGCGGTTCGCAAGGTGGAAGGCGTCTTCGACGTCTACCGGCTGACCGGGTCGCGCGCGGACGTCGAGCACGCGGCGACTCTGGCCTCGTCCGACCCGACCTGAGCGACGGTCGGGGCCGTCAGCGGCCGCGGACGTCGCGCAGCGCCGCCTGCAGGGCGGTGCGCGCCTCAGCGACGCCGCGGTGACCGCTGAGGGCGTCCAGTCGGTCCAGGGCGCGGGCCGGGTCGAGGTCCGCGAGCCGCACGAGTCGCTCGATCAGCTCGCCGGGTTCGCCCACCCACCGCGCGACGTCGATGGCGGTGCGTTCCACGGTCGTCACCCGCAGCGATCCGACGACGACGACATCCTCGGCCGGGAGCACGCACTCGTGCGGCGACCGCAGCGGGTGCGGGCCCGGGCGGCGCGCCTGTGGTGCGACGAGCACGTCGATCCGCCCGGGCTGCACGCCCCCGGTGTGCAACCAGACGGCCGAGGCGCGCCCGACCGCACCGCGCGGCGGGACGAGACCCCGAACCGCGCGGGCTCGGATCTGCGGGGTCGGGGGGCGATCGGCCGGGACCGCGAGGTCCCCCCACACGTGCGTGGCGAGGCCGTCCCGGAGCAGCGTCTGCCACAGGACCGGGCCGATCTCGCGGAGGTCGAACCACTCGGGCACGGCGGGCGGCGGTCGCGAGATCCACGCCAGCGCGGTGTTGTTCGGCACGGTCTGGTTCGGCGCGCCCGGACCCAGCGCGGTGCTGCCCCGCGCTGTCTCGCCGATCACCGTCCTGTCCACCGGCCCAGCGTCCCCGTGGAGGGGTGCCGGGCGCCGCTGCCCGGTCGCGTCGTTGTGGACGACGCCGACGGAGGCCGTGGGCTGTGGACGGCGCGCCTGTGCCGCTGAGACGACGGAACCCGCGTAGCCGATCGGCTACGCGGGTTCCGGTCCGATGGTTCCGGCGCGATGGTTCAGGCGCGGTGGTCGTCCGCCGCGCGCTGCACCTGGGTGAGCCATGCGCGTCGGGCGTCGAGGGCGACCTGCGCCTCGGCGACCTTGCGCTCGTTGCCCGCAGCCTGTGCGGCGGCCAGGTCGGCCTCCAGACCTGCGATGGCGGTCTCGAGCTGCGCCGCGGCGCCCTCGGCCCGGGCGCGGGTCTCGGGGTTGCCCCGGGTCCACACGGCCTGGTCGGCGTCCCGGATCGCGGTCTCGACCGCACGCAGCCGACCCTCGACCCGCTGCACGTCGCCGCGCGGGACCTTGCCGGCGGACTCCCACTTCTCCTGGATGTCGCGCAGCGCCGACTTGGCCGCGTTGAGATCGGTCACCGGGACCAGCTTCTCGGCCGAGGTGAGCAGCGCCTCCTTGACCTCGAGGTTGGCCGCGAACTCGGTGTCCGTGGCCGCGGTCGCCGCGTCACGCGCCGCGAAGAACGCGTCCTGCGCCCCGCGGAACCGGGCCCAGAGGGCGTCGTCGTCCTTGCGGCTGGCGCGGCCGGCTGCCTTCCAGCGGGCCATGAGCTCGCGGTAGGCCGCCGCGGTCGCGCCGAAGTCGGCGCTCTGGGACAGCGCCTCGGCCTCGGCCACGAGGGCCTCCTTGGTCGCCCGGGCGTCGGCGTTCTTCGTCTCGAGCTCGGCGAAGAAGTGGCGACGCTCGCGGTCGAAGCTCGTGCGCGCGTGGCTGAACCGCTTCCAGAGCGCTTCCTCCGTCGGGCGGTCGATGCGCGGACCGGAGCGCTGGGCTTCCTTCCACTCGTCGAGCAGGATGCGCAGCTGCTCACCGGCGGGACGCCACTGGATGCGCTCCGGGTCGGTCGCGGTGATCTTCTCCGCCTGCTCGACGATCAGGGTGCGAGCGGCGACGGCGACCTCCTTCGCCGCGGCGCGCTCGGCCTCGGCGACGGCGCGGCGTTCGGCCGCGATCCCGCGCAGCGCGTCCAGGCGTGCGCGCAGGCCGTCCAGGTCCCCGACGGCGGCCGGTTCGGCGGCCTCCTCGGTGAGCTTGGCCAGGGTCTGGTCGATCTCCTTGACGGGCAGGTCCGTGGCACCGAGACGGGCCTCGAACAGCACGACCTTGGCCTTGAGGTCCACATAGCGGCGGACGTAGAACGCGAGGGCGTCCTCGGCGGTGGCGCCGGGGTACTGCCCGACGATCCGCTCGCCGGCCGCCTCGGTGACGTGCACCGTGCCGTCGTCGTCCACCCGGCCGAACGCTCCGGCCGCGGCGGCCTCGGCCGCGTCCAGGGGGGGAGCGACCGGAGCCGCGGCAACCGCGGGAGCGGCACCTTCCGGCGTCGCGGTACCGGGCACGGGGGCCTGGGGGGCTCGCGGCATGGGCCGGGGGATCGGGCGCGGCACCGGGCGCGGCGTGGGTGCGGGAGTGGGCTCGGCGGCCTCCGCGACGGGCGCGGCAACCTCGGCGACGGGCTCGACCACATCGGCGACGGGCTCGACCGCGTCGGCGGTCGGCTCGACCACATCGGTGGCGGGCGCGGCCGGGACGGGCGGTGCCGGCACTGCGGCGACGGTCGACTCGTCTGGCGCGACCGCGGCGGGCGCGACCTCTTCCGTGACCTCGGGCTGCACTGGCTCGTTCGCTTCGGCCGGCGACGACACGTTCTCGTCGTCCGCTCCGGTGGCGGTGGTGAAGTTCTCGGTCACTGGGTCTCAACTCCCTGGATGGTGACGTCGGTGACAGGGAGGCCATCGGCCGCGCCCCCCTGGACCCCGGCGTCCGCGACTGCCGTGACGACGTCCAGGCCGGACGTCATGCGGCCGAATACGGTGTAGCCACCCGCTTCATCAGCGGGAATGGTGGTGTCCTCGTAGACGAGGAAGAACTGGCTGCCCATCGAGCTGCCGTTGCCGCCCTGGCGCGCCATCGCGATCGTCCCGGCCGGATAGGCGTCGTCGGCGGGGGCGTTCTCGACCGGGCCGAAGCTGTAGCCCGGCCCCCCGGTGCCGTTGGCGCTCAGGTCGCCCGTGCGGGTCGCCGTCGGGTCGCCGCACTGCAGCACGGTGATTCCGGTCGCGAGCCGGTGGCACGTCGTGCCGTCGAAGTAGCCCTGTGCGGCCAGGCTCACGAACGACGCGACCGCCTGCGGCG
Source organism: Pengzhenrongella frigida (assembly GCF_004168625.1). Lineage (GTDB taxonomy): Bacteria > Actinomycetota > Actinomycetes > Actinomycetales > Cellulomonadaceae > Pengzhenrongella > Pengzhenrongella frigida. The sequence continues at coordinate 88,499 of NZ_SDWW01000002.1, forward strand.
CCGCGGCGCCATCGAGCTCGACGCCGATGTCACCCGCGGTGGTCGCGATGGTCCCGGTCCAGGTCCGCGCCTGCGCGGCGGACGGGTCGGGCAGCGTGTAGGTCTGGGTGCCGGCGGCGGGCTCGGCGGCGTCGTCCACGTCGTCGGCGGCGGTGAGGTTCACGGCGAGGGAGACGCCCAGCACGAGCACGAGCACACCGACGATCGCGGCGGCCACGGTCCACCGGTGGCGTCGCTGCGCCCGCGTCGAGGAGACGTGCTGCTGGTACCGCTCGTACCGTCGGCGCGCGTTTTCGCGTTCCCGCTTGTTCGGGGACAACTGACCTCCTCGTGCCTCGTGGTGCGGCGTCCTGGCTGGTCGCGCTGCCGGGATCGGGGACAGTCTAGGCAACGCTGAGCGTGGTCACGCTGCCCGGCGTCGGCCCGGGGTCACAGTCCGGCATCGAAGGGCGGTCGGCGGCCGGTCGCCGGTCCGCGCCCGCTCAGTCGATAGCCTGACGCGATGGACGTTCTGACAGCTGTCGCTCCCGTGTTCGGCACCAACTGCTACATCGTCGTGGCCGACGACGGCGTCTCGTGCGTGGTGGTCGACGTCGGCGCCGGGGTCGAGTCCCGGGTGCGCGCGATCGTGGCCGAACGGGGCCTGGTCCCGGTCGCGGTGCTCGCCACGCACGGGCACGTCGACCACACCTGGGGTGCCGCGGAGGTCTCCGCGGCGTTCGGGGTGCCGCTGCGGCTGCACGCGGCCGACGCCTACCGGCTCGCGGACCCGTTCGGCACGCTCGGGCTCGGCAGCGCCGGGCACGACGACGCCGGCCCGCTTGCCCAGGCCCTCACGGCGGTGGGCCTGCCGCCCGGCTCGTACCGGACCCCGGCCCGGGTCGAGACGTTCGGGCAGGTGCGCAGCGGTGCGGGTGACGACCAGGTGCCCGGCCGCCCCGGTCCGCTCGAGGGCACGACCCTCGACCTCGGCGGACTGCTGTTCGCCGGCGCGCCCCTCGCGGTCCTGTACGCCCCAGGTCACACGGCCGGCGCGTCGTTGTTCCTGTTCGACGGCGTCCCGGCCTCGGCCGACGGGTTCTCGTTCGTCCCGGGGGAGGAGTCCCTGCTCACCGGTGCCACCCGGACCGCTCTGACCGGTGACGTGCTCTTCGCCGGCTCGATCGGACGCACGGACCTGCCGGGCGGGGACAACCCGTCGATGGGCCACACCCTGGGTGAGCTCGTGGCCGCGATCGACCCCGCGACGCTGCTGCTGCCGGGGCACGGACCGGCGACCCGGATGGACCTGGAACTGAGGCGGAACCCCTACCTGGCAGGATGAGGCCTCATGGCCAGACCCACCCCCCTGTCAGGTTTCCCCGAGTGGCTGCCCGCGGGTCGCACCGTCGAGCAGCACATCCTCGATGCGCTGCGGCGCACCTTCGAGCTCCACGGCTTCGCCGGGATCGAGACGCGCGCGGTCGAGCCGCTCGACCAGCTGCTGCGCAAGGGTGAGACCTCGAAGGAGGTCTACGTGCTGCGCCGCTTGCAGGAGGCGCCGACGGCGACCGACCCGGGGGCCTCGCCGTCGGGCACGGAACAGGGCGCCGAGAGCGACCACCAGCTCGGGCTGCACTTCGACCTGACCGTCCCGTTCGCGCGGTACGTCCTGGAGAACGCCGGGCACCTCGCGTTCCCGTTCAAGCGGTACCAGATCCAGAAGGTGTGGCGCGGTGAGCGGCCCCAGGACGGGCGGTTCCGCGAGTTCGTCCAGGCCGACATCGACGTCGTGGGCGCCGGAGCGCTGCCCTACCACTACGAGGTCGAGCTGCCGTTGGTGATCGCCGAGGCGCTCGGCTCGCTCGCCTCGATCGGGGTGCCGCCCGTGCGCATCCTGGTGAACAACCGCAAGGTCGCCGAGGGGTTCTACCGCGGGCTCGGCCTCGACGACATCGACGGCGTGCTGCGGGGCATCGACAAGCTCGACAAGATCGGGCCGGTCGCGGTCGCCGCCGCCCTGGTGGCCGAGACCGGCGCCACCGCCGAGCAGGCGGCGGCCTGCCTCGAGCTCGCGGCCATCTCGGGTTCGGACTCGACCGTCGTGGACCGCGTGCGTGCGCTCGCCGAGCGGCACTCGATCACCTCCGAGCTGCTCGAGACCGGCCTCGGCGAGCTCGGCGCCCTCGTGGCCGCCGCGGCTGAGCGGGCTCCCGGCGTCGTGGTCGCCGACCTGAAGATCGCGCGTGGGCTCGACTACTACACGGGGTCGGTCTACGAGACGGTGCTCGTCGGGCACGAGCAGCTCGGGTCGATCTGCTCGGGCGGGCGGTACGACACGCTGGCGTCCGACGGGACGACGACGTATCCGGGCGTGGGCCTGTCGATCGGGGTCTCGCGGCTGGTGTCCCGGCTGCTCGGTGCGGACCTGGTGCGCGCGTCGCGGTCGGTGCCCAGCGCCGTCGTCGTCGCGGTGACCTCCGAGGAGACCCGCGCGGTCTCCGACCGGATCGCCGCCGCGCTGCGGGCACGCGGGATCCCGGTCGAGGTCGCCCCGAGCGCGGCCAAGTTCGGCAAGCAGATCAAGTACGCGGACCGGCGCGGGGTGCCGTTCGTGTGGTTCCCCGGCTCGGCCGCATCCGTCGCGGACGACGGCACGCCGGAGCCGGCCAAGCCCGACCAGGTCAAGGACATCCGGTCCGGCGACCAGGTCGAGGCCGACGCGGCGACCTGGGCGCCGCCCGCCGAGGACCTCTGGCCGCGGGTGCAGGCGGTCTGAGCGGGCGGAACTAGTCGACTACTCGACGAGGACGACCGGGCGTTCGAAGACGAGCTCGAGCCCGTCCTCGTCGTCCCACTGTTCACCGACCTGGACGAAGCCGGCCCGCTGGACCAGCGCGAGCGAGGCAGCGTTGGTCGGGGAGATGCTCGCGCGCACGATCCGGACGTTCGCCTCGCGAGCGGCCTCGGCGAGCAGCGCCGCGACGATCCCGTGCCCGTACCCGCGGCCGCGCAGGGCGGGCACGACCGTGTAGCCGATCTCGATCGTGCCGGCGTCGGGCGGACCGTGGAAGCCGGCGTGCCCGACGACGAGGCTCGGGGCGGCGGCGTCGTCGGGCGCGACCGCGACGGCCGCCCGCACGTACCAGTGCGCGGAGTCGGGGTCGGCCTCGATCTGATGCAGCCGCCACCGCCACAGCCAGCCCTCGGTCGTGAAGAACTCCGGCATCCGGGCGCCGACGAGGTCGCTCGCCGTCGCGAGGTCGAGCCGGTACAGCGCCCGCAGGGCCAGGGCGGACAGCACGCGGAGCTCGATCGCCGGCGGCGGGCCTGCGGGGGTGGGCGGCGTTGGGTCGTCAGGCATCGCGCCATCATGCCGGGCGCGGCGTTGGGGCACCACGCCGAGGTCTGGTGTGTCAGCATGCGCGGATGGTCGACGTCGCCCCGCCCCCCGAAGACAGCCCGCGCGACTACGACGTGGTCGTCGTCGGGTCGGGATTCGGCGGGTCGGTCGCCGCGCTGCGCCTGACCGAGAAGGGCTACCGGGTGGCCGTCCTCGAGGCCGGGCGTCGGTTCGCGGACCACGAGTTCGCGTCGTCGTGGCATCTGCGCACGTTCTTGTGGGCGCCCGCGCTCGGGTGCTACGGGATCCAGCGCATCCACCTGCTCAAGGACTCCCTGATCCTCGCCGGCGCGGGGGTGGGCGGCGGCTCGCTCGTGTACGCGAACACGCTCTACCGGCCGCTGCGGCCGTTCTTCGCCGATCCGCAATGGTCGGCGATCACCGACTGGGCCTCCGAGCTCGCCCCGCACTACGACCAGGCCGAGCGGATGCTCGGGGTCACGACGAACCCGACGACGACGCCCGCGGACCGGTTGATGCTCACCGTGGCCGGCCAGATGGGCTGCGCAGACACGTTCAAGCCCGCCGAGGTCGGGGTGCTGTTCGGCGAGCCGGGCGTGACCGTGGCCGATCCGTTCTTCGGCGGCGCCGGACCGGTCCGGACCGGGTGCACCGAGTGCGGGGAGTGCATGACCGGGTGCCGCGTCGGGGCCAAGAACACGATGACCAAGAACTACCTCCACCTGGCCGAGCGGGCCGGTGCACGGGTCGTGCCGATGACCACGGTCACGGAGCTGGTGCCGCGGCCCGGCGGCGGGTGGACCGTCGTGTCGCGCGGCACGGGTCCGGGCGGCCGGCGCGTGCGGACGGTCTGGGGCGCCGACCAGGTGGTCGTGGCCGCCGGGACGTACGGGACCCAGACGCTGCTGCACCGGATGCGTGCGTCGGGCCGGCTGCCCCGGCTCTCGGCGCGGCTCGGCGAGCTCACGCGCACGAACTCGGAGGCGCTGCTGGGGGCCAGTGCGCCCCGGGTCGACCCTGCGCGGGACCTCAGCCGGGGCGTGGCGATCAGCTCGTCGTTCTTCACCGACCCCACCACCCACATCGAACCGGTGCGGTACGGCAAGGGCTCCAACGCGATGGCGCTGCTGCAGACGGTCCTGACGGTCGGGGCGCCGGGTTCGGTGCGCTGGCGCGCGATCGCGGGGGAGTACGCGCGGCAGCTGCGCCGCCGACCGGTGGCGACCGTGCGGGCGCTGGTGCCGTACCGGTGGAGCGAGCGGACGACGATCGCGCTCGTGATGCAGGCGCTCGACAACTCGCTCACGACCTCGCTCGCCGAGCAGGGCCCGCGGCTGAGCCGGTTCCTGCCCGTGCGCCTGCGTCGGCCGCGTGGCACCGGGCGGCTGACGAGCCGGCAGGGGCGGGGCGAGCCGAACCCGACCTGGATCCCGGCCGGGCACCGGGTGGCCCGCCTCATGGCGGACGAGCTCGACGGCGTGCCGGGCGGCAGCTGGGGCGACCTGGTCAACATGCCGATGACGGCGCACTTCATCGGGGGCTGCCCGATCGGCGCCACGCCCGACGACGGCGTCCTCGACCCGTACCAGCGCGTGCACGGCTACCCGACGCTGCATGTGCTCGACGGCGCCGCGATCACGGCGAACCTCGGCGTCAACCCGTCCCTGACGATCACCGCGCAGGCGGAGCGGGCCGTGTCGCTGTGGCCGAATGCCGGGGAGGCCGATCCCCGGCCCGAGCAGGGGGCGGGCTACCGGCGGCTCGTTCCCGTCCGACCGCGCCGACCCGTCGTCCCGCGCGGCGCACCGGGCGAGCTGCGCTGACTCAGGGGGTGCGTACGCCCGAGGGCGTGGTCGGCCGGGCGCGGCCCGAGCGGCGGCGGGCGATCAGCTTGCCCAGCTCCCAGCCGACCAGCAGCACGAGCGCCGGGGCCGCGCCGAGGAGCCACTGACCGCCGGTGAGCGGGGTGGTCTCGAGCAGCGGCGGCAGGAAGGCGCCCTCGGCGATCAGGACCGCCAGGACGATCTCGGCGACGGCGGTGAGGTTGAGGGTCCCGTTGTCGAACGTCTCCGTGGTCAGGATGGATGCTCGTTCGTCGCGGCTCTCGAACGCGGCGACCACGAGCATCAGGGAGAAGGCGACGAGGCCCATGGTGCGGGCGATGGACGGTTGGTCGAAGCCGCTCTCGCCGACGACGATCAGCAGGTCGATGGCCATGGACATGAACAGCCCCGCCGCGGCGACCGTCGTGATCACCGCGGCGGACATGATCGACGACGACCGGGGCCGGGGGTGGCGCTTCATCAGCCCGGGCGTCTCCCTGTCCAGGCCCAGAGCGATCCCGACGGGCGCGGTGATGACGAAGTTGATCCACAGGATCTGGCGGGCGGTGAAGGGCTGCCCGTCGGCGATGTTGAGCAGGCTGGCCAGCAGGAAGGTCACGACGTAGGTGACGAGGGCGACCAGCATGAAGCGGATGTACTTGAGCATGTTGTCGTAGAGCTTGCGACCCTGCGACACCGCGCGCACGATCGTGGCGAAGTTGTCGTCGGTGAGGATCATGCGACCGGCGTTCTTGGCGACCTGGGTGCCGGTGCCCATCGCGATGCCGATGTCGGCGGCCTTGATGGCGGGGGCGTCGTTCACCCCGTCGCCGGTCATGGCCACCACGTCCCCGGCCTGGCGCAGGGTCTGGACCATGAGCACCTTGTGCTCGGGGGCGACCCGTCCGACCACGCCGATGGCGTCGATGCGCTCGAGCCGTTCCGCCTCCGACATCGCCGCGAGCTCGGTCCCCAGGATCGCCTCCCCGGGGATGCCGAGCTGTCTGGCGATGGCCGCGCCGGTGACCACGTCGTCCCCGGTGACCATCCGGACGCGGATGTTGGCGTCCTGGGCGGCCCGGACGGCGTCCAGGGACTCCGGCCTCGGGGGGTCCATCATCCCGACGATCGCCGTCAGCTGCAGCCCCTGGACCATCGAGAGCAGGTCGCCGTCGGGCGTGAAGTCCTGGGGCTTGAGGTCTTTCGTCGCGGCGGCCATGATGCGCAGGCCCTTGTCGCCGAGGCGGGCCATCTCCTGGCCGGACCGGGTGTTCAGCTCGTCGCCCCACGGCACGCTCCGGCCCTTCGACAGGGCCGAGGTGGCCCGACCGATCACGGCCGGGGCCGCACCCTTGACGAAGACCCGCACGACGGCGTTGCCCTCGTCGTCCGTCGCCTCGCAGAAGACGGCCATGAGCTTGTAGGTCGGGTCGAACGGCAGGGTCGCGAGCCGCGGGTACGCGGCCTGGGTGCCCTCGAGGTCGAGCTTGACCTTGTGGCCGAGCACGAGGAGCGCCCCCTCGGTCGGATCGCCCACGACCTTGCCGTCGACGAGCCTGGCGTCGTTGGACAGCACGAACGGCAGGATCGCCGGCTCGATCGTGTGCGAGCTCCCGGCGGTGTGGTGCACCTCGCCGTCCAGGCTGTAGCCCCGCCCGGTGATCGAGTAGCGGTCCGTCGGGTCGATCACCTCGACGACTGTGACCTGGTTCATGGTGAGGGTGCCGGTCTTGTCGGAGTTGATCGCCGACGTCGATCCGAGGGTCTCCACCGAGTCGAGGCTCTTGACGACAGCACCGTTGGCAGCCAGCTCCCGCGACCCGCTGGACAGGATCACCTGCAGCACGGTCGGCATGGCCATCGGCACCGCCGCCAGGGCCAGCGCGATGGCCGTGGTGAAGATGACCTGGGTCGACTCCCCGCGCGAGATGCCCAGGGCGAACATGATCGCGATGGTCAGCCCGGCCGCGCCCGCGATCCACAGGGTGAGCGTGTCGAGCTGCTGGGTCAGCGGGGTCTTCACGGTGGGCTCGGACTTCAGCATGCCGGAGATGCTTCCCACCGCGGTGTCGGCACCCGTGCCGGTGATGATCATGACGCCGCCGCCGTGCGTGACGGGGGTGTTCATGAACGCCATGTTCGACTGGTCGCCCAGCACCGGGTTGTCGTCGGCGATCGGGTCGGCGCTCTTCGAGGCGGGCACGCTCTCACCCGTCAGCGCGGACTCGTCGATCTGCAGCGAGGTGGCCTCGATCAGGCGGCCGTCCGCGCACACGTCGTCGCCCGCGGCGAGCAGGACCACATCGCCGACGACGACCTGGTCGGCATCGACGGTGACCTCGGACCCGTCCCGGCGGACCCGGGCGCTGGTCTTGAGCATCGACTGCAGCGCGTTCATGGCGCTCTCGGCCTTGCCCTGCTGCCGCATCCCGCCGAGAGCGTTCAGGGCGGTGATCGCCAGCACCGCCACCCCGGTGGTGAACTGACCGATCAGGATCGAGGCGATCGCCGCCCCCACGAGGATGATCTGCATGTACGACGTGTACTGGGCGAAGAACTGGTGCCACGGTGGCGGCGCCTTCTCGGCCGGGAGCGCGTTCGGGCCGTTCCTGGCGAGCAGCTCCGCGGCCCTGGCCGCCGACAGGCCCGTGGCCGGATCGACCGCCAGCCGGTGCGCGACCTCGTCGGGCGCGAGGGCGTACCACCGCGCGCCCTGGGGGGTGGAGTCTGCCGATGCAGCCGGCGTGCCCGGAGTCACGGTCTTCTCGGTCATCGCACGTCCCTTTCCTCCGCGCCCGGGGGCGAGGTGTCACTGGCCCCTGTCGATGCTCTGCCGTCCCTTGCCGCGACGTCGCCACGACGTCGTGAGATGCGCAGGCGTGCGGCGTCGAGGCGGCGGGCAGGACCGACCCTTGCAACGACCCGACGGACGGCGGTAGAGGCGAACGGCCCGGTTGTCGAGCCTCGCCGCCACCGGTCCGCCCGGGCCGGGGCGTCTGCGACTAAGATCGCCGGGGCGCTGGACCCGCGCCGACCACCCCCGGAAGGATCTCCTCCGTGCTTCGCACCCACATTGCCGGCTCGCTACGAGTCGAGCACATCGGCCAGACCATCACGCTCGCGGGCTGGGTCGACCGGCGGCGGGATCACGGCGGGGTGGCGTTCATCGACCTGCGCGACGCCTCGGGCATCGCCCAGGTGGTCATCCGGGACGAGGCCGTGGCCCACGGGCTGCGCAACGAGTACGTGCTGCAGGTGACCGGCGTCGTCGGCCTGCGCCCCGAGGGCAACGAGAACCCCAACCTCGCGACAGGCGCGATCGAGCTCGTGGCGAACGACGTCGTCGTGCTCAACGAGGCCGCCCCGCTGCCGTTCCAGGTGTCCGCGTCCTCCGACGAGACCGTCGGCGAAGAGGTCCGCCTGAAGTACCGCTACCTCGACCTGCGCCGCCCGGCGCCGGCCGCCGCGCTCCGGCTGCGGGCTAAGGCCAACGCCGCCGCGCACCGCGTGCTGGACGCGCTGGACTTCGTCGAGATCGAGACCCCGACGCTGACCCGCTCGACCCCCGAAGGCGCCCGCGACTTCGTGGTGCCCGCCCGGCTGTCGCCCGGGTCCTGGTACGCGCTGCCCCAGTCGCCGCAGCTGTTCAAGCAGCTGCTCATGGTGGCCGGGATGGAGCGGTACTACCAGATCGCGCGCTGCTACCGCGACGAGGACTTCCGCGCCGACCGCCAGCCGGAGTTCACCCAGCTCGACGTCGAGATGAGCTTCGTCGAGCAGGACGACGTGATCGCCGTCGGCGAGGACGTGCTCGTCGCGCTGTGGGACCTGATCGGCTACACCATCCCGACGCCCATCCCGCGGATGACGTTCGCGGACGCGATGGCCCGGTTCGGCTCGGACAAGCCCGACCTGCGCTTCGGCCACGAGCTGACCGAGCTCACCGAGTTCTTCGCCGACACCCCGTTCCGCGTCTTCCAGGCGCCGTACGTCGGCGCCGTCGTGATGCCCGGCGGTGCCTCGCAGCCGCGCCGGACGTTCGACGCGTGGCAGGACTGGGCCAAGCAGCGCGGCGCTCGCGGCCTGGCGTACGTCACGATCGCGGAGGACGGCGAGCTCGGCGGTCCCGTCGCCAAGAACCTGTCCGACGTCGAACGCGCCGGCCTGGTCGCGGCCGTGGGCGCCCAGCCCGGCGACTGCGTGTTCTTCGCCGCCGGCAAGGTCAGCGAGGCGCGCGCACTGCTCGGCGCGGCCCGGCTGGAGATCGGCAAGCGCTGTCAGCTGATCGACGAGAGCCAGTGGGCCTTCGTCTGGATCGTCGACGCGCCGCTGTTCAAGCCCACCGGCGAGGACGACGACGTCGACCTCGGCCACGGGTCGTGGACCGCGGTGCACCACGCCTTCACGTCACCCACGCCCGAGTGGCTCGAGACGTTCGAGAAGGACCCGGGCAACGCGCTCGCGTACGCCTACGACATCGTCTGCAACGGCAACGAGATCGGCGGCGGCTCGATCCGTATCCACCGCCGCGACGTCCAGCAGCGCGTGTTCGAGGTGATGGGCATCGGCGAGGCCGAGGCGCAGGAGAAGTTCGGCTTCCTGCTCGACGCCTTCGGGTTCGGCGCGCCGCCGCACGGCGGGATCGCGCTCGGCTGGGACCGCATCCTCACGCTGCTGACCGGTTCGGAGTCGATCCGCGACGTCATCGCGTTCCCGAAGTCCGGTGGCGGGTTCGACCCGCTGACCGGTGCCCCCGCGCCGATCACGATCGAGCAGCGCCGCGAGGCGGGCGTGGACTTCGTGCCGAAGCCGAAGGTCGCCGCGGCCGCCGTGGCGACCGAGTCCTGACGCACACCTGACGCGGGCACACCCGACGCGGGGACACCCGACGCGGGGACACCCGACGCGGGGACACCCGACGCGGGGACACCCGACGCGGCCCGGACCGATCTCATCCGGGCCGCACCGGGCCGCACCGGGCCGCGCATCGGAGGATCCCGGTGCTGACAGCCGCGCGTGGGGCTGGTGAGTCCCGGTGATGCTGGCGGGACGCCCCAGGGGCCCCAGCAGCACCGCGCGTCACGGGCGCGGCTGTCCGCACCGGGAGGTCGTCAGCTGTCCGCACCGGGAGGTCGTCAGCTATCGGCACCGGGAGGTCGGCGGCTGTCGGCACCGGGAGGGCGGCGTGGAGCCGGTTGCGGGTGGCCTGGGAGGCTACGGGTGGCCCAGGAGGTCGGTGAAGGAGGGGGCGTCCGCGTACGGGTCTGCGGGGGCGGCGTGCGGTTGGGCTGCGGCCATCTCCGCGAGCTCGCGGCCGGCGCGCAGGATGCGGCTGTGCAGGGCGTTCCGATCGGTGCTCGCGGCCCGGGAGCCGCGGTCGGCCGGGGCATCGGCCGGGCCCGACCAGTCGTCGGTCGCAGCGAACACCGACGTGCGGGCGACGTCCGCGTGCAGGTAGGTGAACAGCGGGCGCATCGAGTACTCGAGCGCGAGCGAGTGCCGCGGCGTCCCGCCGGTCGCCCCGAGCAGCACGGGCATGCCCTCCAGGGAGTCCTTGTCCAGGATGTCGACGAACGTCTTGAAGAGCCCCGAGTAGGACGTGGTGAACACCGGCGTGACGGCGATCAGGCCGTCGGCGCCGGTCACCGCGGTCAGCAGGCCGCGCAGGTCGCCGCTGGGGAAGCCGGTGAGCAGGTTATTGATCAGCTCGTGTGCCACGTCCCGCAGCTCGAACGTCTTGACCGTGGCGGACAGCCCGCGCGCGCCGAGCTCGGCGACCGTCGCCTCCGCGAGCCGGTCGGCCAGCATGCGGGTCGACGACGGCTGCGACAGGCCCGCGGAGATCACGGCGATGGTGCGGTCACTCATGGGTTCCTCGGTTCGTCAGGGTGCGGTGGTGGGGGTCAGCGTGCGGACGCCGCAGCGGCGTCGCCGGCGGTGAGGTCGTCCTCCGCCCGGCGACCGGTCCACCGGTCCCCGGCCGAGTCGAGCTGGTCGGGTGCGCCGATCCCGGCGGCCCGTCGGGCGGCCACGAGCGAGGCGTGCGTCGGGGCGTCGGGCACGTGCGCAGGGCGCCCGGCGGCCAGCTCCTTGCGCAGCACCGGGACCACCTCGCCGCCGAGCAGGTCCAGCTGCTCCAGGACGGTCTTGAGGGGCAGTCCCGCGTGGTCCATGAGGAACAGCTGGCGCTGGTAGTCACCGACCTTGTCGCGCATGCCGGCGTACCGGTCGATGACCTCCTGCGGGCTGCCGACGGTGAGCGGGGTCTGCGCGGTGAACTCCTCGAGGGACGGACCGTGGCCGTAGACCGGGGCGTTGTCGAAGTACGGGCGGAACTCCTTGACCGCGGCCTGGGAGCTCGGTCGGATGAAGACCTGCCCGCCGAGCCCGACGATCGCCTGGTCGGCCTGGCCGTGGCCGTAGTGCTCGAACCGGCGCCGGTAGTACTGGACCATCTGCACCGTGTGCTCCATCGGCCAGAAGATGTTGTTGTGGAAGAACCCGTCGCCGTAGTAGGCGGCCTGCTCGGCGATCTCGGGGCTGCGGATCGAGCCGTGCCACACGAACGGTGCGACGCCGTCGAGCGGGCGCGGCGTGGACGTGAAGCCCTCGAGCGGGGTACGGAACTTGCCCTGCCAGCTGACGTCGGTCTCGTCCCACAGGCGGCGCAGCAGGGCGTAGTTCTCGACGGCGAGGTTGATCCCCTCGCGGATGTCCTTGCCGAACCAGGGGTAGACCGGGCCGGTGTTGCCGCGGCCCATCATCAGGTCCGTGCGGCCGTCGGCGAGCACCTGGAGCATCGCGTAGTCCTCGGCGATCTTGACCGGGTCGTTCGTGGTGATCAGCGTCGTGGCGGTCGACAGCAGGATGCGGTCGGTCTTTGCCGCGAGGTACCCGAGCAGGGTCGTGGGGGAGGAGGGCACGAACGGGGGGTTGTGGTGCTCGCCGGTCGCGAAGACGTCGAGCCCGACCTCCTCGGCCTTCTGCGCGATGGTCACCATCGCCCGGATGCGCTCGACCTCGGTGGGTGTGCGGCCGGTGGTGGGATCGGTGGTCACGTCCCCGACGGAGAAGATGCCGAACTGCATGTTGTGCTCCTCAGCTAGATCCATGCGTCTGCATGTACATCGAGCGTAACCGAGGGGGTCGCGGCAGTATTCCGGTCAGTGCGTGATCGCCAGCTTCTCGTAGATGCGCGTCATGAACGTCGGCGCCCACCAGTTCCACGAACCGAGCAGCGTCATGGTCGCCGGCACGAGCAGCAGCCGCACCAGCGTCGCGTCGATGAAGACGGCCACCGCGAGCGAGAACCCGACCTCCTTGATCACGAGCAGCTCGCCGAAGACGAAGCCGGTGAACACCACGACGATGATCGTGGCGGCCGACGTGATGATCCGGCCCGAGCGCTGCAGGCCGAGCCGCACGGAGTCGTTGTTCGAGTACCCCGCGTCGTGCAGCTCCTTGATCCGCGAGAGCAGGAACACCTCGTAGTCCATCGCGAGCCCGAACGCGAACGCGATGACGAGCGCCACGACGTACGTCTCGATCCCGCCGGTCGAGATGAACCCCAGCACCCCGGACAGGTTTCCGTCCTGGAACACCCACACCAGCACGCCGAGCGACGCGGCGAGCGACAGCACGTTCGTGAGCAGCGCCTTGATCGGGATGACCACCGATCCGGTCATGAGGAACAGGAGCACGAAGGTCGCCAGGATGACGATCCCGGCGGCCCACGGCGCGCGGTCGACGAGCGCATCGGCGAAGTCGATCTGCCCGGCCGCCTGACCGCCGACGAGGGTCTGGAAACCCGGGTCGAGGTCGCGCACCTCCAGCACGACGTCGCGCGCGATCTTGCTGCCCGCGTCGAGCGTGTCGGGCCGGATGCCGATCAGCACGTCCGAGCCCAGCGGGATCGGCGCCTCGACCGACGCGACGTTGTCGAGCGTGGCCAGCTCGGCGGACCAGGCGGTGGCGTTCTCGAGCGTGGTCTGCGCCACGACGACGACGGCGGGGGACGTCGCGGCCGGGTAGTTCTCCACCAGGGCGCCGATGTAGTCGCGCTGCACGCTGCCCCCGGGCAACAGCTCGGTGGTCGAGTTGCGCAGCTCCAGGTGCGTCAGCGGGATCGTGAGCACCCCGAGCGCGAGCAGGACCCCGCCGAGCACCCACCACGGCCGGCGCTGGACGCGGGCGGTGAGCGAGGAGAAGATCCCCTCCTCGGACTCCACGTCGGCGGTGCGGGCCAGGACGGATCGCAGCCCCGGGATCCGGCTGATGAACCCCGGCTTGATGAGCTTGCGCCCGAAGACCGCGAGCATCGCGGGCACGAGGGTGAGCGCGGTCCCGATCGCGATGAGGATGACCGCGACGCTCGCCAACCCGAACGAGCGCAGGATCTGGGGCTGGAACACGAGCAGGCCGGAGATCGCGATCGCGACGGTGAGCGCGGAGAACGCCACGGTGCGCCCGGCGGTGGCCATCGTGTTCATGAGGGCGGTGGTGACCGCGCGGTCACCGCGGCGGCGCCGACCGTTCCCGACGGGCGCCTCCTCACCGTCCACGAGCCGGTGCAGCTCCTCGCGGAACCGCGACACGATCAGCAGCCCGTAGTCGATCGACAGGCCCAGGCCGAGGATCGTCACGATGTTGACGACCGAGGCCTCGAGGTCCATGAAGTAGGAGAAGCCGAGCAGCACGCCGAGCCCGCCGCCGATCGACGCGATCGCGCCGGCCATCGGGATCGACGCGGCCAGGAAGCCGCCGAACACGAACACCATCACGAGCAGGGCGATCGGCAGGGCGATGGCCTCGCCGGTGGTGAGGTCCTTCTCCACCTGCTCGGTGATGGTCTCGATGATGAGCGTCTCGCCGCCGACGATCCCGCGCGCGTCCGGCGCCACGTCGGCGAGATCGGCGGGGATGTCCGCCAACCGGTGCTCGACGGCGGTCAGGGCGGTCGCCTCCGCGTCCTCGTCGAGCGCGGCGTCGAGCTCGACGATCACCAGGAAGCCGTTGCCGTCGGTGGCGATCAGCGGGGCCGCGGCCGGGTTGGCGGGGCCGTCGGGCAGCACGAGCGGGTCGATGACGGTCGCGACGCCGGGGATCGCGGCGAGCTCCTCGTGCGCCGGTGCCATCGCCTCGGCGACGCCAGCCGCGTCCACCGGGACGCCGTCGAGCACGAGCGTGAGCTGCGCGCCCTTGATCGAGGCGTCGCTGACGAGCTGGCTCGCGAGCTGGCTGTCGGAGCCGGGCACGTTGGGCTCGCCCGTGGTCAGGCGGTCGAACAGGTTCGTCCCGGTGACCCCGAAGATCGCCAGGCCGAAGCCGAGCGCGGTCAAGGCGATCCACACGCCGATCGTTCGGCGGGGATGGCGGACTATGAGACGACCGAGGCTTTCGAACACGCGGGTGATCATCGCAGGTGGCGCGGGTGGGTGCGATCGGCTGCCCGGTGCGGGTCGGGTGATCCTCCCAGCGTGCGTACGCTCGGCGCATGGACCTGTTCGACGCCGCCACCACCACTGCGGCCGGATTGCCGTCCGTCCCCTCGAACGCTCCGCTCGCGGTGCGGATGCGACCGGCGACCCTGTCGGAGGTCGCCGGGCAGGCCCACCTGCTCGTGGCCGGCTCCCCGCTGCGCCGCCTGGTCGAGCCCGCGGACGACGGCTCCCGGCGCGCGGCCCCGACGTCGGTCGTGCTCTGGGGGCCCCCCGGGACGGGCAAGACGACGCTCGCCTACCTCATCGCGGCGACCTCGGGTCGACGGTTCGTCGAGCTGTCGGCCGTGACCGCCGGGGTCAAGGACCTGCGGCTCGTGATCGAGGATGCCCGACGACGGCTCGCGACCGCGGGCGGCGAGACGGTGCTGTTCATCGACGAGGTGCACCGGTTCACCAAGGCGCAGCAGGACGCGCTGCTGCCGGCGGTGGAGAACCGGTGGGTGACCCTGGTGGCCGCGACGACCGAGAACCCGAGCTTCTCGGTGATCTCGCCGCTGCTGTCCCGGTCGTTGCTGCTCACGCTGCGCTCGCTCGAGATCGAGGACGTGCGCGCCCTGGTGCGCCGCGCCGTGACCGACGAGCGGGGGCTCGCCGGGTCGATCGTGCTGGAGGACGCCGCCGAGGCGCACCTGCTGCGGCTCGCCGGCGGGGACGCACGCAAGGCCCTGACCATCCTCGAGGCGGCCGCCGGCGCGGCGCTGTCGGACGGCGTCCCGGAGCCGGTCGGCCACGACTCCGACGAGGCCGGGCACCCGGTCGTCGTCGGGCTGGCGACCATGGAGCGCGCGATCGACGTCGCCGCGGTGCGGTACGACCGCGATGGCGATCAGCACTACGACGTGATCAGCGCCTTCATCAAGTCGATGCGGGGATCGGACGTCGATGCGTCGCTGCACTACCTCGCGCGGATGATCTCCGCGGGCGAGGACCCGCGGTTCATCGCCCGCCGGATCGTGATCGCCGCCGCCGAGGAGGTCGGCATGGCCGACCCGAGTGCGCTGCAGACGGCCGTGGCCGCCGCGCAGGCGGTCGCCCTGATCGGGATGCCCGAGGGACGGATCATCCTGGCGGAGGCGGTGGTGCACGTCGCGACCGCACCGAAGTCGAACGCTTCCTACCGGGGGATCGACGCCGCGCTCGCGGACGTGCGCGCGGGCAAGATCGGCACGGTCCCGCCGCACCTGCGCGACGCGCACTACGCGGGCGCGAAAGGTCTGGGGCACGGCCAGTCGTACCGGTACGCGCACGACGAGCCCGCCGCGGTGGCCGCGCAGCAGTACCTGCCGGACGAGCTGGCCGGCACGCGGTACTACGAGCCGTCCGACCGCGGCTTCGAACGTCAGGTCTCCGAACGCCTCGAGAAGATCCGCGCGATCCTCGACTCGAACTGAGTGACCCCGGCATCCCCCGAGCCGGCCGTCCCCCGCGTAGCGTGGCAATCACACGTTGGCGTGCCGGCAACGGGAGGGAAGATGGTCCAGGAGAGCACGTTGTCCTCGGTGCTCAGCGAGTTCGCTCGGGTGATGCTCACCGACTTTCCGATCCAGAAGATCCTCGATCACCTGGTCGAGCGGATCGTCGACGTCCTGCCGGTCACCGGTGCGGGCGTCACCCTCATCGCCCCCGGGCTGTCGCCGCGGTACATCGCCGCGTCGGATGCGACCGCGATGCGGTTCGAACGCGTCCAGACGGACCTCGGCCAGGGGCCGTGCCTGACGTCGTTCACCACCGGCGAGCCGGTCTTCATGCCCGACGTCGCAGCCGACGGGCGGTATCCCGCGTTCGGTCCGGCCGCGGTTGCCGAGGGCATGGCCGCGGTGTTCACCTTCCCGCTGCGGCACCGCGACGGCTGCCTGGGGTCGCTCGACCTGTACCGGGACGTGCCGGGTCCGCTCAGCGGGCGGGCCCGGTCCGTGGCCCAGACCCTGGCCGACGTCGCGGCCGCCTACCTGATCAACGCCCAGGCGCGTGAGGAGGCGCTGCAGGCGGCGGAGTGGTTCCGGGACCGCGCCCTGCACGACCCCCTCACCGGCCTGGCCAACCGTGTCCTGCTGCAGGAGCGGATCGATCACGCCGCCCAGCGCGCGCGCCGGTCGCACATGTCGGTGGGGGTCCTGTTCGTCGATCTGGACCATTTCAAGCGGGTGAACGACGACTTCGGCCACCGGGTCGGGGACGAGCTCTTGATCGCCGTCGGGCACCGGCTGGCCGCGCTGGTCCGCCCGGGGGACACCCTCGCGCGGCTCTCCGGGGACGAGTTCGCGTTCCTGTGCGAGGACCTGCTGCACTCGTCCGACGTCGAGGTGCTGGCCAGCCGCATCGGGGAGGCGTTCACCGCGCCGTTCGTGCTTCCCGGCGCCGAGGTCTCGGTCACCGCGAGCGTGGGCATCGCCTACGCGGGTCCGGGCGAGGCCGTCACGGACAGTCTCGTGCTCGACGCCGACATCGCGATGTACCAGGCCAAGCGCCGCGGCGGCGGGACCCATCAGATCGTCGACCTGCGGACCGCGGGCGACTCCCGCGACCGGCACGAGCTCGAGCAGGAGCTGCGGGTCGCCCTGGCCCGCAGCGAGCTCGACCTCGCCTACCAGCCGATCGTGCGGATGGTGGACGGGTCGGTCGTCGGGGTGGAGGCGCTGCTCCGGTGGACGCACCCCGCGCGCGGCGCGGTGCCGGCGGAGGCCGCGATCGCCGTCGCGGAGCAGTCCGGGCTGATCACCCGGCTCGGCGCGTGGGTGCTGGAACGGGCGTGCCGGGACCGCACCAGCTGGCTCGTCGAGCACCCCGGCCAGCCGCTCGACCTGTCGGTGAACGTCTCGCCCCGCCAGCTGATGACACCGGGCTTCGTCACGTCGGTCTCGGCCGTGCTCGGCGTGACCGCGATGGACCCGGCCGCACTGGTCCTCGAGGTCACCGAGGGCATCCTGATCGAGGACGGCGACCGGGCGATGCGCGTGCTCGGCGACCTCAAACGGCTCGGGGTGCGGTTGGCGCTGGACGACTTCGGGACCGGCTACTGCTCGCTGAGCTACCTGCAACGGTTCCCGATCGACATCGTGAAGATCGACCAGTCCTTCGTGTCCAGGCTGGGACCCCAGACGACGGCGTCCGCGATCGCGGCGTCGGTGACCAACCTGGCCCACCTGCTCGACATGGAGGTCACCGCCGAGGGGATCGAGACCGGTCGGCAGCACGACGAGGTGGTCAGCATCGGATGCGATCTCGGGCAGGGGTTCCTGTACGCCGAGCCCACGAGCACCCAGGACCTGTTCGCCCAGCCCCGCCTGAGCGGGATCAACGCCTGAGCGGCCCGCGACGGGACGTGCGCCGGGGGTGCGGTAAGATTCTCGGGTTGTCCGGAAGGCTGCGCGTTTCGCGTTCGGCCTGACGGACCGCCCTGGGGCCTTAGCCGCGCGAGAGATCGTGCATCAGGTCGGCCCCACGCCCGCCGGAACCACTCCGCATGCGGGTGTGACGTCTACAACGACAGGAAGTATCGCTAGTGAGCAGTGTGACCCGTTCGCGCCGTCAGGTGCGGCTCTCCCGTGCGCTGGGGCTTGCCCTCACGCCGAAGGCCGTCAAGCACTTCGAGAAGCGCCCCTACCCGCCCGGCGAGCACGGCCGCGCTCGTCGCCGCACCGAGTCGGACTACGCCGTCCGTCTGCGGGAGAAGCAGCGTCTGCGCGCCCAGTACGGCATCCGCGAGAAGCAGATGGCCCGTGCGTTCGAAGACGCTCGCAAGGAGAAGGGCCTGACCGGTGAGTCGCTGGTCGAGCTGCTCGAGATGCGTCTCGACGCTCTCGTGCTGCGCTCCGGCTTCGCCCGCACGATCCTCCAGGCCCGCCAGGACGTCGTGCACCGTCACATCCTCGTCGACGGCGAGATCGTGGACCGCCCGTCGTTCCGCGTGAAGCCCGGCCAGACGATCCAGGTCAAGGCGAAGAGCCAGGGCATGGTTCCGTTCCAGGTTGCCGCCGCCGGCGCGCACCGCGACGTCCTTCCGGCCGTGCCGGGGTACCTGGAGGTTCAGCTCGAGAAGCTGACCTCGGTGCTCTCGCGTCGCCCGAAGCGCGTCGAGGTCCCCGTGACCTGCGAGGTCCAGCTGGTCGTCGAGTACTACGCCCGCTGATCTACCTCCATCGCAGCGCCCCGTTCGCCGCCCTCGCGGGCAGCGAACGGGGTGTTTGCGTATCCAGGTAAGGTTTCAGACGGCTTGCTCCGGTGCTCGGGGCCGGCGGCGTTCAACGGTGGTGGAGGAGCAGAACATGTCCGTCGGAGACATCGCTGGACTGATCGCGGCGATCGCGTTCGTCCTGCTCGTGGGCGTGCTCGCGGTACCGCTCGTCAAGCTCGGCCGGGTGCTCGACGAGGCCCGGCTGTCCGTCAAGGAGCTCACCGACCACTCGGTCCCGATCCTCGACGAGACCGCCGCGACCGTCGCGTCGACCAACGTCCAGCTGACCCGGGTCGACACGATCACCACCGCCGCGGTCTCCGTGAGCGAGAACGTCTCCGCGCTGACGTCGCTGTTCGCCGCGACCGTCGGCGGCCCGATGGTCAAGGTCGCCGCGTTCTCCTACGCGGTCCGCCGCGCGTTCGGCGGCCTGAGCGGCCAGGGGAAGTCCGGCCGATGAGGCGTCTGTTCTGGATCGGCGTGGGCGCCGTGGCGACGGTGGTCGTGATCCGCAAGGTTCGCAGCCTCGTCGACGAGCACGTGCCCGCCGGGGTGACGCAGGCAGCCGGCGTCGTCGGCGGTCTGAGCGGCGCGCTGCGCTCCGCCCGCAGCGAGTTCTCCGCGGGCCTGGCCGAGCGCGAGGCCGAGCTGCGTCGCGACCTGCTCGGCGACGTCGACCTCGACGCGGCCCGCAGCCGGACCGAGTCGTGGCGAGCCGAGCGGCACGCCAAGCGCGCCACCAGCCCCGACCGCACCGCGTCGTCGTCCGAGTCGTCGGACCGGGCCGGCCGCCCGGGGCGCCACGCCGACGACTCCGAGCTGGCCCAAGACCCCAGCGACGGCGAGCTCGGCTACTCGTTCTTCTAGCCCTTTCGCACTTCGTCCGGAACACGCACGACCCGACCGACCTTGAGGTATAGATGCGCACCGCCGAGATCCGCCAGCGTTGGCTCGACTTCTTCTCGAGCCGAGGCCACGCCGTCGTGCCCTCCGCCTCGTTGATCTCCGAGGACCCGTCGCTGCTGTTCACGGTGGCCGGCATGGTGCCGTTCATCCCGTACATGGTCGGCGAGCGCACCCCGCCGTGGCAGCGCGCCACCAGCGTGCAGAAGTGCGTGCGCACCCTCGACATCGAGGAGGTCGGCAAGACCACCCGGCACGGCACGTTCTTCCAGATGAACGGCAACTTCTCCTTCGGTGACTACTTCAAGGAGGGGGCGATCCGGTTCGCGTGGGAGCTGATCACCACCCCGCAGGACCAGGGCGGCTACGGCTTCGACCCCGAGGTCATCTGGGTCACCGTCTACCAGGACGACGACGAGGCGCTGGCGCTGTGGAAGTCGATCGCCGGGCTGCCCGACGAGCGCATCCAGCGCCGCGGCAAGAAGGACAACTTCTGGCACACCGGTGCGGCCGGCCCCGCGGGCCCCTGCTCGGAGATCTACATCGACCGCGGCCCGGAGTTCGGGGCCGACGGCGGTCCGATCGTCGACGAGGAGCGGTACCTCGAGATCTGGAACCTCGTGTTCATGCAGTACGCGATCGACGACGTCCGCGGCAAGGAGGACTTCCGGATCGTCCGCGAGCTGACCCAGAAGAACATCGACACCGGCATGGGCCTCGAGCGGGTCGCGTTCCTGCTGCAGGGCGTCGACAACATGTACGAGATCGACGAGGTCTTCCCGGTCATCCTCGCCGCGCAGAAGATCTCCGGTCGCACCTACGGCGAGAACCACGACGACGACGTGCGCATGCGGGTCGTGGCCGACCACGTGCGCTCGGCGCTCATGCTCATCAGTGACGGGATCGTGCCGTCGAACGAGGGCCGCGGCTACGTGCTGCGGCGGCTGCTGCGCCGCACGGTGCGCTCCATGCGCCTGCTCGGCGTCGAGGCGCGCACCTTCCCGGAGCTGTTCCCGGTCTCGCGCGACGCGATGCAGAGCTCCTACCCGGAGGTCGGCACCGACTTCGCGCGGATCAGCAAGGTCGCGTACGCGGAGGAGGAGGCGTTCCGCCGCACCCTCGCATCGGGCACGACGATCCTCGACACGGCCGTCGCCGGGGTCAAGGCCGCGTCGCCTACCGCGCCGACCCTGTCGGGCGAGGCGGCGTTCACGCTGCACGACACCTACGGCTTCCCGATCGACCTCACCCTCGAGATGGCCGCCGAGCAGGGCGTCGCCGTCGATGAGAAGGCGTTCCGCACCCTCATGCAGGAGCAGCGCCAGCGGGCCCGCGCGGACGCGATGGCGAAGAAGACCGGGGTCGCCGGCACCGACGCGTACCGCAAGCTCCAGAGCGAGCTCGCCGCGCCGGTCGAGTTCCTCGGCTACACCCAGACCTCCGCGCAGGTGCGCGTCGAGGCCCTCCTGGTCGACGGCGTCCCGGCACTCACCGCGACCGCACCGGCCGACGTCGAGCTGGTGCTCGACCGCACGCCGTTCTACGCCGAGGCCGGTGGCCAGCTCGCCGACCAGGGCACGATCCTGCTCGACTCCGGCGCGACGATCGAGATCGCCGACGTGCAGGCGCCGATCAAGGGCATGTCCGTGCACCGCGGCCGCCTGATCGAGGGCACCGTGACGATCGGTGACAAGGGCATCGGCGAGATCGATGGTGCGCGCCGCAAGGCGATCAGCCGTGCGCACTCGGCGACCCACATGGTGCACAAGGCGCTGCGCGAGACGCTCGGCGAGACCGCGACCCAGGCCGGCTCGGAGAACGCGCCGAGCCGGATCCGGTTCGACTTCCGTCACGGCACCGGCCTGCCCGCCGGCGCGCTGATCGAGATCGAGGAGCGGGTCAACAGCCAGCTCGCCGAGGACCTCGAGGTGACCGAGGAGATCATGACGCTCGACGCCGCCCGTGCCTCGGGTGCGATGGCGCTGTTCGGGGAGAAGTACGGCGACCGCGTCCGGGTCGTCTCGATCGGCGGGGCGTGGTCGCGTGAGCTGTGCGCGGGCACCCACGTGGCGCGCTCGGGGCAGCTCGGCCTGGTGACGCTGCTCGGCGAGGGGTCGATCGGGTCGGGGGTCCGTCGGGTCGACGCGCTGGTCGGGGCCGGGGCGTACGGGTTCCAGGCGAAGGAGCACGCCCTGGTCGGCCAGCTCACCGGGCTGTTGAACGTGCGCACCGACGAGCTGCCCGATCGGGTCAGCGCCCTGGTGAACCGGCTGCGCGACGCCGAAAAGCAGCTCGCGCAGCTCGGCCAGGCCAAGCTGCTCGCCGCCGCAGGGGAGCTCGCGGCTGCCGCAGCGACGACGTCCGACGGCACCCGAGTGGTCACGTTCGACGCCGGCGAGGTCGCCTCCGCGGACGACCTGCGCGCGCTCGCGCTCGACCTGCGCAGCCGCCTGGGCGAGGAGGCGCCGGTGGTGGTCGCCGTCGGCGGTGCCAGCAAGGAGCGCCCGCTCGTGATCGTGGTGACCAACGCGCCGGCGCGGGCCGCCGGCATCCGGGCCGGGGCGCTCGTGCGCACCGCGTCGAAGGTGCTCGGCGGCGGCGGTGGCGGCAAGGACGACATGGCCCAGGGCGGCGGCACCGACGTGACGGCCCTCGGCGCGGCGCTGGCGGGGATCGCGGCCGAGGTCGGGGCCTGAGTTGGCGGACGACGCAGCCTCGCGCCCCGCAGACTTCGCACCGGTGTCGGTGTCCGCGACGACGCGGGTCGACCGCGGTGTGCGGCTCGGGGTCGACGTCGGCTCGGTCCGCGTCGGCCTCGCGACCAGCGACCCCGACGGGATGATCGCCACCCCGATCGACACCCTGCGGCGGCCGAAGTCGCTCGCGCGGATCGTGCGCGAGGTGGCCGACCGGGGCGCCGTCATCGTCTATGTCGGCCTGCCGGTGCACCTGTCCGGAGCGGAAGGTTCGGCATCTGAGGCCGCGCGGAACTACGCTGGGGCGCTGGCGTCGGCTGTGGCACCGGTCGCGGTGCGGCTCGTGGACGAGCGGATGAGTACCGTTTCGGCTCATCGGGCCCTGCACGAGTCGGGCCGAGCGGGTCGCAGTCACCGGCA
Organism: Pengzhenrongella frigida; assembly: GCF_004168625.1. Taxonomy (GTDB): domain Bacteria; phylum Actinomycetota; class Actinomycetes; order Actinomycetales; family Cellulomonadaceae; genus Pengzhenrongella; species Pengzhenrongella frigida. The sequence goes on from NZ_SDWW01000002.1 coordinate 111,358, forward strand.
GGTCGTCGATCAGGCGGCCGCCGTCGTGATCTTGCAGTCCGCGCTGGAGAAGGAACGCGTCACGGGGGCACGCGCCGGGGAACCGGTCGCGGGCGACCCTGCCGGGGCGAACGGTCATCCGTCAGGAATCGGCGAGGCAACGGAGCGGTGAGAGTGCACAGCGAGGAACCGGGCGACGAGCCGATCGGCATGCAATGGCCGGCTGTCCAGGTCGGAGGGAGGACCGCCGTGGGCGAGATCTTCGCGGCCGAGGAGTCGGCCGGGGAGTCCCACGACGCTGCCCCGGCACAGCCCTCGCGGTCGCGCCGTCGGACCGCCGGCAAGGCCGCCAAGCGTCGTCGCCGTCGCCGCAGCACCGTGCTGATCGTCATCGCGGCGCTCCTGCTCGCCGGGGGCGCGTACGTGGTGGTCGACTTCCTCGCCCCGCTGTTCTCCGGCGACTCGACCGAGGAGATCGCCGACTACCCGGGTCCCGGCCACGGCTCGGTCCAGGTCGTGGTGAACCCGGGCGACACCGGCACCGCGATCGGCGCCACGCTGGCCGAGGCGGGCGTGGTCGCGACCCAGAAGGCGTTCTCCGACGCCTACCGCGTGAACGTGGATGCGCCCTCGATCCAGCCCGGCTCCTACGACCTGCTGCTGGAGATGAGCGGAGCGGACGCCGTCGTGGCGCTGCTCGACCCCGCCCGCCGGGTCTCCTACAAGGTGACCGTGCCCGAGGGGCTCACCGCGGACCAGATCTATGAGCGGGTCTCGGCGATCACGACCATCCCGGTGGCCGATCTTGCGGCCGCGGCCGCGGATCCCGCGATCGGTCTGCCGGCCGAGGCCGGCGGCAACATCGAGGGCTGGTTGTTCCCGGCCACCTACTCGTTCGAGCCCGGCTCCACCGCGACGAGCGTGCTCACGCAGATGATCGCCCAGACGGTCGCGGTCTTCGACACGGCGGGCGTGCCCGTCGAGCAGCGCCAGGCGGTGCTCATCAAGGCCTCGCTGGTCGAACGTGAAGGTCGCTCCGCCGAGGACCGCGCCAAGATCGCGCAGGCGATCGAGAACCGGCTCGGCCGCGAGATGAAGCTCGACATCGACGCGTCCCTCGCGTACGGCCTCGGCAAGCCCGGGACCGGCCTGACGAACGCCGACAAGGAGAGCGACAGCCCGTTCAACCTGTACCGGGTCACCGGTCTGCCGCCGACCCCGATCGCCTCGCCGGGCGAGGAGTCGATCACGGCGGTGCTCAACCCGACCCCGGGGGACTGGCTGTTCTGGGTCGCGATCAACCTCGACACCGGGGAGACGCTGTTCGCGAACAACCTCGCCGACCATGACGAGAACGTGGCCAAGCTGCGCGCGTGGCAGGCCGCGAACCCCGGGTGAGCGACGCGCGGGGGGGTGGTGCCGGGCTCCGTCGCGCGGCGGTGCTCGGGCACCCGGTGGGCCATTCGCTCTCGCCGACGCTGCACCGGGCCGCCTACGCGGCATTGGGGCTGACCGACTGGCGGTACGACGCCGTCGACGTCACCTCCGACCAGCTCGCGGAGTTCGTCGCGGGCCTCGACGGCACCTGGGCGGGCCTCAGCCTGACCATGCCGCTCAAGCAGACCGTGCTGCCGCTGCTCGACCACATCGAGCCGCTCGCCGACGTGGTCGGCGCCGTGAACACGGTGCTGATCCAGGGCACGGGGGTGCGGCGCGTGCTGGTGGGCGCGAACACGGACGTGTACGGGATCGTCGCGGCGCTGCGCGAGGGGTTGGATCGGCGCGCGGGGTTGGATCGGCAGGGCGGGGTGCCCGAGGTTCGTGGGGGAGCGGGCGCCGGCTCCGCCCCGGCGGGTGCACCGGCCCGGTCCGCCGCCGTGCTCGGTGCCGGGGCGACCGCGGCGTCCACCCTGGCCGCGCTCGCCCAGCTGGGGTGCCCGACGCCGGTCGTCTACGTTCGTTCGCTCGGCCGGATCGGTTCCCTGATGCGGGCCGCGCACCGGATGGGGGTGGAGCCGCGGTACGCGCTGCTGCCCACCGCAGCCGAGGAGCTTGCGACGTTCGACCTGGTGGTGTCGACGCTCCCGGCCCACGCGGCCGACGAGGTGGCGGCGGCGCTCGGCGCGACTGCGGCGCTCGGCGGCGTGCTCCTGGACGTGGCCTACGAGCCGCGGCCGACGGCGCTGTCGCTCGCGTGGACGCGAGCCGGGGGCGTTGCAGTCGGCGGCGAGCGGATGCTCCTGCACCAGGCTGTCGAACAGGTGCGCCTGATGACCGGCCTGCCCGCCCCGGTGGACGCGATGGAGCGCGCGCTCGCTGGGGCGCTCAAGGCGTAGTTCGGTTTCCCAAGGATCTGGTGCGGATCTCGCTCGGATTCCTCTGGGAAGTTCCGATGTCTCAGGGGATATGGGTCCAGGACCGGGTGCGACCTGCCGATGGGGGACAGGTGACCACCTGGAGATTCGGTACCGCTCGTCCGTGGCTCGTGATCGCGCTGGCGGTCGCGCTGGTGGCGGCCGTCCTGGCGCTCACCGTGCCGCGGTTCATGGCGGCACGGAACGAGGCCGCCCGGACCGCGACCCGGGAGCTCGCGCAGGCGATTGTCCTGCCGCCACCGGCGACCGAGGGGTGTGAGCCCGCCACCGGCGTGCGGTGCTGGACGACGCCGGCCGAAGGTCAGGACGCGCTCGACGGCATCGCCGGGCTCCTCGGCGCGCTCGGCGTGCAGGACCTCACCGAGAGATGCGGGGAGCCGCTCCCGCAGCTGACCGTCCCGAGCTGTTCGGTCTCCGGCTGGTACCGCGGGGACGTCGTGCTGATCTCGGCGAATCCCACGTTGCTGCCGGACCCGCCGGTGCGCACCAGTGGCTCGACCCTCACTCTCCTGGCTGCCGTCGACTGAGCGTGGACCGCGGCGTCGGGTGAGCCCCAGGTGGGCATCGACGGAGTGTCCACGGACCGCTCGGCAGCCGTCCGGACCGTTCATTTCCTAACTTCGTCGGCCGATCCTGCCGATGAGACGAATGACGACCGTGTCACCGAGAGGACTGGACTTTCATGAAGCAGCTCGGCGAGATCCTCCTCGATCAGCGAGTCATCACCGAGGGCCAGCTCATGGCGGCCCTCGACGAGCAGCAGATCGGCGGGCACTCCCTCGGTCGGACGCTCGTGGAGATCGGCGTGCTGTCCGAGGGGCAGCTCGTCCGAGCACTCGCGAGCCAGGTCGGCATGGACTTCATCGACCTCGACGAGTACGCGGTGGACCGGCTCGCGGTGGCCCGGGTACCGGCGTCGCTGTGCAAGCGCCACGTGGTGCTGCCGATCGCGCTCGAGAGCGGGATCCTCGTCCTCGCGACGGCGAACCCGGGCAACGTCGTCGCCGTCGACGACGTGCGGACCATGTCCGGCATGCCGGTGCGGACGGTTGTGGCCACACACGAGAACCTCATGCGCGCCATCGACCGCTTCTGCCGGGCCGACGACGAGATGGAGGGCCTGTCCTCGGCGTTCGAGGGCGAGGCCGCCGCAGCGGCGGCCGAGGCCGACCTCTCGCAGGTCGGGAGCTTCATCGAGGACGACGCCCCGATCGTCCGGTTCGTCAACCTGCTCGTCACCCAGGCGATCACCGACCGGGCGTCGGACATCCACATCGAGCCGGCTGAGAAGGACATGCGGATCCGGTACCGGATCGACGGCGTGCTGCACGAGACCCAGCGCGCGCCCAAGCAGATCCAGGGCGGGGTCATCTCCCGAGTGAAGATCATGAGCGACATCGACATCGCCGAGCGACGCAAGCCGCAGGACGGCCGCATGTCGGTGATGCACGAGGGCCGAAAGATCGACCTGCGCGTGGCGACCCTGCCCACCGTGTGGGGCGAGAAGATCGTCATGCGAATCCTGGACAACACCACCGCCAGCCTCGACCTGCGCGACCTGTCGTTCCTGGACGAGAACTACGAGAAGTTCCGCGAGTCGTACAGCAAGCCGTACGGGATGATCCTGGTCACCGGCCCGACCGGTTCTGGCAAGTCGACCACCCTGTACGCCACGCTGAACGCGGTGTCCCGGCCCGAGGTCAACGTCATCACGGTCGAGGACCCGGTCGAGTACCGGCTGGCCGGCATCAACCAGGTCCAGGTGAACCCCAAGGCCGGGCTGACGTTCGCCGGCGCGCTGCGCTCGATCCTGCGGTCGGACCCCGACGTCGTCCTGGTCGGTGAGATCCGCGACCACGAGACCGCCCAGATCGCCATCGAGGCGGCCCTGACCGGGCACCTCGTGCTGTCGACCCTGCACACGAACGACGCCCCGAGCGCGATCACCCGGCTCATCGAGATGGGGATCGAGCCGTTCCTGGTCGGCTCGGCGCTCGACGTCGTCGTCGCCCAGCGCCTTGCCCGCAAGCTCTGCTCGAAGTGCAAGGAGCCCTACGAGCCCACGGAGGTCGAGCTGATCGCGGCACGGTTCCCGTGGTCGCCGGGGGAGGAGATCCCCAAGCTGTACCGGACGGTCGGGTGCTCGTCCTGCTCGAAGACCGGGTACCACGGGCGCCTCGCACTGCACGAGGTCATGCGGGTGACCGAAGCCATCGAACGGCACGCGGTGTCGCACTCGTCGAGCGCCGACATCACCCGCACCGCCCGCGAGGAGGGGATGGTCCCGCTGCGCGAGGACGGCTGGCGCAAGGTCCTCATGGGCCAGACGTCGATCGAGGAGATCCTGCGGGTCGTGAACTGACCGCCGTGGGCGGGTAGTCCTCAAGACCTGCACCCTGCGGGTCGATAGAGCATCAAGAACGCGCCGAGGTCGTGCGCGACCGAGGGCCGCGGGCGACCGCGGCACCGATCAACAGGTAGGAGCCGGGCCGTGAGCGTGTCGATCCCCGAGGCTGGCCATCCGAGCCAGCCGGCCACGCAGTACGCCACGCGTGCCGGTGCCCGTGCGGCCGCGCCGCGCATCGGCATGAGCAACCCGGTGGAAGACGGGGACCTCGACCTGAACGCAGCCCTGGTCGCCATGGTCCAGGCGGGCGCGTCCGACCTCCACCTGACGGTGCACTCCCCGCCGATGATCCGGATCGAAGGTTCCCTGCGCCCCCTCGAAGGGTTCGACCAGCTCAAGCCGGAGTCGCTGCAGCGGAGCCTCTACGCGGTCCTCACCCAGCGCCAGCGCGAGACGTTTGAGGCCGACCTGGAGTTCGACTTCGCGTATGCCCTGCGCGGCGTGGCGCGGTTCCGGGTGAACCTCTACCAGCAGCGCGACTCGCTCGGGGCCGCCTTCCGGGTCATCCCGTACGAGATCAAGCCGCTCGGCGAGCTGGGCATGCCGCCGGTGGTCGGGACGTTCGCCGGGCTGCCGCGTGGGCTGGTGCTCGTCACCGGACCGACCGGGTCCGGCAAGTCCACGACGCTCGCCTCGATCGTGGACCTCGCCAACCGCACCCGAACCGACCACATCATGACCGTCGAAGACCCGATCGAGTTCCTGCACCGGCACAAGAAGTCGCTGATCAACCAGCGCGAGGTCGGCACCGACACACACTCGTTCGCGGCCGCGCTCAAGCACGTGCTCCGGCAGGACCCCGACATCATCCTAGTCGGCGAGATGCGCGACCTCGAAACCATCGCGGTCGCCCTGACCGCCGCCGAGACCGGGCACCTCGTGTTCGCGACCCTGCACACGCAGGACGCCGCGCAGACGATCGACCGCATCATCGACGTCTTCCCGAGCCACCAGCAGGCGCAGGTGCGCACCCAGCTCGCCAGCGGCATCCAGGCTGTCGTGTGCCAGACGCTGTGCAAGCGCGCCGACGGCCCCGGCCGAGCCGTGGCCACCGAGGTCCTGATCGCCACGCCCGCCATCCGGAACCTCATCCGCGAGGGCAAGACCCACCAGATCTACTCGGCCATGCAGGCCGGTGCTCAGCACGGGATGCACACCATGGACCAGCACCTCGCCGAGCTCGTGAAGACCGGGAAGATCACCTACGAGGTCGGTCTGGAGAAGTGCCAGCACATCGCGGACTTCAACCAGCTGACCGGGCGCTTTTCCGGCGGATCTCAGGGTGCGGCCGGTCTCGGCGGCTCCAGTGCCTTCCCTGAGCAGGTGTACTGATGGCCGAGGGGACGAAGACCTTCGAGTACGCGGTCCGCAACCGGGCTGGCAAACTCGTCAAGGGCCGCCTTGAGGCGACCAACCAGGCCGCGGTCGCCAACCGGCTGCGCACGATGGGCCTTGCCCCGGTCTCGATCTCCGAGGTCCAGAACACGGGGATGAGCCGCGAGATCAAGATCCCGGGGTTCGGCGACAAGATCACGCTCAAGGACCTGGCGATCATGGCCCGCCAGCTGGCGACCATGATCGACTCCGGTCTCTCGTTGCTGCGGGCGCTGTCGATCCTCGCCGAGCAGACCGAGTCGAAGCCGCTGGCCAAGGTGCTCGCGCAGGTGCGCACCGATGTCGAGACCGGCACCTCGTTCTCGGCCGCGCTGGACAAGCACACTGACGTCTTCCCGCCGCTGATGATCAACATGGTCAAGGCTGGCGAGGTGGGCGGGTTCCTCGACAAGGTGCTGATCTCGATCGCTGAGAACTTCGAGAGCGAGGTCAAGCTGCGCGGGAAGATCAAGTCAGCGATGACCTACCCGGTCGTCGTCTTCGTGATCGCGATTCTCGCGACAGCAGGCATGCTGCTGTTCATCGTGCCCGTGTTCGCCGGCATGTTCTCCTCGCTCGGCGGGGAGCTCCCGATGCCGACGAAGATCCTGGTCTTCATGTCGAAGATGATGAAGATCACGATCATCCCGTTCGTCATCGCAATCGTGCTGTTCAGCGCGTGGTGGGGCAAGCACAAGAATGACCGGGCGGTCCGGGAGAAGCTCGACCCGCTTCGGCTGAAGCTGCCAGTCTTTGGCGGCCTGTCGCGCAAGTTGGCCGTGTCCCGGTTCACCCGGAACTTCGGCACGATGATCCACGCCGGGGTGCCGATCCTGCAGGCGCTCGACATCGTGGGGGAGACGAGCGGCAACCTGGTCGTCGAGCGGGCAGCAAAGGCGGTGGAGGAATCCGTGCGCCGCGGCGAATCCCTGACCGGACCACTGTCCAAGCACCCGGTGTTCCCCGCCATGGTCGTGCAGATGATGGCCGTCGGGGAAGACACCGGTGCGCTGGACACGATGCTCGAGAAGATCGCCGACTTCTACGACCAGGAGGTCGAAGCCACCACCGACGCACTGACCTCGCTGATCGAGCCGCTCATGATCGTCGTGATCGGCGCGATCATCGGCTCCATGATCGTGGCGATGTACATGCCGATCTTCGGGGTCTTCGACCTGATCAACTAGGGCTCACCGCTGCGCGACCACCGGAATCCCTCAAGTACGACAATGCGCCGTCCGATAGGGCACAAAGAAGCCAACGATAGGGGTCAGCACTGTGGCGACAACGCGAGTGGTCGGGCTCGACATCGGCACGACGAGGCTGCGCGCTGCCGAGCTCGAGTTCGGTGCTGGTGGCCCGAGCGGCAAGTCTCCCGCTCGACTCCTGCGGTTTGCCGAGGTGCCGCTGCCGCACGGCGCGGTGCGCGACGGCGAGGTCACGGAGCCGGGCGTCGTGTCGGGCATGTTGCGGCAGATGTGGCAGCAGGCGGGTTTCAGCACCAAGAAGGTGGTCATCGGGGTGGGCAACCAGCGGGTGGTCGTGCGTGAGCTCGACCTGCCCTGGATGCCGCTTGCGCAGCTCCGGGCGTCGCTGCCGTTTCAGGTCAAGGAACTGCTCCCGATGGCGACCGACGAGGCGCTCCTGGACTACTACCCCACCGGGGAGCACGAGACGGACACCGGACGCACGTTCCGCGGCATGCTCGTCGCCGCCCAACGTGACACGGTCAATGCCAACGTCCTGACCGCGGAGGGCGCAGGGCTCGAGACGGTGATGGTCGACCTCAACGGCTTCGCACTGCTCCGGTCCATGATCCGCGGCGACCTGGCGAACCAGTGCGTCGGCCTCGTCGACGTCGGTGCGAGCATCACGAACATCGTCATCGTCGACCACGGAGTTCCCCGACTCGTCCGGGTGCTTCCGGCGGGTGGCATGAATGTCACGACGGCCGTCGCGAGCGCGATGGGGATCGCCGCCGCCGAGGCCGAGACGATGAAGCGCGAGATCGGGATCGGGCACGCCGTCGGGCCGGAGCGTGCCGCTGCCGCCGAGGCGATCACCGGGGTGACCCAGACTCTGATCGAGGCCATCCGCAACACCTTCGTCTACTACCAGGGAAACAACCCGGGAGCGGGGATAGATGTGGCTTTGCTGACCGGTGGCGGGGCGCATCTGCCTGGGTTCGGGCAGTATCTGGCCAGCGCGAGCCGGCTCCCGGTGGCACTGGGTGATCCGCTCGCCGGGCTCAAGCTGGGCAAGAACCTGGACCGGGCCCGCCTGGCAGGTGCGGAGTCGCTGGTTGCCCTTTCGGTGGGTCTCGCGTTCGGGGTGGCGGCATGAGCACCGCAGTGGGCTCCCCGCGGATGGCCACCACGACCATTGGGCCTGCTCTTCCCCAGGTCAACCTGCTGCCGCCGGAGGTACGCGCCGCGCGTGGCCTCCGGCGGATCAAAGGGTGGCTGGGCCTCGGTCTACTGGTCACCGTGCTGCTGTGCGGGGGGGCCTATGCCTTCGCGCTATTCTCCGCCGGCCAGGCAGCCGACGAGCTCGTCCTCGCCCAGGCCGAGACCACCCGGCTCCAGGCGGAGCAAGCCAAGTACGCCGAGGTGCCTCAGGTTCTCGGCGCGCTCGCCAGCAGCAAGGCCGTTCGGCTTGAGGGGATGTCGACAGAGGTCGACTGGAAGGCTCACCTCGACGCGATCACAGCCGTGCTTCCTGCCGACGTGGGCATCGAGACCTTCGCGATGAGTGGTGCCACGCCGACGACGGCCGCGTCAATGCCCTCCAACCCGCTGCAGGTTCCAAACGTGGGACTGATCTCCTTCACGGGATCGTCTGGCACCTTGCCCGACACCGCCGCGTGGGTGGACGCCCTCAACTCCATCCCCGGGTTCGCCGATGCATGGGTCTCGAGCGCCATGATCGGTGAGCTCGACGGGAGGACGGTCTACACCACCTCGTCCACCGTGCAGTTCACCGTGGCCGCCTACACCAACCGGTTCGCCGTCGAAGGGAGCGAGTGACCATGCGGTATGCAAAGAAGAGCACATGGATCGGCGGGACCGTGTTTCTCGCGCTCGTGATCGCCGTCGCAGCCTGGTTCCTGGCGATCTCGCCCACGTTCACGACCGCCGCGGACTCCCGCGCGACAACTGTGTCGACGGAGCAGCAAAACTCCCTGCTCGTGCAGCAGCTCACCGGACTCAAGGCGGACTTCGAGAAGCTGCCCGAGTACAAGGCGGAGCTCGCGACGCTGCGCACCCAGATTCCGGTGGATGCCGGGCTCGCGGTCTACCTGCGCGAGCTCAACGCGATCGCCGAGACGCACTCGGTCACGATCACCGCCCTCACGCCGTCGCCGCCGCTCGCCTTCACCCCGGTCGCACCACTCGCCGCTGTGGTGGCCGGACCGACCGACGGCACGGAGACCGACCCGGCTGTCGACGCCGTCGTGGCTGCGCCGACCGCCTCGAGCGGCCTGGTCCAGAGTCCGTATGCCATGACCGTCGTCGGCTCTCGTGCGAACGCGCTCGCATTCCTCGCCGACCTGCAGAAGGGAACCCCTCGCCTGTTCCTCGTGACGGCGCTGACCGGGACCGGACAGAAGGTCGGCGCAGCCAGCGGTGGACGTCCCGCGACGGTCGACGGTGACGTGGAGCTCGTCATCACCGGAACGGCGTACGTGTTGCCGGACCTGTTGGCGGTCAAGTAGGCGACCAAGCACCCACGCCAAGCGACGGCGCGGCGCCCGGTCCCCGGACCCGGCGCCGCGCCGTCGCTGGTCATGGAAGGATCGACCCATGTTGCGTTGGTTGACTTCAGGTGAGTCGCACGGTCAGGCCCTGGTTGGGATCCTCGAGGGGCTGCCGGCGGGAGTCGAGATCACGACCCGGGACGTCCAGGACGCGCTCGCGCGCCGTCGCCTCGGCTACGGCCGGGGGGCGCGGATGGCCTTCGAGCAGGATCTGGTGCGGATCCTGGGCGGGGTGCGCCTGGGGCTGACCCAGGGCGGCCCCATCGCGATCGAGATCGCCAACACCGAGTGGCCGAAGTGGGTCGACGTGATGTCGTCGGACCCCGTGGACGACCCCGCCCTGCTCAACCGTGCGCGCAACGCGCCGTTGACCCGACCGCGTCCCGGACACGCGGACCTCGTCGGTATGCGCAAGTACGCCTTCGACGATGCCCGGCCGGTGCTTGAGCGTGCCTCGGCGCGGGAGACCGCCACTCGGGTCGCCCTGGGCACGGTCGCCGCCCGCTTCCTCGAGCAGGCCGCTGGCATCCGCCTGGTCTCGCACGTCGTGGCGATCGGGCCGGTCGCGGTGCCCGACGGCACGGCGCTGCCTCTGCCCGACGACGGCGTCTTCCTCGACGCCGACCCGGTGCGGTGCGCCGACCCGGCGACGTCGGCCGCGATGGTCGCCGAGATCGACGACTGCCACGCCGCGGGGGACACCCTCGGTGGTGTGGTCGAGGTTCTGGCCTACGGCCTGCCGTCCGGCCTGGGCAGCTACGTGCACGCCGACCGGCGGCTGGACGCTCAGCTCGCTGGCGCACTGATGGGGATCCAGGCCATCAAGGGGGTCGAGGTCGGCGACGGCTTCCGCACAGCGACCCGACGCGGGTCCGCGGCGCACGACGAGATGGAGCGTGACGCCGACTCCGGGGTCATCCGGCGCCGGTCGAACCGCGCGGGGGGGATCGAGGGGGGGATGTCCAACGGTGAGACCCTTCGTGTCCGCGCCGCGATGAAGCCGATCTCGACCGTGCCGCATGCGCTAGCGACGATCGACACCGCCAGCGGCGAGCCGGCCAAGGCCCAGCACCAGCGCTCCGACGTGTGCGCCGTCCCGCCGGCCGCTGTGGTCGCCGAGGCGATGGTCGCGCTTGTGCTCGCGCAGGCGCTCGTGGAGAAATTCGGTGGTGACTCGGTCGGGGAGGTCGCGCGGAACGTGCGGGCATATCTTGCGGCGGTGCCCGAGCTGCAGCGGTAGGCGTCTTGGGGGTACGTGGGATTTGGCGACTACGCCGGATGGGTGGCGGTGGCCAGCACTTTCTCGCGGTCCTCAAGTGTGGGGGAACAGCGCCGATGTACAGGTTGACCGGTTCCGACTGGTCGCTCACATCGAAAATCACCTCTTCCTCCGCTCGACCCCTGACGGGAGCATCACATGATCGCTCGCATTCGTAAGTCCCTCGATGAGAAGGAAAAGGGCTTCACCCTCATCGAGCTCCTCGTTGTCATGATCATCATCGGCATCCTTGCCGCCATCGCTATCCCGGTGTTCCTCAACCAGCGGGCCAAGGCGCGGGACACTGCGACGAAGGCTGACATCTCGACGATCGGCAAGGAACTCGCCACCTACTGGGTCGATGGCGTCGGCGCGCCCACGGTTACTCAGGGCGCCATTGGCTCCGACGTCACCGCCGCAGGCGCGACGATTCGAGTGAGCTCCGGAACTGATGTCACGGACTCGGCCATCACGTCTGTGACAGCGGCTTCGAATGCCTGGTGCGTTCAGGCGACCAACGCCGAAGGTAGCGCCACGAACACCTGGAGCTACTCCGCCGCCAAGGGGCTCCTTGCCGGTCCGTGCGTCGGCAGCTCCAACTGACCTGAGTTCGTTGTCTGCCGTTGGCAACTGCGAACGGTGTCGATCTTCGCCTGACCAGAACGGGAGTTCTCCATGATTGATCGCATTCGCAAGTCCCTCGATGAGAAGGAAAAGGGCTTCACCCTCATCGAGCTCCTCGTTGTCATGATCATCATCGGCATCCTCGCCGCTATTGCCATCCCGGTGTTCCTCAACCAGCGGGCCAAGGCCCGCGACACCTCGACCAAGGCCGACCTTTCGACTATCGGCAAGGAGATCGCCACCTACTGGGTCGACGGCACAGTCGTCCCGACCGTCGTGCAGGCCGGTGGTGCAGCCGGTGCGGACGTCACAGCTGCAGGCGCCACGATCCGCGTGAGCACTGGCACCAAGGTCACGACCCCTGGTGCCACCGGCATCCTCACCTCCAGCTCGTGGTGCGTTGAGGCGACCAACGCCGACGGCAGCGCGACCAAGCTGTGGAGCTACTCGGCCGACAAGGGCCTGCGCCCCGGCGGTTGCTCGGCGACGGGCGTGGCAGGTACCGGCCCGACGAACATGTGACCTCATTGAAGTGCAGCTCGGTGGCACGGCGTCGAGGCGCCGTGCCACCGAGCTCGTCGGATTTCACCAAGCTTTGAGGATGGGGGAGGCATGGAACCGAAGATCGTAGCGAGTAGTCGACGTGACGACTCGGGGTTCACCCTCGTGGAGCTCATGGTGGCGATGATGGTGATCACCGCTGTACTGCTGCTTCTCATGGCCGTCCAGACCTCCGCGCTCGTCACGACCGTCCAGGCGCGCCAACGAACCGAGGGCAGCGCCGTGGCCAACGGTGTGATGGAAGAGCTTCGGGCCCTTCCATACCTGGTGTTGAGCAAGGGGCTGAAGTCGGCGCCGGTTGGCGACCCGAATGTCAACACCGGCAACCTCGTGCTAGCAGGCGGCGTCACTGAGCCGCTTGTGACGGATAGCGGGCAGGCGGTTACCTACCCCCCGCTGTCCGGAGCAGGCGGGACGAACAAGACCATCGTTCCTGACCCCGCAAGCCCTGGCCGCGTCTTTACAACCCGAACCTACGTGTCGCGCTCGACCCAGACTGCCTCGAACGTTCTGACCCTGACCGTGATCACCACCTGGACCCGCGTCGGCAACGGCGCCGCCGGGTCGGTGGTGATGCGCTCCGAGGCGTACGCCCCTAGTGGCGGCTGCGGAGACATGGCGAACCAACCCTTTCTCGGGGCATGTCAGGCGCTGCTTGCCAGCAATGGTGGCTCGAACGGTCCGGCGGTCTACTTCACTGGCGCGACTCCATTCGGTTCACCGGCGGTTCCCGGGATCGTGCCGGTGCTGCCCGGCTCCACGGTGGTCTCGGCGAGCATGGTTGTGGCGAAGTCGGGGGTAGGGATCACCTCGCAGCAGTCGTCAGCCATCACCTCCACGGTGACGCACGCCAGATCGCTTGCTGAGGACTCCACCGGCACGCTCGCCTCTTCCGGGGACGTTCCGGCGGCCGTCAACACGTCCTCGAACGATGTCGGGTCAACCGGCGCGGCCCCAGCCAACCCGCCTGACGTCGTGGTCAGCGGCTCTGTCTCCCCGGTGCCGGTGACGTCGATCCCCTCGGGGCCCTGGGCGCTCTCGTTGGCGGCCGGGTCCGGAGTGAGTGGCGTGGCCAAGGCATCTACCGTCGCCTCGTGTGCCGCGGGGATTCCTGCTGCTCAGCCATGCGGCGCGGTCACCACATCTGGGGGAGCAGCGTCGTCGGCGGCCCTCATCGTTGCCGGCACGACGAACTTTCCGATCGCGACGTTCGCCACAGGCACGTCGAGCGCGTTCGGCGGACGCTTCACTACCACGCCCGGGACGGTCTCCGTCGGCTGCACGGCCCTAACCGGTGCAGGGTGCATCTCGGCGGGTGCCCAGCGGACCCTCGGTGCCTCGACCTTTGCGGCGGGGCCGTGGACCAGCCCGTCGGCGCCGACCTCGCTTGTGCAGTTGGCTGGCGGCTACACCGACTCGGTTCGGGTCGAGCGTGGCGTCTCGCAGCTCGCCACCACCGCGACCATGACGCGCACAGGCACCCTGACCTACTGGAATGGCACCGCACTCCAGTCGGTCACGATCACCCCCTCGCTCTCGGCCAACTACACGACGGCGGGTGTCTCGTGGACGGCCGGGGCTTTCACCGTGGCGGCCGTCTCGACGATCTCCATCACCCCCGCCGGAGCCCTGCCGTTGAGTCCCGACGCGGCTTGCGCTACGAGCCCTTGCTCGATCGACGCGAACGCCGGGTCGATCACCATCGCGACCACCTACACCCTCACCGAGGGCGCCACAGTCTCGGCCTTTGTCGCGACGACCGTGCTGGGTGACTCCCATGCGGACGCGGCGTACAAGGCGGCTCCCGTTGCCTAGCAGGTCGAGCGCGCGCCGGGCGCGGGCCGAGCGCACGCCCGGCGCTCCCGAGAGTGGATGGACGCTGATCGAGCTGATCGTCTCAATGACGATCTTCATCGGATTGTTGGCGATCGTGTTCTCGATACTGCTGTCGATCAGCCTGCAGACCAAGGACAACCTCGCGCGCACCCGCGCAAACGATGAGGTGCGGCTCGGGCTGATGCAGATCGACCGTCAGGTCCGCTCTGGCAATGTCATCTCTGACCCCGCCGCCGAGACCATCGCCGCGTCCGGTGTGGATCCCTTCTACTCCCTGCGCGTCTACACGCAGACGGACGGCGTGTACCAGTGTGTGCAGTGGCGAGTGCTGTTCCCGGTGGGGTCGGCATTCGGCGCTCTGGAGTACCGCTCGTGGGAGCCGAACTGGGCTTCGACCGGGGTTGTTCAACCGTGGCGCGTTGTGGCCCACAACGTGGTCAAGCCGGCGCCCGGCCCGTTCGTCGCGGCCGACCCGAGCACCTGGCCCCCGTTTCACGCGGACCTGGCCGGCGGCGGCGGCGCAACCTCGGTCGCCCAGACGATCCGGGTGACCCTCAGGGTCAAAGACCCCGAGCAGCGCGCCAGTTCCGCGCCGGCCACCGTGACCTCGGTCCTCACCGGCCGCAACACCGTCTTCGGCTACCCGGCCGAAACTTGCGCCTCGACGCCCCCGTTGTGATCGCTCGAGAAGGAGTTCTCTGATGCTCAAGGTCGCTCGCTCCTGGCCTGATCGCGACGAGCGTGAGCGTGGTAGCGCCCTCATTGCGGCGCTTGCCGTCGCCCTGATCGGCATGGCCTTGGCCTCGGTCGTCGTGTCGAGCGTGATCGTGGCTTCACGGGACTCCGGCAAGGACCGCGGGCGCACGACACAGGTCCACACGGCAGAGGGCGCGGTCGACGCCGTCTTCGCTGAGTTGGAGCTCGGAACGCCGTGCGAGTGGCCTGTTGGCGGTGGCAGCATGATCGGGAACACATCGCCGAGCGCCACGACGGCCCGCGCGACCGTGGAGTACTTCAACGCCGCAGGTGCGCCCCTGACGTGCGCAAGTGGCTCGGTGACGGGCGGTCCGGTGCTCGCCGTCGTCACGGCAACCGCCCAGACAGCCGGTCCGGCCCAGCCCGGAGGGGCGACGAAGCGCACCATCCAGGCAAAGGTCGTGCTCACGCCGTTGGCCGTCACAGGGCAGGGCGCCGCGATCTTCGCCGGCAACGCGATCATGACGACGAACAACTTCAATCTCACGTCCGCGACCTTGGGAACGCCGGCCGACATCTGGGTCGACTCGGGCAATGTGAATTGCAACTCGGGTGTTCTCATCGACGGCAACCTCATAGTCGTGAACGGCACTGCCGACTTCTCGGGTGCCTGTCGCGTGACGGGGGACCTGTGGAGTAAGGGGAAGATCAGCGTGACCGGGCCGCAATCCGGCGGGCTGACGACGGTCGGGCTGAACACCTACGGCATGTTCACGGGGCTGAACATGCTGGCGGGTGGCGCGAAGTTCGGGGGCAATGTCTCGCTCCGCGGCACGGTAGACACCTGGGGTTCGGGACCGATCTTGGGTGGTTCCCTGCGGACAGGGCTGGCGGCCTCGCAGATCCCGTCCTACGTGCAGGTGGGGCTCCCCGAGATCAACTACGTCTTGTCCGACTGGGCGGGATTCGTCACGTCCGGCAACCGCAACGCCGCGTACAAGCAGTGGGTCATCGACAACGCGGTCGCGAACAACGCACCGACCTGGTCGGATTCGCGCAACCCGGCCATGGATCAGTGCACGGTTCAAGGCGCGAGCTACGGCGCGAATGGTCCCCTGGTCGGTCCCTCCGTGCCGACCGTGTTCGACACCCGTCCGTGCGCGCAGACAAAGTTCTCGAACGGGTTCAGTCTCAAATTGCGTTCAGACCTGGTGATTTTCGCCAATGACTTCTATGCGACCGGCAACTTCTCGGTCACATCGGCCGACGGTCTCCCGCACCAGCTGTGGATAATCGTTCCGGACCCCGACCTTTCGCCCAGTGGCGGCGACGGCGAGTGCGGTAAGACGGTCGGTGGCAACAAGTCCGGCAACATCAAGTACGACTCGGGGTCAAATATCACCGCACCCATCACGGTGTTCATGTACACGCCGTGCAAGTTGGAGACCAACAACTCCACGGCGTTCTACGGGCAGTTGTATGGGGGCAATGTGACGCTCCGGAACGACGCGGGTATGCGGTACGTGCCGATCGGGGTCCCAGGCGTCGACTTCACCCTTGGCACGCCGGTTGCGAGTTCCGGCTACCGGGTCGACATCGTCTACAAGCGGGAGATCAAGACTCCGTGATCTTTGCAGAAACGTTGGACGGTGCCATCGTCGTCGCCTTCGCGGCACTGTTCGGCCTCGCCATCGGCTCGTTCCTCAACGTCGTCGTCTGGCGTGTCCCGCGCGGCGAGTCGATCGTCTCCCCGCCGAGCGCTTGCCCGAAGTGCCACCACGTGATCCGGTCCAGGGACAACATCCCGGTGATCTCCTGGCTGCTGCTGGGCGGACGGTGCCGGGACTGCCGCGAGCCGATCGCGGCCCGGTACCCGCTGGTGGAGGCGAGCACGGGAGTGTTGTTCGGCCTGGTGGCACTGCGGTTCGGGGTGTCCTGGGCGCTGCCAGCGTTCTGCCACCTCGCGGCGGTCGCCGTCGCGCTGGCGTTGATCGACATCGACGTGCACCGGCTGCCGAATGCGATCGTGCTGCCCGCCTACCCGGTGGCCCTCGTGCTCCTGGGCCTGGCGAGCTGGAACCCGGGGGGCACCGCTGACTGGCCGTCCCTCGTTCGCGCCCTCATCGGCGGCGCGGCGTTGTACGCGTTCTACTTCGTGCTGATGATGGTCTACCCGGCGGGGATGGGTTTCGGGGACGTCAAGCTCGCCGGGGTGCTCGGGCTCTACCTCGCCTGGGTCGGCTGGGGCGCGCTCGTCATCGGCGCATTCGCCGCGTTCCTGGTCGGCGGGGTGTTCTCGATCGCTCTGCTGGCCGCGGGCAAGGCCACGCGCAAGTCCGGGATCCCGTTCGGGCCGTGGATGCTGGCCGGGGCGGCGATCGGGATCGCCGCGGGCGAGCAGCTCTGGTCGGCGTACCTGTCCATCTTGGTCTGACCCGACGGGTAGCGTTCCGGGCGTGCCCGCCGCCCCGTCACCGCCCCCCACGTCCCGCCCGCGCGCCGTCCTCATCGGCCCGCCCGGCTCCGGGAAGTCGACCGTCGCCCGCGCGCTCGCGCGCCTGCTGGGCGTCGCGGCCCGGGACACCGATGCCGACGTCGAGCACACCGCCGGCAAGCCGATCCGCGAGATCTTCGTGGATGACGGCGAGCCCATGTTCCGCGACCTCGAGCGCGCGGCCGTCGCGACCGCGTTGATCAGCCACGGCGGCGTCCTCGCCCTCGGCGGCGGAGCGGTGCTCGACCCGGGTACCCAGGCCGCGCTGGCCGCCTATGCCGAGGCCGGCGGCGTCGTCGTCTTCCTCGATGTCACCCTCGCCCACGCCGCCCCCCGCGTCGGGTTCAACCAGGCCCGGCCGCTGCTGCTGGGCAACCCGCGCGCGCAGTGGCAGCACCTGATGGAGGCCCGCCGCCCGATCTACCGGCAGGTCGCTACCCTCGTGGTCGACACCGACGGACGCACCCCCGCGGAGGTCGCGCAGGAGATCGCCGCTGCGCTGGCACCCGCCGCGGGGACCGGCGCACCTGCACCCAACACCCAAAATGACGGAGACGCCCTGTGACCGACGCCGACCGGACCGACCGCGACCGGACCACGACGCGCGTCGTGCACGTCAGCGGCGCCCAGCCCTACGACGTCGTCATCGGCCGGCGCCTGCTCGGCGAGCTGCCCGCGCTCCTGGGCGAGAACGTGCGCCGCGTGCTGGTCATCTGCACCGAGGCGATGACGACGTCGGGCAACGCCGTGCGTGAGGACCTCGCCGCGCAGGGGTACGAGGCGATGGTCGCCGAGATCCCCGACGCCGAGAACGGCAAGTCGATCGACGTCGCGGTGTTCTGCTGGACGGTCATGGGGCAGGCGGACTTCACGCGCTCGGACGCGGTGGTGTCCGTCGGCGGCGGCGCAACCACCGACCTCGCCGGCTTCGTCGCCTCCACCTGGCTGCGCGGCATCAAGGTGGTGCACATCGCGACCACGCTGCTCGCGATGGTCGACGCGGCCGTCGGCGGCAAGACCGGGATCAACACCGCCGAGGGCAAGAACCTCGTGGGCACCTTCTACCCGCCGGCCGGTGTGCTGTGCGACCTGGTGTCCCTCGAGACGCTGCCGAAGTTCGACTTCGTGGCCGGGCTCGGCGAGATCATCAAGTGCGGGTTCATCGCCGACCCGCGCATCCTCGAGCTGATCGAGGCCGACCCCGTCGGGATCGTCGAGCGGCGCGGCGCCTTCGCGTCGGGGGACGCGGGCGAGGACGTGGTCCTCGAGCTGATCGAGCGGTCCGTCGCGGTCAAGGCGAGCGTCGTCGGGGTGGACCTGACCGACGTCGGACAGCGCGAGATCCTCAACTATGGCCACACGTTCGCGCACGCCATCGAGCACGTCGAGCGCTACTCGTGGCGGCACGGCGCGGCGGTGTCGGTCGGGATGGTGTTCGCGGCCGAGCTCGCCCGCCTCGCGGGCCGCCTGCCCGACGACGTCGTCGATCGCCATCGCGCGATCCTCACCTCCGTCGGCCTGCCGGTCACGTACCGCGGCGACAAGTGGGACCAGCTGCTGACCGCGATGCGTCGCGACAAGAAGACCCGTGGTGACCTGCTGCGGTTCGTCGTGCTCGACGGCGTGGCTAAGCCCGCACGGCTCGAGGGGCCCGACCCGGCGCTGCTGGCGGCCGCGTACGCGGAGGTCAGCGAGGGCGCCGTGACCAGCCGGGCGATTTCGCTGTAGCCGGAGGTCGACGTGGATCCTGCGATGGCGCACGGAGCCGGTCTCTTCTCCACCGATTCCCAGTTGCTGGAAGGGGCACGTTCCCGGGGCGTCGAGTGCATCCTCGACCGCCGATAGGGTTTCGGTCATGACTTCCGTGCTGGTGCTCAACGGTCCCAACCTCGGTCGGCTCGGCGTGCGCGAGCCCGAGGTGTACGGCTCTGCCTCGTACCCCGACCTCGTCGCGGCCGGCAAGACCTGGGGTGCCGAGCTGGGCCTCGACGTCGAGGTGCGCCAGTCCGACGACGAGTCCGAGCTGGTCGGGTGGCTGCACGAGGCGGTCGACGCCGGCGCGCACGTGGTCCTCAACCCGGCCGCGTTCACGCATTACTCCTATGCGCTGCGCGACGCCGCGGCGCAGGTCACCACCGCAGGCCTCCTCCTGGTCGAGGTGCACCTTTCCAACCCCGCGGCCCGCGAGTCCTTCCGGCACCTGTCGGTGATCGGCGCGATCGCGACCGGCACCATCGCCGGCTTCGGCTTCGACTCCTACCGCCTCGCCCTCTCCGCGATCGCCACCCGCCTCGCCTGACCCCACCGCGTTCCAGCACAAGTTTCAGGGCTTGTTTTGGTCAATACCAGGGTCTAGGGTTGTGGGATGTTCGTGTTGACGATCGATCAGCAGGGGAGTCGGCGCGTGGGGGACCGCGTGGACGAGCTGCTCGCCATGTTCGCGACCCTGCCGACCACGGTGGCCGGAGCGCCCGGGCTGGTGCGGCCGTTCGAGCGCACGGTGGGCGATGAGGTCCAGGCGGTGTTCGACGACGCCGACGTCGTGGTCGACCTCACCCTGACCGTGCTGCGGCGCGGCGGGTGGACCGTGGGGATCGGCGCCGGGCCGGTCGACCTGCCGTTGCCGCCGACGTCGCGCGCGGGATCGGGCGACGCGTTCGTGGCCGCGCGGGTCGCCGTAGAGCGGGCCAAGAGCCGGGTCCGCGCGGTGCCGCTCGCGGTCGAGGGTGCCGACCGCGTCGCGGCGGCCGACGCCGAGGCGGTGCTCACGCTGGTGGCGGCCGTGGGGGAGCGACGCACCGCCGCCGGCTGGGAGGTCATCGACGCGCTCCGGGCGCCGGGTGTGGGTTCCCGGCAGGAGGATGTGGCGCACCGGTTGGGGATCAGCCAGCAGGCGGTCAGTCAGCGGTTGCGCACGGCGCTGTGGGCCGAGGAGCTCGCGGCCCGACCGCTCGCCGCGCGGCTGCTGGTCGCGGCCGCGGCCGCGGCTGGGGTCGAGGTAGACGGACGGGTCGAGGTAGACGGACGGGTCGAGGCAGTCGGACGGAAGGTGGAGACGTGAACGGAGTGCTCGCGGCGCTGGTCGTCGTCGGGGCGTTGGCGGTCTCCGTCGTGGGCGGGTGGGTCCTCACCTCGGCGGTGCTGCGGCTCGCGTCGCGATCGCCCGACGCCGGCGACGACAGCGGTGACGGCGGACCCACCGGCGAGGGGCCGGAGGCTGCCCTGCGCGGGGGAACCTGGATCGGGGTGCTCGAGCGGGTGGCCGTGACCGGCGCCCTGCTCGCGGGCTACCCGGCGGCGATCGCCTTCGTCATCGCCATCAAGGGCCTGGGCCGGTACCCCGAGCTGCACAAGCACCCGGGCGCGTCCGAGCGGTTCGTGATCGGCACGCTCGCGTCGATGGTGTGGGCCTCGGCCGTCGGGCTGGGCGGTTGGCTGCTGCTCGGCGGCACGATCATCACCTCCTGACCACCCCGGTCCGCCGGGCGCCGGTCGGGTCCCACCCCGCCCGATCGGCAACGGGCGACCGGCACGCTAGAATCGATGCCGGTCTGGCGCCGAGCCCTGGTGGGCGCGGTCGCCCCGCACATTCTCAACTCGACAGGAAGCAGCCACCCGTGGCCACCACGAATGACCTGAAGAACGGCACCGTGCTCAAGATCGACGGTCAGCTCTGGACCGTCATCGACTTCCAGCACGTCAAGCCGGGCAAGGGTGGCGCGTTCGTCCGCACCAAGCTCAAGAGCGTGTTGTCCGGCAAGGTCGTCGACAAGACGTTCAACGCAGGTCTGAAGATCGAGACCGCGAACGTCGACAAGCGCGACATGCAGTACCTGTACAAGGACGGCAACGACTACGTGTTCATGGACACGAGCAACTACGACCAGATCACGGTCCCCGAGGTCACGGTCGGCGACGCGACCCGCTTCCTGCTCGAGAACCAGACGGTCCTGGTCGCCACGCACGACGGCTCGCCGCTGTACGTCGAGCTCCCGCCGTCCGTGGTGCTCGAGGTGACCTACACCGAGCCCGGCCTGCAGGGTGACCGCTCGACCGGCGGCACCAAGCCCGCCACGCTCGAGACCGGCCACGAGATCCAGGTTCCGCTGTTCATCGAGCAGGGCACGCGCGTCAAGGTGGACACCCGCGACAGCGGCTACCTCGGCCGCGTGAACGACTGACGTGGGCGCTCGTACCAAGGCACGCAAGCGCGCGCTCGACGTCCTGTTCGAGGCCGAGCAGCGCCAGATGGACCCGGTGACCCTGCTCGCGGAGCGCATCCGCGAGTCGGGCACCCAGACGTCCCTGCCGCAGTACTCGGTGGAGATCGTCGAGGGCGTCGTCGCCGAGCAGGACCGCATCGACGAGCTGCTCGCCACGCACGCGCACGGGTGGACCCTCGACCGGATGCCCGCCGTCGACCGCGCGCTGCTGCGGATCGGCACGTGGGAGGTCCTCTACAACGACGACGTGCCCGACGCCGTCGCGGTGGACGAGGCCGTCGAGCTCGCCCGGTCCCTGTCGACCGACGACTCGCCGTCGTTCGTCAACGGGCTGCTCGGCCGGATCCTCGACCTCAAGCCGACGATTCTCGCCTAGTCCTCGACTCGACCACGCGGCCGAAGCTCGCTGCGGTGAGCTCCACCGGCAGCGAGGCGGCCGACGTCGGGCGCCCGATCAGGAAGCCCTGCAGCTTGTGCACGCCGAGGTCGACCAGGGTCTCGAACTGATCGATCCGCTCGACGCCCTCGGCAACGACATCGAGCCCGTGGGCCTTCGCGAGCGACACGATCGCCTGCACGACGGCGACCCCGCCCGGCTCGTCGAGGTCGCGCACGAACGCCTGGTCGATCTTCAGTACATCCACCGGGAGCACCGCGAGGCGTGCGAACGAGCTGTAGCCGGTGCCGAAGTCGTCGATCGAGATCCGGACGCCGAGCGCGCGCAGCGTGATCAGCGAGTCGATCACCTGGGCGAGGTCCTGCAGCAGGGCGCTCTCGGTGATCTCGAGCGTGAGCAGGTGCCAGTCACCCTCGCCCCAGTCCTCGCGCAACGCCCGGACGTACCCCGGCTCGGCCAGCTGGCGGGCGGCGACATTGACCGCCACCGGCAGGCCGAGCCGGTGCGCGCCGGCCCGCGCGGCCCGCACCAGGTGCCGGCCGATCGGCACGATCAGGCCCGTCTCCTCGGCGAACCCGAGCCAGTACCCCGGCATCCGCAACCCGTCTGGATGATGCCAACGGACCAGCGCCTCGGTGCCGACGACCTCGAGGGTGGCCGCGTCGACGATCGCCTGGTAGTACATCTCGAACTCGCCGCCCGCCAGGGCGTCGGTCAGCTCCCTGCGCAGGTTCTGGTCGGCGCGCATCCGGGCCCGCAGCGCGTCGTCGAACACCACGACCCCGACCCGGGAGCGCTTGCCCTCGAACATCGCCGTGTCGGCCTGGCGCAGCAGCTCCTCCGGGCCGGTGCTGTCGCCGGGCTCCCAGAACGCCACACCGACGGAGATCAGCGGGGCGATCTGGTCCGTGCCGGTGAGGTCGAGGTCCGTGCGGATGCGGTGCGCGAGCGCGAGAAGACCATCGCGGGACCGGATGTCCTCCTGCACGACGACGAACTCGTCCCCGCCGAACCGCGCCGCGAAGTGGTTCTCGGACGGGCCGGCGCGCACGTGCCCGGCCGTGCGCCGCAGCAGCTCGTCGCCCCACGAGTGCCCGTGCTGGTCGTTCTCCTGCTTGAAACCGTCGATGTCGCAGTACAGGACGGCGAGCCGCGTGCCTGCGGCGGCAGCACGGGCGAGCGCGTGCACGAGGTGCAGCTCGAGCGCGTGCCGGTTCGGCAGACGGGTGAGGGCGTCGGTGAACGCGGCCGCGCTCAGGTTTGCAGCCAGTCGCATCCGCTCGGTGGCCGTCGCGACGATCTCGCTGAGGTCGTCGAGGAAGTCGCGCGTCGACGGGTCGGCCAGGAGCTCCGGGGGACAGGTGAAGCTCGTCGAGAACCGGCCACCCGGCAGCGCACTCATGGACCCGGTGATCGAGTCGTCCCCGATCTGGCGGCGCGCCGTGGTCTGCGCGAGCTCCAGGAGCTCGAGCCGGTCGGAGGTGGACCAGGCCGCGCGGCCGACGTCGGCCAGGGACTCGCGCAGCCGGTGCTGGTGCAGCACCTTCGCGTCGGCGGCGCGGATCCGCAGGATCCGCATGGCCTGCAGGTAGGCCACCAGCGGCAGCGCCCAGACGCTCGTCGAGAGCTCGGCGATCCGGCCGTTCGGCAGCAGGAACGACACCAGCAGGCCGGCGATGCTCAGGGCGCCGGCGACCTGCAGCCCGTACCGGGTGCGCACCGACGGCATGCGCATCGTCGAGACCACGCCGTACCAGAACACGACGGCTGCCGGAACGAAGAACGTGATCGCGACCAGCGGCCCGTATTGCGGCACCCCCTCGACGGCCGTGTGGGTATAGACGAGATCCGTGGTGAACCAGAGCACCGCCCGCACGCCGAACAGCGCCCCGGCGACCAGCAGGTGACCGCGGATCGGCCGCCCGCGGGTGAAGTCGCGGATGGCGGGCATCGCCAGCAGGATCGCGGCCGCGAGCAGCTGGGCCCGCACGAAGAGCGCCGCCTCGTCGACCGGTCCCGCCGGAAGTGCCGGCTGCACCGCGTTGACGCCGAACAGCAGCGCGAGCGCCGCCGACCACAGCATCAGCCAGAACGCGCCGCGGTTGCCCCGATCGTCGTGCCACGCGGTCCAGTGCTGGAAGCACAGACCGCCGATGAAGCCGGCCATGGCGCACTGCGCCACGACCGCCACGAGTCCGGCGCCTGATTCCACCGAGCAATTATCGGCACAACTGCCGAATTTCTTAACCCCGAACCGGTGACCGATTTGCGGGAGTTTCGTACGTTCTCCGCGTTCGACGTCTGCGACGTCCGATTCCCGAACCGTCCAACCCGGTCCCCCCGGTGCCCAGCGCATCCGGGGCGTCGGACGGGGCGGTAGGATCGCCGCCGTCAGACATTCCTTTAAGACCCGTCCTGAGAGGCGGGGAAGGAGGTCGCCAGATGAGCTCTGGCCCCGTAGTCCCGAACGACCCGTCCTCGATGGTTCCCGTCGAGCGACCCGCAGGCACCGGCGCACCAGGCGTCCCCGCCGCACCCGCACCCGCCCCCGGATCCCGGCTCGTCCTGGGCGCGCCCGAGATCTCCCGGGCGCTGACCCGGATCGCGCACGAGATCCTGGAGCGCAACCACGGTGGCGCCGACATCGTGCTGCTCGGCATCCCGACCCGCGGCCTGCCGCTCGCGGTGCGCCTGGCCGAGCGGCTGGCCGCCGTCGAGCCCGAGCTGGTCGCGGCCGACCTGGTCGGCAGCCTCGACGTGACGATGTACCGCGACGACCTGCACAAGCACCCCACCCGGACGATCGGCGCGACGCTGCTGCCGCCGTCGGGCATCGACGGCCGCATCGTCGTGCTGGTCGACGACGTCCTGTACTCCGGGCGGACCATCCGCGCCGCGCTCGACGCGATCAGCGACCTCGGCCGGCCGCGCGCGGTGCAGCTCGCCGCGCTCGTCGACCGCGGGCACCGCGAGCTGCCGATCCGCCCCGACTACGTGGGCAAGAACCTGCCGACGTCCCAGTCCGAGAAGGTCCGCGTGCTGCTGACGGAGACCGACGGCGAGGACGGCGTGTTCATCGCCGGCCGCCAGGGCGCCGAGACCCGCCAGAGCGCCGAGATCGAGGAGTCCCGATGAGGCACCTGCTCTCGACCGCCGACCTCGACTCCGCGGCCGCCGTCCACATCCTCGACACCGCCGCGCAGATGGCCGCGACCCAGTCGCGCGAGATCAAGAAGCTCCCCACGCTGCGCGGGCGCACGGTCGTGAACCTCTTCTTCGAGGACTCCACCCGGACCCGGATCTCGTTCGAGACGGCGGCCAAACGGCTGTCGGCCGACGTGATCAACTTCTCCGCCAAGGGGTCGAGCGTGTCCAAGGGCGAGTCGCTCAAGGACACCGCGCTCACGCTCCAGGCGATGGGGGCCGACGCCGTCGTCGTGCGCCACCAGTCGTCGGGCGCGCCGCACACCCTGGCGCACTCGGGCTGGGTGGACGGCGCGGTCATCAACGCCGGGGACGGCACCCACCAGCACCCGACGCAGGCGCTGCTCGACGCGTTCACCATCCGCCGGCACGTCGCGATGGCCGGGGCGGCCGGCGCCGGGGCGATCGGACAGCTCGATCCGACCGGCCGCGACCTGGCCGGGCTGAAGATCGCCATCGTCGGCGACGTGCTGCACTCCCGGGTCGCCCGCTCGAACGTGCTGCTGCTGCGCACGCTCGGCGCGGACGTCACGCTGGTCGCTCCGCCGACGCTCGTCCCGGTCGGGGTCGAGGCGTGGCCGTGCCGGGTGTCCTACCACCTGGACGAGGTGCTCCGCGACCAGCAGCCGGACGCGATCATGATGCTCCGCGTGCAGCGCGAGAGGATGAGCGCGGGCGGCGCCGGGGGAGGCGCGTTCTTCCCGAACCCGCTCGAGTACACCCGGGGCTTCGGGCTCGACGCGCGCCGCCTGGCGCTCCTGCCGGAGCACGCGATCGTCATGCACCCCGGACCGATGAACCGCGGGCTGGAGATCTCCGCGGACGCGGCCGACTCGCCGCGCGCGGTGATCGTCGAACAGGTCGCGAACGGCGTCGCGGTGCGGATGGCCGTGCTGTACCTGCTGCTCGCCGGGGACTCCGCCGGCTCGGCCAGCACGGCCGGCTCCGCCAGCACCGCCGGCTCGGCCGGACCCAGAACTGCGGACGAAAGGACGGCGATCGCGTGACCGGCTCGACGAGATACGTGCTGCGGGGGGTCGCCCCGCTCGGTGGCGAACCGACCGACCTGCTGCTCGCCGACGGACGCATCGCCGCGATCGGCATCGAGGCGGTCACCGACGCGCTCGCCGAGGCCCTGACCTGGGACGTCGCCGTCCCGCTGGTCGAGATCGACGGCGCCGGCCTGGTCGCGCTGCCCGGGCTGGTGGACCTGCACACGCACCTGCGGGAGCCCGGCCGCGAGGACGCCGAGACGATCGAGTCCGGCACCCGCGCCGCCGCGATGGGCGGATTCACCTCCGTGCACGCCATGGCCAACACGACGCCGGTGGCAGACACCGCCGGCGTCGTCGAGCAGGTCTGGCGCCTGGGCCGCGACGCGGGCTGGGTCGACGTGCACCCGGTCGGCGCCGTGAGCGTCGGGCTGGCCGGCGAGCACCTCGCCGAGCTGGGCGCGATGGCCGCCTCGGCCGCGCAGGTGCGGGTGTTCTCCGACGACGGCATGTGCGTCACCGACCCGGTGCTGATGCGCCGCGCGCTGGAGTACGTCAAGGCGTTCGACGGCGTCATCGCGCAGCACTCCCAGGAGACCCGCCTGACCGCGGGTGCCCAGATGCACGAGGGGATCGTGTCCGCCGAGCTCGGCCTGACCGGCTGGCCGGCGGTCGCCGAGGAGGCGATCATCGCCCGGGACGTGCTGCTCGCCGAGCACGTCGGCTCCCGCCTGCACGTGTGCCACCTGTCGACGGCCGGGTCGGTGGACCTCATCCGCTGGGCCAAGTCCCGCGGCATCGACGTCACCGCCGAGGTCACCCCGCACCACCTGGCCCTCACGGACGACCTCGTGCGCGGCTACGACCCGATCTTCAAGGTGAACCCGCCGCTGCGCACCGCGGCCGACGTCGAGGCGGTCCGCCAAGGGCTGGCCGACGGCACGATCGACATCGTCGGTACCGACCACGCCCCGCACTCCCGCGAGGACAAGGACTGCGAGTGGGCGGCCGCCGCGAACGGCATGACCGGCCTCGAGACGGCCCTGAGCATCGTGCAGCAGACCATGGTCGACACCGGCCGCATGACCTGGGCCGACGTCGCCCGGGTCATGTCGAGCGCGCCGGCGACGATCGGCCGCATCACCGGCGGCGACCGCCCGCAGGGCCGCCCGCTGGCCGTCGGCGAGCCCGCCAACGTCACGCTGGTGGACCCGGCCGCGCGCTGGACCGTCATCCCCGAGCAGCAGGCCACGGCGAGCGCGAACTCACCGTTCCGCGGGCGCGAGCTGCCCGGCCGGGTCGTGGCGACGTTCCTGCGGGGACGCGCGACGGTCCTCGACGGGCGGGCCGTCCCGCTGCGATCGGCCGACGGCGCCGGCGCTGCCGTACCCGCCAGCTCCGCTCGGGGGCTGTAGATGTCCCCGACGCAGTCCGCGACCGTCCTCGCGGTCCTCGGCGTGGTCGTGCTGGCCGCGATGCTCGCCGGGTGGCGCCACCGCGTGACCCGCAGCGTCGCCGTCGTGCCTGAGCTGCTGCCCGCGCCCGCCGCGGACGACCCGGCGCTCGGGGCCGCGCTGACCGCCCCGATCGACGCGACCTACGTCTCGACCACCCGCGCCAGCGACTGGCTCGACCGGGTCGCGGCGCACGGCCTCGGGGCGCGCTCGGGCGCCGTCGTGCGGGTGTACGACGCCGGCGTGCTGATCGAACGCACCGGCGCCCCGGACCTGTACCTGCCCGCGGCCACCGTGCGCGCCGTCGGCACCTCCGCCGGCATCGCCGGCAAGGTCGTCGGTCACGACGGCCTGATCGTGCTCACCTGGCAGGCTCCCGGATCCGCCGGGGTCCCGGGCATCGAGCTCACCACCGGTCTGCGCCTGCGACATGCGGCCGACCGACCCCTGCTGATCGAGGCGGCGGGTGCCCTCGCGGGCCCCGCGCCCGAAGCCCACCTGACGCGCGCCGATGACCTCGGCGCAGGTACTGAAGGAGCGCAATGAGCGACCCGAACGACGCCCTGCTCGTCCTCGAGGACGGCCGCACCTTCGCCGGACGCGCGTACGGAGCCCGCGGCGCCACCGTCGGCGAGATCGTCTTCAACACCGGCATGACCGGCTACCAGGAGACGCTCACCGACCCGTCCTACCACCGCCAGATCGTCGTGATGACGGCGCCCCACATCGGCAACACCGGCGTCAACGCCGACGACGCCGAGTCGGACCGCATCTGGGTCGCCGGCTTCGTCGTGCGCGACCCCGCCCGCCGTGCGTCCAGCTGGCGGGCCACCGGCACGCTCGACGACGAGCTCGTCGGTCAGTCCGTCGTGGGCATCTCCGGGATCGACACCCGGGCCCTGACGCGGCACCTGCGCGAGCGCGGCGTGATGCGCGCCGGGGTCTTCTCCGGCGCCGAGCTCACCCCGGCCGCCGGCGTGCGCCGCCCCGTCGCCGAGCTGCTCGCCGTCGTCGTGGCCGCCCCGGCGATGGCCGGCACCGACCTGGCCGGCGAGGTCTCCACCGACGCCGCCTACGTCGTGGCCGCGCTCGGGCCCGACGGCGCCCCGCTCGCCACCCCGGTCGCCCGCGTCGCCGCCGTCGACCTCGGCATCAAGGCGATGACCCCCAAACGCCTGGCCGAGCGCGGCATCGAGGTGCACGTGCTGCCCTCGACCTCGACCATCGGCGACATCGAGGCCCTTGCGCCCGACGGCGTGTTCTTCTCCAACGGCCCGGGCGACCCGAGCGCGGCCACCCACGAGGTCGCGCTGCTCCGTGAGGTGCTCGACCGGCGGATCCCGTTCTTCGGCATCTGCTACGGCAACCAGATCCTCGGCCGCGCACTCGGCTACGGCACCTACAAGCTCGCCTACGGGCACCGCGGGGTGAACCAGCCCGTGCTCGACCGCGCCACCGGCAAGGTCGAGATCACCGCGCACAACCACGGTTTCGCCGTCGACGCGCCACGCACGGGGGAGTCCGTCGCCCCGCACGACGGCGGTCGCTACGGCCGCGTCGTGGTCAGCCACATCGGCCTGAACGACGACGTCGTGGAGGGGCTGCACGCGCTCGACCTGCCGGCGTTCTCGGTGCAGTACCACCCGGAGGCCGCCGCGGGCCCGCACGACGCCGCCTACCTGTTCGACCGCTTCCTGGATCTCATGACGACCAGCACTTCGACCGCGAAGGACCTCGCCTGATGCCCCGCCGCACCGACATCGCCAGCGTCCTCGTGATCGGCTCCGGACCGATCGTGATCGGCCAGGCCGCGGAGTTCGACTACTCCGGGACCCAGGCCTGCCGCGTCCTGCGCGACGAGGGCCTGCGCGTGATCCTGGTGAACTCGAACCCGGCCACGATCATGACCGACCCCGAGTTCGCCGATGCCACGTACATCGAGCCGATCACCACCGAGGTGCTCACCTCGATCATCGCCAAGGAGCGCCCGGACGCGCTGCTGCCGACGCTCGGCGGGCAGACCGCGCTGAACGCCGCGATCGCGCTCGACGAGGCCGGCGTGCTGGCCGAGTACGGCGTGGAGCTGATCGGCGCCAACATCCGCGCGATCAACCTCGCCGAGGACCGCCAGCTGTTCAAGGGCGTCGTCGAGCGCTGCGGCGCCGAGGTCGCGACCTCGATGATCGCGCACACCCTTGACGCGTGCCTCGAGGCCGCCGGTGTGCTCGGCTACCCCGTCGTGGTGCGCCCGTCGTTCACCATGGGCGGGCTCGGCTCCGGGATCGCGTACGACGAGGCCGACCTGCGCCAGATCGCGGGCCAGGGCCTGCACTACTCGCCGACCACCGAGGTGCTCCTGGAGGAGTCGATCCTCGGCTGGAAGGAGTACGAGCTCGAGCTCATGCGCGACCGCGCCGACAACGTCGTGGTCGTCTGCTCGATCGAGAACGTCGACCCGGTCGGCGTGCACACCGGCGACTCGGTCACGGTCGCGCCCGCGCTGACCCTGACCGACCGTGAGTTCCAGCGGCTGCGCGACATCTCGATCGCGGTCATCCGCGAGGTCGGCGTGGACACCGGCGGCTGCAACATCCAGTTCGCGGTGCACCCGGACACCGGCCGCATCGTCGTGATCGAGATGAACCCGCGGGTCTCGCGCTCATCGGCGCTGGCCAGCAAGGCGACCGGGTTCCCGATCGCGAAGATCGCCGCGCGCCTGGCCGTCGGCTACACCCTCGACGAGATCCCCAACGACATCACCGGGTCCACCCCGGCGTCGTTCGAGCCGACCCTCGACTACGTCGTGGTGAAGGTGCCGCGGTTCGCGTTCGAGAAGTTCCCCGCGGCCGACGACACGCTCACCACGACGATGAAGAGCGTCGGCGAGGCGATGGCCATGGGCCGCAACTTCTCCGAGGCGCTCGGCAAGGCCATGCGGTCGATCGACAAGAAGGGCTCCGTCTTCTCCTGGGACGGCGCGCCGCTCACCGGCGAGCCGCTGGCCGCGCTGGTCGCCACGATCTCCCGGCCGACCGAGCACCGGCTGATCGACGTCCAGCAGGTGCTGTGGGCCGGGGTCTCGCTCGAGGACGTGTACGCCGCCACCGGCATCGACCCGTGGTTCCTGGACCAGATCCAGCTGATCAACGAGGTCGCCGCCGAGACGGCCACCGCGCGCGAGCTGACCCGTGAGGTGCTCATCCACGCCAAGCGGCACGGCCTGTCCGACGTGCAGATCGCGCAGGTGCGCGGGATGAGCGAGGACGCCGTCCGGCTGACCCGGCACGTGCTGCACGTGCGCCCGGTGTTCAAGACGGTCGACACCTGCGCGGCCGAGTTCGCCGCGAGCACGCCGTACCACTACTCGGCCTACGACGAGGAGTCCGAGGTGTCCCCGCGCACCCGCCCGGCGATCCTCATCCTCGGCTCGGGCCCCAACCGCATCGGGCAGGGCATCGAGTTCGACTACTCGTGCGTGCACGCCGCGCTCGCCCTGCGCGGCGAGTTCGAGACCGTGATGGTCAACTGCAACCCCGAGACCGTCTCGACCGACTACGACACCTCCGACCGGCTGTACTTCGAACCGCTCACGTTCGAGGACGTGCTCGAGGTCTACCAGGCCGAGCTCGCCGCCGGTCCGGTGGCCGGCATCATCGTGCAGCTCGGCGGGCAGACGCCCCTGTCGCTCGCCCAGCGCCTGGCCGACGCCGGCCTGCCGATCCTGGGCACCACCCCGGAGGCGATCGACTCCGCCGAAGACCGCGGCGTGTTCGGCAAGGTGCTCGCCGACGCCGGCCTGCCCGCACCCGCGTTCGGCGTCGCGACCACCCCCGAGCAGGCCCTCGAGGTCGCCACCTCGATCGGGTACCCGGTCCTGGTGCGTCCGTCGTACGTGCTCGGCGGGCGGGGCATGGAGATCGTCTACTCGGACGGCCAGCTGGCCCACTACGTCGGGCGTGCGTTCGACGAGGCGCACGGCGCCCCGGCCGGGTCCACCGCTCCGCTGCTGATCGACCGGTTCCTCGACGACGCGATCGAGATCGACGTCGACGCGCTGTTCGACGGCACGGAGATGTTCCTCGGTGGCGTGATGGAGCACATCGAGGAGGCCGGGATCCACTCCGGCGACTCGGCCTGCGTGCTGCCGCCGGTGACCCTGTCGAACACCGAGCTCGCGCGCATCCGCCGCTCGACCGAGGCGATCGGGCGGGGTGTCGGTGTGCTCGGCCTGCTCAACGTGCAGTTCGCGCTGGTCAGCGACGTGCTGTACGTGCTGGAGGCCAACCCGCGCGCGTCCCGGACCGTGCCGTTCGTCTCCAAGGCGACCGGCGTCTCGCTCGCCAAGGCCGCGGCCCTGGTGATGGCCGGCCACACGATCGCGGACCTGCGCGCATCCGGCGTGCTGCCGATGGTCGACGGCGGTCTGCTCGACCTGGACGCGCCCATCGCCGTCAAGGAGGCCGTGCTGCCGTTCAAGCGGTTCCGCACCGCCGACGGCATGGTCGTGGACACGGTGCTCGGCCCGGAGATGAAGTCGACCGGTGAGGTGATGGGGTTCGACGTCGACTTCCCGACGGCGTTCGCCAAGTCTCAGGCCGCGGCGTACGGCGGGCTGCCGCTGTCGGGCACGGTTTTCATCTCCGTGGCCGACCGGGACAAGCGAGCGATCGTGTTCCCGATCAAGCGGCTCGTCGAGCTCGGCTTCCAGATCCTGGCGACCGAGGGCACCTCCGGCGTGCTGCGCCGCAGCGGGATCCCGTCCCGGATCGTGCGCAAGCACTCCTCGGGCCGTGGGCCGGACGGCGAGCCGACCATCGTCGACCTCATCCGGGCCGGCGAGGTCGACATGGTGGTCAACACCCCGTCGGGCCAGGGCGCGCGCATCGACGGCTACGAGATCCGGACCGCCACGACGGCCGCCGACAAGGCGATCGTCACCACGGTCCAGCAGCTCGGTGCCGCGGTGCAGGGGATCGAGGCCGAGCTGGCCGGCCCGTTCAGCGTCAAGAGCCTGCAGGAGCACGACGCCGACGCCGCCGTCCGGCGGGCCGCGCTGGCCGCGACCGCCAGTGCTACCGCCGCCACCGCCACCGCCACCGCGGCCGCCGGTGCGAGCGCATGACGATGGCCATGATCGGCACGACTGGAGCTGCCGCGTGAGCGGCCGCGCGGAACGTCCCGGTTCCGGTGGGGCGCTCCGGCCGTTCGGGGCCCGTCTGGACGCCGCGATGGACCTGTACGGGCCGCTGTGCGTCGGCCTCGACCCGCACCCGGGCCTGCTGGTGGCCTGGGGGCTGACCGACGACGCCGCCGGGCTGCGCGAGTTCGCGCGGCGCGTGCTGGACGCCGTCGGCGGTCGGGTCGCCGCGATCAAGCCGCAGTCCGCGCTGTTCGAGCGCCACGGGTCGGCCGGGGTCGCCGTGCTCGAGGAGATCGTCGCCGCGGGTCGCGAGGCGGGCACGCTCGTGATCGTCGACGCGAAGCGCGGCGACATCGGCTCGACCATGGCGGCCTACGCCGACGCGTACCTGCGCGACGGTTCCCCGCTCGCCGGCGACGCGCTGACGGTGTCGCCGTTCCTCGGGTTCGGCTCCCTCGCCCCGGCAATCGACACCGCACTCGCCACCGGCCGCGGCCTGTTCGTCCTCGCCCTGACCTCCAACCCCGAAGGCGCCTCGGTCCAGCACGCCCTGACCCCACCCGCCCTGCACCCACCGGCCACCCAGACCCCACCCGCCCCGACCCCACCCGCACCCCAGTCGCCGAGTGCGGGCGTTTCGTCCCTGCAGGCGGGCTCGCAGGAACCGATCGACCGCACTCGGCGGGCGGCGCAGGGGCGGAGCGTGGCGGGGGTGATCGCGGACGCTGCCGGTGTGCTCAATGCTGCTGAGCTCGGCGCTCGCGGGGGGACGCTCGGGTCGATCGGGCTGGTCGTCGGCGCGACGATCGGGGACGCCGCGGTGCGGCTCGGGATCGACCTCGCGGCCGTGCGCGGACCGCTGCTCGCCCCCGGCGTCGGGGCGCAGGGGGCGGGTCCGGACGAGCTCGCGGCCGTGTTCGGCAGCGCGCGGCGGGCCGTGCTCGCCTCCTCCTCGCGGGCCGTCCTGGCCGCCGGGCCCGATGTCGCGAACCTCCGCGCGGCCGCCCGACGCGCGGCCGACGACGCGAGTGCTGCGCTGCGCTGAGATACTGGGTGGTCGGCGTTGCCTCACAGCACGCGGATCGCTAGGTTCATTGCACGTTCTGACCCCCTTAGACGATGAGGTGACTTGTCCGTGGCCCTCCCGCCGCTCACCCCCGAACAACGTGCTTCCGCGCTCCTCAAGGCCACCGCAGCGCGGCAGGCCCGGGCCGAAGTGAAGAACCGCTTGAAGTTCTCCCAAGGAACCCTCTCCGACGTCATCGCTCAGGGCCAGCAGGATGACGTCATCGGCAAGCTCAAGGTGGTCGCGCTGCTCGAGTCTTTGCCGGGGGTCGGCAAGGTCAAGGCGCGCGCCATCATGACCGAGGTCGGGATCTCCGAGACCCGTCGGGTCCGCGGCCTGGGCCCGCACCAGGTCAAGGCTCTCGTCGAGCGGTTCGGCTGAGCTCCCACCCCTGAACGCAACTGCTCAGCCCACCCGCTGAGCTCCTGACCGCCTGAACCCGGCGGCCAGCTCGTGCGCACCGTCGTGCGCGCCCGCCCGCACGTCGATCTCCTCAGGAGCACCGCCCCACCCATGACGCCGACGCCAGCCCGGCTTACCGTTCTCGCCGGACCGACCGCCGTCGGCAAGGGGACCGTCTCCGCCGACATCCGTGCACGCCATCCCGAGGTGTGGCTCTCGGTGTCCGCCACCACCCGGCCCGCGCGGCCCGGTGAGATCGACGGGGTGCACTACCACTTCGTGACCGAGGAGGCCTTCGACCGGATGGTCGAGGGCGGCGAGCTGCTCGAGTGGGCGCGCGTGCACGGCCTCAACCGGTACGGCACGCCCCGGGCGCCGGTCGAGCAGCGCCTCGCGGCGGGGGAGGCGGCGCTGCTGGAGATCGACCTGCAGGGTGCGCGCCAGGTCCGCCAGACCATGCCCGACGCGCGGTTCGTGTTCCTCGCCCCGCCGTCCTGGGAGGAGCTCGAGCGCCGGCTGGTCGGCCGCGGCACGGAGGACGCCGAGGAACGCGAGCGACGTCTGCGCACCGCGCGGATCGAGCTCGCGGCCGAGCCGGAGTTCGACGTCGTGATCGTCAACGACGACGTGCGACGGGCCACGGATGAGCTCATCCGGGTCATGGGCCTCGTGAACCGGTAGAGTAGGTCGCTGGTCCTTGCCAGGACGTTCGAAATCTCTTGCTCGAAACGCACGCATCACGAAACTCACGCACCACGAAACACCAGGAGCCCATGTGTCCGGAACAGTCGCCGCTCCGATCGGCATCACCGACCCGCCCATCGACAAGCTGCTCGAGAAGGCCGACTCCAAGTACGCCCTGGTCATCTACGCCGCCAAGCGCGCGCGTCAGATCAACGCCTACTACTCCCAGCTCAACGAGGGCCTGCTCGAGTACGTCGGCCCGCTCGTCGAGACCCGCCCGCAGGAGAAGCCGTTGTCGATCGCGATGCGCGAGATCAACGAGGGCCTGCTGACGATCACCCCGACCGACTCCTGATCTAGCGCCGTCGGGGGCCGCGACGTGCAGATCGTCCTGGGCGTTGCCGGCGGCATCGCCGCCTACAAGGCGGTCCTGCTGCTGCGGCTGCTGCGCGAGGCCGGGCACGACGTGCGCGTCGTGCCGACCCGCGCGGCCCTCGAGTTCGTCGGGCGTCCCACCTGGGAGGCGTTGTCCGGTCAGTCCGCCACGCCCGAGGTGTTCGACGACGTCGCGCACGTCCCGCACGTGGCGCTCGGCCAGCACGCCGACCTCGTGATCGTGGCACCGGCCACCGCTGACCTGCTCGCGCGCGCCGCGGCCGGCCGGGCGGACGACCTGCTGACCTCCACGCTGCTCACGGCGCGTTGCCCGGTGCTGATGGCGCCGGCTATGCACACCGAGATGTGGGACCACCCCGCCACGCGCGCGAACGTGGCGACGTTGCGCGCACGGGGCGTGCACGTGCTCGACCCCGCGTCCGGCCGGCTGACCGGCGCGGACACCGGT
Organism: Pengzhenrongella frigida; assembly: GCF_004168625.1. Lineage (GTDB taxonomy): Bacteria > Actinomycetota > Actinomycetes > Actinomycetales > Cellulomonadaceae > Pengzhenrongella > Pengzhenrongella frigida. The sequence goes on from NZ_SDWW01000002.1 coordinate 147,125, forward strand.
CCCGGTCGGCTCCCCGAGCCGGACCAGATCGCGGCCGCCGCGCTCGCCCTCGTCGCGCCCCCGCGACCGCAGGACCTCGCCGGCCGCCATGTCGTGATCTCGGCCGGGGGCACCCGCGAGCCGCTCGACCCCGTGCGCTACCTCGGCAATCGGTCCTCCGGCCGGCAGGGGTACGCCCTGGCCCGCACCGCGCGTGATCGCGGAGCCCGGGTCACCGTGGTGGCCGCCAACGTGAGCCTCGACGACCCGGCCGGGGTCGACGTCGTCGAAGTGGAGACCACCGACCAGCTGCGCACCGCCGTGCGGGCCGCAGCCCGGACGGCGGACGTCGTCGTGATGGCGGCCGCTGTGGCCGACTTCCGACCCGTCGCCGCCGCCGGCCACAAGGTCAAGAAGCGCAGCGACGGCGTCGTCGACCCGATCCTGCTCGAGGCGAACCCCGACATCCTCGCCGAGCTCACCGCCGAGAGGCTGCGTCCGGGCCAGGTGATCGTGGGCTTCGCCGCCGAGACCGGGGACGAGCACACCACCGTGCTGGAGTACGGGCGAGCCAAGGCCCGGCGCAAGGGCGCCGACCTGCTCGCCGTGAACGCCGTCGGCCACGGGCTCGCGTTCGGCACGACCGACAACGCCGTGACGATCCTCGATCGGCACGGCGACGTGCTGGGCGCCGCCGTCGGGTCGAAGGACGAGGTGGCCGACGCCCTCTGGGACGAGGTCTGCCGGCTCGGATAACCCGACCGCCCGGCCGTACCTCACCACTACTGTGGTCCCCATGACCGCTTCTGATCTCCGCCAGTTCACGTCCGAATCCGTGACCGAGGGGCACCCCGACAAGGTGTGCGACCAGATCTCGGACGCCATCCTCGACGCCCTGCTCGAGCAGGATCCGGCCGCGCGCGTGGCCGTCGAGACGATGGTCACCACCGGCCTCGTGCACGTCGCCGGTGAGGTCACCACGAGCGCGTACGTCGAGATCCCGCAGGTGGTCCGCCAGGTCGTCCGTGCGATCGGCTACACCTCCTCGAGCATCGGGTTCGACGGCGACTCGTGCGGCGTCTCGGTGTCGATCGGCGCGCAGTCGCCGGACATCGCGCAGGGCGTCGACAAGGCCTGGGAGCTGCGCCACGACGCGAGCCACACGTTCACCGACCCGCTGGACGCCCAGGGCGCCGGCGACCAGGGCCTGATGTTCGGCTACGCGAGCGACGAGACGCCGTCCCTGCTGCCGCTGCCGATCTGGCTCGCGCACCGCCTCGCCGAGCGCCTCGCGCTGGTCCGCAAGGAGGGGATCGTCTCCGGGCTGCGCCCCGACGGCAAGACCCAGGTGACGATCGGGTACGACGGCGACCGCCCCGTGCGCCTGGAGACGCTCGTGCTGTCGACCCAGCACGATCCCGACATCCAGCTGGACCTCCTGCTGCCGGAGATCGCCGAGCACGTGGTCAAGCCCGTGCTCGCGCTGGTCGACTTCGACACCAGCAACCACGAGCTGCTCGTGAACCCGACCGGCACGTTCGTCGTCGGCGGACCGCAGGGCGATGCCGGGCTGACCGGCCGCAAGATCATCGTCGACACCTACGGCGGCATGGCGCGCCACGGCGGCGGCGCGTTCTCCGGCAAGGACCCGTCCAAGGTGGACCGCTCGGGTGCGTACGCGATGCGGTGGGTGGCCAAGAACGTGGTCGCGGCCGGGTACGCGCGCCGCTGCGAGGTCCAGGTCGCCTACGCGATCGGACGCGCGCACCCCGTCGGGCTGTACGTCGAGACCTTCGGCACCGAGACGGTGCCGCTGGCCCGCCTGACGGCCGCGATCCGCGAGGTGTTCGACCTGCGGCCGGCGGCGATCATCCGCGACCTCGACCTGCTGCGCCCGATCTACCAGCGCACGGCCGCGTACGGCCACTTCGGCCGCGAGCTGCCGGACTTCACCTGGGAGCGGAGCGACCGGGTGGAAGACCTGCGGTCCCAGCTCTCCTGACCCGGTCGGCTGGCGCGGCCTCGGCCGCGGGTTCGTCCTGCGCGGCCGCGGGGTTCGCTGCCGCTGCCGGCGTGCGGTGTCGGTGCGGCGTGGTGGGATGACCGGTGTGATCGAGGGTGGGGCTGTGAGCGCGGGGACGACGGCGGGTGGGCTGCCGGTCGGCGAACAGCTGACCCTCGCTGGGCTGCCCGGCCCCCGCACCGCGCGTCGACCCCGGTCGGCCGTCGCGGTGGAGATCGCCGAGCGGCTGCCCGTGGCGCGGGTCTGCATCGACCTGCCGCCGGCGCACCTCGACCGGCCGTTCGAGTACCTGGTGCCCGCCGCGCTGGACGACGTCGCACAGCCCGGCACGCGTGTGAAGGTGCGGTTCGGCCGGCAGGACGTCGACGGGTACCTGCTCGAGCGCGTCGAGACCGCCGAGCACGACGGCGAGCTCGTGCCGCTGCGCAAGGTCGTGTCCGGTGAGGCGGTGCTCACCCCGAGCGTGCTCCGGCTCTCCCGTGCGGTCGCCGACCGGTACGCCGGCACGCTCGCCGACGTGCTCCGCCTCGCGATCCCGCCGCGGCATGCGCGGGTCGAGGCGGAGGGCGGTCCGGCTGCGGCTGCTGCGGCGGAGGGCAGTCCGGCCACGGCTGCTGCGGCGGAGGGCGGCCCGGCCGTACGCCCCAGCGAGGTGCGCGGCCCGACGCCGTCGGGCACCGGGTGGGCCGACCACCGCGGCGGTGGCGCGTTCCTCTCGCACCTGAGCGCCGGCCACGCACCGCGCGCGGTCTGGAGCGCGCTGCCCGGCGGACCGGGGAGCAGCTGGGCGGACGCGATCGCGCAGGCGGTCGTGGCCACCAGCATCAGCGGGCGCGGGTCGCTCGTCGTGGTACCGGATGCGCGCGACGGCGATCTGGTCGCGGCCGCGCTCGAGTCGGCCGGCGTGCCCGCCTGGACGCCCGGCGCGGAGGGCGGCTACGCCCGGCTCGCGGCCGACGACGGCCCGGCGAGCCGGTACCGGTCGTTCCTGGCGGTGCTGCGTGGGCACGCGCGGGTGGTGATCGGCACGCGCGCCGCCGCGTTCGCGCCGGTGCAGACCCTCGGGCTGGTCGTGTGCTGGGACGAGCTGGACGACCTGCACAGCGAGCCGCGTTCTCCGTACCCGCACGTGCGTGAGGTGCTCGCGATCCGCGCCGAACAGGCGGGCTGCGCCGCGCTGATCGGCGGGCACGCGCGGTCGACCGAGGCCCAGGCCATGGTCGCGGCCGGCTGGGCCCAGCCGCTGCAGGCCGACCGGCCGGTCGTGCGGGCCCGCACCCCACGGGTCCGCGCGCTGACCTCGATCGAGCTCGCGCGGGACGGCGCGGCGGGCGCCGCCCGACTCCCGAGCGAGGCGTGGCGGGTCGCCCGCGAGGCCCTGCGCACCGGTCCGGTGCTCGTGCAGGTGCCACGCGCCGGGTACCTGCCCGTGGTCGCGTGCGAGCGCTGCCGGACGGTCGCGCGCTGCGGGGCGTGCCACGGGCCGCTCGCGATCGGGTCCGCCGCCGGGGTGCCGCAGTGCACCTGGTGCGGCGCGCTGGCCACGACCTGGCGGTGCGGCGAGTGCGGCAGCGGCGCGCTGCGGTCGGTCCGGGTCGGGTCGGACCGGACCGCCGAGGAGCTCGGTCGCGCGTTCCCGGGGGTGCCGGTCCGGGTATCCGGTGCCGGCTCGCCCACCGGGGTCCTGGCCCGGGTCGACGGGCGGCCGGCCCTGGTGGTGGCCACCCCCGGAGCCGAACCGGAGGCCGACGGCGGGTACGCCGCGGCGCTGCTCCTCGACGCGGCGGTGTCCACCGCGCGCGTATCGCTGCGCACCGGCGAGGAGGCCGTGCACCGCTGGTTGACGGCGGCGTCCCTGGTGCGCCCGTCGGGAGCGGGCGGGGTCGTGCTGCTCGTGGGCGACGCCGCGCCCGCGCCCACCCAGGCGCTCGTGCGGTGGGATCCGGTCGGGTTCGTCGAACGCGAGCTCACCGAGCGCGCGGAGCTCGCGCTGCCACCCGCGGTCCGGGTCGGCGCCGTCACCGGGACCCGGGATGCCGTCGCGGTCTTCCTGGCCCGCCTCGCGCTGCCACCGGGGGCGGATGTGCTCGGTCCGGTCGTCGTCGAGGACGCGCAGGCCGTGACCGCCGCGGCGCGGCAGGCTCCCGGGACCCTCGACCAGCCGGTGCGCGCGATCGTCCGGGCGCCGCTGGCGGCCGGGGGAGCGCTGGCCGCGGCGCTGGCGGCGTCGTCCGCCGTGCGCAGCGCCCGGCGAGAGGGCGGCACCGTGCGCATCCAGCTCGATCCGAGGGAGATGCTGTGACGCACGAACAGCGGCCGACGCAGGAGCAGCCGTCGGCGGAGTCGCCGACGCAGGCGCAGTGGCCGTCGGGGGAGCCTGGCCGGGGGATCGACACCGTGGTGTTCGACCTCGGGAACGTGCTGGTGCGCTGGGACCCGTACGGGCCGTTCGTGGGCCGGCTGGACCACCGGGCCGTCGCGAGGTTCTTCGCCGACGTCGACTTCCCGGCGTTCAACCAGCGCCAGGACTCCGGACGGTCCTGGGCGCACGCGCGCGCCGACGTGCACGCCCGGTTCCCCGAGCACGCGCGGGCCGTCGACCTGTACGTCGAGCACTTCGTGGACGCCGTTCCGGGGCCCGTCGAGGGGTCGGCGCAGATCGTGCGCGATCTCGCGTCCGACGGCGTCCGGCTGTTCGGGCTCACCAACTGGTCGGCCGAGACGTACCACCACGCCGAACCCGCGGCGCCCGTGATCGGTCTGCTCGAGGGGGTGCTGGTGTCCGGGCAGGTCGGCCTCGTGAAGCCCGACCCGCGGATCTTTGCGCTGCTGGCCGAGCGGTTCGACCTCGTGCCGGGCCGCACGGTGTTCATCGACGACTCGCCGGCGAACGTCGAGGCGGCGGTGCGGGTCGGCTACCAGGCGGTGCTCTTCACCTCCGCGGACGCGTTGCGCCGGGATCTGCGCGCGCTCGGGCTGGCCGTCGGGGCGGCTGCGCCTCGCACTTAGACTCGGGCCCATGCGTCTGCTCTTCGCCGGAACCCCTGAGGTGGCCGTGCCCGCCCTCGAGGCACTGCTCGATTCCCGGCACGAGGTGGTCGCCGTCCTGACGCGACCGGATGCCCGGGCCGGCCGCGGCCGGAGCCTGACCGCGAGCCCCGTCAAGCAGCGGGCCGAGCTCGCCGGCCTCGAGGTGCTCACCCCCCGCAGCCCCCGGGACCCCGGTTTCCAGGCCCGGCTCGCCGAGCTTGCGGTCGACTGCGCGCCCGTGGTCGCCTACGGCGCGCTGCTGCCGCCGGAGGTCCTCGGCGTGCCCGCGCACGGTTGGGTCAACCTGCACTTCTCGCTGCTGCCCGCCTGGCGCGGCGCAGCGCCGGTGCAGCGTGCGGTGATCGCCGGCGACGAGGTGGCCGGCGCGACCACGTTCCTGATCGAGGCGGGCCTCGACACCGGACCCGTCTTCGGGATGCTGACCGAGACCATCCGGCCCCGCGACACCGCGGGGGACCTGCTCAGCCGCCTCGCGGTCGCGGGCGGGAGCCTGCTGGTCGCCACCCTCGACGCGATCGAGGACGGCGACGCGAGCCCGATTCCCCAGACCGCCGACGGCGTCAGCCACGCACCCCGGCTCGAGGTCGAGGACGCCCGCGTGCGCTGGAACCATCCCGCCCACGCAGTGGACCGCCTGATCCGGGGCTGCACGCCCGCGCCGGGTCCGTGGACGACCACGCCCGACGGCGGCCGGCTCAAGCTGGGCCCCGTCACGCTGCGCCCGGACGTGACCGACCTCGCCCCCGGGGCGGTGCGCGTGGGGCGCGCCGAGGTCCTCGTCGGCACCGCCTCCCACGCGGTCGCCCTCGGTGAGGTGTCGTCCGCGGGCAAGCGCGCGATGAACGCCGCCGACTGGGCCCGTGGCGCCCGGCTGGCACCCGAAGCAGTACTTGGCACCCAGGAGGTCCCGGCGTGAGCGGTTCCGAGAACGACAAGCACGGCCGTGACGACCGCACCGGACGCGGCGCCGCCAACCCGCGGGGCTACGAGGGGCGCAGCGCTCGACCCCAGAACGCCAGCGGCGACCGGCGAGGCGACGCGGTGAGCCAGGACGACCGCTCCGCCCGGCCCGCCGACGGCGCAGGTCGGGATGATCGCGCCGCCCGCGCCGCCGAGGGCTCGGGCCGCGACGACCGCTCCGGCCGCCCCGCCGGGGGAG